>NZ_BAAHNC010000002.1:0-893338 GCF_054655655.1 Alteriqipengyuania triglochinis
CGGCAGGGCCAGCACCCCCGCCGCCGGGGGCGCGGCCGCCCCCACGTCGGGCATGATGATCTTCGCCATCAGGATGCCGCCGGGCGCGGACATGAAGGCCGCGGCGAGCAGGAAGGGCAGGTACTCGTTGCCCAGAAGGCCCGCGTAGGCCGCGAGGATCGTCCCCGCGACGCCCGCCATGCCGACGGTCATCAGCGTGAACAGGCGGCTGGGCGCGAGCGCGGCGAGATAGGGCCGCACGACCAGCGGGCTTTCCGACTGGCCGACAAAGATGTTGGCAGCCGCCCCCAGTGATTCGACCTTGCTGATGCCGGTGAGGAAGCCGATCGCCCCGCCCAGCCAGCGTACGACCAGCTGCATGATGCCGAGATGGTAGAGGATCGAGACGAGCGCGGCGAAGAACACGATCACCGGCAGCGCGCCCAGCGCGAAAGTGTTTTCCAGCGGATTGTCCGCCCCGAACAGGAAGGCGGTGCCGGCATCCGCGTAAGAGAGCAACGCGGCAACGCCGTTGCTCATCTCGCGGATGACCAGCCGCCCGCCCGAGGTACGCAGAATGAGGAAGGCCAGTAGCGCCTGCAACGCGAAAGCCGATGCGACGACCCGCAGGCGGATATGCCGCTTGGCATTGGATAGCAGAAAGGCGAAGGCAAGGATCGCGACGATCCCAAGCAGGCTGGCAAGCACTGGCGGCATAGATGGCTTTCGGGTCGTCTGCGGGAGGAGATCGCCCCTTCGCCTTTTCGCGAAGGGTAGTCAATTCGCAGTCGGGCAAATCGGTTCCCGGCATCTTCCCTTTTTCGCCAAGCGATCATAAGCCCTTGGCGATGGATCAGACCCGTACGGCCCCTCCGCCCGCACTTCCCCGCCCGCTGTTCGTCTTCGCTCTGCTCTATGGCGGCATGACGGTGCTGGCAGGCGTGCTCGGCTTCAAGCAGATCGCCCTCCCGCTCGGTTTCACGACCCTTGCGGTCGAATCGGGCATCTTCGCCTTCCTGATGCTGGTCGCGATCTCCAGCGCCATCGCGCAGGTTTACGGCAGCGCCATCGCCAACCGGCTGGTCCTGTGGGGCTTCGCGCCGCTCGGCCTGTCGATCCTGCTGATTCAGGTCGTGCTGGCCCTGCCGCCCAGCCCGCAGATGCCGGTCGAAAACCTCGCTGCGTTCGAAACCGTGCTGAGCCAGACCGGGCGGATCATGATCGCCGGGCCGATCGCCTATGGCGTGTCGCTGTTCCTCAACGTGTGGCTGTTCGAACGGCTCCGCGGCCAGAACACGGAAGGGCGCGGAAATGGCGGGGGCTTCTGGATGATGCTGCGCGGCGGCTTCGCCTCGGCGATCAGCCAGGCGGTCGACACGCTGATCTTCATCACCGTCGCCTTCTACGGCCAGTTCGACATCGTGCCGCTGCTGATCGGGCAGGCGATCGCCAAGGTCGTGCTCAGCTTCGTGTTCGTTCCGCTGATCATCTGGGTGCTGGTGCGGCTGGCGGGCGACGGCACGCGCGAGCTTGCAGCCCGCTAGGGCGTCAGGCGCTCAACGCTTCGACGAAATCGGCGCGCCACTGTTCGACATTGGCGGTCCTGATCACCTCGTTCAGCTTTTCCCACCGCGCCTTGCGCTCGTCCAGCGGCATGTCGATCGCCTCGCGAATCGCCTCGCTGGTTTCTTCCATGCTGTAGGGATTGATCAGCACCGCATCGGTCAGCTGCTCGGCCGCGCCCGCAAAGCGCGAAAGGACGAGCACGCCGGGGTCTTCGGGGTCCTGCGCGGCGACATATTCCTTCGCCACCAGGTTCATTCCGTCGCGCAGCGGCGTGACCAGCCCGACATGGGCCGAGCGGTAGATACCGAACAGCTCCTGCCGGGAATAGCCGCGGTTGACGTAGCGGATAGGCACCATGTCGACCTCCGAACGCTCTCCATTGATCTGGCCCGCCTTCTGTTCGAGCGTGTTGCGGATGCGCTGGTAGGTCGCGACGTCCTGCCGCGAAGGCGGCGCGATCTGGACGTAGAGCGTCTCTTTCACCCGGTCGGGATAGGTGTCGAAGAAGCGGCCCAGCGCATCGAAGCGTTCGGGCAGGCCCTTCGAATAGTCGAGCCGGTCGACCCCGATGATGACCTTGCGGTGCCGCGAGCTGGAGCGCATGCGCTGCTCCGCCTGCCGCGCGGCGCCGGTCTGCCCCCCTTCGAGGAATTCGTCGTAGTCGAGCCCGATGGGAAAGGCGGCGACCTTCACCGAGCGTCCGTCGTAGGTGACGGTGCCATCGTCGGAGACGTCGGCCTGCAGTTCCTTGCGGCAATAGCCGAGGAAGCTGTCGACCGATTCCTCGTCCTGGAAACCGATCAGGTCGTAGTCGAGCATGGTCAGCACCAGCCGTTCGTGGAACGGCAGCGCGACCAGCAGATTGCGCGGCGGCCACGGGATGTGGAGGAAGAAGCCGATCCGGTTCTTGTTGCCGCGTTCGCGCAGCCGGCTGCCGAGCGGCATCAGGTGATAGTCGTGCACCCAGACCATGTCTTCGGGATCGATCAGCGGGCCGAGGCTGTCGGCAAAGCGCTGGTTGACCCGCTCGTAGCCCTTGCCGAAGCCGCTTTCGTATTCGGCCAGGTCCACGCGGTAGTGGAACAGCGGCCACAGCGTGCGGTTGGCGTAGCCGTTGTAATATTCGTCGACGTCCTGCGATTCCAGATCGATCGTGGCGGTGGTGACGCCATCGTTCTTCTGCATGTTGAGGTCGCCGGTGAAGGTGTCGGTTTCCTTGCCCGACCAGCCGAACCAGATTCCGCGCCGTTCCTTGAGCGCAGAGCCGAGCGCCACCGCCAGACCGCCCTGAGATCCGGCGGCCCCGCGGGCCTTGGGCACGGAAACGCGGTTCGATACGACGATCAGTCGGCTCATCGGATGACACTCCAGGGTTGGGACAGCAGCGTGGCGCAGTTGATGATACCCACCAAAGAGTACGTCTGGGGGAAATTGCCCCAGAGTTCGCCATTGTTAAAATCGAGGTCTTCGGACAGCAGGCCCGACCTCGTACGGTGCGACAGCATGGTCTCGAACAGGTTGCGCGCCTCCTGTTCGCGCCCGGCGAGGTGCAGCGCTTCCATCAGCCAGAAGGTGCAGATGTTGAACGCGGTCTCGGGCAGGCCGAAATCGTCCTCGGCATCGTAGCGCAGCATGTGTTCGCCGCGCCGCAGACCTTTCTCGATCGCGGCGAAGGTCTTCTGGAAACGCTCGTCCTCGGGCTTGAGGAAACCCAGATCGATCATCTGGAGAAGGCTCGCGTCGAGGTTGCTGCCGCCGAGCGCGGAGGCATAGTGCTGGCCTTCTTCGTGCCAAGCCTCGTCCTCGATCCGGGCGCGGATGATCGCCGCCCGGTCCCGCCAGAAGGCGAACTTGTCCATCTTGCCCAGCCGCTCCGCGACGGTGGCGATGCGGCCGCACGCCGCCCAGCTCATGAGGACCGAATAGGTGTGGACCTCCTGCCGGGTGCGGAACTCCCACAGGCCTGCATCGGGCTGGTCGTGCATCTTCCACGCCATCTCGCCGACCTTCTCTAGGCTGTCGAAATCGTCTTCCCCGGCGATGCGGTACAGCCGCTGGTCGAAGAAGGCCTGCACGGTGGGCAGCACGATCTGGCCATAGGCGTCGTGCTGGACCTGGCTGAAGGCCGCATTGCCCTTTCGCACCGGGCCCATGCCGCGATAGCCAGCGAGGTTTTCGGCAAAACTCTCGGTCAGTTCGGGCTCGCCCATCACCGAATAGAGCGGTTGCACCGCCCCGCCCTTCGCGTTGTCGACGATATTGCGCAGGTAGGAGAGATACTTTTCCAGCACGTCGAGCGCGCCCAGCCGGTTCAGCGCCTGGACGGTGTAATAGGCATCGCGGATCCAGCAGTAGCGATAGTCCCAGTTGCGCTCGCTCCCGGGCGCTTCGGGTATCGAGGTCGTCAGCGCTGCCACGATCGCGCCGGTTTCCTCGTGCTGGCAGATCTTCAGCGTGATCGCCGCTCGGATTACCGCGTCCTGCCATTCCATCGGCGTCGCAAGCCCACGCACCCAGTGCCGCCAGTAATGGTCGGTCAGCTCGAGCATCGTCTCCAGCTCGTGGCCGACATTGCCGCCGAACGGCTCGTCCGGGCCGAGGAAGAAGTGCAGGTCGCTCTCGACCCGGAAGGTGCGCTTCTCCTGGACATAGCCGACCGCCGCATCGGTCGTCAGGCGCAGCGCCTGCTGGCCGACGAGATAGCGGATGTGGTTGGTTCCGTTGGTGGTCGCGGCCGGCGCCTCGCCATAGTTCTTCATCGGCGTGCAATTGACCGTGATCCGCGGCGTGCCCGCGACCGGGCGTACGATCCGCACGAACGCGACCGGGCGATACATCCGGCCCGAGCTGCGGAAGCGCGGCGCGAAGTCGATGATCTCGACCGCACTGCCGTCCTTCGCTTCCAGCCGGGTCTTCAGGATCGGCGTGTTGCGCAGATATTCCTGCGTGGCGAAGGCGAAATCCTCCAGCTCGATCCGCCACACGCCCGTGTCCTGGTTGTCGCCGTTCATCAGCGAACAGAACACCGGATCGCCATCGACACGGGGCACGCACCCCCAGACGAGACCGCCCGCTTCGTCGATCAGGCCGGTGACCTGACAATTGCCAACCGGCCAGAGTTCGAGAGAGCTACGGGGGGTTTGCGTCATTCCAACTCCAGCCATTGATGAACCGCTTCGACATCGAACAAGCGATAGCGGGCTTTTGTTTCCCGCATCTCCCCCACGAGCACGCCGAAGCCGCCGAGATCTTCCACTGCGGCGAAACCGTCCTCGTCGGTCAGGTCGTCGCCGACGAACACGGGCGTCGCGCCCGCGAAAGGCGCGTTGCGCATGATATGGCGCACGCCGTCGCCCTTGTTGGCATCGGTCGTGGTCAGCTCGGCAAGCATCTTGCCCTCGCGCAGATGCAGCCCGTGCCGCGCCGCCAGGTCGCGCGCGAAGGAGAGGATATCATCCGCGCGGTCCGGACATTCGCGGTAGTGCATGCCGACGCCGAGCGCCTTTTTCTCGACCACGAGACCGGGCACGCTGCCCGCGAAGTTGCGCGTCTCGGCGATAACATCGTCGGAGACACGGGGCACTTCGCGCTCGGCAACCGGGGAACCGTCGGGGCTCGTGACCTCGGCCCCGTGCGATCCGCTCATCACCACGGAGCATTCGGGCAGGTGCCCGCGAATATCGTCGATGAAGCGGCCGGTCACGACCGCCAGCCGCCCGTCCAGTTGGGCGGCCTTGCGTTCGAGCGCGGCGGCCAGATGATCGGGCACGTCGATGCCGTCGGGCGTGGCCGCGAGATCGACCAGCGTTCCGTCGAAGTCGAGAAACAGCGCAAGCCGCGCGATTTCACCCAAGGGTGGCGGGGGTGCGAGGTCGCCTGAACCTGATGCGGCTGATGCCATGCCCCATGCCATAGAGGCAGGGCATGTTGCAGTGCAACCTTCGCCGTGCCCCGGCCCGCCCGCTAGGCCGTCTGCCCCACCATCGCGACCCGCGCCTTCTTGAGCGCATCGGCCTTGAGCTGGTGCACGCGCGGCACGCTGACGCCGAGGACCGCCGCGATTTCGTTGAGGTTCAGTTCCTCGACGAAATAGAGTTTCAGGACCAGTTGCAGCCGTTCCGGCAAGGCAGCGATGGCACCGCTCAGCACCGAGGTATCCTCGCTCGCCAGCAGGGTCTGCTCGGGATCGGGTCGGTGGTCGCCGAAGGCGCCGTCGCTGTCCGAATAGCATTCCTCGATCGAGGTCGCACTGGTCGAGGCCGCGAAGCGCATCGCCTCGTACCGGTCGAGCGGCATTTCCATCGCCCGCGCCATTTCGGCGGCACTGGGCGCGCGGCCCAGCTCGGTTCGCAGGGCCTGCTCCGCCACGTCGCGCTTGCGCGTCCAGCCGGCCGCGCTGCGGGGGCGGTGCGACTGGCCGCGCAGCAGATCGACCATCGCGCCGCGCACGCGCATCTTGGCGTAGGCGGCAAAGCCATCGTCGCTCGGCCGGTCGTGCCGCTGGGCCGCTTCGGTCAGGGCCATCATCCCCGCCTGCATCAGGTCGTCGATATCGACCGTGGTGCTGCCATGCCCCTGATAATACCACGCGAGCTTGCGCACGAGCGGCAGGAACTGGGTCACCTTGTCCTGAATGGTGGAGCCATAGGCCCGGCGGGCGGCGAAAAGGGTCTGGTCGTGCTTCATGCGGCAAGCGCCTCGGCGGGTTGCAACTGCGACGGGTGTTCGGGCGGCGGAAGCTGCGGCTGGTGCCGCTCTGCCTGCTGTTCGGCCTCGTCACCGATCACCGCGACCACCTCGATCGGCTGGGCCGCAGGCAGTTCGTTGATCGACAGGACGAGCATGCCGGGCGCGCGCAGCTTCAGCAGGCCCGCCAGAGCGCGGCGGGCACGCGGCTGGACGACCAGCGCGGGCGTGATCGCGCCCGGCGGCCGCTCGCGCAGCAGGGCCGAGATGCGTTCCCCGATGGAGCGCGCCAGATCGGGCTCGATCACGATCTCGCCCGTGGTCGGATCCTGCATTCCGCCCACGACCATCTCTTCGAGTTGGGCGGCCAGCGTGACGACGGGCAGCCGTTCGTTCGGGCCGCAGATGGTGCCGACCAGCATCGTGCCGAGGTCGGCCCGCATCAGCTCGACGATCTGTGCCGGGTCGCCCGTGCGCTGCGCCGCCTGCGACAGGCTGGAGAAGACGCGCACCGAGTGGGTCAGCGAGATGCCATCGGCCAGCAGGGCCTTGAGCACGGCGGTGATCGCGGCGAGCGAGAGCGGCTGCGGCGTGATCGTCTCGATGAGCTGGGCATGGCGTTCGCGCAGCAGGTCGAGCAGTTCGCGCACCTGGTCCGGCCCCAGCAGCTCCGCCGCGCGGCCCGCCAGCAGCTGGTGGACCTGCGTCGCGATGACGCTTTCGGGATCGACCACCAGATAGCCTTCGGCCACCGCGAGATCGCGCGAACCCGCGTCGATCCACTTGGCATCGCACCCGAAGCTGGGGTCCTTGGTCGGCTCGCCCCGCAGCACCTGCCCGTCGAGCACCTCGCCGGTGTCGATCGCGAGCAGCCGCCCGCTGCGCAGCGTGCCCGACCCGACCGGCGCCCCGCCGAGCATGATGCGGTATTCGTCGGGCGCGATGTCGAAGCTGTCGGCAATGCGGAACTGCGGGATCACGAAGCCGAAGGACTGGCACATCTGCTTGCGCAGGCCGGTCAGGCGGGCGACCAGCGGCGCGCCGTTCCTGTCGTCGGCCAGCTGGACGAGCCCGTAGCCGAGCTGGATCGTCACCAGCGTCTGGTCGGACACTTCCCCGATCGTGATGCGCGAGGGATCGGGCTTTTCCTCCGGCTCGGGCACGAAGACCGCGGCCGCCAGCTCGCGTTTGCGCAGCGCGCGCCACAGCAGCAGGGCGCCCGCAGCCAGCGGCAGGAATATCATCTGCGGCATTGCCGGAATGCAGCCGATCGCGCCGAGGATACAGCCGACCGGCAGCCAGATCTTGGAATCCGCCAGCTGCCCGCCGATCTGGCCGGTCAGGTCGCGCGTGTCGGAGACGCGGGTGACGATCACGGCAGCGGCGATCGACAGAAGCAGCGCCGGGATCGAGGCGACCAGCGCATCGCCCACCGCCAGCGTGACGTACATCGCGCCCGCTTCGCCTGCCGAAAGGCCGTGGCTCGCCATGCCGAGCACCAGCCCGGCGAGCACGTTGACGATCAGGATCAGCAGCGCGGCGATCGCATCGCCCTTCACGAACTTGCTGGCACCATCCATCGACCCGTAGAAATCGGCCTCGGTCGCGATCTCGCGGCGGCGGGCCTTGGCCTCGTCCGCGGTCAGCAGCCCGGCGGCAAGATCGGCGTCGATCGCCATCTGCTTGCCGGGCAATGCATCCAGCGTGAAGCGCGCGGTCACTTCGGACACGCGGCCCGCGCCCTTGGTCACGACGACCATGTTGATGATCGTCAGGATGATGAACACGATCAGGCCGACCGCGAAATTGCCGCCGATCAGGAAGGCGCCGAACGCCTCGATCACCTTCCCCGCCGCATCGCCGCCCTCGTGCCCGTTGAGGAGCACGATGCGGGTCGAGGCGACGTTCAATGCAAGGCGCATCAGCGTGGCGAACAGCAGGACCGAGGGGAAGGACGAGAAGTCGAGCGGTTTCTGCGCATTCATCGCGGCCATCAGGATCGAGACCGACAGCGCGATATTGAGCACGAAGAACAGGTCGAGCATCAGCGCCGGGATCGGCAGGACCATCAGGACGATGATCGCGAGGATCCCGGTGGGCAGCGCGAGCGCGGGCGAGACGAAGGCGGGCAGCTTCACAGGCCGAACGCCTCGAATTTGCCATAGGCGGCATCGATCCGCGCGCGGGCACGGCTACCGACATCGGTCCCGTCCGCCCCGGCGAAGGTGGCGCGCAGCGTCTCCGCCATCGAAGGCCGCGTTTGCGGGGTGGCGGGTCCGCCTGCCGAAGCGGCGCGCGTGGTGCGGCCCGGCATCATCGCGGTGCTGGCGTAGCGGGCCTGCGCGAATTCCGCGCCGAGCCCCCCGGCGCCTGCCCCCATCACGACCGGGCCTCCGGGGGCGAACGGCATCGCCCCGCCCTGCTCCATCGCATTGGCGACCTTGGTCTGCATCAGGCTCATCACCTCGGCGACCGAGCGCGCCCGGCCGTTATCGTAGAAGATCGGCCGGTTGGCGCTGGCCGCCTTGGGCATCAGTGCGGCGGCGGACTGGCCGGCATCGGTCCGGTAGGCCCCGAGAAATTTCTGCGCGCCGCCCAGGCCCAGAAAATGCGCGAGGTAGAGTTCCGCCGGTTCGGGATCGCGGTCGAGGAAGCCGCGCAGACCGTCGGAATTGTCGCGCGCGAGCTCGGCCGCCATCAGCGCGGAAGCATCGGCATCGTAGCGCAGCGAGAGGAGCTGGTCGCGCGTGCCGCGATGGGCGACGCTGCCGCCGGGTGCGATCTGCTCGCTCGCCCAGCTATAGCCGTATTTGGAGCCGTGGCGGTCGATCGTGCGCAGCCACGTGGAATCGATGAACTGGTAGAGGCCGGTGGCGCTGGAGGTGCGCGCCTTGGCATCGGGATCGAGCCCGGATTCGAGCTTCGCCTGGGCCAGCAGGTAGTCGAAGTCGACCCCCGTGCTCTGCGAGGCACGCGCGATGGACGCGCGCACGTCCTCCCTCGTGACGGGTACAGGCGCAGGCGACGCGGCTGGTACTGGACTGGCGGTGGGCACTCGACCTCCCGGGGAATTGCTATCCCGGGATCAAAAGCAATAAGCGTGCCAGAATATGAATTTTGCCGGAACGGCGTTCAGAACGTGTGCGCCACCGATGCCGGGCCGGATCGATTATAGGTGCCCGCCGCACCGGCCATCGAATCGAGCCGCGACTGCACATTGCTGGCGATCAGGTTGCGCAGACGGCGGTTGATCGTGTTCAGGCGGCGCACCGCGTCGAGCAGGCCGAGGCATTCCTCGTCGAGCTCTTCCGGGCGCACCCTTTCCAGCTGGTCGCACAGCTCCATCTTGCCGTTCGAACATGTGGTGATGCGTTCGATGTCGAGGGCGGCAAGGGCCTGCCGTTCGCCTTCGAGCAGGGCAAGCATTTGCCGCAAGGCGGTGCGCGTGTTCATATCCTTGCCGCCCCTATTCGCCTGAGGACTTGAACAGACCGCAGCCGATAATGCCCTCGGCTATTTCGTCCGGGGCGAGCCGATAGGTGCCAGCCTCGATCGCAGAGCGGATGGCGGCCACGCGATCGGCATCTACCGGAGCATCGTCACCCGCGTCCGGCTTGCTGATCGCGCTCATCGCGTCTGCGGCAACCGCCTCGTCGGCGGGCCGGCGGACTGCGGAGACACGCTCTACCGGGGCAACGCCCTGGCGCAGCGCCCTCGTCCCTCCGATTTCCGGCAATCCGAAATCTCGCATTGCGTGTGCTCCACTTGTCTATCCGTCCACGGGCGAACGGCCATCACGCGACTTATAACGGCGGGCTTCACCCGACTTTAAGGTCCCGGCAACATTTTTTGCCGGGAGCGCAATCTAGCGCAGGCTGACGGCGACCTGGCCAGGGCGCACGACCTGTGCGCTGACCGGGTCGGCCTTCCTGTCCTGCGTCGGGCGGACCTTGATCCACGATCCGATCGCCCCCTCTTCGAGGGCAACCGCCTGCCGCGAGAGCGAGAACCCGCCACCCGCGACGATGATCGACACGGTCTCACCCCGGCTGACGACGATCTCGCCCGTCCCCGGTTCGGCCTGCTCCGCGGGCTGCGGGGCCTGCGCCACAGCGACATAGATGCGCCAGCCGGCATCGGGGCACAGCACCTGCACGCTGTCGCGGTGCTTGCCATACCATTCGAGCTGCAGCGGCACGCCGCACGGGTTCAGGCGCATGCGCCGGTCGACCGGCAGGCGCGCGCCGCCCGGGTGGCCGATCGGCGCGCCGGTGAACTGCATCACCGCCCGGTCGATCTCGGCCGGGTCCATCGGCGCACCGGCATTGGCGTTCGCAGGGGCCGCAAGGGCGCCGAGCCCGAGTGCGAGGAGTGCGGAAAATTTCAGCATGATCGCAGATGCTCCGGAAAATTGCGTGGCATGGACAGGCATTGCGCCCGTCTTTTCAATAGCCGCTATTGTGCAATTTCCGTGCCACCTGGAATCGGGCGATCATGTGCGATCACGACCAGCGTCTCCGGCACCGCGGCCGGCTCGACCATCAGGCGCGCCTCCTGACCCGTATCCTCGATCTGTGCGATCAGCCGGGTCGCCTCGCGCACCGCGTCGGCCGCACGCCCCGGCCGGTACCGGACGATCACGGTCGCGATTTCACCCCGGTCGAGATCCTGCGTCGCCAGCCAGCCCGCCAGATCGGCGTCCCCACCCGGGCGGAACACGCCCATCGGCTGGCCCAGCGCCGTGGGGGCCGCATCGGCGGTCGCATCTTGCGGCACGGCCTCCCCGCGATCCTCGCGATGCGCGGCTGCGACGACCACGAACAGGATCAGCGCCAGATCGGCGAGCGTCGTCTGCCAGCCATTGAGCCCGCGAATGCTCACGAGGCCTTCCGCAGGCCTTCCGGAGCAAGCGGGTTTTCTGCCACCACCCGGGGGCGGCGCGGCGCGGGGGCGACATTGCGCGCGACCGCATTCTCCAGCCAGTCGAGCAGCTCCTGCCGCGCACGCTCCTCTCCCGCGGCGCGCCGGGCGATAGCCGCAGCCAGCGGGCCGAACAGGAAGTTCGCGGCTGCAATGCCATAGAGCGTGGTGACGACCGCCATCGCGATCGCGCCGGTCATCCCTGTATCGTTCGCGTCGGCAGGCATGGTCCCCAGCGCGACCAGCGTGCCGGCCAGCCCCAGCACCGGGGCAAGTTCCGCCGCATCGCCGAGCACCCGCGTCGCCGTCTCCGCCGCCTCGGCCCGGGCGCGTGCGTGAGCCTCGTGCTCGGCATGAAGGCCGTCGAGCGATCGCCGCGCGATCAGCGCTCCGGCAAGACCGTCGAACTCGGTGTCGTCGATCGTCACGAGCTCCGCGCCCAGCAGGCCGTCCCTGCCGATATTGCGGATCTGCTGCGAAAGGTCCGCCTTCGCGCGCGCCGGATCGAATGCCGGCCGCACGAGGCCGCCAACCTTGCGCAGGGCCAGCGCAACTTCCGCCGGGCCGCAGCGCAGCAGCGTGGCGAGCACGGTGCCGCCCAGCACGATGGCGAGAGCGGCCGGGTCCAGCCAATGCTCCATCAAGGTCGCGATCTTGTCCACGCCCCATAGGACGACCGCGATCGGCGGTTTTTCAGCGCCGCCGCCCGATTTTTGCCGCCGACCGGCAAGCGCTTGCCGCGCACGGCACCAACGGCAGCGTTTCTGCGCCTTTCACGGCAACTGGCACGCCCCTTGCTTAGATACCGGCGAACACGACACGTCCACCAACCCAGGCGGAGACGAAGCAATGAGCGAAGGCCTTTTCGGCATTCATGGAGCGGCACTGGAAGTGCGTGCGCAGCGCATGGGCGTGCTCGGCTCCAACATCGCGAATGCGGGGACCCCCGGCTACAAGGCGCGCGACATCGATTTCGGTGCCGCGCTCGCCGCGCGCCTCGGGGGCAGCGAGACCGAGACGGCGGCATCGCGGGCGACCGTCTATCGCATTCCGACCATGGCCAGCCTCGACGGCAACACCGTGGAGATGGCGACCGAGCAGGCCGCCTTCGCCGAAAATGCGGTCGCCTACACCGCCACGCTGGGCTTCCTGCGCGGCCGGGTCGAAACGCTCACCCGCGCGATCAGGGGGGAATGACGATGCCCGGAAACGCCAGCGGCCCGATGACGATGTTCCAGATGGGCCATCGCGCGATGTCCGCGCAGATGGTCCGCATGAACACCGCCGCGTCCAACCTCGCCAATGCGGGCAGCGTCGCAGGCAGCGAGGCCGACGCTTTCCGCCCAATGCGCACCGTCTTCGCCGAAGAACTCGACAAGCAGAGCGGCCTCAGTTCGGTTCGCGTCGAGAGCGTCGTGCGCGCCGATGTCGCCCCCGTACGCCGCCACGATCCGAGCCATCCGCTGGCCGACGAGAACGGCGATGTCTGGGAATCGCCGGTCGATGAGAATGCCGAGATGATCGAGATGCTCGAAGCCTCGCGCCAGTACAGCAACATGATCGAGGCGATGTCCACCGCCAAGCAGCTGATGCTCGAAACCATGAGGATGAAATGATGAGCAGTGTGAACCCCTATGGCGGTGCGGCTTCGGCCACGGCCTCGGCCGCCAGCCAGGAAGCGGTGCGCGGCCGGACCATGGACCAGCTGGGCCAGGCCGACTTCCTCCGGCTGCTGACCGTCCAGGTCCAGCAACAGGATCCGTTCGAGCCGGTCGATAACAAGGAGATGCTGGCGCAGATGGCGCAGTTCTCCTCGCTCGCCGGCACCACCGAGACCAACGAGACGCTGAGCAAGATCGTCGACAAGCTCGACGCCCTCATCGCCGCCCAGGCTGCGGGCGACAGCTCCGCCGCCAACGACGCATAAGCACAAGGAGCCGCACCAATGTCCTTTTACACCTCGCTCAACGGGATGAAGAACGCGCAGTCTTCACTCGGCACCATCGCGCATAACATCGCCAACTCGGAAACCTACGGGTTCAAGCGCGCGCGCACCGAATTCGCCGAAATCGTCGCCGGATCGTCCACGTCCAACCCGCGCACGATTCAAGGCATCGGTGCCTCGGTCGAGGCGATCACGCAGAATTTCTCCCTCGGCCCGATCGAACAGACCGGCTCCGCGCTCGACATGGCGATCACCGGCGACGGCTTCTTCACCATGCGCGGCGAGACCGGCGGCACGCTCTACACCCGTGCCGGATCGTTCATGATCGACGGATCGGGCAACATCACCGATAACGACGGCAACCGCCTGCAGGTTTTCCCGACCAATCCGGACGGCACGGTCGCCTCCAACACGCTGGGCGACGCCACCGTTCCGCCGGCCAATGCGGCCGGGGCCAAATATGCCGGGATCACCGTGGGCAAGGACGGCACCGTCAACGTATCCTACGCCGATGGCTCGATCGAGCCGGTGGGCAAGGTCGCACTCGCCTCCTTCATCTCGCCCGGCGGCCTCAAGCCGGTCGGTTCGTCCAACTGGGAAAGCAGCGGCCTGTCGGGCGCGGCGACCTATGGCGAACCGGGCGCAGGCCAGTTCGGCCCGCTGCGCTCGGGCGCGCTCGAGCGTTCGAATGTCGACATTGCCGAAGAACTCGTCGGCCTGATCACCGCGCAGCGCAACTTCCAGGCCAACGCCAAGGCGATCGATACCGCGACCCAGCTCTCGCAGACCGTCATCAACCTGCGGAGCTGAGCGAGATGGACCGCCTCATCTATACCGCGCTTTCGGGGATGCAGGCCTCGATGGATCGGCAGCGCGCGATCGCCAGCAACATGGCGAACACGAACACGCTGGGCTTCCGGGCCGAGCTGATCGAGCAGCGCGCGATGACCATCGAAGGCCTCCCGAACGAGGCACGTGCGATGCAGACCGCACGCGTCACAGGCGCGGATATGACGGGCGGAGAAATTATCGAGACGGGCCGCGATCTCGACCTTGCCATGGCGACCGAGTCGCTGATGGCGGTGCAGGCGGACGACGGGACGGAAGCCTATACCCGTCGCGGAGATTTGTCGCTGTCGGCCACGGGGCTGCTGGTGACAGGAGAAGGCCACCCGGTGTTGGGGGACACGGGACCGATCACGGTCCCACCGGGTGGCCGAATCTCCATTTCGGAAGACGGCACGGTCACCCGGACCGATCCCGAAGCACCCGACCAGCCGCCCGCCGAGGTCGGCCGGATCAAGCTGGCGAGCTGGGAAGGCTCGCCCATCGCCAAGGGTCTCGACGGCCTGTTCCGGGTCGAGGGCGGCGGCATCCTGCCGACCGATGCCGAGGCCCGTGTGCAGACCGGCGCGCTGGAGCAGTCCAACGTCAAGCCGACCGAAGTGCTGGTCGCGATGATCGAAGAACAGCGCCTCTACGCGATGCGCTCCAAGATGGTGTCGACCGCCCGCCAGCTCGACGAGAGCGGCGCGCAGCTGATGCGTCTCACCTAAACCAAGGACTTTTAGCAATGCCCACATCCGCCCTCCAGGTCGCCCGCACCGGGCTCGAAGCGCAGGACGCCCGCATGCGGGTGATCGCCAACAATCTGGCGAACGTCGGCACCACCGGGTTCAAGCGCGACCGCGCCAACTTCGCGACGCTTGCCTATCAGGACGCGCGCGTCGCCGGGCAGCGCTCTTCGGGCGAGACCGCCTACGCCACCGGGCTGAACCTGGGCACCGGCGTGTCGATCCAGTCGACCAGCCAGATCATGACGCAGGGCACGCTCGACAACACGGGCAATGCGCTCGACCTCGCGCTGGACGGCGACGGCTATTTCCAGATCGCGCTTCCCGGCGGCCGCACGGGCTACACCCGGGCGGGCAACTTCACCCGTTCCGCCGAAGGCCAGCTGGTCACCCAGCAGGGCTTTGCCGTGCAGCCCGAAATCACCGTGCCCGAAGGCGCGACTGCCATCGCGATCGCCCCCGACGGCACCGTCACCGCAACCGTGGGCGGGGAGAGCGAGCCGACCGAGCTGGGCCAGATCCAGATCGCCCGCTTCACCAACCCGGCGGGCCTGCAAGCCATCGGCGACAACTTCCTCGCCGAAACTGCCGCCAGCGGTGCCGCCGAACTGGGCGTCGCGGGCGAAGGCGGTCGCGGGCAGGTCCGGCAGGGCATGCTGGAGGGATCGAACGTTAATATCGTGGAGGAACTGGTCGCGATGATCGAGGCGCAGCGCGCCTACGAGATCAGCTCCAAGATGGTCTCCGCCGTCGACGAGATGCTGCGCAACGCGAACCAGACCCTCTAATCAGACCGCGCGAGGCCGATCTTCATGAACACCCGCATCCTTATCGCCCTGCCCGTCATGCTGCCCGTTACGCTCGCGCTGTCGGCGTGCGGCGGGGCAACGCGTCCCGTCGGGTTTGCAGCGGCACTGCCTCCGGTTCCGGCCGAGGCCTATGCACCGCCGCCGGCGACCGACGGCGCGATCTACCAGGCCTCGCAAGGGTACGCTCCGCTATACAACGGCAACCGCGCATCGCGGGTCGGCGACCTTGTCACCATCGTCCTGATCGAACGCACCAGCACCAGCAAGGCGACCAGCGGCAAGACCAGCCGCGACGGGGGCGCCAGCGTCGACCTGCCCGCCTTCATCCCGATCGACGATGCCGACCTGACCGCCTCGGCCAGCGCAGATTTCAACGGGTCGGGCACCGCCGCCCAGACCTCGACCCTGCGCGGCGACCTGACCGTGACCATCGCCGAAGTCCGCCCGAACGGCACCGCCCTCGTCCGGGGCGAGAAGGTGATGCAGTTCAGCCAGGGCGAGGAATGGGTCCAGGTCTCCGGCATCATCCGCCTCTCCGACATTGATTACGACAATCGCATTTCCTCGATCCGCGTCGCCGACGCGCGCATCTCCTACAGCGGCAAGGGCGCCGTCCAGCAGTCGAGCAAACCCGGCTGGCTCTCGCGCTTCTTCAACGCCGTTTCGCCGTTCTGATCGGGAGCGAAAGACCATGATCCGCATCCTCACCCTGCTCGCCGCCTGCATCGCGATGGCCCTGCCCTCGGCTGCGTCGGCGGAGCGTGTGCGCGACATCGGCCAGTTCCAGTCGGTCCGTTCCAACCAGCTGACCGGCTACGGCATCGTCGTCGGCCTCGACGGGACGGGCGACGACAATTTCGCCTATGCGACGCAGGCGATGCGCGGCGTTTCGGGCCGCCTCGGGCTGCAACTGCCTCCGGGCGTCAATCCGGCGCTGAAGAACGCGGCGGCGGTGCTGATCACCGCCGAACTGCCCGCCTTCGCTAAGCCCGGCCAGCGGATCGACATCACCGTATCGACCATCGGCAAGGCCAAGAGCTTGCGCGGCGGCGCGCTGATCCTGACGCCGCTCTACGGTGCGGATGGAGAGATCTACGCGATGGCGCAGGGCAACCTGACCGTCGGCGGGCTCGGCATCTCGGCCAATGACGGGTCCAAGCTGACCGTCAACGTGCCGACCGTGGGCCGCATTTCGGACGGTGCCAGCGTCGAACGCGCGGTGAGCACCAATTTCGATTTCACCGAAGTGCTGCGCTGGAACATGTACCACGCCGATTTCCTCACCATCAGCCGCGTGCGCGACGCGATCAACGAACGCTTCCCCGGCATGGCCCGGATCGAGGATGCGGTCACGCTCGCCCTCGCCCTGCCGCCGGGGGCCGACACCCGTGCGACGATCATGGCCGAGATCGAGATGCTGGGCATCACGCCCGCCGAACGGGCCGCCAAGGTGATCGTCAACAGCCGTACCGGCACGATCGTCATCTCCAGCGCGGTGCGCCTCGCGCCTGCCGCGGTGAGCCATGGCAGCCTGGTCGTCCGGATCGACGAGAACCCGACGATCGTGCAGCCCGCACCCTTCTCTCGCGGACGCACCGCGGTGGAGCCCGACAGCACTATCGAGGCTCGCCAGAGCGGCGGCTACGTCACGCCGCTGCCCGCCGGGGCGAACCTGGCCGATGTGGTCGACGCGCTCAACATGCTCGGCGCGAGCCCGGCGGACCTGGTCGCGATCCTCGAAGCGCTCAAGCAGGCGGGTTCGCTGACCGCCGAGGTGGTGGTGATATGACCCCGCTGGGCGCACCCGACTTCTCGCTCGTCCGCCAGCCGGCCCCCGTGGGCGGCCCCGTGCTCGGTCCAGATGGCGGTCCGGGCACCGCCGCGACCGATCAGCGCGCCGAACTGCGCGAGGCGGCGCAGGCTTTCGAAGCGATCCTCCTGCGGCAGATGCTGGCCTCTTCCCGCGCGACCGATTTCGGCGGCGACGACCTGTTCGAAGGCAGCGACGACACCTTCACGCAAATGCGCGACGAACGCTTCGCCGACATTGCAGCCCAATCGGGCCAGCTGGGCTTCGCGGATTCGATCGAGCGCCAGCTCGCCCGGTTCCTGCCCGCAGGGCCGACAGGCACAAGCGAGGGATAAATGGCATCCGATCTGCTCTCCATCGGCGCTAGCGGCGCCCGGGCCGCCCGCGGCGCGCTCGAAATCACGGCGAACAACATCGCCAATGCGTCGAGCGATGGTTACGTGCGCCGCAGCGTCCGGATCGAAGAGGTCTCGGGCGGCAGCATCGCGGGGCGCGGCGGCGATATCTCCGTCTCTGGGTCGCGCGTCGCTGGCGTCCGGCGCAACGCCGATGCCTTCCGCCAGGCCGAATTGCGCCGCACGCAGGCCGATCTGCAGCGTGCCAATGTCGAGCTGGCGGGCCTGCAAAACATCGAGGCTGCGGTCGAGAAATCCGACATCTTCAGCTCGATCGTCGAATTCGAGGCCAGCCTGCAGCAGCTCGCCGGAGACCCGACCGACAGCGCCCGCCGCGCCGCCGTGCTGGGCGCGGCGGATACGATGGCGAACAAGTTCAACATCACCGCCAGCAGCCTCGAATCGGTCGGCGATGGGCTGCGCTTCGACGCCGCTGCCGACGTCGCCGATATGAACACCTTCGGCGACGAGCTGGCGCGACTGAACCTGAGGCTGGCGCGCGCCGGAAGCGGCAGCAACGACCAGGCAGCTTTGCTCGATCAGCGCGACAACCTGCTGGAACGGATGAGCGCGATTGCCAGCATCACCACGAATTTCGGGTCCGATGGCACGGTCGCGGTGGGAATAGGATCGCCTGCCACCCCCTTCGTCAACGGCGGCAGCGCGAGCACGCTGACCTCGGCGGCCGCGGCGGATGGCACCTTGTCCTTTGCCGTCGACGGGCAGGCGATCGCACCGGGTTCGGGCAGTCTGACGGGCGCCTCGCTCGCACTGAGCGATCTGGCGGCGGTCCGCACGCGCCTCGACGCGGCGGCAAACTCGCTCGCCACGACGATCAACGCCGCGCAGGCCAGTGGCGTCGCGCTCGACGGAAGTGCCGGGCAGTCGATGTTCGCGGGCACCACCGCCGCCACGCTGCGCGTGACGCTCACCAGCGGGGCGGGCCTTGCGACCGCGCCGGCGGGATCGCCCGCGAACGAGCGCGACCAGCAGAATCTCGTCGACATGCGGCAGGCGCTGAACGCCGCCAAGCCCGCCGACAACGTGAACTCGATCCTGTTCGACGTCTCTAGCAAGGTCGCCGGACGGGCGGTGACGCAGGGCGCGCTGGAGACCATCGCCTCCTCCGCCCGGATCGCGCTGGAAGAACAGTCGGGCGTCGATCTCGACAACGAGGCGGCGAACCTCATCCGCTTCCAGCAGGCATTCCAGGCATCGGGCCGGGCGATGCAGGTGGCGAGCGACATCTTCGATACCCTGCTTGGAGTCGGCCGATGATCAGCCTGAGTACCGGAGCCTTCTACGAACGCTCGGCCACCCAGATCGGGGCGCTGCGTGCGAAGGCCGAAAGCCTGCAGCAGCAGCTCGGCACGGGCGAGCGGATCGAGCGATCCTCGGACGATCCCGTGGCCGCTTCGCGCCTGCGCATGCTCGACCGCGAGGAGCGCATGAGCGAGGTCGACCTGCGCAATTCGGAAACTGCGGAGAACAACCTCAAGTTCGCCGAACAGGCGTTCAGCCAGATCACCACGATGATCAGCCGGGCGCGCGAACTGGCGCTGCTGGCGGCCAATGATACTACCAGCGACGAGCAGCGCCGATCGATCGCCACCGAACTCGACGGCCTGCGCGCCAGTCTGCTGGGCATCGCCAATGGCCGCAATGCCTCCGGCCATGCGCTGTTCGGCGGGCAGGCCGCCGGCAATGCCTACGCGATCGACGCGGGCACCGGCGCGGCGACCTATGTCGGCACCGCCACGCTCGACCCGGTCGAGATCGGCGATGGGCAGTCGATCGTCCCCGGAAACACCGGTCCGCAGGTGTTTGCATTCGAAAACTCCAGCGGTGCCCCTTCCGACCTGTTTGCCGAACTGGCCGCGCTCTCCACCGCGATCCGCGGCGGCGGCCAGGCCGCAGCGGAGGCGGCGCGCGACGGAATGTCGATGCTCGACACCGGGTTCGAAAAGGTGACGACCGCGCAGACCGTGCTCGGCTCGCGTCTCGCCTGGGTCGAGATCATGGACGAGCGGCGGGTCGATAATGTCGAGCGGATTACCGAAGAACGCGGCTCGGTCGGCGGCGCTGACCCTGCGGTCACCATGACCCGCCTCAACGAAATGCTGACCGTGCTCGAGGCGAGCCAGGCCAGCTTCGTGAAGCTCGCCAGCCTCAACCTGTTTTCCATGCTGCGCTGATCGCGCGACCTTCTGGGGACTTTCTGACTTATGTACGCGATTATCGGCATTGTTGTTCTGTTGGTGATGGTCTTCGGCGGATTCGTGCTGAGCGGCGGCGCGATGGGCCCGGTGCTGCATGCCCTGCCCTACGAGATGATGATCATCGGCGGGGCCGCGGTCGGCGCGCTGGTGGCGGGCAATTCGCTCGACCACCTCAAGGCGATCGGCGGCGCGTTCGGCAAGATCTTCAAGGGCCCGCAGCACACCAAGCAGGACCATATCGATGCCATCGCACTGACCACCCAGCTGATGAAGGTGCTCAAGACCGATGGTCCCGTGGCGCTGGAAAGCCACGTCAACGAGCCGGAAAGCTCGGAGATCTTCGGCGCCTATCCCAACCTCATGAAGAACAAGCCGCTGATCGCGCTCGTCAGCGACACGCTGACCCTGCTGGTCGTTTCGTCCGGCACGCTCGACACCCATGCGGTGGAAGAGGTGATGGACAATGCGATGAAGACCCATTTCCACGAGCTGCACGAACCCCAGCACGCGCTGCAATCGCTGGCCGACGCGCTGCCCGCGCTGGGCATCGTCGCCGCCGTGCTAGGCGTGGTGAAGACGATGGGCTCGATCGACAAGCCGCCGGAAATCCTTGGCAAGATGATCGGCGCGGCGCTGGTCGGCACCTTTCTGGGTGTGCTGCTGGCCTACGGCATCGTCGGCCCGCTCTCCAGCCGCCTCAAGCAGGTGCTGGAGCAGGACGAGCAGATCTTCCACGCGGTCAAGCAGGTCATCATCGCATCGCTCTACGGCCACCCGCAGCCGCTGGTGGTGGAAAGCGCGCGCTCCGGCCTCGGCCACTCGGTCCGCCCGGGCCTGACCGAGCTGCTCGACGCGCTGCGGGGCCGCTGACATGTCGGCGGGCCGGGGCGACAATCTGGCGCCGATCATCGTCAAGAAGGTGACGGTAGTCGAGGGCGGCCATCACGGCGGGGCATGGAAGGTCGCCTATGCGGACTTCGTGACCGCGATGATGGCCTTCTTCTTGCTGCTATGGCTGCTCGGCGCGACGACCGACGACCAGCGCCGGGGCCTGGCCGACTATTTCGCGCCCACGCTGGTCAAGATCAAGGATAGCGGCGCTGGGGCGAGTGGTCTGCTTTCCGGCGAATCGCTGACCGATGTCGACCCGTATCCGAACCGCCTGGGGCAGACGGGCAGCAAGGACCTCACCATTCCCCGCGATGCGACCGGCGGGCCCAGGGAAGCCACCCGGATGATCGAGCGGATCACCGCACGCACGCGGCAAAAGCTCGAAAGCGACCCCAAGCTCGCCAAGCTGATGAGCCAGGTGAAGATGGTCGACACGACCGAGGGCGTGCGGATCGACCTGGTCGACGATGCCGATTTCTCGATGTTCAACCTCAGCACCACCGTGCTGACGCGCGAAGCATCCGCGCTGCTGCATGCGATCGCGCTGGCGATCGAGCCGGAGGATCGCAAGATCATCGTACGCGGCCATACCGACAGCCTGCGGTGGAAGCATCCGGGGCGGGTCAACAACTGGTCGCTGTCCGCCGGACGGGCCGAGGCCACCCGGCAGGCGCTGATGAACGAAGGCATTCCCGATGCGAGCTTCCGCCGGATCGAAGGCGTCGCCGATACCGAACTGCTGGTGAAGGACGATCCTGCAGACCCGCGCAACCGCCGCATCTCGATCGTCCTCGCCCGCTGACTCCGGGCCGCCCGCCCCGTCAGCCGCGAGCGAATCGTGGCAGGGGCGCCGACCGGGCATGTTCGCACCCGCACAAAAGCTGAGCATTGGTTAACATCGAACCGCTCCCGACCATTCCGGGCAGCGAATCTATAGTTAACAAAGTGATATATTTCGCCTTCTGTCAGAGCACCGGGAAGAACGGGTGCCTGCCCGCGGGATGAGGCGTGCGACAGAGCGCAATCGCCTTGCCCGCCGAGCGATGTCCTGCGTCTTCGCCAGGTCTGGCAGCGCCGTCGATACAGAAGGCACGCGGCGGGAAAGAAGGACGCTGGAAAGAGCGCTGGCGCCGGTCGCCAGTCTCCCGGCCCTACCACCCGATCCGCCACGCATGATCCGCCCAGGAGCGCGCGACGGCATGGGCTGGCCGACGCAAACAGCGTGCTTTCCCCTGCAGGTTTCTCGGTATCATGCGGGGCTCTGGCGCGAGGGGCCCGCTGAGGCGGGCCGCCGGTGCGATGCCCTCGAACGCCGACAGCCAATCATGCACGATCGGTCACCGCAAACCTGCGCGGCCGCTCTCGCGCCCCTGTGCCACAGGATCGCTGCGAAGCGGGATCGGAAGCGGTCGGTCGGCAAGGCCGTGCCCCTGCACCCGCCGCCAGCTGCCCAAATGCAAATGGCCCGCCGCTCGAAAGCGACGGGCCATCCGCCTGTTGGTAGTGGAATTTTCGCGGACTTAGCGCAGCAGCGAAAGGACGTTCTGCTGGCTCTGGTTGGCCTGGGCAAGCATCGCGCCCGAAGCCTGACTGAGGATCTGCGCCTTCGCCAGCGCAGTCGTTTCCGCCGAATAGTCGGTATCTTCGATCCGCGAACGCGCATCGGAGAGGTTGGTGATGTTGTTGTTGAGGTTCGTAACCGCCGATTCGAGCTGGTTCTGCGAAGCACCGAGGCCGGCGCGCACGGTCGAGACCGCCGTGATTGCAGTATCGAACAGAGCAAGCTCCGAGCCGTCACCAGTCAGGGTGCCCAAGTCCACCGCGACCGCCGCACCGAGAGCCGACGTGTCGTCGGCGACATCGGAAGCGAGATCGGCAGACAGGTCGATTGTCACATCGTCGGCGGCGTTCGCGCCGGCCTGGATGCGAACGGCACCTGCGTTACCGGCATCGCCGGTGAACAGCGTCTGGCCGTTGAATTCGGTGTTGCTCACGATGCTCGTAATCTGGGTGGTGAGAGCCGTGAACTCCGCCTTGAGGTTGTTGAGATCCGTGCCCGAATAGGTTCCGTTCGACGCCTGGACGGTCAGTTCGCGCTGACGCTGCAGCATGTTGGTCACTTCGTTCAGCGCACCTTCGGCGGTCTGCGCCATCGAGATACCGTCGTTCGCGTTGCGAATACCCTGGCTCATGCCGCGGACCTGCGAGGTCATGCTGGTCGCGATGGCGAGGCCGGCGGCATCGTCTTTCGCGGAGTTGATGCGCTTGCCGGTGGACAGACGCTCCATCGCGACGCCGAGTGCCTTGTTGGCCGACGACGAGGCATTCGCAGCCTTCATTGCGCTGATGTTCGTGTTGATAACGCTCATTTCCAAAGTCTCCCTGACAAAAAAAATCACTGCCGTGGGGTGGATCGGTTCGCAGCAGCTGGGACACAGACCGGCAGGGATCGGCGGGAATTAAGGGTCCGGCGCAGAAAGATTTACCTTATGCGTATTTTTACCCGTGGTATTTCCCCTCTCTCTAAAGTTAACCCAGTTTTGTCCGTCCCCCGGCAAAAAGCTGCCTCAACGAATGACGTAACAGGGTGGAACGGGGGCCGTCATGCTAGGGGTTAACGAAAGCGCGCGCTTTGCGCGGCAACATGGTGCCGTCGCATCGAGACTTACCGGGATCGCGACGTCGCTGTTCTTCGATCGACCGGTCCAGCTGGTCGATGGCAGCGATCCGAAGAGCAGCCACGAAGGCCGCACCATCGTGCTGGAACGCGCCGGGGCCAACCAGATCGAGGTCTCCGGCAGGGGCGGCACGATCCGCTATTGCGATCCGTCCAGCGAAACGACGATCGCCGCGCTCGTCGCGCTGCTGTGCGCAGGCAACGGCCCGGTGGCGGCAGACCCGGTATCGCTGGCGGTGATCTCGCTCGCCGACCGGCTGGCGCAGACCGACATTCCGGTGCTGATCCACGGGCCGACCGGCACCGGCAAGGAAGTGCTGTCGAAGTTCATCCACGAACGCAGCACGCGCTCGGACAAGCCATTCATCGCGGTCAACTGCGCCGCGATCCCCGAAACGATGCTGGAAGCGCTGCTCTTCGGGCACGAGAAAGGCGCCTTCACCGGCGCGAATGCCAATGGCGAAGGCTTCTTCCGCGCCGCCGACGGCGGTACGCTGCTGCTGGACGAGATCGCGGAAATGCCGCTGGCCCTGCAGTCCAAGCTGCTACGCGCGCTGCAGGAAGGCGAAGTCGTCCCGATCGGCGCGACCAGCCCGATCAGGGTCGACGTGCGGGTGATCGCCTGCGCCAACCGCAACCTGCCGGCAGAGGTCGCGGCCGGGCGCTTCCGCGAAGACCTGTTCTACCGTCTCAACGTGTTTCCCATGACGCTGAACCCGCTGGCCGAGCGGACGGGCGATATCGCCCCGCTCGCCTTCGCGATGATCCTGCGTCACCACACGCGGGGCCGGCAGATCCCGTGGCTGTCGGACTCCGCGCTGGCCGCGCTGCGCACGCACAAGTGGCCGGGCAATGTCCGCGAGCTGGAAAACGTCATCCGCCGCGCGCTGCTGCTGTCGCAGGGGACGGACACCATCGAAACCGAACACATCGTGTTCGACACGCCCGTCCGCTCGGTCTCGGCGCGCGAACAGCCTGCCACGCCGAGCGAACCGCCGGTCCGCCAGGGCGTGTACGAGGTCAAGCCCAGCGGCGCCCGCAGGCTCGCCAAGATCGTGCGTGAATCCGAAGCGACCGCGATCATGGAAACGCTCGACGCATGCAACGGCCGCCGCGCCGAAGCCGCCAGGCAGCTCGGCATAAGCGAGCGAACGCTGCGCTATCGCCTCGCCTCCTTCCGCGAAGCCGGCATCGCCGTGGGCGGTGCACGATGAACCCGGTCTCCGGAGCCGGTGCGGGCGGCACGATCAACCAGGTCATGGCCCTGCGCCAGCAGATCATCGACCGATCGCAGGTGCTGCAGGAGCTGCATCAGGACAAGACGGCCGCCCCGACGCAAACCGGGCCCGCCCAGGAAACCGCCGGCTTCGCCGAGTCGCTGCGGGGCGCGCTGGACGGGGTCAACGCCGCCCAGCAGCGTTCGGGCGAGATTACCGAGGCCTACGAGCGGGGCGAGGTCACCGATATCGCCAAGGTCATGCTCGCCCGGCAGGAAGCGGGTGTCGCCTTCGAGGCCACCCTGCAGGTGCGCAACAAGCTGCTGAGCGCGTACCAGGAAATCATGCGGATGGGGGTCTGATAGATGGCCGGTCTGGTCCCTGCCAACGCGCCGCAAGGCACGCCGCCTCCATCGCGAGGCTCGATCCTCGAACCGCTTACCTCGGGCACCGGCACCATGGGCGAACGCGCCCGTGCCTTTGCCGGACAGCCGCTGGTCAGAAAGGTGCTCCCCTGGTTCGTCGGCATGGCGGGCCTGGGGATTGCCGCGCTGGTGTGGGCAAGCCTCGCCCCCGGGCCGCAGCGCGTGCTCTATTCCTCGCTCGACGATGCGAGCCGCGCCTCGGTGGTCGCCAGCCTCGACCAGGCGGGCATCGGCTACCGGATCAACAACAACACCGGCGCGCTGACGGTGAGCGAGAACGATCTCTACCGCGCGCGCATGCTGGTCGCCTCCGATGGCGCGGTCGCCGCGCCCGAGACCGGTTCCGACATGATCGAGAACCTGCCGCTGGGGGCCAGCCGGACGCTCGAGGGCGACCGGCTACGCGCGGCGCAGGAACGCGAACTGATGCTGACGATCCAGGAAATCGACGGCGTCGAGAGCGTGCGCGTGCACATCGCCAAGGCCGAACGATCGGTCTTCGTGCGCGAGGATGTGGCGCCGTCCGCCTCGATCATGGTGCGCATGGCGCGCGGCCGCCAGCTGGCGGACAGCCAGGTCGCCGCGATCGTCAACCTCGTCGCAGGTTCGGTTCCGGGACTGTCGGTCGATGCGGTCCGGGTGGTCGACCAGCATGGCACGCTGCTGACGGACAAGAGCCACGGCGCGAACAGCGAACGGCTCGATCTGCAGACCCAGATGGAGGCCAAGCTGACCGCGCAGGTCGATCAGCTGCTCTCCCCGATGATCGGGGCCGACGCATTCTCCAGCCAAGTCCAGGTGGAGCTGGACATGAACGAGGTCACCTCGGCGCGCGAAAGCTACGACAAGGACGGCGCGGTCCGCCGCGAGACGACGCAGCAGTCGCAGAGTGCGCAGGCCCCTGCCGGGGGCATCCCCGGCGCGACCACCAACATGCCGCCCGCCGACCCGCAGCTCGCCGACCGTGCGCCGCAGGATACGCCGCCCGCGCAGGGCGCGCAGGCGATGGGCGACAGCTCCGCCTCGCGGACCTACGAACTGGGCCGCGAAGTCTCGGTCTCCAACCTCACGCCGGGCGCACTCAAGCATGTCTCGGTCGCGGTGGCGATCGACCAGAACGCGCTCGCCAATGCGAGCGCCGCAGACGTCAAGAAGATCGAGGATCTGGTCGCCGCGGCCGTCGGCGCGCGCGAGGAGCGCGGCGATATCGTCACCGTGGTCACCCGCCCCTTCACCGAAGCGGTCGTGGACAAGCCGCCATTCTACGAGACGGCCTGGTTCGCGATGGTCGTGCGCAACGGCGTCGCGCTGCTTGCGGTGCTGCTGGTGCTGCTGCTGGCGGTCCGCCCCGCGCTCAAGATGGTGCGCAACAAGACCGGCAGGGCGGCAGAGGACGACGGCGACGCGCAGGCCGCCGACGGCGCGCCGCAGATCCTCCCGCCGAATGGCCAGTACGACCGCGAAGACCTCGACGCGCAGATCGAGCTCGCACAGCGGATCGCGCGTGAACAGCCCGCCGATGCCGTGATGGCGCTGCGCCGGATGCTGGCAGAGCCCGCGCCGGCCCCGGCGCCGGTGGCCGAAGGGACCGCACGATGAGCGATGCCGCCAGCGAGCCCGTGGCCGGGATCGACCGCGCCGCGATCATGATCATGCTGATGAGCGAGGAGGATGCGACCGGCATCCTCTCCCAGCTCGACCCCGACGAACTGCGCCAGCTGGCCGCGCGTATGTGCACGCTGGGCGAGATCGAGCCGAAGTCGATCTCCGAAGCGATCTCGGGCTTCTCGCGCTCGATCGATAGCGGGGCGATCTCCGCCTACGGCCGGGTCGACAGCGTCAAGCGCATGCTCACCAGTGCGGTCGGCGACATGAAGGCGGACAGCCTGATCCGCCAGGTCGCGCCCGAGCAGAAGGCCGAGCTGTCGCCCACGCTGGCGGTGCTGCGCTGGCTCGACCCCGAAGTGATCGCCGAAATGCTCGCCGAAGAGCATCCGCAGGCGATTGCGGTGCTGTTGCTGCAGCTCGATACCGATACCGCCGCCGCCACGCTGGCCGCGCTGCCGCGCGAGCTGCATACGCCGGTGCTGCACCGGGTGGCGCGGCTGGGCCCCGTTTCGCGCCAGGCGATCGCGATCCTCGAAGATACGATCGAGGGCATGATCGAGAAACGCCACGGCTCGGTCCCGCTGACGATGGGCGGGGTCAAGGAAGCGGCGCAGATCATCAATCGCGCGCACCGCAGCGTCGAGAAGGACGTCATGCCGCAGATCGGCAAGATCGACAAACAGCTGCACCAGCAGCTGGAATTCGAGATGTTCAAGTTCGAACATCTCTTCACGCTCGATACCAAGCAGATCGGCGTCTTGTTGCGCGATGTCGAAAGCGAGACGCTGATCAATTCGCTGCGCGGCCTGGGCGAGGAGGATCGCGAGATCTTCTACGGCGCGATGTCGACCCGTGCGGCCGACGGCCTGCGCGACGAGATCGACACGATGGGCAGGATCAAGCGGGCCGAAGTCGAAGCCGCCCAGCGCGAAGTGATCGCGGTCGCCAAGCGACTGATCGCCGATGGAGACCTCGTCATGGGCGATGCAGACGATGACTACGTATAGGCTGCCGGTCAGCGAGATGCGCGCGCGGCGCGGCTTCACGCCCCATGCCGCATTTCATGCCGCCCCCGTCCCGACCGAACAGGCCGGGGCCGCTCCGGCCGACCCGTCCGATCCGGTGGCCGAGGCGCTGGCCCGCGGCCGCGAGGAAGGCCGCGCCGCCGCGATGGCCGAAATCGCGGCGCAGCGCGCGGAGGAAGATGCCGCCCGCGCGGCCATCACGCTCGCCTTCGCGCGCTTCGACGAAGACAGCGCACGGGCCCTGCGCGAACGCCTGCGCGAAACCGTGATCGCGCTGTGCGAGGATGCCATATTGCCGCTGGCGCTCGATACCGACGGGCTCGCCCGCCGGGTCGAGGCGGCCGCCGCGCTGCTCCAGCGCAAGACAGACGAGCGGATCATCCGCCTTCACCCGAGCGATCATGCGCTCGTCATGCCACTGGTCGACGAGTCGCTCACCCTCGTGCCCGACCCGGGCATCGAGCGCGGGGAGCTGCGGATCGATACCGACGATGGCGGGGTGGAGGACGGCCCCGGCCAGTGGCGCCAGGCGATCGCCGAGGCCCTCTCCGCATGCTGAACCTGATCGACGAGACCCTCGGGGATTTTTCCGGCGGATCGATCGATCTCGCGCCGCGGCGCTTCGGCCGCGTGGTCGCCTGCGATGGCGGGCTGATCGAGGTCAGCGGGCTCGGCGTGCCGATCGGCACGGTCTGCACGATCAGCCATGGCGGCGGGCAACAGCACCTCGCCGAAGCGATCGGCTTTCGCAACGGCCACACGATCATGATGATGCTCGGCGACACCGTGCTGCTGCGCCCCGGCGCGATGGTCCGGCCCGAGGGCAAGCCCGGCATGCTGACCGTGGGCAAGGAATATCTCGGCCGCGCGGTCGATGCCTCCGGCCAGCCGATCGACGGCGGCGGCCCTGTGCACGCGACGCGCGAGTGGCCGGCAGGCGGCTGGCGGACCGGCGCGCTCGACCGCGCCAGCGTATCGCATCCCTTCGACACCGGCATCCGCTCGCTCAACGCGCTGACCACGATCGGCATCGGCCAGCGCGTGGGCATCATGGCCGGATCGGGGGTCGGCAAATCGGTGTTGATGGACATGATCGTCGGCGGAGCGCAGGCGGATGCGATCGTCGTCGGCCTGATCGGCGAACGCGCGCGCGAAGTCTCGGATTTCGTCGCCCGCCACATGAGCGGCCCGGCGGGCGAGCGCACCGCGATCGTCGCGGTGCCCGCCGATCATGCCGCCAACCTGCGCCTGCGCGGCGCGATGCTGGCGACCTCGATTGCCGAGGAACTGCGCGCGCAGGGCAAGAACGTGCTCCTGATCCTCGACAGCCTCACCCGCGTCGCGCACGCCGCGCGCGAGATCGGCATGCTGCTGGGCGAGCCGGGCGCGGCCCGCGGCTACCCGCCCTCGGCCCTCTCTACCATAACCAAGCTGATCGAACGGGCGGGCAATTCCGCGCAGAGCGGCGGCGCGATCACCGGCATCTACACCGTGCTCGCCGATGGCGACGACCAAAACGATCCGGTGGTCGACACCGCACGCTCGATCCTCGACGGGCATATCGTGCTCTCGCGCGACATAGCCCAGCGGGGCCGCTATCCGGCGGTCGACGTGGGCGCATCGCTCAGCCGGGTGATGAACGACATCGTGCACCCTGCGCATATCCTGGCGGCGCGGAAGTTCCGCGCCCTGAACGCAACCTACGAAGAGAACCGCGACCTGGTGCTGATGGGCGCCTACCGCCCCGGGCAGGACGCCGCGCTGGACCGCGCGATCGCGATGCACGAAGCAATGTCCGCCTTCCTCGGCCAGGACCTGCACGAGCGCGTCTCGCTGTTCGAGGCGGCCGGGGCGCTGGAGGAACTTTTCGCCGATGACGCCTGAGCAGCGCCGGTTGCGACGGACCCGCCTGATCGAGCGTGTCCGCACTGTGGAACAGCGCCAGTCCGCGCTCGCCGCGGCCGAAGCGCAGGCGCACCGCGCGCGGCTCGACGCGGTCTCGGCCAAGACCCGCGCCCTCGCCGCGCACTATGCCTCGAACACCGGCGCAACCGACGCGCAGGCGCTGCGCCGCAGCGGCGCGATGAGCAGCCAGCTGCGCGAGCTGAGCCACACCGCGGAACGCCACGCGCAGGACGCACGGGCGCAATCCGATGCATCGATGGCGGCCCTCGCCCAGACCGAACGGCGGCGTCGGCGCGCGGAGGAAGACTACCGCGAAGCCGCCGCCACCCTGCGCGAGAAACTGGCCGCCCGCTGAGGTTTCGGCGGCGCATCCGCATCGGTTGGCACGCATCTTGAATGGCCTGCCTTCGAACAACCGATGGGGCCTTGCATGACAGCGCTTTCTCTCAACATCCTCCAGACGCGCAGCCCCAGGGACGCGGGCGGTATCCCGATCGACGGGGTCCCCCCACTCGAAGCCGGACGCACCGTGCCGCAAGGTTTTGCGGACGCGCTGGGCGAGGCGAGCATGCCGGTGATGGAAGGCGGCGCGGATGGCGAGGGCAAGGCCGCCAACCCGTGCGAGCCTGCCCCCGGAAGCGTGACCGTGACCGATCCCGAAGCGGCAAACGGCAAGACCTTGCCGCCCCTTCGGCCCGGACTTGCCGCACCCGAGACCCCGCTGCCCGATCCCGATCCGGTGATGGAAAATTCGCGCGCGGGCGCGAAAGACGCCAAGCCCGAAGAACTTCCCGTGATGGAAAGCGAAGCCGACGCGGCGGAGGGTACGGCGGAGACGGCGCAAGCCATTGTCGCGCCTGTCCTTGCGCAGCAGATCCTCGCTCCGGCAGGTGTCACCGCAGGCGTCGGCAGCGTTGCCGGTGGGGTCGAGAGCTCCGGCGGCCAGGCACCGGGCGCGCGCACCGTTTCGCTCGCCCCCGCGATCGGCTCCGCGCCCGGCGTAGCGGCCAGCGGCGGGGGCGACGGCGCTGCGGCGAGCACAGGGCAGGATGCCAGCGGGGCCAACACCGGTCGCCGGGCCGAGCCCGATGCCCGGCTCGCCGCGCGTGCCTCCGCGCAAGGAAACGCCGCCTCGGCCCCGGCAGAACCTTCGCGGCAAGGCGAGGAAGCGGGCCACAAGGGCATCGCGCTGCAGGTGCGCGCAGCAGAGCGCCCGGCGGCTGCGAGCGAGGCCGGACAGAGCATGCAGGCAGCATCCACCCTCACCGCCACGCCGACCGGCGCAGGCGCGCTGGCGGGGCTGCCGGGGGCCGCCCTGCCGGGCGCAGCCCCGCTCGGCAGCGGGTCGGCCGCCGGCCCCCAGCCGCATTTCCCCGAGCTGGCCGCGCTGGTCGACCGGATCGCCGCCGCCCGCGACAGCGCGGGCAGTGCCAGCGCGACCATCGCCCTCGCCCACAAGGAACTCGGCAATCTCTCGCTGACCTTCGAGACCACGGGCCGCACGCTCGACGTCGAGGTCGCCGCGCAGGACAGCGATACGCAGCGCTCGCTCGCCGCCGCGATCGCCGCCGACCGCCCGCAGCTGCGCGGCAGCGAGGCGCAGGCCCCGGGCCAGTCGCACCCGCAGGCAGGCCAGCAGGGCTCCCCCGGCGCATCGGCACAGGGCGGCGAGGGCACGGCGCGCCAGTCCGCCGAAGCGGGCGATGGCCGGTCGGATCGGCGCGAACCCGGACGCGAAGGCCGCCAGCAGCCCGGTGGCGGCTCAGCGGGTGCAACGCCCTCCGGCCCGAAATCCGACGGCGCAATTTACGCCTGATTAACCATCGCGACATAGACGGGATTAACCATGAGCAAAGACGCCGAAAAGACCGCCGAGGCGCCCAAGAAGAAGGGCGGTTTCGTGAAGCTTCTGCTGATCGGCCTCGCGCTGGTCGGCGCAGGTGGCGGGGGCACCTATGCCGCCTTCGCGACGGGCATGATCGGCACCGCGCATGAGAAGAAAGAAGACACCGGCCCGCAATACGTCCTGAAGGGGGCCAAAGACCCCTACGCCGTCAAGAGCGATAAGGACGAGGGCGGCAAGGTCGTCCACGGATCGGGCGGCAGCAAGTACCGCACCGCCTATTACGAATTCCAGGAGGAGTTCACCTCCAACCTCGCCGGGGGTGCCAACCTCGTCCAGGTCAGCCTGGCCGCCTCGACCCATAAGGACGGGCGCGTGCTGATGTGGCTCCACGATCACGAGCTCGCGATCCGATCGCGCATCCTGACCGAACTGGGATCGACCGGCGTGGACGAGATTTCCAGCCCGCAGGGCAAGGAGAAGCTGCAGCAGCGGCTCACCTCGGCGATCAACGAGGAACTCGTCGCGCACGAGGGCTTCGGCGGGGTCGACAACGTCTATTTCCGCTCGCTCATCGTCCAATGAGCGAAAGCCGGCCTGACAGTGGCGAACGCCGAACCGCGCAGCATTGCGCCGAGCTGCTGGCGAACCGGTCGGAGACGGCCGATATCGCGGGCGATTTCGCGCGTTTCGGCACCCGGCTCGCACGTGCTCTCCAGCCGCGCTTCGCGAAGCTGTTCGACACGCACAAGATCGAAACCGTTCTGGTCGAGACAAGCCAGGTGCCCGCCGATACGCTGGCAGAGGCCCTGGGCAAGCGGATGCACCACGCGCGCTTCGCCCTTGGCGGCAAAGGGCTCGGCGTGCTCGCCAGCGCCTCGGTCGGCAGCCTGATCGGGGAATTCGACCGCCTGCTGGGCGGCGACGGTGACGCCCCGGGGGAGGCGCAAGCCCTGCCCGCCTCCGCCGATCGCTTCGCGCGCGAGATCGAGGCCGAACTGCTCGGCGCGTGCATCGACGCGAGCGGCCGGGGCGATCTCGCCGCCGCCGGACGCGGCAGCGACCTGGGCGAGATCGTGCCCGGGACCGCCAGTGCGCCCGTTCTGCTCGCCACGATCGCGGTCCATCGCCCGGACCTGCCCGAACTGACGATCCGGATCGCGACCTGCGAGGCCACCTTCCTCCAGTTCGCCAGCGAAAGCCCGGTCGGCCAGCCCGAACGCCGCACCATCGCCGAAGCCGGGCTCGATACATCCGCCGTCTCGCTGGTCGAACTGCGCGCCACCGCGACGCTCGTCGACATGGCGATCCCGCTGCATCGCATCGCGGGGCTGCAGGTCGGCGCGATGCTGCCGGTGGCCATCCACCGCGCCATTCCGCTTTCCATCGGCGACACGATTATCGCCCACGGCACCGTGGGCGTGGTCGACGATTGTGTCGCACTCGAAATCCATCACACCGCACTCGCGAGGGACAGCTAAGTCATGACCATGCCATTCGATGGCTACGGCCTTATCCAGGAAATCGACGTTCGCCTGACGGTAGAACTCGGCCGCAAGAACCTGCCCCTGCGCGAAATCCTCGCGCTGGGCGAGAACAGCGTCGTCGAGCTCGAACGGCTGACCGACGAGCCGCTGGACATCATGGTCAACGGCCGCCTGATCGCGCGCGGCGAGGTGGTGACGCAGGGCAACCGCTTCGCGATCCGCATCCTCGAACTGATGAGCGCTCCGGCCAGTTACCCGGCAGGAACGCAGGCGATGCACCAGCCCGCCGCCGGGCAGCCGCAGGTCGAAGAGCGGCGCGCGCCGCCGCCGACCGTGGAACAGCTGTAATGTTCGTCTACATCCTCAAGCTGCTGGTCCTGCTGCCGCTGATCGGCCTGATGATCTGGGGCAGCCTGAAACTGGCCAAGCGGATGCAGGGCCAGCTGGGCGGGCCAACGGGCGGCGGCGAGAAGGCGGTGCGCATCGTCGAGACGACCATGCTCACGCCCACGCTGCGCCTCGCGGTGATCGAATTCCACGGCAAGGAAATCCTCGTCTCGACGTCCAAGGGCGGGCTCACCCGCCTGGCCGAGGCACCTGCGCGCGCCCGGCCCGCCGCTGCCGAGGGCGAGAACGCGGAACTCGCCGCATGATCGCGCGCATTGCGAAGCGGGCCGCCGTGCTCGGCGCGCTCGCCAATACCGCCATCGCCCACGCCGCCACCGCGATCCCGACCGACAGCGCGGCTGCCGGCGCGCTCGACCGTGCGTTCGGCGAGCTTGGCGGCGCAGGCGGCGAACCGCTGAGCCTGTCGCTCCAGCTGCTGCTGGTGATGGGGCTGCTGACGCTGCTGCCCGCGCTGCTGCTGATGATGACCAGCTTCACCCGCATCATCGTGGTGCTGGCGATCCTGCGGCAGGCGCTGGGCCTCCAGCAGAGCCCGCCGAACCAGGTGCTGATCGGGATCAGCCTGTTCCTCTCGCTGTTCATCATGGCGCCCACGCTGGACCGCGTGAACACCGCCGCGATCGAGCCCTATTCCGCCGGCAGCATCAATGCCGAAGTCGCGATCGAGCAAGCGGGCGGCGAGTTCCACAAATTCATGATCCGCCAGACACGAGAGAACGACCTGCAGATGTTCGCCGACATCGCGGATGCACCCAAATTCGCCAGCCCGCAGGACGTGCCCTTCTCGATCCTGCTGCCTGCCTTCGTGACCAGCGAGCTGAAGACCGCGTTCCAGATCGGCTTCATGCTGTTCCTGCCCTTCCTCGTCATCGACCTCGTCGTATCGTCCGTCCTCATGAGCCTGGGGATGATGATGATGAGCCCGATGCTCGTCTCGCTCCCCTTCAAGCTGTTGCTGTTCGTCCTGGTGGACGGGTGGTCGCTGCTGATGGGATCCCTCGCCTCAAGCTTCGTGTGAGCCGATTAATGGACGAAATGTCTCTCCTCCTCTCGATGGCCGACCGGATGCTGTGGACCACCGCACTGGTGGCCGCGCCGATCCTGCTGGCCGCACTTGCCCTGGGGCTTGTCATCGGGCTGATCCAGGCGGCGACCTCGGTGAACGAACAGACGCTGACCTTCGTGCCGAAGCTGGCGGCGGTCGCCTTCGTGCTGGTCGTGTTCGGCGCATCGATGATGGCACTGGTGATGGACTTCTCGCAGGACATCTTTGTCGAGATCGCCCGGATCGGGCGGTAGGGCGAAAGGTTCGGGCCCGCCCCATGATCGCGCTCGATTTCGGCCTCGGGGGTTTCGAAGATGAGCTCTGGCGGGTCGTCTTCCTGATGACGCGCATCGGGGCGGCGCTGCTTGCCGCGCCCTTCTTCGGCACATCCAACGTGCCCGTGCTGGTGCGCGTGTCCTTCACCGGCGCGATGGCGATCTTCATCTCGATCTGGCTGCCCGACGTCGCCACGCCCCCCGCCCTGCTGACGCTGGACGGGATGCTGGCGCTGGCGGGCGAGGCGGTGATCGGCCTTGCGCTGGGATTCGTCCTCCAGCTCGCCTTCGCCGCGCCGACCATCGCCGCCGAAGTGATCGGCGGCGGCATGGGGATGAGCATGGCGATGACGAGCGATCCCAACGGCGGCGGCAACACCACCGCCTTCGGCCAGTATTTCATCATCGTTCTGACGCTGATCTTCCTTGCCACGGGCGCCCACCTGCACTGGATCGCGCTGGTGACCGAGAGCTATCGCGCCTTCCCGCCGGGCCAGACCTGGCTCGGGCCCGAACGGTTCGAAGCGATCGCGATGTTCGGCGCGGCCACCTTCGAGACCGCGCTGCGCATTGCCCTGCCGGTCACGCTGATCCTGCTGCTGGTGCAGATCCTGACCGGCATCCTCAGCCGCTCGGCACCCTCGCTCAACCTCTTCGCACTCGGCCTTCCGGCAGGCGTGCTGGCGGGGATCGCCGCGCTCATCATCAGCGCGCCGCTGATCTACGACCAGTTCGCCGACCTGGTCGAACTGGGGCTGGCGCAGGCAGAAAGCGTGGTTACGCCATGAGCGAGACCGCCGGCGAAAAGACCTATGCGCCAACCGAAAAGCGCCTGCGCGATGCCGCCAACAAGGGCGACGTGCTGCGGTCCAAGGATCTCGGCACCGCGGTGGTCATGCTCGCCGGTGCGGCGTGGCTCGCTTTCGGAGGGCCGTGGCTGATGGCCGATATCTCCAGCCTGCTGCGCGAAGCCTTCCGCTTCGACAGCAGCGAGATCGATCACTTCCAGCCCGGCGACCTGATGATGCAGGGTCTGGCCGCCAGCCTGCCGCCGATCTTCGCGCTGGCGGTGCCGGTCTTGCTCGTCACGCTCGCCAGCCAGCTCGCCTTCGGGCGCGGCCGGTTCGTAGTGAAGAACCTCGAATTCAAGCACACGCGGATCAATCCGGCCTCGGGCCTCAAGCGCATGTTCGGCCCCAACGGGCTGATCGAGATGGGCAAGGGCCTGCTCAAGATCACACTGCTCGGCGCAATTGCGGGGCTGTGGTGGTACAATTCCTACGAGAACCTGCTCGGCCTGGGGCGCGGCAACCTGTCGAGCCAGCTGACCACCGCGTGGTGGTCGGTCATCTCGCTGTTCGTCTCGCTGTGCGGCGGGCTGGTGGTGATCGCGGCGGTCGACCTGCCGATCCAGTGGGTCCGCCGCAACAAGAAGCTCAAGATGAGCCACCAGGAAATGCGCGACGAGAACAAGGAGAGCGAAGGCTCGCCCGAAGCGAAATCCGCGCGCCGCCAGCGCCAGCGCGACATTGCCGCAGGCTCGGTCGCGGGCGCGATGCGCGAGGCGCAGTTCGTCATCACCAATCCGACGCATTTTGCAGTGGCGCTGACCTACGATCCCGAGAAAGCCTCCGCCCCGATCGTGCTGGCCAAGGGGCGCGGCGACAAGGCGCTGGCGATGAAGGAGCTGGCGCGCGAGTTCGATCTGCCCACGCTCGAATATCCGCAACTGGCCCGCTCGGTCTATTTCACCAGCCGCGAACGGCAGGTGATCTGCGAGGATCTGTACGGCGCGATCGCCGCCGTGCTGGCCTATGTCCTCTCGCTCAAGCGCGGCGAGCTGCCGCCCCTGCCCGCGATCGAGGTGCCGGTCGCGCTGCGCTTCGATGCCGACGGCCGGCTGAACTAACCTCTGGTGCCACCGGGAGCCATTCCCGGCATTTGCGCTCTTAATTCCTCGGCCAACCAGCCGTTCTGACAGGTGATGGAAACGACATCCTCCACCTCCTCGATCGCGAGCCGGCTCGGCGTCGGCAGCGGTGTCGACATGGTCGCGCTGGCCGAAGACCTCGCCCGTGCCCAGTTCGAACCGCGCCAGCAGCGGCTGGAAAGCAAGTCGGAGGTGCTGGAGCGCCAGATTTCCACCGCCTCCGCGCTGCGCAGCCTGCTGTCCTCCTTCGCCAGCGCGCTCGGCGACCGGGTGCGCACCGGCGATCTCTCCGCCCAGCCCGCCATCGCCGCTGCCGGCATTGCCAAAGTCTCCGCCCCGATCGGCACCGCCGGCAAGGGAACCCACACGCTCGAAGTGTCGCAGCTCGCCGCGTCGCAGACGCTCGCCGGGCCTGCCTATGGGGCCGCGACCGACCCGGTCGGCTCGGGCCAGCTGACGATCCGCTTCGGCGCGACCTCCACGGGCGCTTTCACCGCCGATGCCTCGAAAGACGCGGTGACGATCGACATCGCCGCGGGCGCCACGCTGGCCGACGTTGCAAAGGCGATCAACGCGAAGAACGCGGGCGTCACCGCCTATGTCTCGCAGACGACCGCCGGCGCGCAGCTGGTGATGAAGGGTGCCGAAGGACTGAACGACGGCTTCGTTATCGAGGCGAGCGAGGATGCGTCCGATCCTGGCCTCGCCAATCTCGCCTGGGCTCCGGGCGACGACCCGGGCCGGCTGATCGCGACGTCGCAGGATGCCCAATACAAGCTCGACGGGCTCTCCCGGACGAGCGCCAGCAACAAGATCGCCAATGCTGCGCCGGGCCTCTCGCTCGAGCTGACCGGCACCAATAGCGGGGCACCGACCACGATCGCCTTCGGCAATCCCAAGGCCGCCGTGACCAGCGCGCTGACCGATATCGTGGCTGCGCTGAACGAGATCGCGGGCGAACTGAACGCCGCGACCGATCCGCTGACGGGCGACCTTGCCCGCGATTACGGCGCGCGCGCGCTCCGCCGCGAATTCTCCGCACTGGGCAGCAAGGTCCTGATGCCCAATGCACCCGAGGGGGCACCGCGCACGCTGGCCGAGCTCGGCGTGGCGATCCAGCGCGACGGCACCTTCCGCCTCGACAGCGCGCGGCTCGAACAGGCGCTGACCCGCGATCCCGAAGCGGTCGCCGCCATGTTCACGCCGGGCATCAACGGCGTCTTCGCAACGATCGACAAGATGGCGCGCAACAACGCCATGTCCACCGATCCGGGGTCGCTGGCCGGGTCGGTCGCCCGCTATACCTCGCAGTCGGAGACGATTTCCGAGGATCTTGCCGAGCTGGCCGAGAAGCATGAAGCGCTGCGCGCCCAGATGGTCGCCCGCTTCGCCGCCTCCGATGCGCGCGTCAGCAGCTCGCAGTCGACGCTCGACTTCCTCAAGTCGCAGATCGACGTCTGGAACGCGCAGCGGAACTGATCATGCTCGCCCAGACCGATCCGCGCACCGCCTATCAGCAGAGCAATTTCGATGCCCGGGTGCGCGGTGGAAGCGCGCAGGACATCGTCATCTACTGCCTCGACGAGCTTTCGCTGACGCTGGGCCAGCTGCTGCAGGCGGACCTGCGCGGCAATCGCGCCGGGCGCAGCGACGCGATCACCCGCGGCATCGCGATCCTGACCGCGCTGGAGATGGGCGTCGACCGGGAGAACGAACTCGCCTCCAGCCTGCTCGATTTCTACGAAGGATCGCGCCACCTCCTGCTCGGCTCGGCCGCCACCACGCGCACCGGGGATATCGAGACGCTGCGCGGCGACGTGATCGAGATCATGAACGCGCTCAAGACCGCCCGCACCGCCTGACCGGCGATCCGGCCGGCACCCGCCCCCTGCGGCAGTGGCTGTTCGCGGCCACGCCGTGTTGACACGACCCCGCCCTGTGCAGGAAAGTACGCGCCACGCCGGTTCTCGACCAGCGGGCGCGCAGCCCGGGGCGAGTGCCAGAATGCGAGGCCTGAACGCAGGGGCAGAACGAAGGGAGATGCACTCTCCCACGATCTGATCCGTTCCGGTAACCGGCGGATGTGTGGGGGTGGTGCATGGACAGGATCTTCGTGATCGATGCCGATTTCGAACGGCGGGCCGAGGTCTGCCGGATCGTGCTGAAGGGCGACGCCCATGCCGAACCCTTCGAAAGCGTGAGCGAATTCCTCGCCTTTGGCGGGTCCGAGGGAATCGCGCTGGTGCACGATGCGGACGGCGCGACGATCGGCCTGTGCGAGAAAACGCGCCATACGGCGCGCCCGGTGCCGGTGATCGGCTACGCCGCCGCGCCCCCGCTCGAACAGGTGGTGACGGCGATGCAGGCGGGCGCGGCGAGCTATTTTGCGTGGCCCTTCGCCCTCCCCGCGATCGCGGCGGAGGTCGAGCGGCTGGGCCCTGCCCTGCGCCTTCAGCGGGAGCGCAGGCGGCATCTCGCCCAGGCGCGCGCGCTGCTCGCCGGGCTGACCGCACGGGAACGCGAAGTGCTGGTGTGCCTGATCACCCATGGCACCAACAAGGCGATCGCCAACCACCTCCAGATCAGCCCGCGCACGGTCGAGAAGTATCGCGCGGCGATCCTCAAGCGGCTGGGCGTCCTCAACAGCGCACAGGCGATCAGGATCGCGGTCGAAGGCGGCGCGCTCGACGATCCGGAGACCGCGAGCCTGCTGACGCCAGAAGCCGCGAAAGTCGCGATGATCGGCTGACCGGGCTGGTCAGTTCCGGGTCGCCTCGGCGTGCGCTTCGAGGATCTCTTCCGAGTGGGTCGCCACGCCGTAGCGCTTGCGCCGGATGTCGAACACCACCGCCTTGACCAGCGAGAGCGCCATCAGCACCACGACGAGCGAAAACGGCAGCGCGCCGAGGATCATCGTGGTCTGCAGCGCGTCGATCCCGCCGAGGATCAGCATGCTCGCCACGACCAGCCCCAGCGCCCCGCCCCAGAACAGGATGTGGCGGCGGCGATCGCTGTCGTCCTCGCCCGCCCCGTTGATGGTGTTGATGATGAGGATCGCACTATCGGCCGAGGTGATGAGATAGGTCATCAGCAGGATCACCACGAGCCCCGCCATCAGGGTCGCCATCGGGCCGGTCAGCATCACGGAGAGGGTGGCGAAGAGCTGATCGGAGATGGTCGCATCGAGGATCGCGCCCCCGGCGGTGCCGTTCAGTTCCAGCTGCACCGCGGTGCCGCCGACGACGGTCATCCAGATGAACCCCATCAGCGAGGGCACCAGCACCACGCCCAGCACGAATTCGCGCAGCGTGCGTCCGCGCGAAACGCGCGCGATGAACATGCCGGTGAAGGGCGCGAAGGCGATCCACCAGGCCCAGTAGAACACCGTCCAGTCGAGCTGCCACTGCGCCAGCGCGTCGCCGATCACCGTCCCGTCGGGCCGGAACAGCGCGAGCGCGAGCGAGGGCAAGGTGCGGACATAGTCGAACAGGCCGATGCCGAGCAGCTCGAGCCCGTAAAGCCCCGCGCCGAACACCATGAACACGGCCAGCAACAGGAAGGAGAGCCCCATGTTGAGGTTCGACAGCCAGCGGATCCCGTTGCCCACGCCCGACATCGCCGACAGGGTCGAAGCCCCCACCAGGACGACGACGGCGGCCACGATGGCAAAGGTTGAGGCGGTGCCATCGCCCGTCATCAGCCAGCTGCCAATGCCCAGCCGGTCGAGCCCGGCGACGAACTGCTCCACCCCGAGGCCCAGCGTCACCGCCACGCCGAGGATGGTTGCCACCACCGCGAAGATATCGATGATATGGCCCACAATGCCCGACAGGAACGTGCCGAACAGCGGCGCGAGACCGCTGCGGATGGTGAGCGGGAGGCCACGCCGGTAGGCGACATAGCCGACCGCCAGGCCGACCAGCGCGTAGGTCGACCAGGCGGCGAAACCCCAGTGCAGGAAGGTGTACATGTAGGCGGGGCGCACGTTTTCGGGCGAAACCGGGCTCGTGATCCCGCGGATCGTATCCGGGTTGGTCTGGAGGTGCGACATCGGCTCGCCGATCGAATAGGTCAGCAGTCCGATGCCGATGCCGGCACCGAACAGCATGGCGAACCAAGAAAACACGCCGAACTCGGGCTCCTCGCCCGGCGCGCCGAGCCTTAGCGAGCCCGACTGCGGGATGATCGCGAGCACGAGCGTGACCAGCGTGAGGAAGGCGACGAGATAGACGTACCAGCCCGCAAAGCCCGCGATGATCGTGGTGTTCGCAATCGTCAGGGTCTTCGATGCCTGCTGCGGGAAGAACAGGACCCAGCCGATCAGCAGGGCGATCGCGACCTTGCCGGGGATCGTGACATGCGTGCTGTAGCCTTGATAGAACCCCCTGCGCGCCGTCGCGATCGGCAGATCGGTCAGAGGTTCGGAGATCCTGTCGTCGTCGCCTGCGGTGGTCGGTTCGGCCAAGGTGCGCTCCTCGGACGGGTCAGGAAGAAAAGCGCCGCACGATCATGCCCGGCGATGCCGGTACGCGATTGCGCATCTGCGGCGCTTTCGGGGCAATCAGGACGATTGCTGACCCCGTCACGGGCCCCCTGTTGCAAATGGATCGGGTTCAGGCAACCGCTCGCCGCCGAAACACGGCGCCTCGTCGCTCACGCGGCGATGCGCTGCATCCCCTCAGAGCCAGTCTTCATCGAAACGGAGCAGTCCGTCCCCGTAGAGATAGTCGCCTTCGAACTGCGCGTATTGCCGCAATGCATTCCAGTCCGAGGTATAGAGGTCCCCGCGGCGGATCTCGCCGAGATCGAGATCGCGCAGCTTGCCCACCGCGCGGTTCGCGTGGATGGCGCTGACCCCGCACATGTCGGCCAGATCGATCTGGGTGAACGGCGTGCGCAGCGATCGGGCGTTGGCGTGCCCGATCAGTTCGAACCGGCATTGCAGTTCGCAATAGATATGCGCAATCCGGCGCGGCGCATCGAGCTGTTCGAGCATCTGGATCCACTTGCGGTGGATCGCCGCGTCCAGCAGCGTCGCGAACCACAGCGCCCGCGCAACCCGGGGGCGTTCTTCCAGCGCTTTGCGCAGGCGCGCATGGGGCACCACCCCGTAGGTGATCGGCCCCGCCGCCACGACATTGTGGTCGAGACGCTTCAGCGCGAAGGCATGCAGATCGACGAAGTCGCCTGGAACATGCACGCCCACGATGAAGCGCCGGTTCTCGCTCTCGATCGTGCGGAAGATGTATCCGGAGATCAGAATCGTGCTGGTTTCGGCGACCGCCCCGCGATCGAGCAGGACTTCGCCGGTCTCCGCCTCGCGCCGTTCGCTGACAAGGGTTTCAATGAATTCGAGGTCGTCCTGCGCAAGCTTGTCGCGAAGTCGACCAGCGAGAAAATCACCGGTGTTCGGAAATTCCATCGCCCCCCGTCTTTCCATCCGTGTATCGGTGCCGCGCGGATAGCGAGCCACCGCGCGAACCGTCTACTGATGCATGTTAGCTTCGCGAGTATTGCACAGGAATCATACAAGAAAAGCGATCAGTTTGCGAAAACCTTGCGGTCGAGTGCCAGCTGGCCTTCGCCATAGAGGTAATCCGGGGCGAAATCGGCATAGGTTTCCAGCGCCTCCCGGTCGTCCGACCGGACGCGTCCGCGATAGAATTCGGCGACCCCGCGCTCGCGCAGTTCGCGCAGCGCACGGTTGGTGTGGACCGCGGTCGAACCGCTCATGTCGGCCAGGTCGACCTGGGTCAGCGGGGTCTCGAAACCGCCCTTTCCCGCCAGTCCGACCCATTCCAGCCGGCGCCACAACTCGGCAAAGATATGCGCGATGCGGCGCGGGGTCGTCAGCTGTTCCAGCTTCATGATCCACTGACGGTGCATCGCCGCATCCAGCAGGGTCGACGACCACAGGATTCGCGCGAGATGCGGGGCGTCGCGCACGATTTCGCGCAGCCGCTCGTGCGGGACATAGGCGAGCTTGGCCGGGCCGATCGTATCGACATTGTGGTCCAGTCGCTTGAGCGCGAAACAGTGCAGGTCCACGAAATCGCCGGGCACGTGCACGCTCAGCGCGGAGCGCTTGCCGCCGCTATGGTCGAGCCGTTCGAGCCCACGCATGATGAAGCCTTCCAGCAGCAGGGTGGAGCGGCCGCAGACCGAGCCTGCCTCCACGATGCGGGAGCTGGTTTCATAGGTGGCAATCTCGGTCGGCAGCGTTTCGAGCAGCTCGCGCTCTTCCAGGCTCAACGTGTGACGCAGGCGTCCGAAAAGAAAGCGCCCGGTCATGGGAAACGCGCGCAGTTCCTCCTCGAGTGTCATCGGTACCCCCTTGGCCGTTTGCTGGGACACGGCCGACATTGCGCCGGGAACTAGCCGCTTGCCCGGTTCCCGTCGACCCTCTTGCCCGGGGCCCACCCTTCCCGGCGCCCCGTCAAGACCATGCAAACGCTACACAAAGCTTGATATGCGCCCCGGTCGGGTCCACCTCGCGATGTTATATGGACATGCCAACCACGAATCCGCTTGCCGACCACACCCCCATGCCGAGCGTCGAGCCGCTCGACCGGGGAGATATCCGTGCCGCCTTTCGCGAGGAGGAAGCACTGTGCGTGGCACGGCGGCTGGACGAGACCGAGGCTTTCACGCGCGATCATGGCCATATCCATGCTTTCGCGGTCGACTTGATACGCGATGCACGCTCCCGCGAAGTCGGCGGGATCGACGCTTTCCTCTATCAGTACGGCCTGAACACGGACGAGGGCATCGCGCTGATGTGCCTCGCCGAGGCGCTGCTGCGGGTGCCCGATTCGCGCACCGCCGACGCGCTGATCCGCGACAAGATCGGCGAGATCGACTGGCGTGAGCACCTCAACAAGTCCGAAAGCACCTTCGTCAACGCGGCGACCTTCTCGCTGATGCTGACGGGCGAGGTGCTCGAAAAGCCCGAAGCCCAGCACAAGAAGATGGAGCGTACGCTTCGCGGCGCGATGAACCGCCTGGGCGAACCGGTGATCCGCACCGCGACCTTCCAGGCCATGCGCATCCTCGGCGGGCAGTTCGTATACGGTCGCAACATCGGCGAGGCGCTGAAGCGCGCCGGGCCCGAACGCGCAAAGGGCCTGACCCACAGCTTCGACATGCTGGGCGAGGCGGCGATGACCTTCGCCGATGCCGAACGCTATCGCAAAGCCTATATCGAGGCGATCGAGCGGCTGCAGAAGGAAGGCGACGGGACGATATCGGGCAGCCCCGGCATTTCGGTGAAGCTGACCGCGCTCTATCCCAAGTACGACATCTTCCATGCCGACAGCGCGATCAGCGCGCTGTTGCCGATCCTCAACGACCTCGCGCGCCGCTGCCGCGATGCCAACATCCACTTCTCGATCGACGCGGAAGAAGCCGACCGGCTCGAGCTCTCACTCGATATCGTGGAGGCAATGGCGGCGGACGATGCGCTGTTCGTCCGGCCCGACGGATCGCGCTGGGAAGGCTTCGGCATGGCCGTCCAGGCCTATCAGAAGCGCGCCGTGCCGCTGTGCCGCTGGCTGGTCGACCTGGCCGAAAAGCATGATCGCAAGTTCATGATCCGGCTGGTGAAGGGCGCCTACTGGGATACCGAGATCAAGGTCGCCCAGGTCGCCGGGCTCGACGATTTCCCGGTCTTCACCCGCAAGGTCTCCACCGACGTATCCTTCATGGCCTGCGCGGACGTGCTGCTGGGCGCCCCGAACCGCATTTACGGCGCCTTCGCCACGCACAACGCCTACACCATCGCCGCGATCAAGCAGCGCGCGAAGAGCGGGACCGAGTTCGAGTTCCAGCGCCTGCACGGCATGGGCGAGGAACTCTACGCCGCGCTCGCCAAGGCGGAAGGAAACGCCAAGACTCCGGTGCGCATCTATGCGCCGGTCGGCGGGCACAAGGACCTGCTCGCCTATCTCGTCCGGCGCCTGCTCGAAAACGGGGCGAACAGCTCGTTCGTCAACCGCATGGCCGATGCCAGCCAGTCGGCCGAAGATCTCGCCGCCGACCCGGTGGCGGAGCTCGCGGCGCTGCAGCCGAAGCGCAATCCCGAGATTCCGCTGCCCAAGGATATCTTCCCGGGCCGCCGCAACAGCGCAGGCATCGACCTTGCCGATCCGCTGGTGCGCGAACCGCTGCTGAAGCGTCTGCACGCCATGCGCGAACGGCAGTGGGAAGCCTCGCCAACCTTCAAGGCCGAGGTTCCCGGCGAAATCGCCCCGATCACCGCGCCGTTCGACCACGGCATGCGGATCGGCACAAGGCGCGACGCGAGTGCCGAGGAAGTGGAAGACGCGATCGGCCGCGCGCAGGAAATCCAGCCGGCGTGGAATGCACTGGGCGGTGAAAAGCGCGCGCAGCTGCTCGAAGCGGCAGCCGACGAATTCGAAAAGCACACCGACGAGATTCTGTCGCTGTGCCAGCTCGAAGCGGGCAAGACGCTGGTCGATGCGGTGCTCGAAATCCGCGAGGCGGTCGACTTCCTGCGCTTTTACGCGAACGAGGCGCGGCGCCTGTTCACCGAACCGACGGCGCTGCCGGGGCCGACCGGCGAACAGAACTACCTCAAGCTGGCCGGGCGCGGCGTGTTCGTCACGATCAGCCCATGGAACTTCCCGCTTGCCATTTTCACCGGCCCGGCCGCGGCCGCGCTCGCCGCGGGCAACACGGTGATCGCCAAGCCGGCCGAGCAGACCCCGCTGATCGCGGCGCTGGCGGTGCGGCTGTGCCACAATGCGGGCATTCCCAAGGAAGTCTTCCAGCTGCTGCCAGGCGGTGGCGAGGTCGGTCAACTTATCACGGCCGATCCGCGCATTGCGGGCGTTTCCTTCACCGGCAGTACGGCGACCGCGCAGGCGATCAACCGCGGCCTCGCCGCGCGCGACGGGCCGATCGCCGCGCTGATCGCCGAAACCGGCGGCCAGAACGCGATGATCGTCGATTCCACCGCCCTGCCCGAACAGGTCACGCGCGATGTCATCGCCAGTGCCTTCCAGAGCGCGGGCCAGCGCTGTTCGGCGCAGCGCGTCCTGTACATACAGGAAGACGTCTACGACGAGATGCTGACGATGATCCGCGGGGCCTTCCAGGCGCTGACCGTCGGCGACCCGACCGATTTCGCGACCGATGTCGGCCCCGTGATCGACCATGACGCACAGGCCGCGCTGGAACGACACATCGCACGCTCGGCCACCATCGGGCGCACGATCTGGCGCGCGGACGACGATCCCGCCTTCGCCCGCGGCAGCTTTGTCTTGCCGACGATCATCGAGATCGAGGGTATTGGCCACCTCCAGCGCGAAAATTTCGGCCCCGTGCTGCATGTCGCCAAGTTCAAGGGCAAGGATCTGGCCAAGGTCGTCGATGACATCAACGCGGTCGGATACGGCCTCACCTGCGGCCTCCACAGCCGCGTGGAGGAAACCCGCCGCCTGGTCGAATCGAAGATCAAGGTCGGCAATTTCTACGTCAACCGCAACCAGATCGGCGCGGTGGTCGAAAGCCAGCCCTTCGGCGGCGAGGGCCTTTCCGGCACCGGCCCCAAGGCGGGCGGCCCGCACTACGTTTCGCGCTTCGCGACCGAACGCGTGGTGACCGTGGACACGACCGCAGCCGGCGGCAACGCCACCCTGCTGGCGAGCTTGTGACATGATGGTGCGTGAAGCAGCACATCCGGTTCCGCTTCACGCATCGCTCTGTTAAGAGGCGAGCATGCTCAAGTCGTTCAAGCTGCTCCTCGCGCTGGTCGCGCTCGCCTGGTCCCACGCTGCCTTCGCGGAAGTGCGGATGTCGTTCCATTCGTTCGACGGATCGGTCCTGTTCGGGCGCTATCCCCACGCCTTCGTGGTGCTGGACGGAACGCTCGACGACGGTACGAAGGTGGACGAGAATTACGGCTTCACCGCCAAGCACACCACCACCGCGATCCTCAACGGGCCGGTCGAACACGCGATCCTCAGCGAGAGCGACAAGAGCGTGCGCTCCACCAACCGGCACTTCACCGTCACGCTCAGCGACGCGCAATATGCGCGGATCAAGCGCGAGATTTCGGCGTGGGAAAACGCGCCAGGCAAGTTCTACGACCTCGACCGGCGCAACTGCATCCACTTCGTGGGCCGCATGGCGCAGCTCGCGGGGCTGAAGGTTACCTACCCCTCCAGCATGCTGCGCCGCCCCAAGGCGTGGCTGAACCACGTCGGCAAGCTCAACCCGAAGCTGGGCGCCAAACCGCTCTAGCACGCACCGCCGGCGGATAAGCCGCGCAAACAGGCTTGCGCGAGGGCCGCGCGTTCCACACACCTTCGCGCATGGCCATTCTTTCCGACAAGTGGATTCGCGAGCAGGCGCAAAAGCACGGCATGATCGAGCCGTTCGAGGAGGCGCAGCGGCGCGACGGCTGCATTTCCTACGGCCTGTCGTCCTACGGCTACGACGCGCGCGTCGCGCCCGAGTTCAAGATCTTCACCAACGTCAATTCGGCAACGGTCGACCCCAAGAGCTTCGATGCGGACAGCCTTGTCGATCGCGAGACCGACGTGTGCATCATCCCGCCCAACTCCTTCGCGCTCGCCCGCACGGTCGAGTATTTCCGCGTGCCCGAGGATGTGCTGGTCATCTGCCTCGGCAAGAGCACCTATGCGCGCTGCGGGATCATCGTGAACGTCACCCCGCTGGAGCCGGGCTGGGAAGGACATGTGACGCTGGAATTTTCCAACACCACGCCCCTGCCCGCCAAGATCTACGCCAACGAAGGCGCGTGCCAGTTCCTGTTTCTGCAGGGCAACGAGCGTTGCGAAACCAGTTACAAGGACCGCGCGGGCAAATACATGGGCCAGCGCGGGGTCACGCTGCCCCGGTTGTAGGGGGCGTTCGGGCGCAGGGCGCGTTCATCGCCTCCCCACCACGCATCGCCGCAGGTGGCTGGATGCGATCCCCTGCCGTCGTAGCGTGCCCCGATCGCAAGGGGGACGACCATGATGCGCACACGGTTCTTGGCAAGCTTCGCCATCTGCACGGCAATGCTGGCGAGCGCCGCTCCACTGGCGGCGCAGCCCGGCGCTGGCTTCCAGGTAGAGCGCTATGGCGTTCAATTGCGCCCCGATCTGGCAAGCGGTGCAATCTCTGGCCGCGAAACGATCATGATCGAGGCGACAGGAGCGGACCTTCGCGCGCTCGTCTTTTCGCCCAACGAGCTGAGCATCAGCGATGCGCTTGTCGATGGAGAACCGGCGGCCGTCACCTCCGATGAGGATGGCATCGTCTTCTCGCTCCCGCGTGCCACGCAGGCGGGCGCAACGGTCGAACTGTCTTTTGCGTTTTCGGGTTTTCCAAAGCGCGGCGTCACCCTCACCCCGGCAGGGATGCACACAGGGTATTTCGCCTGCGACTGGATGGTGTGCCTGCAGAACGCGCCGGGCGACAAGGCCGGACTGGAACTTGACCTGTTCCTCCCGGAAGGTTCGGATTCGCTCGGCGTGGGGGAGCGTTACGCGACGCACGACCTGCCCGGCGATCTCGTGTTGTACCGCTACCGAAGCCTTGCCGCGACCTCGCCCTACCTGTTCGGTTTTGCCGCCGGCAATTACCCGACGGAAACGGTCGAGACGCCGCAGGGCACGCTGCACTATCTGAACGCGACGGGCGAGCCTGCCGACCTGTCCGATCTCTTTGCGCAGACACCGGACATGGTTGCCTTCTTCACGCAGCGCAGCGGGCTCGACCTGCCCGGCGGCTCCTACGCACAGCTACTCGTCCCCGATCGCGAGGCGCAGGAGACGATGAGCTTCTCGCTGATCGGTAAGGGCGAGCTAGACCGGGAAGGCGAGGATCCTTCATCGGCGTGGATCATCGCTCACGAACTCGCGCACCAGTGGTGGGGCAACGCCGTGACCACGCAAACCTGGCGCGATTTCTGGCTCAACGAGGGTTTTGCGACCTTCATGGTCGCCGCATGGGAACAGCATCGCTACGGCGAGGGGGCGTACCAGCAGGAACTCGACGTCTTCCGCAACCGGCGCGAGCAATTGCGCGAACGCGGCTGGGACAAGCCGCTGACCTGGAGCGGGGACTACCCCTCGCTCGGCTATCGCCGCGCGGTACAGTACAGCAAGGGCGCGCTGTTTCTCGCCACCTTGCGCGAAGAGATCGGCGACGAGGCATTCTGGAACGGCGTTCGAACCTATACCCGCGCGCATGCCGGCAGCACGGTGACCAGCATGGATTTCCAGCGTGCGATGGAAAGCGCGAGCGGCCGCGATCTCGCTGCGATCTTCGACGAGTGGGTGTTTGGGGACGACGGTACCGAAGGCTGAGGGTTCGTGTTCGTGCGGGCGACGGTCGGTGCGAGACGAGCTACAAGGACGGCGCAGGTGGTCACACTGCCGCGGTTGCAGGGGCGGCAGCGTGACCGATTGGGCGGCATTTCGGACAGGAGCGGCCCTTCAGGTAACGACCCCATTGCAGACATTCGATACGACAGGCAGGTTGCTGCAATGGGCAAGCGATCTGGCGTTCCGCACCGCGATGACGAACTGCATAAGCTGAGCAACGATGAGCTGAAGTCAGAGCTTGAACGGTCGCGGAGGCGATTGAGTGTCGCTCCTTCAACCAAAATGGCCAAGCAATGGCAAAAGCGCATCCACTGGCGTCAAAGCGCTCTCGTCGCCCGAGAAATCGAATGACCGCTTTCCACCCCAATCTCGGGTATCGCGTCTAGATCGGCTGCACCCCGTCAGCGGACGTCACAAAGCCCAAGCGAACACGACGGCGCTCCCTATCTTCCATTTTCCTACCCGCGGCGCACCTGCAATGATGCGCCTGACATGACCGCCGCTCTCCTCACCCACGCCATGCCGGTTATCGATCCGCTTTCGCGCGCAGGTGCAAAATTTCTCGTCAAGAAACGGCAATGTGTCACCTTGAGCGCTTGCAGCCTTGTTTTTCCAAGCACTTATCAGGGTGACACTCGGGTGACACGTGTCACCCTGATCACCCCGTGCATGTCGCCCTCATCCGCCCGCCGATGGGCGAAAGCAGACAGCATGCCGCAGATTGTGGGCGGTGGAGTTTTGACTCGCCAGCCCTTCCAAAGCACACATATCGGCAACACAACATCGTCATTCCCGCGCATGCGGGAACCCATCTCCGGACGACGGGAACTGGGCCCTGCCTTCGCAGGGGTGACGAAGTGAGAGGATAGAGAAACATGGCCAAGCAATTCGACATCGTGATCTATGGCGCGACCGGGTATACCGGGCGTCTCGTCGCCGAGCATTTCCTGCGCGAATATGGCGACAGGCCCGACGCGCCGACATGGGCGATGGCGGGACGCAATCCGGACAAGCTGGCCGAGGTGAAGGCAGAAATCGGTGCGCCCGACAGCACGCCCACGATCGTCGCCGATGCCGCCGACGCCACCAGCCTCGATGCGATGTGCGAGCAGGCGAAGGTGATCATCTCCACCGTCGGGCCGTACCAGCTCTATGGCGAGCCACTGATCGCCGCATGCGCCAAATCAGGCACGCACTACGCCGATCTGTGCGGCGAGCCTGCATGGATGCGGCAGATGATCGACAAGTACGACGCGGACGCCAGAGCCAGCGGCGCGCGGATCAGCTTTTCTTCCGGGTTCGATTCGATCCCCTTCGATCTGGGCGTACTGATGCTGCAGAAAGAAGCTAAGGAGCGCTTCGGTGCGCCGTGCACGACGGTGCGCGGGCGCGTGCGGGCGATGAAGGGCACCTTCAGCGGCGGCACCGCCGCCAGCCTTGCCGAAACGATGAAGGCGATGGCCAAGGATCCGTCGCTCATCAAAATCATGCGCAGCCCCTTCGGCCTCACGCCGGGCTTCGAGGGCCCCGATCAGCCCGGTGGCATGATCCCCAAGTACGAGAGCGATCTGGGCAAGTGGGCCGCGCCTTTCGTGATGGCGCCGATCAACACGAAGAACGTGCATCGCACCAATTTCCTGCGCGGACACCCCTACGGAGAGGATTTCCGCTACGACGAGATGGTGCTGACCAGCCCCGGCGAAGCGGGCAAGGCGGCGGCCAATGCAGCCGCCGAGATGATGAAGAACCCGTTCGGCTCCAAGCCGCCCAAGCCGGGCGAAGGCCCCACGCCCGAAGAGCGCGAGAACGGCCATTACGACGTGCTGTTCGTGGGCGAGACGGCGAATGGCGAAACGCTGCGCTACGCGGTCAAGGGCCGCTACGATCCGGGCTATGGCTCGACCAGCCGGATGATCGGGGAGACGGGCATCGCGCTGCTCGAGAGCGATGCGCCGGGCGGGATCGGGACGCCGGGATCGATCCTCGGCGAAGATCTGGTCGAACGGCTGCGCGAGCATGCCGCGCTGACCTTTGCGGTGGAGGTATAGCCATCGGCGGGAGCCGAACCGTACGCGCGCGGTTGTTAGGCCGTGGTCACCACGGGGAGACGTAGCGACATGGCTTTTCTTGCATCGGTTCTGGGGCGCATGCTGCTGGCCCTGATCTTCATCATGGCGGGCATCATCAAGCTGATGAACGTCGCGGAGACCCAGGCGTTCATCGAAAAGGCGACCACGCTGCCGACCAATATCGCGCTGCCGGTGGGCGTTTTCGAACTGGTGTTCGGGGTCTTCCTCGCGATCGGGTTCCTCACCCGGATCAGCAGCATCCTGCTGTGCGGCTTCACGCTGGCGACGATTTTCTTCTTCCACAACCGGCTGGGCGAGCCGGCCGAACTGCAGATGGCGCTGAGGAACCTCGCCATCGCGGGCGGGCTGCTGATGGTGTTCGCCTACGGGCAGGCGCGCGGATCGGTCGACGTCTGGCGCGAGCGGGACCGGGCGCGCCGCGCCGAAGTGCGTGCCGCGCGTGCCGAAGGGCGCGAGACCGGCCGGGCCGAGAGCGGCGCGTTCGCCGAAGGATAGCGCCGGCCGACATGCGAAGGGGCGACCCGCAACGGACCGCCCCTCCTCATGCGATGAACGCTTCGGCGCGCGGTGCTAGAAGCTGAGCCGCGCGCTGACCGAGACGTTGCGGCCCGGAAGCGGCACGTAATCGCGGGTGAAGCTGCTCGCCCGGCGGCCTTCCTGGTCGAAGATGTTGTCGACCTTCGCCAGCAGGGTGACGTTCTTGTTGCCGCGCACCGGACGCCACGCGACCGATGCGTTGACGAAGGTGAACGCGTCGGTCGCGCTTTCGAAGGCGGGCACATCGTCCTGCTTGCCGTAATGCTCGACCTCGCCGCGCACGTCGAACGCGCCCGTCTGCACGGTGAGCGCACCGGTCAGGCCCAGCGGCGGGATCCGCGGGACGGGAGAGCCATCGTCGAGTTCGGCCTCGACATACTCGGCACTCGCCTCGCCGATGACAGAGAAGGCGTCGGCCTCGACCAGCGGCATGCTGATCTCGGCCTCGGCACCGAAGTAGGACGCATCCTGCTGGAGATACGCGAACAGCGGGATCGCTTCCTCATCATCGTCGGCAACCGCGATGCCTTCCTCGTCCACGAAATTGCCGGTGTTGTTGAGGAAGATGTAGTCGTCGAACCAGCTCTTGAAGACGGTGAAGTTCACCGTGGCCGGGCCGATATTGCCACGCACGAAGCCTTCGAGGCCCCAGGCACGCTCGATGTCGAGGTCCACGTCGCCGACCTCGTACTGGCCGGTCGCCACGTGCGGGCCGTTTGCGAACAGTTCCTCACCCGCAGGGGCACGGCCGACCCGCGAACCGTTCACGCCCACACGCAGGCCGCCGACATCGTAGGACAGGCCCAGCGCGCCCGACAGGATGTCGAAGTTGCGCTCGACGCCGAGCGTATTGGAGGAGGTCTGCGTGGTTTCGAAACGCGCCGCGCCTTCGACCTGCAAGTTGCCGAAGGTCAGTTCCTGGAGCGTGAAGACGCCGAACTGCTCGGTTTCGTTGGGGGCGACGAAAGCTTCTTCGCCGACCGCGGAAAAGTCGCGGATATAGAACTGTCCGCCGAAGGAACCGCGCAAGGCACCCATCGGGTTCTGGACGATCTCGGCGCGCCCTTCGAGGCCCTCGACATCGAACACGGTGCCGACTTCGGAGCCTTCGTATTCGGTGTGCGTGTAGTCGGAGTAACCCACGCGCGTGACGAGCCGGCCGAGGAAGCCCGAGCCCAGCTCGATGTCGCCGCTATAGTCCGCGCGATACTGCTTCAGGCCGATCGAGACGCCTTCTTCGCCATGTTCGTGATCTTCGTCGCCATGGTCTTCGTCACCACCTTCTTCTTCGTGATGGTGTCCGCCGGCCGGGTTCTCGGGCACGCCGTAAAGCGTTTCGTAATAGCCGCCGCCGAAGCCGAAACGGCTGCCGTTGCGAATGAAGGAAAGGCCGCTATTGACGGATTTGGTTTCGACGAAGGTGTTGGGCACCGTGCCGTTGATCCCGGCCTTTTCGCGCAGTTCCTCGGCTTCTTCGAGGTTGCCCTCTTCCACTTCGCGTTCGGCATCGGCAAGAACGTCGGCGCGCATGTCTTCGGTCAGGGCGTAACCCGGGATCGAAAGATCGCCCGCGTCGAGATAGCTGCCGTCGATATGGAAGACGAAGCCGCCGCCCAGCGGTGCATCGATGGAGGCACCGACGCGGTATTCGTCGTTCACACTGTCGAAGCTGCCCAGCGCGTCGACATGGATCGGCTCGTCGGGGATCGCGCGCGGGATGCGCTTGTCGATCACGTTGACCGCGCCGCCGATGGCCTGACTGCCATAAAGGAGGACGGCGGGACCGCGCAGAACCTCGATCCGCTCTACCGTCAGCGGGTCGATGCTGACGGCGTGGTCGTCCGAAGTGTTCGACGCGTCGATCGAGCCGACGCCATCGGCCAACACGCGAATCCGCTCGCCACCGAAGCCGCGCAGGATCGGACGCGAGACGCCCGGCGCGAAGCCCGTGCCCGATACGCCGGGCAGCTCTTCAAGGATTTCCCCGACCTGACCATCGAGATTACGCTGGAGCTCGAGCCCCTCGACCACCGATGTGCCCGCCAGAACGTCGAGCTGGGAGATGCTGCGTCCCGCGCTGACGACGATATCGACCTGCGAATTGCCGCGGTTGTGAAAATCATCGTCCATTTCGTCCGCGTCGCCGTCCGCCTGCGCCGGCTCCGGTGCCGTCTGTGCCTGCGCGGCGAAGGGCACAAGCGCGAAAGCCAGGGCGACGAGCGGCAGGCCGCGGGTGGAAGTCAGGGATTTCATAAAGTCGGAGGCTCCAGGTTAGGTATAATATATCATCCGCCCCTAACCGAGTGCCTTCGCGGATGCAACACGCATCGCAGACCCCCGGCGGACCGGGTTTGTCGTTCATCGATGGAAGGAAACTGGAGCGGGCGAGGCGATTCGAACGCCCGACCCCAACCTTGGCAAGGTTGTGCTCTACCCCTGAGCTACGCCCGCTCACATGGCGTTTCCGGCGGTGCGAGAAGTGCGTCGCCGGAATGGGAAGCGCGCAGTTAGCAACGTGTGCCCACCTCCGCAAGCGCAAAAATCACTCTCTCGCATCTCCCCTTCACATCGCCCCGCAAAAGCCCACATTGGCCCCAAACGGGCGCGAATCGCGCCATCCAGAAAAAGGGGACCGCACTTGGCCAGCATGGGGCTCAATCTCGAAGAACAAAAAGCCGTCGACCGTTTCCGCCAGGACGTGGTCGAACCCTCGATGTCGAAGCTCGTCTTGCTCGATTTCTGGGCCGAATGGTGCGGGCCGTGCAAGGCGCTCGCCCCGATGCTGGAAAAGGTTGCGGCGGAATATGCCGACAAGGGCGTCGTCCTTAAGAAGCTCAATGTCGATGAAGAGCAATTCATCGCCAGCCAGTTCCAGGTCCAGTCGATTCCCACGGTCTATGCGCTGTTCCAGGGCCGCCCGGTTGCGGACCTCACCAGCGCGCGCAGCGAGAGCCAGCTTAAGCAGGCGCTCGACCAGATCCTCGCGCAATTGCCGCTCGATCCCAATGATGAAGGCGGCGAAGGCGGCCAGAACGATGGCATGCCCGACGTCGAACAGTTGATCGCGATGGGCGAACAGCTGCTGGAAGCGGGCGAGAACGAGAAGGCGGTCCAGCTCTATAGTGAGATCGCGAGTGCCGCGCCGCCCGAAATCGCGGGCCGGCCCGAAATCCAGTCCGGCCTGATTCGCGCACTGCTGGCAAACGGGCAGCATGACCAGGCGCAGGCGACCTTCGACGCGCTGACCGACGAGCAGAAAGCCGACCCCGCCGTCGCGCAGGCGGGTGCGCAGCTCGAACTTTCCGCCGACAGGGTCGACGAGGGCGAACTCGCCGCCCTGCGCGAAAAGGCGCAGGGCGGCGACATGGACGCGCGCTTCACCTATGCCGAATCCGCCTTTGCCGCTGGCCAGCGCGATGCGGCGGCGGACGAACTGCTCGGCATGATCGAAGCGGACCGTGAGTGGAACGAGGGCGCGGCGCGCACCAAGCTGCTCCAGATCTTCGAAGCGGCCGGCCTCGAAGACCCGTGGGTCGTCGCGACGCGGCGGCGCCTGTCCAAGATCCTGTTCGGATAGGGCGATGCGGCTTTCGATCTTCCCGCTGACCGATGCGATTCTGTTTCCCGGCCTGCAGCTGCCGCTACACATGTTCGAGCCGCGCTATCGCGCGCTGGTCGGCGATGCGCTGGCCCGCGACCGGCGCATCGCGATGATCCAGCCCAAGGTCGCGCGCGAGGGGGCCGAACTCTACCAGGTCGGCTGCATCGGGAAGATCGGCGAGGTCGAGGCGCTGGACGATGGCCGCTACAACCTCGTCCTCGATGGCGAGAGCCGCTTCCGGATCATCCGCGAACTCGATGTGGCCACCCCCTTCCGCCAGGTCGAAGGCGAACTGATCGCGGAGGACGGCGACGAGGTGCTGAGCGGGATCGAGCGCGCCGGGTTCGAACGCGAGGCGCGCCGCTTCGCCGATGCGCAGGGCTACAGCGTCGACTGGGACGCGGTCGCCCAGCTGGACGACCAGTCGCTCATCAACGGAGTCAGTCAGATCGCACCGTTCGACGGTGCCTCCAAGCAGGCGCTGCTCGAAGCGCCCGATCTTGCCGCACGGTGCGAGCTGCTGATCCAGCTGATGTACTTCTTCGGCCGCCAGAGCGGCACGGATGACCGGGTTACGCTGCAGTAACGGTGCAGCGGCGTCACAATGCGAAGGAGCCGCGCAGCCCATCGATCACGTATTGCGCCGCCAGCGCCGCCAGCAGCACGCCGAGCAGGCGGGTCACCACCGCCTCCACCCGGTCACCGAACATGCGCATCAGCGGGCCTGCGGCAATCAGCGCCATGGCGGTGATGACGAGAACGCTGGCGAGGGCGCCGAGCACGACCGCCATTTCCTCGATCGAGCTGGCTTCGTTCATCAGCAGCATGATCGCGGCGATGGCCCCCGGCCCGGCGAGCATGGGCATCGCCATGGGGAACACAGAAACATCCTCCACCTCCGGACTGGCGGCGATCTTCTCGGCCCGTTCCTCGCGCCGCTGGGTGCGTTTCTCGAACACCATTTCCCACGCGATCCAGAACAGCATCAGCCCGCCTGCGATGCGGAAACTGTCGAGTTCGATATGCAGCGCGGCGAGCAGATCCACGCCGAACAGTGCGAAGACCAGCAGGATCGCGGCGGCGATAAGGCATGCGCGAAGCGCCATGTTGCGGCGCTGCTCCGCACTCGCCCCCTTGGTCAGCCCGGCATAGATCGGCGCACAGCCCGGCGGATCGACCACGACGAAGAAGGTCACGAAGGCGGAGAAGAAGAGTTCGGGCATGGGGTGCGGCGCTTGGCTTCCTGCTGAAACGGGCGGACGGGCAAGTTATTCTGGCGGCGAGGCGAGGGCCTTGTCGATGATCTTCTCCCACGCCCCGGACGTATAATAGTCTACGCGGACGTGCTTCGTTCCATCCGCCCGGTGTTCCCAGCGCCAGCGCAGCGTGCCGTCGGCAGACACCTGCTCGCCGCTGCGCACATCCGCAGGCGTCGTCACGGCCGGAGGTGCGGGCACGGGTTCGCCGCCACGCGGGCAATCGGCAACACGGCCCTGGACCGCATCGAATGCGGTCGCGACGATCTCTCCCTCGACCGGCTCTACCGGCGTGGGTTGCGGATCGTCGCGTCCGGCGACGTCGTAGGACCATTCGTAATCGTCATCGTAGCGGTCGCGCTCCCACACGGTGACGAAATTGCCGACATAGCCTTCGGGTTCGCGGAAGCGGCCCGTGCTGACCGCCAGCCTGCCGTCGCAACTCATCACGACGGTGCGCGGCGACCATTGCACCGGGGCTGCGGGATCGTCGAGCGTCGCCAGAACGCGCCGGGCCGGAACGGGTCCGTTGCGGCCGTGCAGCAGCGCATCGCCACTCGCGAAGCGGCGGAACGCGGTCCACTGCCCGTCCTCGCGCGCGGCCCGCGCGAACTCCGATTCGCGCGCCACGATCAGGCTCGGCTGCGCGGCATACTGGGCGCTGGAGAGCGCGCGGTCGATCGCGGTGCGCTGCATGCGCTGGCGGCCATCGGCGCAGCCGGACAGGACGAGCCCGGCCATGGCCAGCGCAAGGAGCGGCCGCGCGCGGATCACAGGTCCTCCGGCGGAGTGAGGTTTTCGTGCATATGGGCAGCGACCAGCGTGTTGCGCAGCAGCACTGCGATGGTCATCGGGCCGACGCCGCCCGGCACGGGCGTGATCGCGCCGGCGACGTTCCGCGCACCTTCGAAGTCGACATCGCCGACGAGGCGGCCCTTGGTTTCACCCTCGGCAGGCGGGAGCCGATTGATGCCGACGTCGATCACGGTCGCACCGGGCTTGAGCCAGTCCGCCTTGACCATCTCGGCGCGGCCCACCGCGGCGACCACGATGTCCGCCCCGCGAACCACGTCCGCCAGGTCTTTCGTGCGGCTGTGCGCGATGGTGACGGTGGCGTTAGCATCGAGCAGCAACTGCGCCATCGGCTTGCCGACGATGTTGGACCGTCCGATGACGACCGCGCTCTTGCCCGAAAGGTCTCCGTGCCGGTCGCGCAGCAGCATCATGCAGCCCAGCGGCGTGCACGGCACGAAGCCTTCGCGCCCGACCATCAGCCGGCCTGCACTTTCGACATGGAAGCCGTCGACGTCCTTGCCCGGATCGATCGCGGCGATCACCGCCTGTTCGTCCAGATCGCCCGGCAGCGGCAGCTGGACGAGGATCCCGTCGACCGCAGGATCGGCGTTGAGCTTTTCGACCAGCGCGATCAGATCGGCTTCGGACGTATCGGCGGGCAGGCGATGTTCGAAGCTTGCCATATTGGCGGCGACGGTCGCCTTGCCCTTGGAGCGGACATAGACCTCGCTGGCGGCATCCGCGCCCACAAGGACCACGGCGAGGCCCGCCTTGCGACCCGCCTGCTCGGCAAAGGTGGCCGCGTGCGTGCCGACCGTCTCGCGCAGACTGGCGGCGAAGGCCTTTCCGTCGATCAGCTCCGCGGTCACGCGATGCTCCGGATGATCGACTCCAGCACGATCAGGAGGATCTGGAGCGCAATGATGAGGACCAGCGGCGAGAAGTCGATCGCCCCGGTCTGCGGCATGATCCGCCGGATCGGCCCCAGCACCGGTTCAAGCAGCGAATTGATCGACCGATAGACCGCGACGACGAAGTCGTTCCCGCGGCTGACCACATTGAAGGCGAGCAGCAGGCCGATCACGAACTGCACGATGATCAGCATGACCAGCACGTTCGTCAGCAGCTCGACGATCTGGTAGATGGTATAGAGGGCTTGCATGGGGCCCGGTCTCCTGGTGTCTGTGGCGGCGGTGCCTTACAAGAGTAAGACGCTCCGCCCTGAAGGCAAGGCCGCCCTAGCGGTTTTGTGCGGCCCTGACGAGCGTGCCGGCGCCGCTGGCGGTGAAGAACTCAAGCAGCATGGCATGCGGTACCCGCCCGTCGAGGATGACCGCCGCCTCGCACCCGGCCTCGGTCGCGGCGAGGCAGGTTTCGAGCTTGGGAATCATCCCGCCGGTGATCACGCCCTGTTGGCGCAGGTCCGCGATTCCGTCGCCGTCCAGATCGGTCACCAGCCTGCCGTCCCCGTCGAGCACGCCGGCCACATCGGTCAGCAGCAGCAGCCGCGCCGCGCCCAGCGCACCGGCGACCGCGCCGGCCATGGTGTCCGCATTGATGTTGAAGGTCTCGCCGTTCTCGCCCGCGGCGATGGGGGCGATCACGGGGATGAGGCCGCTCTGCGTCGCCATTTCGAGCACCTTCGTGTCGATCGCGGCAGGCTCGCCGACGAAGCCCAGGTCGACCATCTGTTCGATCGCGCTGTCCTCGACCCGCGTCTCGCGCGAGACCTTGCGCGCGGTAACGAGCCCGGCATCCTTGCCCGAGAGGCCGAGCGCCTGCCCGCCGGCGGCCTGGATCGCGGCGACGATCTGCTTGTTGATCGCGCCCGAGAGAACCATCTCGGCAATCTCGACCGTCGCTTCGTCGGTCACCCGCAAGCCATCGACGAAGCGGCTTTCGACGCCCAGTCGGCCAAGCATCGCCCCGATCTGCGGCCCGCCGCCATGCACCACCACGGGGTTGATGCCGACCGCTTTCAGCAGCACGACATCCTGCGCGAAGCTGGCGGCGGCGGCAGTATCGCCCATCGCGTGGCCGCCGTACTTCACCACGAAGGTGCGCCCGGCGTAGCGTCGCAGGAAGGGCAGTGCCTCGATCAGGACGCTGGCCTTGGCACCGGCGTCCACGGTGGCGGCGTTGCTTGCCGCGGGCTGGGCGGCGGGGTTCGAAGTCTCGCTCATGCCGCGCGCGCTAGCCCGCCATGCGCGGTTTGGGAAGGCGGGACGGACAGGCGGGACGCGGCGGCCCCGCCTCCTTACCCGCCAGGACCTGCCCTATTCGGCGGGCTGGATCGCGCCCGGATCGGTTGCGATGTCGCCGTCGGCTTCGTCCGTTGCGCCCTCTTCAGGCGTGTCGAGCTGGTCCACCGAGTCCATACCGTCGGGCGCTTCGTCGGCCAGCCCGGATTCGTCGGTCAGATCGGTGTTGAGCCGTTCTTCCTGCGTGGTCACCGCGCTGTCGGGCAACTCGGGTTCGTCGCCGTCGGCATTGAGGAAGATGATCACCGCCGCGATGGCGAGGACGACGATCACGCCCACCCACAGCCACTTGCTCGATCCCTTTTCCTGAATCGGGGCATCGTCGTTCAAATTGGCCATTGGTCGTCTCCTGTTGCAATCCGGCCCGGAGCCACCGGGCGCGTTCGTCTGGATTGCAACAAGCGGCCCGCACGAGGGGTTCCGAAAGAGCCGCCGCGCGCCCGGCCCCACTTGGCCCTGACACACCTGACACAGTGTCCTGAACCGAAAAAGCGCTCCCCGCCTGTACGGCGCAAATCGCGCTGCCAGAGCGGGGGCAAGGTGCGGGCAAAAGGTAGTGGCCATGCCCGCCGCGATAGCATCGCGATCCGCCTGTAGGACAGCGCGGCAACCGCCCCGCTGCCCCGGCGGCCAGTGCTATTCGGCGGCGTCGGCCGCGTCGCCGTTGCCCTTGTCGCCCATCGCGCCGGCCTGTTCCTCGGGCGGCACATTGGTCATTTCGGTTTCGGGCAGGTCGACCGCGACGCCTTCGGGATTCTCGTCGGCGACGATCAGCTCGCCCCCGCTCTCGTCGGTCGCGTCGACCTCGTAGGTCTTTTCTTCCTGCGCGCTGCAGGCGGTGAGCATCACCGCGCCGACAAGCGCGAGGGCGAAAGGTGCGAAACGGACGGCCATGGCAAAGCTCCTTGCGAAGGTGTGAATCGCGCGGAACCTCGCACCGCGCAGGGCACTTGGCAAGCCCGCCGCACGGGGCCGGAACGTGTTGTCGACTGCCAGGCACGAGGCACCCCGCAGGAAGCGCGCACGGTTGGCAGAGCCGCGCCTTGCCAGCCCCCAGCGCCCCCCTATGATGTCCCCCGATCAGTCACGCGAAGGGGAAAGCACGCGCCATGGCCGAGGACTACCAACGCGGCGCACCCGCCGCTGCGCCGGAGCGGGCGACGGGGGACGCCACCCCGCAGGCAGCCACCCCACAAACAGGGGGCGTGATGCTCCAGCGGCCGATCATCGTATCGGCGCTCTACCTCATCGGGCTGATGAACGGGGTGACCGTGCTGATCGGGCTGATCCTCGCCTATGTCTGGCGCGGGGACGAGAGCACGCCGGAGTGGGAGAAGACCCACTTCACCTATCTGATCCGCACCTTCTGGGTCGTCTTCTGGTTCTGTGTCCTCGCGTTTGCGGGTGTGTTGGTCGCGGTGCTGGCCACGGCGGTGGGGGAGCTATCGACGCCCGATGTCTCCGGGCAGGCTGCGGACGCGCCCGCCGTGCTCCTGGCCGTTGTGGGTGCGGCGATCCTGGGCATGGTGCTGTTCGTGTGGTCGTGCATCCGCACGATCCTGTCGCTTGCGCGGGCGACCAGCTGCCAGCCTATGGCTAGGCCAAAAACTTACCTTTTTTGAGTGACTTAGCAGATTTATTAATCATGCCCCTTCACCCCTTGTTGGTGACTTTTCATCTACAAGAGAGTGATGGGTCGGGAAGTTCATTATCGGCGTGTGGCGACACGCACATACCAGCGTGGCACCCCGCGCGAGGTGCGCGCCGCCTCGTCCTGGCGCAGCGCGTTCACTCCGCTCACTGTGCTGCTGCCGCTCGGCGTGCTGGCGGCGTTCTTTCCGTGGCAGGCGCTGAGGCAGGAGCCCGCCCCCGCGCCCGCCACCGTCTCCGCCACCTTCCATGCCTGCGTGGCCGGGGCGCGGACGACCTGCGTGGTCGATGGCGACACGATCTGGCTGCAGGGCGAGAAGATCCGCATTGCCGACATCGAGGCGCCCGAGCTGTCACAGCCCGCCTGCGAGGCGGAGCGGATCGCCGCAACCCGCGCGACCGAGCGCCTGACCGCGTGGCTCAATGCCGGAGCCTTCGAAGTCCACCCCACCCCCGATGGCCGCGACACCGACCGCTACGGCAACAAGCTGCGCGTGCTGGAGCGGGATGGCGCTAGTGCGGTGGATGCGCTGGAGGCGGAGGGTGTTGCTACGCGCCGGGGCGAGGCACGGAAGCGGTGGTGCTGAGGGGACGTTAGTGCAACAGTGTTCCGTCTTCGATCATGCTGCGTCGCTTCCAGTCGAGGGATATCCCGATCCGCTGATCCAAGCTTCCGTTCCAATGGGTCTCAAGACCGTGCTCTTCGAGCTTCGCGACAATCTCCGCGGCGACCTGCAGGCTGGCTGTTTCGCCCTCCTCCGCTGCGCCGTAATTTAGATTGAGCCTGCCACCATCAGCCGCGCTTTCGGTATCCTGCATGTGATAGAAAGCGTATCCACGCGTCGGCCCGCCAGCGTCCTTGACTGCCGCCATCTCGTCCCAAATCTCGTACGAACCGCAACTGCCGCAGCAACTGAAGTTCTGCCGCGAGACAATTCCGTCGGTCTCCAGCGCTGCAAATGCCGCATCGAGGCGGTCGCAATCGGTTGTCTCTGGCCACACCGCCTGTTCCGCGCGGCGCTCGGCGAGCAGTTCGGGAAGCATCGCCATCGCCAGACGCCGCGCCTCGGCAGCCGGGAATTCCTTCTCGAAATAGTCTTCGGCAGTTTGCAGGATATCTTTTCGCTTCATGAAGCCGGTGGCAATGTCGCGCCGCAACTGTTCGCGCAGCCATTCTTGCCTCTGTTCGAGCGTATAGCTCTCCTTAGCGGACGCCCTGCAATCGGGACGGTGTCTTTAGAGGCAACAGATGAGATGATTGCTGGCGAGTCATCGTCAGTTCGCGACCGTCTGAAGATACGATGAAGAAGTCGCATTATCATTCGGTGATCCTCCCCTTCGGTTCCTAAAACATAGCGGTCCGCGATCCAGACGACCAGAGCGCAAGTACGGCAAAGAAGGCCGCAAGCTGCGTGTCTTGGCGCGAGGCGGTGAATGCGCTGCCGTTGCCATCAAGGGCGGCCAGATCGAACTGCTCGAAAAGCTCGGGCGGAACGACCCGTGCCCCTGCGGTTCGGGGAAGAGATTTCAAACGCTGCTGCCTGCGCACGGGCCGCTATGACGGCACCGAGCGGCAGGATTACTGGCGGTGAGTGGTGGAGTGCTCCGGGCGGGCTGAGAGGTTCGTCCGGGGTGCTCGCTTAATTCCGCTTGGCACGGTTTAGCGATGTAGGCAGCGTCGGACGAGGAGCCTTAGTCATCGATGTAGAGCTTCTCAGATATCCCAAAGGCGAGGATCGGACATCCTCCCCCCGAACCACCACGCAGGCGAGGAAGCAATTTCCCCATGTGCGTGGTTGAGTTTCCGTAGCTCTTACCCTTACCCAATCGATCAAAGATCGTTTGCAGTTCCGACGAGCGAGTTATTACCACTCCAACGTCGATAACCTGAAGGTCGAAGAGTAAACGGAAATTGTTGAAGTCTCGGTCATAGAACGGATCTTTATTATTCCACTCGACCTCGATAGCAACTCGACGCTTGAAGCAATCGACCTTGTGCGTGGGCGAGGGGCGCTCTACATCGTCAACCACTATCGCAGTTTCAAACTGCTTCTCAATCCAGCCCATGTTCTTTAACGGACGTTCTAGGCGTTCTACAATTTTGGACCGGTTCTTGCCCGGAGCCACAACCTCCGAACGGAGAAGTCTAAACTTGCGCAGTGCGTCTTGAATTTCGTCCCATTCCGACGTGCAAGCAGTGGCGAGAACTCCTGTCGCGTTCCGCCATTCATGGATTTCGTAGAGCTCCGAAATATCTTTCGGAATGAGGTGCACAGTGGTCATTCAGCCGCGATCGCCACACCGCTATTGTAGCTATAGGTTTGCCAATCGGGCTTATAGCTTTCGTCGGCCTGATTTCCCCATACGGTCCAATCTTCGCGCGTACCGCGACTGAAGAGCTCAATGCGGGGCCCCCAGCTACACTCTTCGATAATCTTATATTGCTCATCGGGCTTACGGGAATGCTCGCGCTTTTGGCTGCGAATGATGTTCACTTGCCTCCGGCCCGGCTGGAGCGTTCTGGCATTCTTGCCACGAACGCCAAAAAGAAGGATCTCGGTGACGTTGCGAAAATAGAAGCCAACGCCGCGCCCGTCAGGCCCCCCATCCTTGCGAACCTTTTCCCAAATGATGTTGGATACGTAGCGGAAGCCCCAAGCATTCATCACCTTTAAGCCCTCGGGCAGAAGTGCGTTAGGAACCCAAAGATACAGGTGCGCAGGATTGTCTGCGATTGCCTCAACTGGCAGATCGCAAATCTCGTCCAACTCCATCGTTCCATATCGATTCAGTCGCTTGTGTTCGGGGGCGACCTTGCCTGTGCGGTTCTGAAATTGCCAAGGCGGATCTGCCAAAATCGTACTGTACGGAGTATCTCCGGCAACTCTCAACAAATCAGTTGCAGCGCAAGGCACGCCATCGGGATCCAGCATCGCAACCTCCAGAAGAACAAAACAGGATCTTACCTGCCGACCGCGCGAGGTCAACCCCGCCAGTCCATTTCGGATCCTACTCCGCAGCCTCGGGCTGACTACTCCCGCCAGCATCATCCCCGAACAGCCCCGGGCCGTCGTCGGCCTCTTCCTCGTTCGCGGCCCTGCCGGCGCCCTGGCGCTTGTCGAAGGTGCTCCACACCGTGTTCCAGTCGCCCTTGGTGGCGCCCTTGGAATATTCGGTGGCGCGCTGTTCGAAGAAGTTGGCGTGCTCCACGCCGTTGAGCAGCGGGGTGAGCCAGGGCAGCGGGTGCTCGTCGATCATGTAGATCGGCTGCAGGCCCAGCTGGCCCAGCCGCCAGTCCGCGATGTAGCGGATGTACTTCTTGATCTCCTTCGCGGTCATGCCGGACACCGGGCCCATCTCGAACGCGAGGTCGATGAAGTTGTCTTCCAGCCGCACCGACTTCTGGCAGATGTCGATGATGTCTTCCTTCACCGCCTTGGTGTAGCAATCGCGCTCGCGCACGAATTCATGGAACAGGCGGATGATGCCTTCGCAGTGGAGGCTCTCGTCGCGGACCGACCAGCTGACGATCTGTCCCATGCCCTTCATCTTGTTGTAGCGCGGGAAGTTCATCAGCATCGCGAAGCTGGCGAACAGCTGCATGCCTTCGGTGAAGCCGCCGAACGCGGCGAGCGTGCGGGCGATATCCTCGTCCGTGTCGACGCCGAACTGCTGCAGGTAGTCGTGCTTGTCCTTCATCTCCTCGTATTCGAGGAACATCCCGTACTCGCTTTCGGGCATGCCGATCGTGTCGAGCAGGTGGCTGTAGGCCGCGATGTGGATCGTCTCCATGTTGGAGAACGAGGCGAGCATCATCTTGATCTCGGTCGGCTTGAACACCCGGCCGTATTTCTCGTGATAACAGTCCTGCACCTCGACATCGGCCTGGGTGAAGAAGCGGAAGATCTGGGTGAGCAGGTTGCGCTCGTGATCGGACAGCTTCTGCGCCCAGTCGCGGCAATCCTCGCCCAGGGGAACTTCCTCGGGCATCCAGTGAACCTGCTGCTGGCGCTTCCAGAAGTCGTACGCCCACGGATATTCGAAAGGCTTGTAGGTCTTGCGGGCTTCGAGCAGCGACATGGGGCGTTCTCCGGGGCGCGGGGGCCTTCTTCGGTGTTTGTGATCGTATCGGGTGTACCAACATAAGGAATCACAGCGGTGATTCGATAGCAAGCGTGGCGAATGGGTGGGGGATAAGCGGCATGCGCGCCTACCGCCTTTCGGCGGGGTGGCCTCAGAGCGGGGTTATCGCGCCGGCGAAGAAAATATTCCTGCCAGGATCGCGGCGCCGAAGGCGAGTGCCACGGCTAGACCGGTCATCCAATCGCCGTCGATCGAGCGGAGCCAGCGCCGATGCTCCTCCTCTTCCTCCAGCGCGGCGAGCTCTTCGGGCGGCATCGCGTTGCGCCGCACCGTGTCCCGCATCGAGGTGCAGACGAAGACGAAGACGAAGGTAAGCAGCCGGCGGCAAAGCTCCAGCCTTGGCCCAGCATATGCTCGAGCTCGCTGGCGAAGTTCTGCTGGAAGGTCGCCAGGGCCACCCCCCGGCGATCTGCCGCAGCGTGCGCGGCGGCTCCTGCACTTCATGCTCCAGCGCGAGGATTTCGGCCCGCTCGTGGTCGCCGCGCGCTTCGGCCCGGCGGATGCGCCAGTCGCGAAACTCCCACCGCGCTCAGGGGACGAGCGCAAACCCCGCCACGGCCAGCACCGGGAGAGGCAGCCAGCGCAGCTCCTCCCACGACAAACCCGCCACGCCGATCTGCAGAGCTGCGCCCTCCCCCATGCCGACGAGGATGCCCCACGAGCCCCTCGCTCGCAAGCCACGCGCTCGGACTACCGCCTTTGGGCACGGGCAGGAACGATTCACCCGGCCCAGTCATTGTGTTCATGTAAGGCGGGCCCAAGCAGGCCCTTGAAAACCAAGAGAAGATTGGAGCAGTCATGTTCGAGAAGATTCGCATCAAGGAACATATGGAAATCGCCGATTCGACCGGCCAGCATGTCGGTACGGTGGACGAAGTGGAAGACGAGCGCATCAAGCTGACGAAGTCCGATGCTGCCGACAGCCAGCACCACTTCATCGCGATGGATGCCGTCGACAAGATCGACGACAACCGGATCTACCTCAAGGAAGGCACGCCCCTTCCCGTCGGCCTCGGCAACAAGGCGACGACCGTATAATCGGCGCACCGAGTTGACGGCTGCCAGCGCAGCCTGACGAAAACCCCGGCCCGCATCACGCGCGTCGGGGTTTTTCGTGGCGGGTCACGATCCGGTGCTGCCTATCATCCGCCGCGTCGATCGCAGGGCCACCTCGAAGGGTTCGTGCGTCCGCTCGATCTTCACCATCACGCTGGCACCCAGCCACAGGTTGTAGAGCGACGCGGCAACATCGCGCGCCTCTCCCTCGAACCGCATCGAGCCATCGGAGGCACCGCCTTCCAGCATAGTCTCGATGCGCGAGACCACCCCGCCCGTGCCCGCCTTGAGCGCCAGCCGCATCGGTTCGGACAGGTCGGCGACTTCGGCGCCGAGCTTCACCGCAAGGCACCGGCCCTGGCAATCATACGCGACCTGATTCTCGCGCCAGTCGGCGAAATACAGCATCAGCCGCTCGGCCCCGGTCAGGCCGGGCTTGGCGAGTATCGCATCCATCTGGGCAAGGTAGTCTTCGAAATAGGCCGAGACCATCGCCTCCCCGAAGGCGTCCTTCGACCCGAAATAGTGGTAGAAGGATCCCTTGGGCACACCGGCCGTGGTCAGGATCTCGCTCAGCCCGACCCCGGAATAGCCCTTACGCCCCATAATCGCCTGCCCGGCGGACAGGATTGCGGAACGGGTGTCGTGCGGGGATGAAACGGCAACCATGGTCCCGACATAGGACGATCTGGACCGATCGTCTAGCCGCTGAGACTCTTCCGACCACGCTGCCGTGAAGTGCGAATGGCTCGACGAGTGTTGGCGCGTCCGGCGGCCAGCTCGCGAGCGCAGTGGCCATAAAGGGAAGATGCGAGGAACTAGACGACCGGTCTATTCATTCCTACATCCGAGTCATCGATCGGCCCTGGTGCCGCCCCCCTTGCGCGATCGACGCGCAAGCGACGGCGGCCATCTTGCCGACCGGGCTGTTCACCAGCGGCCCACGCGGGCCGCAACGAAGGAGATTATCATGAAGGTCCTGATGGTACTGACGTCGCACGACGAGCTTGGCGACACCGGCAAGAAGACCGGCTTCTGGCTCGAAGAGCTGGCCGCGCCCTACTACGCGTTCAAGGATGCCGGGGCGGACATCACGCTCGCCTCGCCCGGCGGCGGTCGCCCGCCGCTCGACCCCAAGAGCAGCGAGCCCGATGCCCAGACCGATGACACGCGCCGCTTCGAAGCTGATGACGCGGCGATGAAGCGGCTGGGCGAGACCGTGAAACTGGCGGATGTGAAGGCGGCCGATTTCGACACGGTCTTCTATCCCGGCGGCCACGGCCCGCTGTGGGACCTGGCCGAGGACAGGACCTCGATCGCGCTGATCGAGAGCTTCATTGCAGCCGACAAGCCCGTCGCGCTGGTCTGCCATGCGCCTGGGGCCCTGCGCCACGTGAAAGCAGCCGATGGCCGTCCGCTGGTCGAGGGCAAGCGCGTCACCGGCTTCACCAATACCGAGGAAGAAGGCGTCGGCCTGACCGACGTGGTTCCCTTCCTCGTCGAGGACGAGCTGAAGGCCAAGGGCGGCGACTACTCCAGCGGCCCTGACTGGGGGCCCTACGTGCTGGAGGACGGGCTACTGATCACCGGGCAGAACCCCGCCTCGTCCGCTCCCGCCGCCGAGGCCCTGCTGAAGGCACTCAAGACGGCCGGGTGATCGCATAGGTCGCGAGCGCACCCGCGGCGCGGCCTCATAAAGCTCGTTTTACCGAATAAGGAAACCCCCGGCCCGCAGAAGCGCGAGCCGGGGGTTTTTCATTCGCGAATGCTGCGGATCACGAACCTTGCAAAGACAGCAACAGCATAAGCGCAAGTAGCGCCACCAGATACACGTTGAGCTTGCGGAGCAGGTCGGTCGGTCGGCGCAGCAGCGCGACTGCCACGCCAACGACAATGACCGCTAAGACCAGGGTCAATATGGGCAACGCGTCCATGCTCGTCCTCCAGTTCTGCGAGAGTCAGCGCACTCGTTCCGCCAGACGGCAAATGAACGGCGCAGACTGCCCCCTGCTGGCTACTGGCAGGCGAGGCATTCCTCGTAGTCGGTCTCTTCGCCCGCACCCGCGGCCAGTTCGTACTTCGCGGCTTCGGAGGTGTTGTCCGCCTCCACGCCGCCTGCGAAGCCTGCACGCTGGATGCTCTTGGAACGCAGGTAGTAGAGCGATTTGATCTTCTTCTCCCACGCGTGGAAGTGAAGCATCATCAAGTCCCACTTGTCGACATCGGCGGGGATGAAGAGGTTGAGGCTCTGCGCCTGGTCGATCATCGGCGAACGGTCGGCCGCGAATTCGAGCAGCCAGCGCTGGTCGATCTCGAAGCTGGTCTTGTAGGTCGCCTTCTCTTCCGGGGTCAGGAAGTCGAGGTGCTGGACGCTGCCGCCCCGCTCGAGGATCGAATTCCACACATTGGTCGAATCCTTGCTCTTCTTCGCGAGCAGGTCCTGCAGGTACGGGTTCTTCACGATGAAGCTGCCGGACAGGGTCTTGTGGGTGTAGATGTTCGCCGGGATCGGCTCGATGCAGGCCGACGTCCCGCCGCAGATGATGCTGATCGACGCGGTCGGCGCGATCGCCATCTTGCAGCTGAAGCGCTCCATCGCGCCCATTTCCTCGGCGTCGGGGCACGGGCCCCGCTCATGCGCGAGAACCATCGAAGCTTCGTTGGCGGCGGCGGAGATGTGCTGGAACATCTTGATGTTCCACGCCTTCGCCATCGGCCCTTCGAGCGGCAGGTTTTTCGCCTGCAGGAAAGAATGGAAGCCCATCACGCCCATGCCGACGCTGCGTTCACGGCTGGCGGAATACTTGGCGCGCGCCATTTCGGGCGGAGCGCGGTCGATATAATCCTGCAGCACGTTGTCGAGCATGCGCATCACATCTTCGATGAACTGCTTGTCGCCGTTCCACTCGTCCCACTTCTCGAGGTTGAGCGAGGACAGGCAGCAAACCGCGGTGCGATCATTGCCGAGGTGGTCGCGACCCGTGGGCAGCGTGATCTCGCTGCACAGGTTCGAGGTCGAAACCTTCAGGCCCAGATCGCGGTGGTGCTTTGGCATCATGCGGTTCACCGTGTCCGAGAACACGATGTAGGGCTCGCCCGTCGCCAAGCGCGTCTCGACCAGCTTCTGGAAGAGGCTGCGCGCGTCGACCGTCTTGCGGACAGAGCCGTCGCGCGGCGAAACGAGGTCGAATTCTTCGCCCGCGCGGACCTTTTCCATGAACTCGTCGGTCACCAGCACGCCGTGGTGCAGGTTGAGCGCCTTGCGGTTGAAGTCGCCGCTGGGCTTACGGATTTCGAGGAATTCCTCGATCTCCGGATGGTTGACGTCGATGTAGCAGGCGGCCGAACCACGGCGCAGCGAACCCTGCGAGATCGCCAGCGTCAGGCTGTCCATCACGCGCACGAAGGGGATGATGCCGCTGGTCTTGCCGTTGAGGCCGACCGGCTCGCCGATCCCGCGCACATTGCCCCAGTAGGTGCCGATGCCGCCGCCCTTGGAGGCGAGCCACACGTTCTCGTTCCAGGTGTTCACGATCCCGTCGAGGCTGTCCTCGACCGAGTTGAGATAGCACGAGATCGGCAGGCCGCGTGCGGTGCCGCCGTTCGACAGAACGGGGGTCGCGGGCATGAACCACAGGTTGGAGATATAGTCGTAGAGCCGCTGCGCGTGCGCCTGGTCGTCGGCATAGGCATCGGCGACGCGCGCGAACAGGTCCTGGAAATTCTCGCCCGGAAGCAGGTAGCGGTCCTTGAGCGTTTCCTTGCCGAATTCGGTCAGGTTCGCATCGCGCGATTCGTCAGTGACGATGTTGAACCGGCGCGGATTGACCTTCTTGCTGTCGGCCACGTCCGCCGCACTTGCCGCGACGGCCTTGGCCACGGCATCTGCTGCAGCGGTTTCCACCAGCACGTCGGAGCCCGTATCGTTCTTTTCCATCGTCATTGCCTTTGCGTCCGCCGCGGCGGAAGTCTTTGCGTCGTGGCCCCTCGCGGGTGCCTTCGCCTCGGGGGCGGCGTTCTTGCGTGTCTCGGTCAGCCTGTCGGCCGTATCTTCGTCCGTGGTGGACATATCGGTTTCGCCAGTGCTGAATTCCATGACTCGCCCCTAAAGCTTCGCCCAGATGGTGCGCAGCCAGGCGCCCCATTTCCGTGTCCTAAATGCGCATTGGCGGGCTGCCCCACACAATGGATGCGCCCCTCGCGAAACCCTGTTGCAGGCCGCCCGGACTTATCCGGATCGCGAAGGAGGACAAGCATGAATCAGGCGGGCTGGAGGCGCAAGGGGAGCGATGGGCAAAAAAGGGCGGAACGGCCTACCAAAGGGTCTGGACGAGACGGCAAAGGCACCGCTCGTGCCGATTCGGAAGCCGCCCGGACGCACAACCAAACTGTGGGAAAAATTCGCTCGATGGATTCAGCTTGTCGCGCCGGTCGGCTAGCAGCCTGCGCCGCGAATTCGGAGCCAACGAAAAAGGCCCCCGCCATTGCTGGCGGAGGCCCCTTGCCGGCTAGCCGGCGGATCAGGCGAAAGCCTTATTCCATTTCGTCGGCGCGTTCGTTCATCGCCTCGGCCTTTTCGTCGCCGATATCGTCGATTTCCTCGGCGCGCGCGTTCAGCGCGTCTTCCTGGGCGTCGGTCGGCGCTTCGTCGGCCCGCTCTTCGAGCGCGGCGGCCTGGTCGTCGCCGTAATCTTCGACAGCATCGGCCTGCTCTTCGAGCATGTCGCCCTGCTCTTCGACGGCGCTGTCTTCACCGCATGCGCTCAGCGCAAGGGCGGCGGCGGGAAGGGCGGCGAAAATTGCAAGCTTCTTCATGGTTGAGTTCCTCTGTTGGCTCCACCCCCTCGGAGGGGCTCACACAGGCAATGGCCAGCCGCCACGATGCGGCCACAAACTAACATGCATCAAGTTCTCGCGCTTTTCTCAGCGCGGCAGCAGCACCGTGTCGAGCGCGACCGGATCGGTCTGAGGATGGTCGAGCGTATAGTGCAGGCCCCGGCTTTCCGTGCGTTTGAGCGCGCAGCCGACGATCAGCTCGGCCGCCTGGACGAGGTTGCGCAGCTCGATCAGATCGGTCGTGACGCGGAAGGATCCGTAGTAATCCTCGATCTCCGACTGCAACAGGCGGATGCGGTTCGCCGCACGTTCGAGCCGCTTCGTCGTACGCACGATGCCGACATAGTTCCACATGAAGCGGCGGATCTCGGTCCAGTTCTGCTTGATGACGACCTCTTCGTCCGAATCGGTCACCCGGCTCGCGTCCCACGGGCGAATCTCGGGCGGCGCGTCGAGCTCTTCCCACATCGAGAGGATATCGCGCGCCGCCGCCTCGCCGAAGACGAAGCATTCGAGCAGCGAGTTGGAGGCGAGGCGGTTGGCCCCGTGCAGCCCGCTTTCGATGCACTCGCCCGCCGCCCACAGGCCCGGCAGGTCGGTGCGGGCGAACAGGTCCACCAGCACCCCGCCGCAGGTATAGTGCTGCGCGGGCACCACCGGGATCGGCTCCTTGGTCATGTCGATCCCGAGGCCGAGCAGCTTTTCGTGGATCGTCGGGAAATGCTCGCGCACGAACTCGGGCGGCTGGTGGCTGATGTCGAGATGGACGTAATCGAGCCCGTAGCGCTTGATCTGATCGTCGTTGGCACGCGCGACCACGTCGCGCGGGGCCAGCTCCATCCGCTCCGGATCGTATTGCTCCATGAAGCGCTCGCCCGTGCGCGGGTTATAAAGCCGCCCGCCCTCGCCCCGCACGGCCTCGGTGATGAGGAAGTTCTTGACCTCCAGATTGTAGAGGCAGGTCGGGTGGAACTGCATCATTTCCATGTTCGCGACCCGCGCACCCGCGCGCCAGGCCATCGCGATGCCATCGCCGGTCGCCCCCCGGGGGGCAGTCGAGAACAGGTAGCAGCGCCCCGCCCCGCCCGCAGCCATCACGGTAGCGCGCGCGACATGGGCCTCGACCTCGCCCGTCTCCTCGTTGAGCGCATACGCGCCCCACACCTGGCCTGCGCCCGAATAGCGCAGCTCGTGCCGCCCGGTGATCAGATCGACGCAGGTGCGGCCCGGCAGCAGCGTGATGTTGGGATTCTCTTCCGCCGCCTTGAGCAGCGCGGATTGCACCGCCCAGCCGGTCGCGTCGTTCACATGCACGATCCGGCGGTGCGAGTGGCCACCCTCGCGGGTGAGGTGCAGCGCACCGCTTTCCTTGTTGAAGGGCACGCCCAGCTCGATCAGCCGGTCGATCGCATGCGGCGCACGCTCGATCACGAACTCGACCGTGTCGCGATCATTGAGCCCCGCGCCCGCGATCATCGTATCGCGGATGTGATCCTCGAACGTGTCGCCCGCGTCGAGCACGGCGGCGATCCCGCCCTGCGCCCAGGCGGTGCTACCGCCGGTGAGCGAGCCTTTGGCCAGCACCAGCACCTTCTTTTCCTCGGCCAGGGCCAGCGCTGCGGTCAGTCCAGCCGCGCCGGATCCGATGACCAGCACATCGTGCGTGGTCCCGTCGTGTTTGTCGATCATTCCCGCGTCATGGCCGGACCGGGCGGAGGCCGCAAGCCGGGGCGGAATTTCTCACCCTGCTCCGCGATGGGCAGGCAGCCGAGAAGGCGGAGTAGTCTTGCGTGGGTTCAGGGCTCCACGCCGCTTCGTGCCGGCGCGTCGCCTTCGCCTTCGCCTTTGACAAGACAGGTCCGGTTGCGCCCCAGCGCCTTGGCTGCATAGAGGCGCTCGTCCGCGAGCTTGATGCAGTCGCCCATATCGTCGCCCGCTTCGTCGAGCATTGCGATCCCGGCACTGAATTCCAGCCGGTAATCGGGCGCGAAATCGAACCTTTCCCGTGCGGCCCGCACGCGTATCCTCTCGATGATACCCGCCGCCTCCTGCGCGTCCGTGGCAGGGAAGATGGCCAGGAATTCCTCCCCGCCCCAGCGCCCGACGATATCGCCCGGGCGGACGCACGCTTCCACGATCCGCGCGAACTCGCTCAGGATATCGTCGCCCGCGTCGTGACCGAACCGGTCGTTGCACGATTTGAAATGGTCGATGTCGAACAGGGCCACCGAAGCGCGCGGCCTTGCCACGCCCACCTCACGCAAAGCCTCGTCCGCCTTCTCCAGCGTCGCGCGCCGATTGCCGAGCCCGGTCAGCGGATCGATCATCGCAAGGCGGCGGAAGCGGCGACGGTGGCTCAGCAGGATGAAAACCAACGTGCCCAGCAACGCAAGCACAAGAACGGAGCCCGCAATCACCACGATTGCGAGCCGCAGGCGCACTTTGCTTGCGCGCTCCTCGTCCGCGAGGCGGCCCTCCAATTCTTCGGTCTGGAAGCGGGCCCTCAAGGCATTTAGCCCGCTCGCCCGTTCCTCCCTGAGATAAGCCTCGATCTCTTCCATGGCCCTGCGCGCATCGGCATAGGCCTGGGCGTTGCGCCCGAGCGCTGAATGGGCCGCGGCACGGGCTTTCAGCGTCCGGATCCATGTCGCCGGATCTTCGTCGCCCCGGCCGCTGGCGATCAGCGGATTTAGCAGGCCAAGCGCCTCGCGCGGCTTGTCCTGTCGCACCAGCAGATCCGCCATCAGCGCGGTCGAAGGGTAGGCCATGAGCTCACTTGGCCTGTTGAGATTGGTATAGGCATGCTCGCAGGCAGGGGCGGCCCGCCCGATATCGTCGGCTTCCAATGCCGCTTCGCACAGTCCGAGCAAAGCGTAATCGACCGCGTACGCGTTGCCGTAGCTGCGCGCCTGCTCTGCCGAAGCAGCAAAATCTTTCACCGCCTGCTCGGGCTTGTCATTGGCCAGTTCGGTGTAGCCACGCTGCGCCAGTTCCTGTGCAGCCAGATCGCTCATGCCGAGGTCGGTCTGTATGCGAAGCGCGTCCGAATGCAGCTTTTGTGCATAATCATAATCGTGCCCAGTCGAAATGAAGTAGGCGAGCATCGAAATGGCTTCGGCGCGATAAGGCGATTCATCCTCGCCCGCACTGTTGCGATAAGCCTGCTTCGCGTAGGCGAAGGCCTTGCGCGGATTGTCGAGCCGCGCGTGATAGAACGCGAGATCGACCGCCCGGCACGTTTTCGCGGGAGTTCCGGATTGAAGGCTCCGATAATCGCGCTCGAGCGGGGCGAGGCTCCGCAGTCTCTCGGCATCGTCTTCGATCTCGTAGACTTCGTCGAGCCCCAGCATCAGGTTGATGGGATGGCCGGGCGCAAGACCGCTCGCCGCGTTGCGCGTCCTCTCTATAGCTTCCCCCCGCGGCTTGCCGCTCATGTGGAGGGCGATCGACTGCACGAGATACAGTTCTGCGAGGAGGGTCGTGCGGGCCGGATCGGTGCGGGCAATCTCTTCCGCGATGAGATCGACTGCGGCGGCCGGATCGCGACCAATTTCGACCTCCAGCCGTTCGACGACGCGATTCTCGCTTCCATAGCACCGGGCAGAAGCTTCGCTGCCTGGCGCGCCGACGATCAGCGCCACACAGAGGGCGCACGGCGCGACAATCTGCCGCACCGTCCTGAAGAGTGACGAGAAATTCACCCTGTCGCCCTAGCGGCTACGCATTGACCAAAGGTTAGCGCACAGCCCGGAAATATTAACGTATTGCGCGTTCAGCCCGCGCCGGTCAGCTGGACGAAGACGTCTTCCAGATCGGGTTCGAGCGTCGAGACATCCTCGATCGCGTAGCCATAGCCCTGCACGATGGTGAGCACCTGGCCCGCGGTCGCCCTGTCGCGATCATAGGTAATCTCGAGCGTTCGCGGCGCGGTCACTTCCGCCCGCGTAAACAACTCGTCCATCGGCGGACCGGCGAGATCCTTGTCGACCTCCAGCCGGATGATCTTCTCGCGCGCCATGCCGACCATTTCGCCGGTCGGCTTGTCGGCGATCAGCTCGCCGTGATTGATGATCGCGATCCGGTCGCACAGCTCCTCGGCCTCTTCGAGGTAGTGCGTGGTCAGCACCACGGTGACGCCTTGCCGGTTGAGGTCGGTCACCAGTTCCCACAATTGCCGCCGCAGCTCGACATCGACGCCCGCCGTCGGCTCGTCGAGCACGAGGATCGGCGGTGAATGGACCATCGCCTTGGCGATCAGCAGGCGGCGTTTCATGCCGCCGGACAGCGTGCGGGCATAGGCATCGCGCTTGTCCCACAGGTGCACCGCCTTCAGCAGCTCTTCGCTGCGGCGCTCGCCCTTGGGGATACCGTAGAAGCCGGCCTGGTTCTCCAGCACCTCGAACGGGGTGAAGAAGGGGTCGAACACGATTTCCTGCGGCACGATCCCGATCGAACGCTTCGCGTTGCGCGGGTTCTTCGCGGTGTCGAAACCCCAGATCTCCGCGCTGCCATCGGTCTTCGAGACCAGTCCGGCGAGGATGTTGATGAGGGTCGACTTGCCCGCGCCATTGGGGCCGAGCAGGCCGAACACGCCGCCCTGCGGCACGTCGAAGCTGACGCCCTTCAGCGCCAGCTTGCCCTCCCCCTCGCCCTTGTGGGGCGCGTAGCGCTTGGTCAGATTCGTGATCGATATCGCGGGCCGGTCAGTCATGGGCCCTGCCCTAGTTCGCGCGCCGCCGCTTGGCCACAGCTTTGCGCGGCGTTCGCCTGTCGGCGATCGGCCCCTTGCCGCCCGCGCGGCGTGAGGATATGCGCAAACGCCATGTCGATCATTCCGCCTCCGCCCGAAGTCTCCAAGGTCACCACCCGCCGCGTGTGGTGCGACGGCGCGACCGACATCCGGACGGGCAAGAACTACAAGCCCGCCGCGCTCGGCCATCCGAAGATCTATCTCGAGATCGACGAGCACGGCTATGTCGATTGTGGCTATTGCGACCGCCGCTTCGTCCTCGAAGGCGGCCCCGCCGATGGCGTCGACCAGGCAACTTTGCGCGACATAAGCGAAGGTGCCGACCCCGGCCACAGGTGATTCCACCGAAGGGGAGCCCCCAGGCTCTCATTCGCTCCCTCATGCGTTGTTCAGGCAAGGTGTGTTATCCAGCCCAATGTAGGGGTGATACACACATGTTCGAAAGGACGACGTCATGAACCTTCGTATCGCACTTCCCGCCTTTGCCGCGCTGGGCGCGCTGGCCCTTGCCACTCCCGCAGCCGCCGATTCGAAGAGCGGCCAGGAACGGCTCGACGAACTGCTGAAGGATCGCGTTGCGGGCGAACCGATGAAATGCGTACCGCACCGCCCGTCAGCCCGGCTCTATATCATCGACGAGACCGCGCTGATCTACGACACCGGATCGACGATCTACGTGAACTACACGAGGGATCCCGAAGCGCTGGACGACGGTGATTACCTGGTCGTGCGCGATCCCAACCCAAGCCTGTGCAACACGACCCAGATCACCACGCGCGATCGCACTGGCAATTTCTTCAGCGGCGTGATCTTCCTCGAAGATTTCATTCCGTACAAGAAGGTCGACAAGGAAGGCTGATCGCTTTCATCCGACCCGATTGGAATAGCAGGGCCGCCACGGGAAACCGGGCGGCCCTTTTCTTTGGCAGGCGGTGCGGTTGTGCCTAGCCGATCTCCACCGCGATCTTGCCGAAATGCGATCCGCCTTCTTCGTGCCGGAAGGCATCGGCGAGGTCGGCCAGCGCAAAGCGGTCCGAAATCTGCGGGTGAATGTCGTTCGCCTCGATCGCGGCGACCATCCGCCGCTGCATCGCGTGGCTGCCGACGGTCAGCCCCTGCAAACGTCCCATCTTGCGCATCAGCGCGGCGGTCTCGACCTCGCCCGACTGGCCGGTCAGCACGCCGATCAGGTGGATGTGCCCGCCCGGCCGGATCGCGGCGATAGACTGGTTGACCGTGCCCGGACCGCCGACTTCGATCACATGGTCGACGCCCTGCGCGCCCAGCTCGCTGCGGACCCAGTCATACGCGGCCTCGCCCCAGTTCTCGGTCGTCTTGTAATTGATCGTGTGGTCGGCGCCGAGCGCGCGGACCTTTTCCAGCTTTGCGTCAGAGCTCGATGTCGCGATCACCCGTGCGCCCGCCGCCTTGGCGAACAGCAGGCCGAAGATAGAGACGCCGCCGGTGCCCTGCACCAGCACGGTCTGCCCGGGCTTCATCTTGCCGTCTTCCATCAGCGCGCGCCACGCGGTCAGCCCGGCGCACGGCAGGGTCGCCGCCTCCACGTAGTCGAGATTGGCGGGAGCATGCGTGAAGGCGCGCACCGGCTTCACCACCTCTTCGCGGGCGAAACCGTCGATCCCGTCGCCGGGCGTGGTCTCGAAACTGCCCATCGGCGGGGTGCCGTCGTTCCAGTCGGGGAAGAAGGTGGAGATCACCCGGTCGCCGACTGCGAACGCTTCGACGCCCTCGCCCACTGCGACGACTTCGCCTGCCCCGTCGGACAGCGGGATGCGGCCGTCGTCGGTCGGGATCATCCCAGCGACCACGGCATAATCGTGAAAGTTGAGCGAGGAGGCGTGCAGCTTCACGCGTACTTCGCCCGGGCCGGGCTCGCCGGGATCGGCCATATCGACCACTTCGAGGCTGTCGAGACTGGCGGGGTTGCGGACTTTGACGGCTTGCATGGGCGCGCTCCTTGAATGGGGGTGTTTCCCGGCCAACGGGCGAGCGGCGCGAAGGGTTCGCGATTTGTCGTGCGTCAGCGCGGGTTCGCCTGCTCCGCCCTGCCCGGGCCCGGCTCAAGCTGGCCCGTCTTGCACAGCGCCTGCGCCGGACACGGTGGGCAATCGGGCGCGCGCGGGCGGCAGAAGGTGCGGCCGACCTCCTTCATCAGCAGGTGGTGCTCATCGAAATCGGCGGCGCTCCATTCGGGCGGCATCGCAGGCATGATCGTGGCATAGGTGCGCGCGGTGTCCGCCCGCGGCGGCACCAGCCCCATGCGCTGGAGGATGCGGCGGTGATGGCTGTCGAGCACCAGCACCGCGCGGTCGAGCGTCGAGGCGTTCATCACCCCCGCCGCGATCTTGCGGCCGATGCCGGGAAGCTGCTCGAGCCAGTCCATCGCAGCCCCCGTCTCCATCTCCTCCAGATGCGACAGGTCCACGCGACCGCGCCGCTCAACCAGCGCTTCGAGGCACGCCTTGAGCCGTTCGCCCGCGACATTGGGATAGGTCTGCGTCGTCAGCTCCGCTTGGAGTTCCTCCAGCGGCGCATGCGCGACCGCTTCCCAGCTGCCATAACTCGCCAGCAACCGATCGGTCGCAGCATTGGAAACCTCGGACCGCGTCCGCGCCCCGATCACCCCCTGCACCAGCACCCATTCCGGCGCGCGGCGCTCTCTCGGAGCGCGCTCTATATGGCCGAAGCGCTGGACCAGCAGGGGCTGGAGCGCGCGGAGGATATCCGTACGCGGGTCATCGCCGAGGGGGAGTTGCACCTGCCTCGCGCCCGCATCCGCTATTCGCGGCTCTCGACGATCTTCACGCCGAGTTCGCCCAAAGCTCCGATCAGCATCAGGAACGACCCGATGATGAACAGCCACACGCCCAGCGTCTGGTACGAATCGAAGCTAGGCAGGAAGAAGATGCTGCCGACGAAGAACAGCACGTTCCCCACCAGGCCCAGCGAGGTGTGAATCCAGCCGAAATCCTTGACGATGAGGCGCAGCGTGTCGCTCATGGAAGGTCTCCCGATGTCTTCGCGTCAGGCCCTTATTCCCACTCGATCGTGCCCGGCGGTTTCGACGTATAGTCGTAGACCACGCGGTTGATGCCCTGCACCTCGTTGACGATGCGGGTCGCAACATTGGTCAGGAAGCCCGCGTCGAACGGATACACATCTGCGGTCATGCCGTCAGTGCTGGTCACCGCGCGCAACCCGCAGACGCTGTCGTAGGTGCGGTGATCGCCCATCACGCCGACGGTCTTGACCGGAAGCAGCACGGCGAAGGCCTGCCAGATCGCGTCGTAGAGGCCCGCATTGCGAATCTCCTCAAGATAGATCGCGTCGGCCTTGCGCAGGATGTCGCAGCGTTCCTTGGTCACTTCGCCCGGGATACGGATGGCGAGGCCGGGTCCGGGGAACGGGTGGCGGCCGACGAAGATGTCGGGCAGGCCCAGCTCGCGGCCCAGTTCGCGGACCTCGTCCTTGAAGAGTTCACGGAGAGGCTCGACCAGCTGCATGTTCATGCGTTCGGGCAGGCCGCCGACATTGTGGTGGCTCTTGATCGTGACGCTCGGTCCACCGGTGAAAGAGACCGACTCGATCACGTCGGGATAAAGCGTGCCCTGGGCGAGGAAATCGGCGCCGCCGATGCGCTTCGCCTCTTCCTCGAACACGTTGATGAACTCGCCGCCGATGAACTTGCGCTTCTTTTCGGGGTCGGTCTGGCCAGCAAGGCCCGCCATGAAGCGTTCCTCGGCGTCCACCACCACCAGCGGGATGTTGTAGTGATCGCGGAACATGGTCTCCACCTGTTCGCGCTCGTTCAGGCGCAGCAGGCCGTGGTCGACGAAGACGCAGGTCAGCTGCTCGCCGATCGCCTCGTGGATCAGGATCGCGGCGACCGAGGAATCGACCCCACCGCTAAGGCCGCAGATCACCTTGCCGTCGCCGACCTGCTCGCGGATCTCGGCGATCTTGGTCGCGCGATATTCGGCCATCGTCCAGTCGCCCGCCAGCCCGCAGACCTTGTGCGCGAAATTGGCGATCAGCTTCGCGCCGTCGGGCGTGTGGACCACCTCGGGGTGGAATTGGGTGCCGTAAAACTTGCGGCCTTCGTCGGCGATCACCGCGAAGGGCGCACCGTCGGAGACCGCGACGATCTCGAACCCTTCGGCAAAGCGCGTGACCTTGTCGCCATGGCTCATCCATACCTGGTGGCGCTCGCCCTCGTTCCACAAGCCGTCGAACAGCGCGCAGGACTTGGTCACGGTCAGGAAGGCGCGGCCGAATTCGCCGCCTTCGCCGGTTTCGTGGCCGGGCCGCACTTCCCCGCCGAGCTGGTGGGTCATGACCTGCTGGCCGTAACAGATGCCGAGGATCGGCAGCCCCGCCTCGAACAGCATCTCCGGCGCGCGGGGCGATCCTTCGTCGGGTACGCCTGCGGGCGATCCCGACAGGATGATGCCCTTGGGCTTGAGCCGGTGGAACGCCTCCTCGGCCTGGCTGAAGGGCGCGATCTCGGAATAGACCCCCGCTTCGCGCACGCGGCGCGCGATCAGCTGGGTTACCTGGCTGCCGAAATCGACGATGAGGATGGAATCGGGGTGGGCTTTCTTGGGCATTGGTCCCGTTAGGCCGTGCGCGCTTGCGATGGCAAGCGAGTGCGCCCGGCAAGGAACGCGCGCGCAGCTTAAGCTTTTAGTTTATCGTCTATAATTATAGGCAATGCCACTCATCCGGAGGAGGTCGCCATGGCACGCATCATCATCGCCGACGATGATCCGCTGATCGTCGAGCTGGTTCGCAGCATTCTGGAACCCGAAGGCCACATTGTGGGCGCGCTCGAGGATGGCACCACGGTGCGCGAGGTGGTTGAGCGCAAGCAGCCCGACCTGCTGATCCTGGACTGCATGATGCCTGGCAAGTCGGGCATCGATGTCTTGCGCGAGATTCGCGGATCGGACGTCTGTCGCCGGGTACCGGTCCTGATGCTGACGGCACGCGGATCGCGCACCGATCAGGAGATCGCGTATTATTCAGGTGCCGACGATTACATCAGCAAGCCGTTCGACCGGGAAAAGCTTGCGCTACGCGTAAATGCGCTTCTCGAACATGGCAGCTCGGTCGCCCCCATGCCCACCTCCAATTATGGTGTAGAGGATGATGACGAGCCCGATAGCAAGCGGTCGCGGATCGCGCGCTTGTAAGATCAGTGCTGCCTTTGCGCCGGACGCACTAAAGTCTGGTGCAAAAAACTGAACATACCTGCAAGTTTTCTCACTTTCATATATCGGGGCGTAACATTATTTCCCCCCTCGAGCCGGGGCGACGGGCTGTCCTCTCCCCCCCCTAAGCCTGTCCCCCGGCCAACTTTAGAAAAACTAGGATAACACCATGCGCACGATGACGACGCACGTCTTCGCGCTGCTGGCGGCGGTTTCGATCAGCTCCGTCGTCCTTGTCAGCGCCGTTACGATCTGATCCCCTTCTTCCGAAAAACTCTCCTCCAAAGGGTATCGGATCGAGGCCCGTCTGCCATCCGGCAGGCGGGCCTTTTCTTGTGCGCAACGGAGCCGGGCAGGCCAACGGCCCGTTCGGGATCAGGCCGAAAGAATCAGCACTCGACGACGTTCACCGCGAGCCCGCCCTGGCTGGTTTCCTTGTACTTGTTGCTCATGTCGAGCCCGGTCTGGCGCATGGTCTCGATCACCTGGTCGAGGCTGACGAGGCTTTCCGCCCCCGTCCGGTGGAGCGCAAGGCGCGCGGCGTTGACCGCCTTGACCGCGCCGATGGCATTACGCTCGATACACGGCACCTGCACCAGCCCGCCGACCGGATCGCAGGTGAGGCCCAGATTGTGCTCCATCCCGATTTCCGCCGCGCTGGCGATCTGCACCGGCGATCCGCCCCACAGCGCCGCGAGGCCACCCGCCGCCATCGAACAGGCGACACCGACCTCGCCCTGGCAACCCATCTCGGCGCCCGAAATGCTCGCGCGCTGCTTGTAGAGCAGGCCGATCGCGCCCGCGGTCAGCAGGAACAGCCGCCGCTTCTCGATGCAGTCATTGTCGTCGGCGGTCTTGCAATAGAAGCGAATCACCGACGGGATGATACCCGCCGCGCCATTGGTGGGCGCGGTGACGACGCGGCCGCCCGCCGCGTTCTCCTCGTTCACCGCCATCGCGTAGCAATTGAGCCAGTCGAACAGCTGCTCGCGCTCGTTCGAGAGCGGATTGCCCGAGAGCTTCTCCCACAGGTCGGGCGCGCGGCGCTGCACCTTGAGCCCGCCGGGCAGGACGCCCCGCTGGCTGAGCCCGCGGTCGATGCAGCCATCCATCGCTTCGGCGATCGCGTCGAGCCCGGCGATCGTTTCTTCGCGCGGGCGCATCGAGTCCTCGTTGGCGAGGATCAGGTCGGCGATCGTCAGGTCGAGCTGCGCGCACAGCGCCAGCAGGTCTTCCGCCGAGCCGAAGGGATGTGGCACGCTGGGGCCCGCCTTGACCCGGTCGTTCTTGGGCTTGGCACGCAACTGCTTCTCGGAGGCGACGAAGCCGCCGCCGGTCGAATAGAAGGTCCGCTCGCGCAGCAGCTCGCCAGCCTCGTCGAAGGCGCGCAGGACCATGCCATTGGGGTGGAGTTCGGGGATGATATGCCCGGCAAGCTCGATGTCCGCCTGCGGATCGAAGGCGATCTCGTCCGCGCCGCCCAGCATCAGGCGGTGGCCGGCGCGAATATCCGCCAGCACCTGCGCCGCCTCGTCGGGGTCGGTCCGGTCGGGCGCAAACCCGGCAAGGCCGAGGATGCTGGCATCAAGAGTGCCGTGCCCGACCCCGGTCAGCGCCAGCGACCCCTGCAGTTCGACCTGCACCCGCGCGACCTGCGAGGCGAGGCCCGCCGTCTTCAATCCCCGCACGAAGCGTTCGCCGATCCGCATCGGGCCGACGGTGTGCGAGGAAGACGGGCCGATCCCGATCCGGAAGATGTCGAGTACAGAGAGCATGGGCCGCGCGATGCGTCAGGCAGGCGGGCGCGTCAATCGATCATGCCGTAGCGGCAGGCTTTGCTATCCGCCGCCGCCGAGCGAGCCGAGCAGGAAGGCGAGGACGGCGCCGATCGCGGTGGCGATCCCGGCCCAGTAATCGTCTTCCTTGAAGGCCTGCGGGAAGACCTCGATCGCGAGGCTGGCGATCACCGCGCCTGCGGCAAAGCAGCGGATCGCGCCCAGCTGGCTCTCGCTCGCCCCTTCGAGCAGCAGGTTGCCCGCAATTGCCGCCGCCGAGAGCAGCGCGGCGGTCGCCGCCCACAGCGCGAACACCTTCATCTTGTTGCGCCCGTCCCCGCGCATTTCCTTCGCGCCGCCCGCCGCTTCGGGAAGGTTGGACAGCAGGATCGATCCGGCGAGCGCCGCGACCTCCATCGGCCCCGCACCGATCAGCGCAACGCCCAGCGCGAGGTTTTCGGGGATTCCGTCGAGCGTGATGGCGGCCAGCAGCCCGCCGCCCGAACCGCCGCCCCATTTCGTTTTCACCAGCCAGTCCGCCAGGGTGAAGACGCCCGCGCCCGCCAGCACCGCGAGCCCGGCGACAATCAGCGATCCACGCTCGATCGACGGCTGGATCAGTTCGCTCGTGACCGACAGCAGCAGAGCGCCCCCGGCCAGCGCCACCAGGAAGCCTTCGGTCTTCTTGTTCAGCGGTGCGAACAGCCCCCAGGCCGCGCCGAGAATGAGCGCGCCGGAGACCACGGCGACCACGATCAGGGTCATCATCATCACCGGACTTACGCGCGCCCGGCGGATAAGTGCCCGCCTCCTTCCACACCCCGTGGAAAAGCCCATGTTTTCGCCATGTTTCATTTGGGTTTCGGGGCCCGCGCGCCTATATTCGCCCGATGGACGAGAACACACAGAACAATGGTGAAAATGGCCGGAGAACCGGCGAATATGGCGCGGATTCGATCAAGGTGCTCAAGGGCCTCGATGCGGTTCGCAAGCGCCCCGGCATGTATATCGGCGATACCGACGATGGTTCGGGCCTGCACCACATGGTGTTCGAGGTGTCCGACAATGCCATCGACGAAGCGCTGGCGGGCCACTGCGACCTCGTCCTGATCGAACTCAACCCGGACGGCAGCGTCTCGGTGGAAGACAATGGCCGCGGCATTCCGGTCGACATGCACAAGGGCGAAGGCGTCTCCGCCGCAGAGGTCATCATGACCCAGCTGCACGCGGGCGGGAAGTTCGAAAACACCAGCGACGACAATGCCTACAAGGTCTCCGGCGGCCTGCACGGCGTGGGCGTCTCGGTCGTCAACGCGCTGTCCGAATGGCTCGAACTGGTCATCTGGCGCGACGGCAAGGAGCACTGGATGCGCTTCGAGCACGGCGATGCGGTCGCCAGCCTCGAAGTGCGCGGCGATGCGCCGCCGGTGGATTCCAACGGCGACGAGAACGGCCTGAAAAAGGGCACGCGCGTTACCTTCAAGGCCAGCGAGGACACGTTTAAGAACGTCATCGAGTTCGATTTCGACAAGCTCGAGCACCGCTACCGCGAACTCGCCTTCCTCAACTCGGGCGTGCACATCAAGCTGCGCGACCGGCGGAGCGAAGACGTGGCCGAGCACGACCTGTTCTACGAGGGCGGGATCGCGGCCTTCGTCAACTATCTCGACCGCAACAAGGATGCGCTGATCCCCGAGCCTATCTCCGTCTCGGCGGAGAAGGACGGGATCGGCATCGACGTCGCTCTCGAATGGAACGATTCCTATTACGAGAACGTGCTCGCCTTCACGAACAACATCCCGCAGCGCGACGGGGGCACGCACCTTGCCGCATTCCGCACCGCGCTGACCCGTACGCTCAACAACTATGCCGCAGCATCGGGCCTGCTCAAGAAGGAGAAGGTCAGCCTCAGCGGCGAGGACATGCGCGAAGGGCTGACCGCGATCGTTTCGGTCAAGCTGCCCGATCCCAAGTTCAGCTCGCAGACCAAGGACAAGCTGGTTTCATCCGAGGTCCGCTCTCCGCTGGAAAGCCTGATGGGCGACAAGATGACCGAGTGGCTGGAGGAAAATCCCAACCACGCCAAGGCGATCGTCCAGAAAGTCGTCGATGCCGCCGCCGCGCGTGAAGCTGCACGGCGCGCGCGCGAAATGAGCCGCAAGGGCGCGATGAGCGTCGCCAGCCTGCCCGGCAAGCTGGCCGACTGCCAGGAACGCGATCCCAGCAAGTGCGAACTCTTCCTGGTCGAGGGTGACTCGGCCGGCGGCTCTGCCAAGCAGGGGCGCGACCGCAAGACGCAGGCGATCCTGCCGCTTAAGGGCAAGATCCTGAACGTGGAGCGCGCGCGGTTCGACCGGATCATTTCATCCAAGGAAGTCGGCACGCTGATCCAGGCGATGGGCACCGGCATTCGCGACGACTTCAACCTCGAGAAGCTGCGCTACCACAAGATCGTCATCATGACCGACGCCGACGTCGATGGTGCGCATATCCGCACACTGCTGCTGACATTCTTCCACCGCCAGCTGCCCGAAATCGTGAAGAACGGGCATCTCTTCATCGCCCAGCCGCCGCTCTACAAGGTCGCGCGCGGGCGCAGCGAGGTCTACCTGAAGGACGAGCGCGCGCTGGATCGCTATCTGGTCGCCGAAGGGCTGCAGGATCGCGTTCTCGACAGCGCCACCGGCGTGCGCGCCGGGGCGGACCTTTCAGCGCTGGTCGACCATGCGCTGCGGATGCGCAACCTGCTCGCCTATGCGCCGCGCAAGTACGATACCGCGATCGTCGAGACGCTGGCGATGGCGGGCGCCTTCGATCCGGAAAACCTCGCTGCGGGCGACGCGCTCGACCGCGCCGCCGCGCGCCTTCAGATGGGCGACACCGAAGCCAAGTGGAGCGGCGAACGCTCGCCCGACGGCGGCATCATGATGAGCCGCCTGTGGCGCGGAGTGACCGACAGCCACCTGATCGAGGAGAAATTCCTCGAAAGCGCCGAAGCGCGCAAGCTGCACAAGATCGCGGCCGAAAACCTCGACGCTTATGAAAGCGCGGCAAAGCTGGTAAAGCCGAGCGCGGTCGAAGATACGCCCGAGCCCGATGGCGAGGACGAGGTCGCCACGCCCGATCGCTCGGCCACTGCGGGCCAGGGCACGATCATCCGCCCGACCCAGCTGTTCGACGCGGTGATCGCGGCGGGCCGCAAGGGCTTGTCAGTCCAGCGCTACAAGGGTCTTGGCGAGATGAACGCCGAACAGCTGTGGGAGACCACGCTAGACCCGGACAACCGCGCACTGCTGCAGGTGAAGATCGAGGATGCCGACGTGACCGACGAGATTTTCTCGCGGCTGATGGGCGACGTGGTCGAAACCCGGCGCGAGTTCATTCAGGACAATGCTCTGAATGTCGCGAACCTCGATATCTAGGCGCTCAGATCGGTCGCCGGCCGGGGCATCAGCAGGCCCCGGCGGCTCCCCTTCGGTCTGACGCCGTTCATCAGCCACAGCACCAGCGGGCTGCGCCGCAGCAGGCGGTGCGCGCCGTAGGGCAGCACGAAGGCGCCCACGCAGATGATCAGCCACGATGCCAGCGGCGGCAGACTGGCGCCGATGCATAGGATCGCCAGCGCGACCACCACCGGGTGGTGCAGCAGGTAGATCGTGAAAGAGGCGTCGACCAGCCGGTCAATCGTGGCCGAACCGGTCCTCACCACGCGCAGCAGCAGCGCAAGGATGGTCTGCGCCAGACAGAGCGACGACAAGCCGTCGAACAGGATGTCGAGCACCAGCTCCGCCCGCGCCTCGCCCTCCCATAGCCAGACATGCGCCCCCAGTGCGACGAGCCCGATGATCGCGACCGTCGGATCGAACCGCGCAAAGCGGTCCCACAGGGCAGGCGATCGCCGGAGTGCGACGCCGATCGCGAAGAAGGGCGCGAACCGCGCCAGCGAATCGAAGCTGAGCAGCCCGCCCGCAAAACTCAGATCGCTGTGCAGCACATGTTCGCCCACAAGCAGCGCAAGCTCGTAAACCGCGATACCCAGGCCGAGCGCGATGACGCCCGGCGTGCGCATCGGCCGGACGCGGGTCAGCAACGGCCAGAGCGCGGCGAGCAGTGCGCACAACACCAGCAGCGTCGGCAGGAACCACAGATGCGACAGCGGATCGGCCGGAGCGGCCCGGTCGATAATCGTCGTGGGGCCCGCCCTCAGGATCGCCGCCTGCATGGGCACGATCGTCGCCATGCCGAACAGCAGCGGCACGCCCAGCCGCTCGGCCCGGCCCTTCAGCCATTCTGCACGAGAGCGCCGCTCCAGCAGCATGGCGGCGAAGAAGCCCGCGATCAGGAAGAAACCCGGCATGCGAAAATCGCTCAGGATCGGGGGGATGGCGGCGAGGAAAGGATCGCGCGTGCCGCTCATCACCAGCCAGTGGCCGCCCGCAAAGGCGAGGCTGGCGTGGAAGGGAATGCCCAGCAGCATGAACAGCGCCCGCCCCGCGTCGAGGTGGTGATAGCGCTGCGCGCTCGTGCTGGGCGATGCCTCGGGCATGGCCCAGCGCTGCCCCCTTCGCGTCCCGCTGTCGCGCCCGCCGGCGGGGCTGTCTCGGCATAGGACGAGTCTTCGCCGAAACCTTCCCGCGCCCGCTCGACAGCGCCGCGCGGAGCGGGCACGGCACGCGGCGATGGAATACGATGCGATCATCCTTGGCGGCGGAGCGGCCGGCCTGTTCTGCGCCGGCGTGGCCGGCCAGCGCGGGCGGCGCGTGCTGGTGCTCGAAAAGGCCGAGGCGGTGGGCAAGAAGATCCTCATCTCGGGCGGCGGGCGCTGCAATTTCACCAATCTGGGCGCGGGGCCTGCAAACTACCTTTCGGCCAACCCGCACTTCGCCAAGTCCGCGCTCGCCCGCTACTCGCCACGCGACTTCCTCGACCTGGTCGAGCGCTACGGGATCGACTGGCACGAAAAGACGCTCGGCCAGCTGTTCTGCGATGGTTCGGCCAAGCAGATCGTCGCCATGCTCCTTGCCGAATGCGAGAAGGGCGGGGTCGATATCCGCACCGGGCAGGAGATCGGCGGCATTGCGCGGGACGGCGAAGGTTTTTCGGTGGAGGCGAACGGCGAGACGCATCACGCGCCCGCGCTGGTGATCGCGACCGGCGGCCCGTCGATCCCCAAGATGGGCGCGACCGGCATCGCCTACGACCTCGCGCGCCAGTTCGGCCTCAAGGTGGTCGAGCCGCGCCCCGCGCTGGTCCCGCTGACGCTGGGCGGCGAGGATGTGCTGTTCCGCGAGCTCTCGGGCGTCTCCGCCCCGGTCGAGGCCCATGCGGGCAAAGGCAAGCACGCGAGCAAGTTCCGCGAAGCCGCGCTGCTGACGCACAAGGGCCTGTCCGGCCCCGCGATCCTGCAGGCGAGTTCCTACTGGCGCCACGGCGAAGTGCTGCGGATCGATTTCCTGCCCGACCTGCCCCCCGGCTGGCTGGTCGAGGCCAAGACGCGCGCCCCGCGCGCCACCCTCACCCAAGTGCTGCGCGAACACCTGCCCGAACGTTTGGCCGATACGCTCGCCGGGCGCCTCGGGCTCGACGGGCCGATGCAGGGCCTGTCGGACAAGGCACTGCGCCAGGCGGAGGAGCGGCTGCGCGGCTGGCAGTTCCACCCCAACGGCACCGAGGGTTTCGCCAAGGCCGAGGTGACCGCGGGCGGCATCTCGACCGCCGAACTCTCCTCACAGACGATGGAGGCGAAGAAGCTGCCCGGCCTGTACGCGATCGGCGAGGCGGTCGACGTCACGGGGTGGCTGGGCGGCTATAACTTCCAGTGGGCCTGGGCGAGCGGGCAGGCCTGCGGCGAGGCGCTCTGACGCGGCGAAAGCGCCGCCTCGCGCAATTGCCTTCTTGAAGTTGCAACGCGGCGGGAGCAACGCCGCGAGCATGTTCGCACGCACAACCCTCGCCGCCCTGCTCGCCCTCTCGCTGGGGGCATGCGCCACCGTCCCCCAAGAGCAGAGCACTGCGCCCGAGCCGGTGACCATCGGCATCATCGGGCTCAACGATTTCCACGGCAACCTGCAGCCGGTGCAGCGTGCGCTGGAAGTAGACGGCGAGACGCAGGTGCAGGCAGGCGGCGCGGCCTACCTCGCCACCGCGATCGACACCCTGCGCGCCGAGCATCAAAACAGCCTGGTGATCTCGGCGGGCGACCTCATCAGCGCGAGCCCGCTGGTCTCCTCGCTGTTCCTCGACGAACCGACCGTGGGCGCGATGAATCGCATCGGGCTCGATTTCAACGCGGTCGGCAACCACGAATTCGACCGCGGCTGGCGCGAATTGCGCCGTCTTGCCGAGGGCGGGTGCGAGAAGCTGACCATGCGCGAGCCCTGTGCGGTCGAGCCCGACTACAAGGGCGCAGAGTTCGGCTTCCTCGCTGCGAATGTGCTCGCCGGCCCAGAGATCGCAGAGGGCGGCACGTTGTTCCCCGGCACCGCGATCCGTCGCTTGGGTGAGGGCGAGCGGCAGGTCGCGATCGGCATTATCGGCCTGACATTGGAAGGCACGCCCCAGATCGTGTCGCCCGACGGGATCGAAGGCCTGACCTTCGCCGACGAGGCGGACACGATCAACGCCGCCCTGCCCCGCCTGCGGGCCGAGGGTGCGGATGCGATCGTGGTCGCGATCCATCAGGGCCTCGCGCCCGACGAACAGCCCGACGTGTTCGGCTGCGCGGCGATCTCGGGCCCGCTTCGCGAAATCCTCGACCGGCTCGATCCCGGTATCGACGTCGTCATCTCGGGCCACACGCACCGGCCCTATGTGTGCGATTACGCCAGCGTCGATCCCGCACGGCCGATGCTGGTAACCAGCGCGGCGTGGGGCGGCCAGATGCTGACCGATATCGCGCTGACCATCGATCCGGCGGCGGGTCGCGTCATCGCGAAAAACGCCCGCAACCTCGTGATCGCGAATGATGAAGGCACCGCGCGCGATGGCATCCTGCGCCCCGCCGCGCGTCGGGACATCGCCGACTATGTCGCGCGGTATGCGAAGGCCGCGAAGGGCGCCGAAAGCCGCCCGGTCGGCAAGCTCTCGGGCGCGGCGACGAAGGACGGGATCGAGCACGCGCTGGGCAATATCATCGCCGATTCGCAGCTCGCCGCCACGCGCAGCGCGGGCGCGCAGATCGCGCTGATGAACCCCGGCGGCATCCGCGCCGACCTGGTGCCGGACGGAGACGGCACGCTGACCTTCGGCCAGATCTATACCGTCCAGCCCTTCGGCAACACGCTGATCACCAAGAGCTTCACCGGCGCGCAGCTGCTCGCGCTGCTGCGCAGCCAGTTCCGCGAGGATGGCACCACGATCTTCTCCGGGTCGGAAGGCTTCCGCCAGACGCTGGCGCGCGACGGCGATTCCTACCGCTTCGTCTCCGCCACGCTGAACGGCCGCCGGATCGACCCGGCGGCGACCTACCGCGTGACGATGAACAGCTTCCTCGCCACCGGCGGCGACGGATTCGAGATGTTCGCGCAAGGGACCGACGCGGTCACCGGCCCGGTCGATCTCGACGCGACCGAAGCCTACCTCGACGGCGAAGGCGTGCGCGCACTGCCCGCGACCGACCGGATCACGGTGGTGGAATAGGCGATCAGAGCGTGATCGCGGGGAGCATGGGCTCCCCGAACACCACGATCACGAAGCCGATCGAGGCACCGATCCAGGACGCCAGCAGCCATCTCCAGCCAACGCGCGACCGGCGCGCGGAGATGGCCATGAGCACCGCCAGCACGCCCACGACGAGTGCGGGTAGCGCCCATGTCCCGATCCCCAGCAACACACCGATCCGTGCCTCGTCGTTCGGAGCCTGCACGCTCACGGCGGTCGCAAGGATGCGCATCATGAGCGCAGCGAAGACGATGGTCGGCCCAAGCGTGCCGCCGCGCTTGACGAGGGCCACGCCGATGATTGCCAGCACCCCGGTGACCAGCGGCCCGGCGGCATCGACCAGCGCCGCGTCCCGCCAGCCCTGAGCTCCGCCGACGAGCGAGACGCTGTTGATCCGAATGGCCGCTTCGTAGCCAAGCAGCTTTGCTGCCATGAGATGGCCGATTTCGTGCAGCACGTTGCAGACGAGGACGATCGCGGCGGTCAGCCCGACCTGTTTCATGGGATGCAGCATCGGTATTCCCCTGTTTACCCGGTGCCGAGAGCACCCGAGGCAGAGGAAAGCGTCAAGTCGACCGCGTCAAAGGCGTCTCACAGATCGACCAGGGCCGTCACGGACGCCGTCGTCGCTCGGATAAACATCGGCGGCGCGATTTTCCTACCCGGGCATCAGGCGCTACCATCGCCGCCGCTCTTTCCCATCGTCGTCTCGTGACTGCTCGCACAAGTGCCCTTCACTCCCTGCGGAGTGCAAAACGGCAATATGTCACTCTGCGTCGCGCAAGGCTCTGCAAGAACGTCTCTTTTCGAGGGTGACACATGGGTGACACGTGTCACCCAGTGTCACCGGCACCAAGTCTACATCCGGAAGACGCCGAAGCGCGGGCGATCCTCGATCGGGGCTTCGAGGCAGGCGGCGAAGGCGAGGCCGAGGACGTCGCGGGTCTGCACCGGGTCGATCACGCCGTCGTCCCACATCCGCGCGGTGGCGTAGTAGGGATTGCCCTCGTCCTCGTATTTCTGGCGGATCGGGGCCTTGAACTCCTCGGCCTGATCCTCTGTCCAGCTATCCGCATCGCGATGGACCGTGGCGAGCACGCTGGCCGCCTGTTCGCCGCCCATTACCGAGATGCGGCTGTTGGGCCAGCTGAACAGGAAGCGCGGGGAATAGGCGCGCCCCGCCATGCCGTAATTGCCCGCGCCGAAGCTGCCTCCGATCAGGATGGTGACCTTGGGCACCGTGGCGGTGGCGACCGCCGTCACCAGCTTCGCGCCATGCTTGGCGATGCCTTCCGCTTCGTACTTCCCGCCGACCATGAAGCCGGAGATGTTCTGGAGGAACAGCAGCGGGATGCGCCGCTGGCACGCCAGCTCGATGAAGTGCGCGCCCTTCACCGCGCTTTCCGAGAACAGCACGCCATTATTGGCGAGGATCGCCACCGGCATGCCCCAGATATGCGCGAAACCACACACGAGCGAGCTGCCGTAGTCCTTCTTGAACTCGTGGAACTCGCTGCCGTCGGTCAGCCGCGCGATCACCTCGTGAACGTCGTAGGGTGCGCGCACATCCTCGGGGACCAGGGCGTAGAGATCCTCGGCGTCGAACTTCGGCGGGCGCGGGTCCTGCAGTTTGATGTTGGTGGCGGCGTCGGTGTTCTCGCCGAGGTGGCTGACGATATCGCGCACGATGGTCAGCGCGTGCTCGTCGTTCTCGGCGAGGTGATCGACCACGCCGGACTTCTTGGCGTGCAAGTCGCCGCCGCCCAGATCCTCGGCGCTGATCTCCTCGCCCGTCGCGGCCTTCACCAGCGGCGGTCCGGCGAGGAAGATCGTGCCCTGGTTGCGTACGATCACGCTCTCGTCGCTCATCGCGGGCACGTAAGCCCCGCCCGCGGTGCAGCTGCCCATCACGCAGGCGATCTGCGGAATGCCCAGGCTGCTCATCTGCGCCTGGTTGAAGAAGATGCGTCCGAAGTGTTCCTTGTCCGGAAAAACCTCGGCCTGAAAAGGCAGGTTCGCCCCGCCGCTATCGACCAGATAGATGCACGGCAGGCGGTTTTCCTGCGCGATTTCCTGCGCGCGCAGATGCTTCTTGACCGTCATCGGGTAGTAGGAGCCACCCTTCACGGTCGGATCGTTGCACACGACCATCACCTGCCGCCCGCTGACGCGCCCGACGCCGCAAATCATCGAGGCGCCGTTGACGTCGCCGCCGTACATGCCGTTCGCGGCCAACTGCCCGATCTCGAGGAAGGGCGAGCCGGGATCGAGCAGCCGCTCGACCCGCTCGCGGGGCAGCAGCTTGCCGCGCGAGACATGCCGCTCGCGATGCTTCTCGCTCCCGCCCAGCGCCGCCTCGGCGACCTTCTCGCGCAGTTCGGTGGCCAGTGCCTTATTGTGATCGAAGCGCGCCTTGGCATCCGGCGCGTCGCGGTCGAGCGTCGAGGTGAGGGTGGGTGCGGTCATATGATCTATCTCAACGCTTCTTCACGAACTCGGCGCGCAGGACGAGGCCCTTGATGCCGGGGTATTTGCAGTCGATCTCCTGCGCGTCGCCGGTCAGGCGGATCGACTTGATCAGCGTGCCCTGTTTCAGCGTCTTGCCCGCGCCCTTGACCTCGAGGTCCTTGATCAGCGTCACCTGGTCGCCATCCTGAAGCAGGTTGCCGACCGCGTCGCGCACTTCCACCTGGCCCTCGGCAGCCTGCTTGGCCGCGAGTTCGGAGGCGGGCATCCATTCGCCACTTTCCTCGTCGTAGACGTAATCTTCGTCGGCGCTCATTGCGATGGTCCTTCGAGATGATCGGCGAAGAAGGGCATCACGTGATCGGCGAAACGCTCGTTCACGCGGTTGGTGTGGTCGCCTTCGTAGAGTTCGAAATCATAGTCGACGCCGAACCGGTCCAGCTCGGCGCGCCAGATGCGGTTGCCGTCGAGCAGGAAGTCCTTGTCGCCGATATCCATCGCAAACCCGTCGAGCGTGGTGAGCGAGCGCAGATATTGCGGCAGGATCACGACCGGTGCGTTGGCGGCAATGCGCTGGTTGACCAGGGGGTCAATGGTGCCGTCCTCACGCAGGCCGGTATCGGCCTTGAGGAAGCCTTCATCCGTGGGATCGGGCGACCAGGCGACCAGCGTGGAGATCGCGGCGAGCTGGAAGAACTCCGCATTCTCGACCTCTTCGGGGCTCATCTGCTCGATCCGCTGCGCCACCTGCGGCGTCATCGCAGAAGGTTCGAGGCAGCAGGCGCTCATCATGTAGATGCTGGAGAAGATGCCCGGGTTCTTCAGCGCGACGCGCGCCGTGCCGTATCCACCCATCGAATGGCCCGAAAGGCCGCGGCTCTGCGGATCGGCGATCGAGCGGTAATTGGCGTCCACCCAACCGACCAGATCATGCGCGACGAAGCCTTCGTAGTCGCCCACGGTCGGCCCGGAGGAATAGAAGGCGCCCTTCCACTTGGAGTCGCCGTTGGGGACGACCAGGATCATCGGATGCCCCGCTTCGGCAGCCTTGTCGACCGCGGCGGTGAAATCGATGTGATGCTCGATGTAGCGCTTGGGCGAGCCCCAGTAGCCGTGGAGGAAATAGACCACCGGATAATGCGCATCGGGGTTCTCGTCATAGCCCGGCGGGGTGATGACATAGACCTCGCGGTCGGCGGTGTTGCCTTCCAGATTGCCCTCGATCGCGGGGCTGTGGACGGTCTCGATCGTGAGCCGCGCGGCCTCCTGCGCGGCGGCGGGCATGGCCAGCGCTGCGGCGAGGCCGAGGGTGATGGCGAATTTTCTGAACATCGTCCGGTCCCTTATCCCGCCGCGCCGATGAGCTCGCGCCCGATCAGCATCCGGCGGATTTCGTTGGTGCCCGCGCCGATGTCGAGCAGCTTGGCATCGCGCATATAGCGTTCCACCGGCCAGTCGAGCGTATAACCCGCCCCGCCCAGCGCCTGCACGCTTTCCGCCGCGACGCGGAAGGCGTTTTCCGAGGCCAGCAGGATCGCGCCCGCCGCATCAAAGCGGGTCGTCTGGTCGGCATCGCAGGCCTTGGCCACCGCATAGGTGTACGCGCGCGCCGATTGCAGCGCGACATACATGTCCGCCACCTTGGCCTGCATCAGCTGGAAGCTTCCGATCGGTTTGCCGAACTGCGTGCGTTCGCGAAGGTACGGGATCACGGTATCGAGGCAAGCCTGCATGATGCCCAGCTGAAGCCCGGCGAGCACCACGCGCTCGTAATCCAGCCCGCTCATCAACACGCTCACGCCGCCGCCAACCGGGCCCATCACGCGGTCCTCGGGTACGAAGCAATCGTCGAACACCAGCTCGCTGGTCGGCGAGCCACGCATGCCGACCTTTTCGATCTTCTGGCCGATGGAAAAGCCCTCGTCCCCCTTCTCGATCAGGAAGGCGGTGATCCCGCGCGATCCGGCTTCGCTGTCGGTCTTGGCATAGACCACCAGCGTATCGGCGTAGGGTGCGTTGGTGATCCAGAACTTGGTGCCGTTGAGCCGGTAACCGCCGTCCACCGCATCGGCCTTCAGCTTCATCGATACGACGTCCGAACCCGCATTCACCTCGCTCATCGCGAGGCTGCCGACATGCTCTCCGCTGACGAGCTTGGGCAAGTACTTCGCCTTCTGCTCGTCATTGCCCCAGCGCGCGATCTGGTTGATGCACAGGTTGGAATGCGCGCCGTAGCTCAGGCCGACCGAGGCGCTTGCACGGCTCACTTCCTCAACCGCAACGACATGCTCGAGATAGCCGAGCCCCAGCCCGCCATCGGCTTCGGCCACGGTGATCCCGTGCAGGCCCAGAGCGCCCATCTGCTCCCACAGCTCGTCGCGGGGGAACCAGTCTTCACGGTCGACCTTCTCGGCCAGCGGGGCAATCTGTTCGTCGGCGAAGCGCGACACGCTTTCGCGGATCATCGCGGCGCTTTCGCCAAGCTGGAAATCGAAATCGGGGGTTGCGCGCATCGGGGGTGCTTCCTTCTCTTGCGGGCTGCGCATAGCAAGCGCTCGGGCGCAGGCAAACCGCGGCGACGGCGTTGGCAAAAATCATTGCGTGGCAAGCTTTTGTGGCGAAGACCGTCAGGCGCCCTATATTCACCGATCCTGGATTGGGATCCGAGGGGGGCACATGGACCAGCCGATCGACAGCAGTAGCCTGGGCGCGAATCGTCTGGAAGGCACGGGCAGACGCGCGGAAGACCGGCTCGACGAGCTTGCCCGGTACGGCATCGATTCGCTCGAGGACGATCCCGAGCTGCGCGCCATTGCCGATTTCGCGGCACGCCTGTGCGAAACGCCGAGCGCGAGCGTCACCATCGTCGAGCATGAGCGGCAGCGCTTTCTCGCCCGCCACGGGATGGACAGCCGCGAAACGCCGCGTTCGGTCAGCTTCTGTGCGCATGCGATGGAAGGGCGCGATCTGTTCGTGGTGCCCGACGCGACCCAAGACCCTCGCTTCGCGGACAACGCGCTGGTCACGGGCGATCCTCATATCCGCTTCTACGCAGGCGCGCCGCTGGTCGCCGATGACGGGACCGAGCTTGGCGCGCTGTGCGTGATCGATACCGAGCCGCATCCGCATGGCCTCTCCCCCCTGCAGGAGGACGGGCTGCGGGTGCTCGCGCGATCCGCTTTGCGGCGCTTCGTCAACGAGCGCGAGGCGCTGCGATCGCGCAAGGAGACGCGCGAGCGCGCGCGCATGCTGGGGCTGGTGCTCGACACGGTGCCGGGCATCGCCTGGTCCGCCGATGAAGGCCTCACCTTCGACTTCTTCAATGCCCGCTGGCACGAAGTGACCGGAGCGCCCCCGCCAGCGTCTCTGGAAGACTGGCGCCCGCATATTCATCCCGAAGAGTTCGAGGGCACGATCGCCAGGCTTGAACTGGCGAGCCGCCAGAAGCAGGTCTTCAGCGACGAATGGCGACTGCGGCTCCAGGACGGGTCCTATCGCTGGGCACTCAGCCGCGCGGTGCCGATCGAAATGGACGATGGCAGCTGGCGTTGGGTCGGCACGATCATCGATATCGACGATGCCCACCGCCTGTCCGAAAGCCGCGACTTGCTGGCACGCGAATTGTCGCACCGGATCAAGAACATCTTCGCGGTCGTCGCCAGCCTCATCACCCTGTCCGCCCGGCGCGATCCGCAGCTGCGCAGCTTCGCTTCGGAAATGACCGAGAAGATCTCGGCGCTTGGCCGCGCGCACGAATTCGTCGCGCCCACCGGGCGGATGGAGCGCAATTCGCTGCACGGATTGCTGGAACAAATCTTCGCGCCCTATTCGGGGCAGGACGGCACACGGGTCGAGGTGTCGGGCGAGAACCCGTCGATCCAGGCGCGCAGTGCCACCCCGCTGGCGCTGGTGTTCCATGAACTGGCGACCAATTCCGCCAAATACGGCGTGCTGTCCAAGGATGACGGCGCGGTCGCCGTCACGATCGCGCTGCCCGAAGCCGAGACGCTGCGAATCGTGTGGCACGAACCCGGTGTCACCCCGCCCGACGAACAGAGCGAGGGCTTTGGCTCGCGCCTGCTACGGATGAGCGTGGAAGGCCAGATGCAGGGCAGCATCGGGCGCAGCTGGGACGACGACGGCCTCTCGGTCGTACTCGACCTTTCCCTGCCCATGCTGACCGGGTAGCACCGCTCGCATGGCATCCGCGCTTCGCTTCGAAGGCATCAGCAAACGCTATGACAGCACCCAGGCACTGGCCGGGATCGACCTGACCGTGCAGCCCGGCAGTTTCGTGGCGCTGGTCGGCGCCTCGGGATCGGGCAAGTCGACCCTGCTCAAGACGATCAACCGCCTGGTGGAGCCTACCGAAGGCCGCGTCCTGCTGAACGATGAGGATGTGGCGAGCCGCGATCCCACCGCGATGCGGCGCAACACCGGCTACGTCTTCCAGCGGATCGGCCTGTTCCCGCACATGAGCGTGGCGGAAAATATCGCGATCGGCCCGCGTCTCGTCGGAGACAGGCTGAGCGCGGAGCGGATCGGCGAACTCCTGACGCTGGTCGATCTCGATCCCGCGATGGCCAATCGCCTGCCCGATGCGCTTTCTGGCGGGCAGCAGCAGCGCGTCGGCGTGGCCCGGGCGCTGGCAGGCGATCCCTCCCTTTTGCTGATGGACGAACCCTTCGGCGCGCTCGATCCGGTCACTCGCGATGCGCTCGGCACCCGGGTGCGCGACCTGCACGAGACACTCGACCTCACCACCATCATGGTCACGCACGACATGGCCGAGGCGCTGATCCTGGCCGACCGGGTGCTGGTGATGGACAAGGGACGGATCGTGGCCGACGAAACACCGCAGGCCCTCGCCAGCGGCAAGGGCGGCGAAGTGGCTCAGGAACTGGTTTCCGTCCCGCGCCACCAAGCCGAAAAGCTGAAAGGTCTTGAGGCGTGAACGGCGTGTGGAACGCGCTGATGGGCCTCGGCGATGTGCTGGCGCAGCACGTCATCCTCGCCGCCTGCGCCATCGGGCTGGGCATCGCGGTCGCGCTGCCGCTGGCCGTATGGGCGAGCCGATCGCAGGCGGTCGCGCGCGGCGCACTCGGCTTTGCGAGCCTCGTGCAGACGATCCCCGCGCTCGCGCTGCTGGCGCTGTTCTTCCCGATCCTGCTGAGCCTGCGCGCGGTCTTCGGTGAAGGCCTGCCAACTCTCGGCTTCCTGCCCGCGCTGCTGGCGCTGGCGCTCTACGCGCTGCTGCCGATCCTGCGCAACGCGGTCACCGCCCAAACGAATCTCGACCCCGGTGTGCTCGAAGCCGCCGACGGCGTGGGGATGAGCTTCTGGCAGCGCCTGCGGCTGGTCGAGGCACCGCTCGCCGCGCCTTACATCATGGCGGGGATCCGCACCGCTGCGGTGTGGACCATCGGCGCGGCGACGCTTTCCACCACCATTGGCCAACCGAGCCTGGGCGATCCGATCTTTGCCGGGCTGCAGACGCAGAACTGGTCGCTGGTGCTGGCCGGATGCATCGCCAGCGCGGGGCTCGCGATCATCGCCGACGCGCTGCTCGGCACGATCGAGGCGGGTTTCCGGCGCCGCGACCGGCGGCTGTGGCTGGGCGGCGCGATCGCCGTGGCGCTGGGCGTGGCCGCCGCCTTCGCCAGCCAGGTCGACTGGAGCCGGGACGACGGGCGCGAGACGATCATCATCGGCACCAAGCAATTTTCGGAACAGTTGATCCTCGGGCGGCTGGTCGGCGCGCAGCTCGAACAGGCCGGCTACGATGTCGAATATCGCGAAGGCCTCGGTTCGGCGGTGGTCGCGCAGGCGGTCGCCAACGGATCGATCGACATCTATTTCGACTACACCGGCACGATCTGGGCCAACCAGATGAAGCGAACCGACAATCCCGGGCGCGATGCGATGTACCAGGCGATCGTCGACTGGGAGCGCGAGGTGCAGGGCACCCGCGTCCTCGGCAAGCTGGGGTTCGAAAACGCCTATGCCTTCGCCATGCGCGAAGATCGCGCGGCAGAGCTGGGCATCCGCACGATCGAGGATCTGGCACGCGCCGCACCGCGGCTGGTGGCGGGCGGCGATCCGGAATGGTTCGAGCGGCCCGAATGGTTCGCGGTACGCGATGCCTACGGACTGAACTTCGCGAACGAGCGCAATTTCTCGCCGACCTTCATGTACAACGCGCTCAGGTCCGGCGATGCCGACGTCATCAGCGCCTACACGTCCGACGGGAGGATCGCGGCGGATAGCCTGATGATCCTCGAAGACCCGCGCGAGGCGCTGCCGAGCTACGACACGCTCATCATCCTTTCGCCCGAACGTGCCGATGACGAGCGGCTGATAGCCGCGCTGCGCCCGCTGCTAGGCAGCATCAATGTGGAGGCAATGCGCGAGGCGAATTTCTCGGTCGACCGGACCGACGGCGACAAGCACAGCCCGCGCGAGGCCGCAGCATGGCTCGCGCAGGAAATCGGGCTCGAATAGCGTTGGGCAATGGGGCCGGGATACCGGCCCCGGCGGTTTACGGCCGTGTCCAGATCTGGGTCTGGCAGAACGGACCGATGCAGCCCTTCACTTCGAGGGTGTTGGCGCTCTTGCGGCGGATCACCGAACGGTAGGTCTTGCCCGCCTTGGGATCGTAGATGTCACCGCGCCACAGATCCCCGTCTTCGCTGAGACCGGTCAGGATCGGCAGGCCCATGAGCTTGCGGCTGCGCTTGCTCTTGTCCGGGTTCTTGGTGTCGCGCTGATCGGCGCCCTGCGGCGGCGTCTTCAGGAACTTGGAGATTCTCCCGCACATCGAAGATCCGCAATCGCCGATGGTGACGATGGCGTTCTTTTCCTCGGTCACCCATCGTCCATCGATCGGATCGGCAGCGAAGGCGGGGGAGGCCAGCGCGGCCAAGGCGGCGGCACCGGCAAGCGAAGCGGAGAGGAGTTTTTTCATAGCGATCATACCTCTATCATGGCGCACCATTGCGCAAGCTGAACGGCTCAGGCCAGCCCCGCCCCATCCGGCCAGCCGGGCCCGGCGAAGGCGATCGCCTTGAAAAGGTCGCCCATTTGATCGGGGGAGACGAGCCGCGCGCGCGCCGCCGCGATCTCGTCCGCTCGCTCGGGCGCGGCCTGCGCCAGCGCTTGCGCGCGCATATCGATCCCGAGCGCGCCGAGCCACTGGCCCTGCGTCGCCCGGCCGAGCACGCGTGCGCCGCCCGCCTCCGCAACCTCGGCGAGCGCGGCGAAATCGACATGCGCGGTCAGGTCCGCCGTGCCCGGATCGGCCAGCGGATCGACCTTCTCGTGCCGGGCGATCGCCTGCAGTGTAGAGCCGGTGCGCGGCACGAGGTGGCCGTAGTCGATGGCGAGCGCGACCCCGCCCTGCCTCGCCAGCCGCTGCGCCATCTCCTGCATCACCGCGCTCGCCGCAGGACATGTCTCGATGATGGTGCCGGGCGCGGCATCGCCCAGTGCAGCGGGGACGGCGCTGTCCATCGGCTGGTCGCCCGCGACGAAAACGAAGGCCTCGTCCTCCCCCAGCCCGACCATCCGTTCGCGCCACCCCGCCTCCATGCGGACCAGCTGGCGCACCGGGAGCGCATCGAAGAACTCGTTGGCGACGATCAGCAACGGCCGGCCTTCGGGCAGGCTCGTCGCATCGTCGTGGAAGCTCGCGCCGAGTACAGCCTCACCCTGTAGGGCGCGCAGGGCGGGCGAACCCTCCACGAAATGGACCTGCGGGGTCAGGCCGAAGCGGGCCATGCTGCGCAGGGCGTCCTTCGCCAGCGTGCCCCGGCCCGGGCCCAGCTCGCAATAGACCGCATCGCCGGGCGATCCTGCGCGGGTCCAGATATCAGCGAGCCACAGGCCGACCAGCTCGCCGAACATCTGGCTGATCTCGGGTGCGGTGGTGAAGTCGCCCGCGCTGCCGAGGGGATCGCGCGCGGCATAGTAATGCGCGTTGCTCTCCCCCATGAAGCGCGCCACCGGCAAGGGGCCGTGGGTCGCGATCAGCCTCCGGAAGCGCGCTGCAAGGCTGGCAGGCTGGGTCGAGCCGCTCAGGATTCGCTCACCCGGCCGGGCGTGCGTACCGATGCCGAAGACCGCCCGGACAGCGCGTAGACCACCACCGCCAGGCCTACGAAAATCATCGGAATGGACAGCCACTGGCCCATCGAAAGGCCGGTCGACGCAGCAAATTCGGTCAGCTGCGCATCGGGCTGACGGAAGAATTCGTTGATGAAGCGCGCGGTCGCGATCCCGATGGTGAACACGCCGACGAGCACGCCCGGCTTCCACCGCGCCTTGGTCAGCCAGAACAGCGACAGCATGATGATCATCATCGCCAGCCCCTCCAGCCCCGCCTGATAGAGCTGCGAGGGGTGGCGCGCGATGCCCAGCGGGTCCGACGGGAAGACCATCGCCCATGGCACATCGGCCGGGCGGCCCCACAATTCGCCGTTCACGAAATTGGCGAGGCGGCCGAAGAACATGCCGAAGGGCACGTTGACCGAAATATAGTCCGCCACGCGCAGCCAGTTGAGGTTGCTGCGAAAGCTCACCCAGAGCAGCGCAAGCACCACGCCGATGACCCCGCCATGAAACGACATGCCGCCGTCCCACAGGCGAGGAAGGGCCCAGGGCATCCAGCCTTCGTGGCTGAAATCGACGAACAGATCGGGCTTGTAGAAAACCGCATAGCCCAGTCGGCCGCCCAGCAGCACGCCCAGTGTGCAATAGAACAGCAGGTCTTCGACATGCTGCTGGTTCATCGGCGCGCCGGGCGCCTTGATCATCCGCCGCAGGTGCAAATAGGCAAGGATGATCCCGAAGATATAGGCGAGCGAGTACCATCGCAGGGTGAAGAACCCCAGATCGATCCCGGGGGTCAGCCCGAGGTCCGACCAGTAGATCGGATCGCTTGCGGCTTGCGCGACTAGTGACAGCATTCCATCGACCCCTTAGAGATAACGCCTGAACGGCCCCGTCTTGCGTCAATGCGGCGTGCATTGGCACAGGCTGGGCGAGGACAAAAGGGACAATGCACGCGCAGCCACAGGGCATGCGCGGCATCACGAGAGAGGATACGCATGCCGACGCAGCTCGACGTTACTTTGGATACGATCATGGACCAGCTGGTCGCCCCGGGCGGTCCGGCCGAGACGGTGCCGTTCACGCGCAACGGCGTGACCATGCCGAGCTTCAAGAATGCACCGCCCAGCCTCGCGCACTATTTCGCGCATTATTGCGCCCAGCACAAAGACGTCGAATTCCTCGTCGATGACGGGTGTCGGCTGACCTTCGGCGAGGCCTATGATGCGGCGCGCCATGTCGCGGCAGGGCTCCTCTCGCAGCACGATCTGGTCAAGGGCGACCGGATCGGTATCGCCGCGCGCAACTCGGTCAGCTGGATCATCGCCTACATGGGCATCACCATGGCCGGCGGATGCGCCGCGCTGATCAACGGGTTCTCCAATGGCGAGGAAATGGCCGATGCCCTCCGCATGGTCGACTGCCGCATCGTGCTGGCGGATCGCAAGCGGGCCGCGCGGCTGGACGGCACCGATCACGGCGCGAAGCTGGTCCTCCTGAAGCACGATTGTGCACCGGCCGACGGCCTCGCCGAAGTGTGGGGCGATCCGGAAGCGACGCCGCTGCCCGAACTGGGCCCGGACGATTACGCGACGCTGCTCTATACCTCTGGTTCCACTGGACGTTCGAAGGGTGCCTATTCGGACCACCGTGCGGTGTTGAACGGCACGATGAGCTATGTCGTGCAGAGCCTGATGGCGCTCACCTACCTCTCCGGAAAGGGGGAGGCGTCGGCGCTGCAGCCGTGCGCGCTGGTCGCCGTACCGCTGTTCCATGTGACCGGCGAGATCCCGGTTTTCCTGCAAAGCTTCGCGCTGGGCCGCAAGCTCGTCCTGATGAAGAAGTGGGACGCGGGGGAGGCGCTGCGGTTGATCGATCGCGAGAAGGTGACCTATTTCACCGGCGTTCCGCTGATGAGCTACGAGATGGCGACCCATCCCGATCGCGAGAAATACGACACCTCCACCTGCACCTCCTTCGCCGCGGGCGGCGCACCTCGGCCGACCGACCACGTCACTGCGATCAAGGATGCATTCCCCGGCGGCTTCCCGCTGCTCGGCTATGGCCTGACCGAAACCAACGCGATCGGTTGCGGCAATTTCAACGAGAACTATCTTGCCAAACCGTCGAGCACGGGCAAGGCGAGCCGCCCGCTTGTCGACCTGGCGATCCTGGGCGAGACCGGCGAGCCTCTGGCGACCGGTGAAGTGGGTGAAATCGGCATCCGCACGGTGGCCAATATCCTCGGCTACTGGAACGACGCCGAATCCACCGAACAGGCCTTCACCGATGATCTCTATTTCCGCACCGGCGACCTCGGTCGGCTGGACGAGGATGGCTACCTGTTCATCGTCGACCGCAAGAAGGACATCATCATCCGCGGCGGCGAGAACATCGGCTGTCTCGAAGTCGAAGAGGCGATCTACGCGCATGACGACATCGCCGAATGCTCGGTCTTCGGCCTGCCCGACGATCGCTTCGGCGAGGTCGTCGGCGCGGTGTATCTGACGCGCGAGGGCGCGCAGCTGAGCGAGGAAGAACTCTCGGCGTTCCTCGAACAGAAGCTGCCACCCTTCAAGCGTCCCGCGCACATCTGGCGCGAGACATCCACCCTCCCGCGCCTCGGCACGCAGAAGATCGACCGCAAGGCCCTGCGCGAGCGCTATACAAAGGTCCACACCGCAGCTTGAGCGCACCGCCCCTCCAAGACCAACGCGCGATCATCGATCGGCGCAGGCTGGCCCAGCAGATCGGCGAGGCGGCGGGTGACGGCGCCGCCTCGCGCGATGCGGTGCTCGCACTGCTGCGCAAGGCGATGGAGGACGGCCGGGCAGAGCTTTCGCGTCGTCTGGCGGAACATCCTTCGGCGGGCCATGCGCAGACCGGCGGCCACAGCTTCCTGCTCGACCAGCTGATCCGCCTGATCCACGATTACGCAGCCGACCATCTTGCCCCGGTGCCCGATGGCGAGCGCGCGCGCGCGATCACGATGGTCGCGGCCGGCGGCTACGGGCGCGAGGAGATGGCGCCGCATTCCGATGTCGATATCGGCTTCATCGTCGAGCGCGCGGAGGATGAGCGGACCGTCGCGCTGGTCGAGGCGATCCTCTACCTGTTGTGGGACCTCGGCCTGACCGTCGGCCATTCGGTGCGCACGGTGGACGAGATCGTGCGGATGTCGAAGGCGGACGGCACGATCCTGACTTCGCTGCTCGAATGCCGGTACCTGTGGGGCGACGAGGCACTGTACGAGGAATCCAAGCGCCGCTTCTATGCCGATGTGGTCGACGGGACGGAGCGCCAGTTCGTCGCCGAAAAGCTGCGCGAGCGCGATGCCCGGCACAAGCGCATGGGCGATACGCGCTACGTGGTCGAACCCAATGTGAAAGAGGGCAAGGGCGGCCTGCGCGATCTCCAGGCGCTGTACTGGATCGGCAAGTATATCCACCGCGTGCGCAACGCCGCCGAGCTGGTCGATGCCGGCCTGTTCACCAAGGCCGAATATCGCAGCTTCCGCCGGGCCGAGGGCTTCCTCCTCGCGGTGCGCTGCCACCTGCACGAAATGACGGGCCGGGCGGAGGATCGGCTGACCTTCGATCTGCAGAAGGAAGTCGCCCGCCGGATGCATTTCGCCGACCGGCGCGGCAAGAGCGCGGTCGAACGCTTCATGCAGTACTACTTCCTGCAGGCGAAGCGCGTCGGCTCGCTGACCGGCGTGTTCCTCGGCCAGCTGGAAGAGCAGTTCGCGAAGAAGCGCGCCCGGCGCGGCCTGCTGGCGGGCTTCACTGCGCGCCCGCGCACGCTGCGCGGCTACACCGTCTTCGCGGGCAAGCTCGCCGCGCCATCGGACGACTGGTTCCGCAAGGATCCCGTGCGCCTGGTCGAGATCTTCCAGATCGCCGAGGTCGAGCAGCTCGAAATCGACCCGCGCACCATGCGCCAGGCCGATCGCGACAGCGGCCTGATCAACGACGAGGTGCGCGAAGATGCGCGCGCCAACGCGCTGTTCCTCGATCTGCTGGCCGGTCGCAACGACCCGGAAATGGTTCTGCGGTGGATGAACGAGGCGGGCGTGTTCGGCCGCTTCGTGCCGGATTTCGGCCGTGTGAACGCGCAGATGCAGTTCAACATGTATCACCACTACACGGTGGACGAGCACACCATCCGCGCCATCGGCTTCCTCAACATGATCGAAAAGGGCGAACTGGCGGAAGAGCATCCGCGCGCCACGCGCCAGTTCCCCAAGCTCAAGAGCCGCCGCGCGCTGTTCGTCGCGACCCTGCTCCACGATATCGCCAAGGGGCGCGGGGGCGACCATTCGGTGCTCGGCGCCGACGTGGCGGAGAAGCTGTGCCCACGCTTCGGCCTGAGCGAGGAGGAAACCTCGCTCGTCGCGTGGCTGGTTCGCCAGCACCTGCTGATGAGCCACACCGCCTTCAAGCGCGATCTGGCCGATCCCAAGACGGTCGAGGATTTCGTCGCCGAGGTGCAGACGCTCGACCGGCTGCGCCAGCTCGCGATCCTGACCTCGGTCGATATCCGCGCGGTCGGCCCCGGCACCTGGAACAGCTGGAAGGGCCAGCTGCTGGGCGAGCTGTACGATCTCAGCCACGAGCGGCTCCGGCTCGGCCATGTCACCAGCGGCCGCAAGGAGCGTGTGGCGGCGAAGAAGGCGCATGTGCGAGATGCGCTGGGCGACCGGGCCGCCCTGATGGACGAACTGGGCGAACTGTTCACCGCCCCCTACTGGATCGCGGAACCCGCCGACATCGCAGCCAAGAACCTGGTGCAATATTCGGTCTCGCGCGAGCTGGGCGAGGCGCTGTCGGTCCATTGCGAGGCGGACGAGGAGCGCGGCGCGACCCTCGTCACAGTAATCGCCGCCGACCATCCGGGCATCTTCATGCGGATCGCGGGCGCGATCCACCTCGTCGGCGGCAACATCATCGACGCGCGCATCCACACCACGCGGACCGGCTATGCGATCGACAATTTCCTCGTGCAGGACCCACTGGGCCGGCCGTTCGGGGAGGACAACCAGCTCAACCGGATCGAGACGAGCATCGCCGAAGCACTCGAAAGCGGCGCGCGGCTGGTGCCCAAGCTGGCGCAGCGCCCGCTGCCGCGCCGGGGCGCAGGCGCCTTCGACGTGCGGCCCTTCGTCTCGTTCGACAACGACGCCTCGCACCGCTTCACCGTGATCGAGGTCGCCGCGCGCGACCGCCCCGCCCTGCTCAACCGGCTGGCGCGCGCGTTGTTCGAACAGCACGCGATGATCCGCTCCGCCCACATCACGCACTACGGTGAACGCGCGGCGGACACGTTCTACGTGACCGACCTGACGGGCGAGAAAATCCTCGACGAGGCGCGTCTGGGCAATATCCGCACCGCGCTTGTCGAAGCGGCGAGCGACGAGATGCAGGCCGAGCTGGAGCCTGCCTGACACCCCGGGGCGACGCCCGGTTGCACGAAACGCAAGTTGACGAAGCACATGCAGCGCAGCGCGTCTGAAGAAGCGCGCGTGGCGGCGTGGCGGATCACGATGTGAAAGAGCGGGCCAGCGACGCTAGCACCGGCCGCGCGAGTAGGAAAACGCGCGGCGCACATCGTGCGGGCGCGTTCCGCGACCGGCGCAGGGATAAGCCACAGGGCCGACCCGGCCATGCCACCGGCTCTCCAACCCAAAGCTCAAAAAAGCGCGCCCTACCGGCCCGAAAGTCGGTCGGCAGCCTATAATTCGGGAGAATTACAGGAGCTTTCCGGATGGGTAGGTTGAAGATCGGTGGGCGGTTAAACGTCGTGAGCCTCGTGGCATTGGCGGGGCTGGCGCTTGTCCTCGTGCTGTCGTTGGTCCGCATCGATAGCGTGATGCGCAGCGATATTGCCGATCGCACGCAAAAGGTCGTGGAGATCGCGCACAGCACGGCGGCCCACTACCATGAGCTGGAACGCTCGGGCCAGATGACGCGCAAGGAAGCGCAGGCTGCAGCGCTGAACGCGATCAGGTCCATGCGCTACGGCGAAACCGAGTATTTCTGGGTCAACGACATGGCCCCGAACATGGTCATGCACCCGATCAAGCCCGAACTCGACGGCACCGATGTCAGTGGCAACGCGGACGCGGACGGCAAGTACATCTTCCGCGAGATGGTAAGCGTCGTGAAGGAAAACGGCAGCGGCTTCGTCGATTACAAATGGCCCAAGCCGGGCTTCGAAGAGGCGCAGCCGAAGATCTCCTTCGTCCAGGGCTTCGCACCCTGGGGCTGGGTGATAGGCTCCGGGGTCTATGTTGACGATATCCAGGCGGCGGTCACCAAGGTCGCGGTGGAAATCGGCACGCTCGCCCTCGTCATCGCGCTCCTGGTCGGCGGGTTCAACCTGTTCCTCAGCCGATCGATCACACGCCCGATCTCTGCGGTCACAACCCGGATGCGCGGACTTGCCGAAGGCGACACGAACACCTCCATTCCGGGTATCGATCGCGCAGACGAGGTCGGCGAAATGGCCCGCGGGCTCCGCGTGTTCCGCGATGCTGCCGTGGCCAAGAACGAAGCCGAAGCGGCGAAGGCCGAGGCTGACGCACAGCAGAAATTCGTCGTCGAGGAGCTGTCCCAGCGATTGTCCAAAGTCGCCGACGGAGATTTGACGACCCAGATCGACGTCGAATTCCCGTCTGCCTATGCGACGCTGAAGAACAACTTCAACCGGGCCATCGGCGAACTGCGCGAACTGATCGGGTCGTTCTCGGCCGCGACGCTCGCGATCCGTACCGGATCCAACGAGATCGCCCAGGCTTCCGAAGATCTTGCGCAGCGGACCGAAAGCAATGCGGCGAGCCTGGAAGAAACCTCCGCCGCAATCGCGCAGATGGAAACACGCCTTCGCACGACGGCAGAGGCGGCGAGCCGGACAGCCGAACAGACGGTCGAGGCAACGCAGCTCGTGAACGTTGGCCGGGCGACCGCCGAAAAGGCCGTCGGCGCCATGAACAGGGTTTCGGGCGGGGCCGAAGGCATCGACAGCGTGATCGAAGGGCTGGACAAGATCGCCTTCCAGACGCGCGTTCTCGCCATGAATGCCGCGGTCGAGGCGGGACGGGCCGGTGAAGCCGGCCGCGGCTTCGCCGTTGTCGCCGATCTGGTCTCCGCGCTCGCGATGCGCTCCGAAGAGGAGGCGAAGCGCGCCCGGGAGCAGTTGACGACGACCCAGGCCGACATCTCGACGGCGGTGGAAACCGTCCGCGGGGTCGATGAAGCGCTGGAGAACATCATCGGCAGCGTTCAGCAGGTCAACGAGCTCGTCGGGACGGTGGTGGAAGACAACCGCGCGCAATCGCTGACAATCGGCGAGATCACCACCGCAATGGGAAGCATGGACCAGTCGACCCAGCAGAACGCTGCGATGGTCGAGGAAACCTCTGCAGCTGCGCGAAATCTCGCGCTCGAAGTGGTCCATCTCAGCGAGGGCGCGGCACAGTTCAAGACGGATCATGGCTCCGCATCGGCGCCCGTATCCAGATCCGGCTCCCGCGGTGCAGCGACTTCGCAGCCTCCATCAATAGCGGCCTAGCCGCGCTTCGATCAGCCGGACACGCACGTCGGCTGGCCACTGCCCCAAGCCGGGATCGATATCCCGCAGGAGAAAACCCATGAAGACGATATCCAAGCGGCGGGTTGCGCTGCTGTGCGGCGTGGCCTCGCTGGGCACCTGCCTGACTGCCACGCCAGCGATGGCCCAGACCTCCGACGTCGAAGCCCTCGAGGCGCGGCTCAAGACCCTTGAAGCGGGAATGGCCGAACTGCGCGCGCAGCTCGCCGCTGCACGAAGCGCGAGCGAGGCGGATGGCGCCGCGTCCGACCCTGCGCACGCAGCGCCCGCGCAGCGGGCCGATCCGGCTGCCCCGCCCGCGAAGACTTCGGTGGAACTGTCCGGCTTCTTCAAGACGCACGTTTCGCTGAGCCGGCTGTCCGATGGTGCGCTGGCGAGCACCTCGGCCGGCAACGACTTCTACATTCCAGCCACGATCCCGGTTTCCGGCGGGGACGATAGCACCTCGTTCCGCGGCGATGCCAAACAGACCCGCATCGTCGTGAAGGCGAACACGCCTGTGGCCGGGCACCGGCTTGCCGGCCTGCTGGAAGTGGATTTCCAGTCCTCCCCCGGCGTCGGCACCCAGCGCCTTACGAATGCCTACAATCCGGCATTGCGCCGCGCATTCATCACCTTCGACAACCTGCTGATCGGGCAGGAATGGACGAACTTCCAGTATCTGCCGGCGCTGCCGGAAACGACGGACTATCTGGGGCCGAGCGAAGGCACGGTGTTCGCGAGGCAGGCGCAGGTGCGCTACACCGCGCCGCTGTCGCAGGCGCTGACGCTTTCGCTGGCACTTGAGAACCCTTCTGCCACCGTGGCCATCGCCGACTCGGCAGCCATCGTCGAGCACGACACCGACCGCATGCCCGATCTGACCGGACGGCTGAACTTCGCCCTGGGCGGTGCGGAATTCTCGCTCGCGGGTCTGGCCCGGGAGGTGAGCATCGAGGCAGGAAACGACACGCAAAGCGCGTTCGGATGGGGCGTATCGCTGGCCGGCAAGATCGCGCTCGATCAGGATCGTCGGCACGACCTGCGCTTCATGGTGACGCGCGGCGAGGGCATCGGCCGGTATGTCGGCCTCAACCTCTCGCCCGATGCGATCCTGCTGCCCGGCAGCACCGAGCTGGAAACCTTCCCGGTGACCGCAGGCTTTGCGGCGGTGAAGTTCGGCTGGACGGACCGCTTGCGCTCCACCCTGATGGCGAGCGCGCAGCGGATCGACTACCCCGATGGCCCGGTGTTTGCTGGCTTGAACGAGCAGGCATGGAGCGCCTCGGTGAACCTGTTCTATTCTCCGGTGAAGCAGTTCGACGTCGGCATCGAACTGCGGCACGGCGAGCGCGAGCTGGTCTCCGGCGAGCGGGGCCAGCTGGACCGGATAGAATTCGCAGCGAAGTACGGCTTCTAGGGCGACCGGACAGCGGATCGGAAGGGTTCGAAGCTCTTCCGATCCGCATCCTGCCGAACAAAAGACCGGTAGCGGGGTTGCGGAAAGACCGCCGGGTTCTTGCGGCGAGTTACCCCCGCGCGCCGAACAGGGCGGAGCCGACGCGGATGTGGGTCGCGCCCAGCATGATCGCCGTCTCGTAGTCTCCGCTCATCCCCATGCTCAGACCCCAAGCACCCGGCTCGGGTTCGTGCCGCCGTGCCAGTTCGCCGAGCAGTGCGAAGAACGGCGCGGGCTCCTTGTCGTGCGGCGGGATGCACATCAGGCCCAGCAGCGGGATATCCGCTTCGCGCGCCTGCGCGATCAGATCGGGCAGGTCGGCGATCGCGCAGCCGCCCTTCTGCTCTTCCTCGCCGACATCGACCTGGATGAAGCACGGCACGCGGCGGCCCAGCTTGCCGTATGCCTTGGCCAGCGCCTTGAGCAGGCTTGGCCGGTCGAGCGCGTGGATCACGTCGAACAGCGCGGCGGCATCCTCCGCCTTGTTCGACTGCAGTTGGCCGATCAGGTGCAGCTCGACGCCGTCGTAGCGCTCGCGCAGCGCGGGCCACTTGTCCTGCGCTTCCTGCACGCGGTTCTCGCCGAAAACGCGGTGCCCGGCGTCGAGCACGGGCTCGATCGTTTCGGGCGGGTGCGTCTTGCTGACCGCGATCAGAGTGACCTCTTCACGCTCGCGCCGAGCGATTTTGCAGGCGCGGGCGATCCGCTCTTCGACGTGTGTAAGGGCTGCTGCGCTATCCATCACGCGCCGCTATAGCGACTGGACGATGCCGATCCAGCCCCGACCCGAAGAACTGCCATGTCTCTGGCTGCTGTCCGATGCGCGCAATGATGCGGTGCTGGCGGACGCGCTCGGCTCGCTGCCCGACGGTTCGGGATTCGTCTTCCGCCACTATCATCTGGAACCGGCGGCACGCCGCAATCGGTGGGAAATGCTGCGCAGCATCTGCCGCAGCAAAACGCATCTCATGGTCCTCTCGGGCGATGCCGCTACGGGCCGCGAATGGCACGCAGATGGCATTTACGGCCCTCCCGGCAAGCTCGGCCAGCGGCACGGCCTGCTGCGGTTCGCCACGGCACACGATGCGCGCGAGGTCGACCTCGCCAATCGCAGCGGGGCCGATGCGCTGTTCCTCTCCCCGGCCTTCCCGACCCGCTCGCACCCCGGTGGCCGCGCGCTGGGGGCGGAGCGCTTCCATGAGCTAGCGGCGCGCTGCACCATTCCGGTCATCGCGCTGGGCGGGATGACAGCGCAAGGCGCCCGCGAACTCGGCGTGACGCGCTGGGCGGCGATCGACGGATTGTCCTAGATTCCCGCCCTACGCGGACGTCGTCCGGCCCCAAATCCCTTGACGGGGGACTCCCCGAGGATTCATGATGCGTTCCGACCCCCTATAGCGAAGGCCCCCGGAAGGCATATCATGGCAAGCAAGGCAGTCGTCACGACCGAGACGCTCGACTGGCGCGAGGCGCTGCGCGCGTCGGTCAAGCGTGCCGTGCAGATGACCGGGGCGCTGGTCCTGTTCGCGGTGATGCTGTTCCTCACGCTCGCCCTGATCAGCTATACCCAGACCGACCCCAGCCCCTCGACCGCCGCCTCGCCGGACGGGCCGATCGGCAACTGGATGGGCAGCGCGGGCGCATGGGCGTCGGAGCGCGCGCTATTCCTGTTCGGCTGGGTCAGCGCGCTGGTGCTTCCCATGCTCTATATCGGGGCCCGCAGCCTGTGGCGCGCTGCGAACGAGGAGGATCGCGAGCCCGCGCACACACGCTGGTGGCGCCCGGCAGGGCTGCTGCTGCTCGCCATGGCGATGCTGGCCACGGTGGCGGCGCTCTCGCTCGCCGACACGGCGCTCGCCCTGCCCGCAGGCGCCGGCGGACTGGTCGGCCTGCTCGGCGCGACCGCGACCGAGGCGATCGCCGCGAAGCTCTTCGGCGGCGCGGCAGGGTGGCTGATCCTTGCCGTGGCGCTCGGCATGCTTACCGGTGGCGCATTCCTGGTCGCGCGCGTCTTCGCGTTCGACTGGCGCGGGCTGCTGACCCTGCCCAGCATGCCCCGCGGTCTGGTGCGCGAACGGGCCGAGCCCGCGCTCGCCAAGCCCAAGGTCCGCAAGGCGAAACGCGCGGAACCCGCCACGCTCGAGGTTCCGGACGAGCCTGCGCCCGACGCCGCACCCCCGCGCCGCGCGCCCAGGATCGTCGATCCCAAGACCGCGGCGCGCAAGGCCGACGCCCAGGGCATCACGCGCCAGAAGGACATGTTCGCCGATTTCGAGCTCCCGGGGCTCGATCTGCTGTCCGACCGGGGCGAGGCGAATGTCGTCCCGCTCGACCGGCAGGCGCTGGAACGCAATGCGCGGCTGCTCGAATCGGTGCTCGACGATTTCAACGTGAAGGGCGAAGTTACCGCCGTGCGCACCGGCCCGGTGGTGACGATGTACGAGCTGGAGCCCGCCCCCGGCACCAAGGCCGCGCGCGTCATCGGCCTGTCCGAAGACATCGCCCGCAACATGAGCGCGGTCTCCGCGCGCGTGAGCACGGTGCCCGGCAAAACGGTGATGGGCATCGAACTGCCCAATGCCGAACGCCAGATGGTCGGCTTCAAGGAACTCGCCGCGTGTTCCGACTTCGTCGATGCGCCGGGCGACCTGCCGATCATCCTGGGCAAGGATATCGCGGGCGAACCGATCATCGCGGACCTTGCCGCCATGCCCCACCTGCTGGTCGCCGGGACCACGGGTTCGGGTAAGTCGGTCGGCCTCAACACCATCCTGCTCTCGCTGCTCTACCGCTTTACGCCCGCCGAATGCCGCCTGATCCTGGTCGATCCCAAGGTCCTGGAGCTCAAGAGCTACGAGGATATTCCCCACCTCCTCTCCCCCGTCGTGACCGAGCCGGAAAAGACCATCCGCGCGCTCAAGTGGACGATCGAGGAGATGGAGAAGCGCTATCGCAAGATGAGCGAGGTCGGCGCGCGCAACATTGCCGGGTTCAACGACCGCGTGCGGGCCGCCAAGGCCAAGGGCGAGCCGCTCGGCCGCCGGGTGCAGACCGGCTACGATCCCGAAACGGGCGAGGAGATCGTCGAGGAGAAGGAGCTCGACTACGAAGAGCTGCCGCTGATCGTGGTGATCGTGGACGAGCTGGCCGACCTCATGGCGGTGGTGGGCAAGGATATCGAGATCCTGATCCGCCGCCTGACGCAGAAATCGCGCGCGGCGGGCATCCACCTTATCATGGCCACCCAGCGCCCCTCGGTCGACGTCATCACCGGCGTCATCAAGGCCAACCTGCCCACCCGGATCAGCTTCAAGGTGACCAGCCGGATCGACAGCCGCACCATCCTTGGCGAACAGGGCGCGGAGCAGCTGCTGGGCAAGGGCGACATGCTGTTCAAGCCCAATATCGGCAACCTCGCGCGCGTCCACGGCCCCTTCGTGAGCGACGAAGAGGTCGAGGCCGTGGCCGAGCACTGGCGCAAGCAGGGCGCGCCTGCCTATGTCGACGCGGTCACCGAAGAGCCCGAAATGGGCGGCGGCTTCGCCTTCGAGGACGAATTCACCGCGAGCGACAATCCGGACGAGCGCAAGTACCGCCAGGCCTGCCAGGTCGTGTTCGAGAACCAGAAGGCGAGCGGCAGCTGGCTCCAGCGCCAGATGGGCGTGGGCTACAACACCGCCGCCAAGTGGATCGAGCGGATGGAGAGCGAAGGCCTCGTCGGCCCCGCCAACCACGTGGGCCGCCGCGACGTGTACCGCGACAAGGACGGCAACCCGCTGTAGCGGGTGCGCGCACTCGGTAGGTCCAGGCTGGAACAAAGCGGCTGTCGGCCGGATGCACGCGCGCGAGGACGGGAAGATGCGCAAAACCGAAGACCGGTGATCGCGCGCCGGTTGCCCTGCGATACAGGGTTGGCTGCTTGCCACTGGCAGGCCTACAGCATCTCGCCATGAGCCTGACTGTCTTTCTTGCCGTCGTCCTCGCCGCCGCGCTGCATGCAGGCTGGAACGCAATGGTGAAAGGCGGGAGCGACAAATATCTCGGCACCGCATGCGTCGTCATCGGGCAGGCCGTGTTCGCGATACCCACGCTTGCCCTGGTGCCGGCCCCGGCCCCTTCCAGCTACGCGCTGATTCTTGCCGGGATCGGCCTGCACCTGGGCTATCAATTCTTCCTCATGGCATCCTACCGCGCAGGCGACCTGACGCAGGTCTACCCCCTTGCCCGCGGGAGCGCGCCGCTGATCGTCGGGATCGTCTCGGTGGTATTCCTGGGGGCGACCCTGCTGCCCGTGGAGCTGGCCGCCGTCGCGATCATCGGGCTTGGCATCATGTCGATCGCGCTGGTCGGCCGGCACGACAAGCTGCACAACCGCAAGGCGGCGGCGCTCGCGCTGGTCACTGGGTGTTTCATCGCCTCCTATTCGCTGGTCGACGGGCTCGGCGCGCGCGAGGCGGGCACGGCGCTTGGCTATTACGGGTGGCTGACGATGGGCAATGCGCTCGCCTTTTGCGCCATCACCGCCGTCGCGCGCCCGTCCGTGCTGAAACGCGTGCCGACCGAAGGGCTGCGGCTCGCCATCTTCGGCGGGGGCGCGTCCTATGCGGCCTATGCGCTGGTCATCTGGTCGTTCACGCAGGCACCGATCGCGCTGGTAACGGCGCTTCGCGAAACCTCGATCGTGTTCGCGCTGCTGATCGGGGTGCTCGTGTTGAAAGAGAAGCTCAGCCTGGCGAAGGTGGTGTCCACCATGATCGTGCTGACGGGTGTTCTCATGACCCGGCTGGGCCGCACCAACTGAGGCGATCCGGCGCACACCAAAAAGCCGCCGCGCTCCGGTGGGAGCGGGCGGCCTTTCGCTAGCCTGATAAGGCCTTGCGCCTTACTCGGCGTCTTCGCCTTCGGCCGTGTCACCTTCGCCACCGGCGGCCTCGGCACGCTCGGCCTCGAGGTCGGAGTCGCTTTCCAGCTCGGCGGCGGTCAGCGCGGGATGCTGGCTGATCCGCTGGGTCATCGTTTCCATCGTGCTGGGCGGCAGCGCGACGAGGCCGATCTTGGCCAGCGGACCGCCCTTGTCCCACATCGCCATCCACTGGTCGAGATAGGCCTGCAGGCCCGGGATCGCCTGGAGGTGCGCCTGCTTCACGTAGATGTAGAGCGGACGCGCGCCGGGATACTTGAAGCTCGCGATATTGTCGTAGCTCGGCTCGACGCCGTTCATCGGCAGGCCCTGCACGCGGCCCTCGTTTTCCTCGAGATAGGAATAGCCGAAGATGCCGACCGCGTTCTTGTTGCCCTGGATCTTCTGGACGATCAGGTTGTCCTGCTCGCCCTGGTCGACATACTTGCCGTCCGAACGCACTTCGGTGCAGGTCCGGTCGAACGCGTCTGCGTCGCTTTCCTTGAGCGCTTCCATCGCCGGGTCGGTTTCGCACCCGGCCATCAGCACCAGTTCCTTCAGCGCGTCGCGCGTGCCGCTGGTCGACGGCGGGCCGTAGACGAGGATCGGCGTGTCGGGCAGCGACGGGTCGACATCGGCCCAGGTCTCGTTGGTCTGCTCTTCGCCATAGGGGTTCGCGGCGAGCGCCTTGTAAACGATCTCCGGCGTCAGGCTCATCATGATGCCGCCGGTGGTGCTGGCAAAGGCGATCCCGTCGAGGCCGACCTGGATCTCCGTAATGTCGGTCACGCCGTTCGAACGGCAGGTTTCGAACTCGCTCACCTTCATCCGGCGCGATGCGTTGACCATGTCGGGCGTGTCCGCGCCGACACCCTTGCAGAACAGCGCGATGCCGCCGCCCGAACCGGTCGATTCGATCAGCGGGGACCGCATGTCCGGATTCGAGCGGGCGAAGCTTTCCGCCACCAGCTTGGCGAAGGGATAGACGGTCGACGAACCGACCGCGCGGATCGAATCGCGCGAGCCTCCGCCACTGCTACATCCGGTGAGCATGAGACCGGCGGCTGCCGCCACGGCCAGCACGTGCGTGAATTTCATGTGATGCGTCTCCTGATACGCAGGGAATTGTCCGTTCGAGCGCGCATAACCACGAACGTGTGACAGCCATATGACGATGCCTCGCCCCTACGGCACTGCCGCGCCGGCCTTGCCGTCGCGACGCGTCCGACCTAACGGGCAGGGCATCACTGAAGAAGGCTTGTCGAAACCTATGCGCATTGGTTGCCCCAAGGAAATCAAGAACCACGAATACCGGGTCGGCCTGACGCCCGAGAGCGCGGGCGAGCTTGCCCGCCACGGCCACGAGGTGTGGATTGAAAGCGGCGCGGGCCTCGGCATCGATGCGACCGACGCCGAATACGAAGCCGCCGGTGCGCGGATCGTCGACGGGCCGGACCCGATCTTCGCCGAGTGCGAAATGGTTGTGAAGGTGAAGGAACCGCAGGCGGGCGAGCGCAAGAAGCTGCGCGAGGGCCAGATCCTCTACACCTACCTGCACCTCGCGCCCGACCGCGAACAGACGGTCGACCTGGTCAACGCGGGCGTCACCGCGATCGCGTATGAAACCGTGACCGGGCCCCACGGCTCGCTCCCGCTCCTGAAGCCGATGAGCCAGGTGGCCGGGCGCATGAGCGTGCAGGCCGGCGCCACCGCGCTCGAAAAGGCGCACGGCGGCCGCGGCGTGCTGCTGGGCGGCGTGCCGGGTGTGATGCCGGGCAAGGTCGTCGTGATCGGCGGCGGAGTGGTCGGCTTCAACGCGGCGCAGATGGCGGCGGGCGTGGGCGCGGACGTGACCATCCTCGACCGCGATCCCGAAGTCCTCGAACGCGTGGGCACGCATTTCGAGACGCGCGCCAAGACGCGCTTCTCCAACGCGGCCAACCTGCATGATGCGGTGTGCCAGGCGGACCTCGTGATCGGCGCGGTGCTGATTCCCGGCGCGGCGGCCCCCAAGCTGGTCACGCGCGACATGCTGGGGGACATGCAGAAGGGCGCCGTGCTGGTCGACGTCGCGATCGACCAGGGCGGCTGCTTCGAGACGAGCAAGGCGACCACGCACGACGATCCGACCTATGTGGTCGACGGCATCGTCCACTACTGCGTCGCCAACATGCCGGGCGCGGTTGCGCGGACCAGCACCTATGCGCTCAACAACGTCACCCTGCCCCACGCGCTGCAGATCGCGGACAAGGGCTGGAAGGCCGCGATGCGCACCAACCCGCACCTCGCCGAAGGATTGAACGTGTGGGACGGCAAGGTGACCTACAAGGCGGTCGCCGAAGACCTGGGATACGAGTATGTTCCGGTGGAGAAGGCACTCGCCTGACACCGCGATGACCTGACGGGGAGAGAGATCATGGGCACCCAGCAACCGACCGATTCGGGCTTCGGCCGGACGAGCGAACCGCAGGAGGTGCTGAGCGGGATCGATCTCTCCGGCAAGGTGGCGATCGTCACCGGCGGCTATTCGGGCATCGGGGTCGAAACCGTGCGCGGCCTCGCCGGAGCGGGCGCAAAGGTGATCGTGCCCACGCGCAATCATGCCAAGGCGGTGGGCAACCTCGCAGATGTACACGGCGACGTCGCGATCATGGAGATGGACCTCGCCGACCTCGCCTCGGTCCGCAAGTTTGCTGCGGACTTTGCTGCGCAGCATGATCGGCTGGACCTGCTGGTCAACAATGCCGGGATCATGGCCTGCCCGCTGACCCGTGTCGGCCCCGGATGGGAACAGCAGTTCGGCGTCAACCACCTCGGCCATTTCGCGCTCGCGCAGGCGCTGATGCCGCTGCTGGTCAAGACCGCTGCGCTTCCCGGCAGCGACGTGCGCGTGGTTGCGCTGTCCTCCACCGGGCACAAGCTGAGCGATATCCGCTGGGACGATCCGCACTGGAACGAGGGCGAATACGACAAGTGGCAGGCCTACGGCCAGGCGAAGACCGCCAATGCGCTGTTCGCCGTGGGCATGAACGCGCGGCTGGCGCCGCACGGCGGACGCGCCTTCGCAGTCCACCCCGGCGGCATCATGACCCCGCTGCAACGCCACCTCGATAAAGAGGAGATGGTCGCGATGGGCTGGATGAACGAGGATGGCGAGCCGTCCGAACGCGCGGCCAAGATGTTCAAGACGCCCACCCAGGGCGCCTCGACCACGCTATGGGCCGCGACCTCTCCGGCGCTTCGGACACGCGGCGGCGAATATTGCGAGGATTGCGACATCGCCGCGCTGGCCGACGCGGACGAGCCCAGCCGGTTTGACAAGGTCGAGCCCTACGCGGTGGACGAGGCCAGCGCGCAGCGCCTGTGGGCGATGAGCGAGGAGATGGTCGCGGGAGTGTGAGGGCTATGCGCCGACTTTTAATTTACCAAAAGCACCAGCGCCGGTGGATGGCGCAGGCCCGGATACTAATCGCTGCGTCAATCATCTGCCCCGCAACCCTCTTGGCCGGCTGCTCTGATCCGGAGGATCGTTTTATCGAGATACAATTGCGTGTGAATGGGTGCTACTCTGCACCCGGCTTTCCAATAGTGCAAATTAACGACCGAGCAATCGCCGTGGATAAGGAAGTTGTAAGCACAGACTTCGAATACAGCGACTTCGGGAGAAAAGCCGATACTTTGATTTCGATCAATCCTCGCGTATATTTAACGCAAAACCAAGACGGTCGGTGGCGTTATGAGACAATCCCCTACTTCGAAAGTATTTCAGAGAGGCAAGGTCGCAATTATTCGGCACAATGGGCCGTTATTCCCGAGGGCGAAGAGGGCCGAAGCCTAGTCCTAATTTCTCTCGGGCCGTCGGTTCCAAAGCTAAGACGGGTCGATTGCAAACAGGACACGCAATGAGCCTCCGGCGATTGTGCGAATCGCTCATGAATGCCCACATCCCTTAATTGAAGAGGGACGCGATCTCCGCCGCGATGCGCGCTCAGCGCAGGGTCTTTATATCGAGCATCGCACCGCCAGCGACGAGCGAGGCCATGGAGGCGAGGTTCGAAAGGCGAAGTGCGCACCCCGCGAGCGCTATCCCGATCTGCGGCGCTGAAGGCCATGTCGCTCGTCGAAACGAAATTACGATGACCCCACCAGCGCAATAGCCTTCGTGCAAGCCCACGGTGGAGCCGGGAACATGCACGAACGACGCGCCGGGCTTGGCCAGATCGATACTGCATCGGCGAAAGAGGGCGACTTCCTCGCGCTTCGGCCCGGCGCTCGCGCAAGGCTGGTCTCGTTCGGCAAGGCGGTCGCCTATCTGCTGATCGCCGCCATCGGCATGCTCCTCGTCAGCGCGATCGCCAAGGGCGTATGCGGCGCAAACCTTCTGGAGATGGCGCAGGCAGGCCTTGGGATGGGCACGCTGCGCGCGATCCTGCTCCTGATCGCCGTGGTGGTCGTGCCGACCGCCTTGATGCTGGCCTTGACCAAAACGCCGCTCAGGCTGTCCGGCTGGTATCCGGACGACGCGCCCAGGCTGGCGGGTATCGGCGCGGCGACCGGGTTCGGCCTGCTGACCGTAATCGCCGCGATCCTTTGGGCGGCCGGAGCGGTTCGGTTCGACGTTTCGGCCCCGTCGCTCTCCTCCGCTATCCTGAACTGCCTGATCTCCGCTATGCTCTGGATCGCGCTTGCGGTGGGCGAGGAAGGGTTCAACCGCGGCTATGCCTTCGTGCAGGTGAGCCAGGCGATCTCGTTCTGGCCCGCCGCCATTCTCAGCAGCGCGTGGTTCATGGTCGGCGGCACGGCCGGGCGGGAGGCGAGCATTCTCATCCTGCCGGCGCTGGTCGTTCTGATCGTCGTCATCAGGTGCGTCGCCCCAGACGATAGCCCGGCAGCGCCCCGATCACATCGGAGCGCCGCGACCTGATCGCTCAAAGGGAGCTGGCTTACCTCAGCCACCCGCCACAAACGGCGCGGCGATCTCTGCGGTGACGCGCTGCGGGCGCAGCGTCTTCGCATCGAGCATCGCCCAGCGGGTGAGCGCGGAGACGAGCACCTTGCCTGCATCGTCCACGAACTGCACCTCGCGGTCGAACTGCGCGCCGCGCGGCTTGCCCGATACGCGGGTGCTGCCGTGCGCGACCTCGCCTTCGCGGATATTGCCGCGATAGTCGATCTCGTGCCGGGTCACGACCCAGATATAGGCCTCGCGGTGTTCCTCGGGGGCGACCGCATGCCAGTGCGACACCGCGATGTCCTGAATCCAGCGGACCCATTCCGCGTTGTTCACATGGCCCAGCTCGTCGATATGCTCCGGCGCGGCGGTGTAGTCGCGCTGGAAGGCCCAGCTCTCGCTCACGCGGCCTCCAGCCTGGCGTCCGGATCGACGCCGATGCTGCGCAGGTCCGCCTCCGCCTGCGCGGTGGTGGTGAAGACGAAGCTTTCCATCCCCACCGCCTTGGCACCGTCCACGTTCTTTTGCAGATCGTCGAAGAACACGCATTCCTCCGGCACCAGGCCATAGGTCTCGGTCAGCCAGGTATACATGCGCGGATCGGGTTTGAGCGTGGAGTGATCGGCGGAGACGCACGCGCCGTCGAACAGCGGCCAGAAATCGTAGCGCCCGCGCAGGTAGGCGACGATTTCGTGCACATTGTCGGTGATCGCATAGATGCCGTAGCCGCTCGCCTTGAGGCGGCGCATCAGCTTGGGCGTTTCCTCGATCAGCACGAGGCTTTCGAACAGGGCGGAGATCAGCCGGTCGCAGGTCTTGCGGTCGAAGCCGTGGCGTTCGCCGAACATGCGCTGCGTTTCGGTCAGGCTCATTGCGCCGCGGTTCAGGGCGCGGAAGATGTCGCCGCCGAACAGGTCCTTGCTGGTGATCCCGGCGGGCAGGTCCTTGCCGAAGGCTAGCTCGACGATCGTCTGCGGTTCCCACCGCACGATCACGTTGCCGACATCGAAGACGACGTTGCGGATGGTCATTCTGAGTCGGCTCCTTCGCTTGCGGCACTGTCCACCACGCCCAGCTGGGTCAGGATGAAGGCGAATTCCTCCGCCGTCTCGTACAGCGAGGCGAAGCGCCCGGACTTGCCGCCGTGGCCTGCGCCCATGTTGGTCTTGAGCAGCAGCGTGTTGGTATCCGTCTTGGTCGCGCGCAGCTTGGCGACCCACTTGGCGGGCTCCCAGTAGGTGACGCGCGGATCGTTGAGGCCGGCGGTGACCAGCAGCGGCGGGTAATCCTGCGCGACGACCTGATCGTAAGGGCTGTAGCTGAGCATGTAGGCGAAGGCCTGCTTGCTGGTGATGGGATCGCCCCACTCGGGCCATTCGCCCGGAGTCAGCGGCAGGTCCTTGTCGAGCATGGTGTTGAGCACGTCGACGAAGGGCACATGCGCGGCCACCGCGCCCCACAGGTCGGGATCGGTGTTGACCACCACGCCCATCAGCTCGCCCCCGGCGCTGCCGCCGCTGGCGCTGATCTGGCCCTTTTCGGTGTAGCCCGCGTCGATGAGGCCCTTGGCCACATCGACGAAATCCTCGAACGTGTTGGTCCGCTCGTTCAGCTTGCCCTGCAGGTACCAGCGGCGGCCCAGATCGTCGCCGCCGCGGATATGCGCGATGGCATAGGCCATGCCGCGATCGACGAGGCTCAGCCGGCTGGTCGAGAAGCCCGGCGGCACCGCGTAACCATAGGCGCCATAGGCGTAGAGGTGCAGCGGGCCCGCCCCTGCCGGGCGATCCTTGCGCATCACCACGCTGACCGGCACCTGCGTGCCGTCGCGCGCGGTGATCGTCAGCCGCTCGGTCTTGTACTGGGTCGCGTCGTAGCCGCTGGGGATTTCCTGCTGTTTCAGGAGTTCGAGCGCGCCCGTCTTCACGTCGTAATCGTAGACCGATCCCGGCGTGACCATGCTCTGGTACGACAGGCGCAGTTTCTGCATGTCGTATTCGGGGTTGTTCGAGAGCCCCGCAACGAAGCTCGCCTCGGGGAAGCGAATCGGGGTCATATCGTCTGCGTCGTCGTAGGCACGCAGCTGCACCTGATCGAGCCCGGCGAGCCGCCCTTCGGTGACGTAGAAATCCTTGAACAGCTCGAAATCGGTCAGGTAGAAATCGTCCGAGCCTTCGATCAGCGTGGTCCATTCGCCCGGATTGGCCAAGGGCGCGGTCGCCAGGCGGAAGTTGATGTGATTATCGTTGGTGTGGATGAACAGCGTGCCGTCCCGCACGTCGACATCATACTCCACGCCCTTCTGGCGCGGCTTGACCAGGATCTGATCGCCGGTCGGGTTGTCGGCGCTGACGAGCCGGATTTCGCTCGTCTCGTTGTCGCCCGTGGCGATGACGAGCCAGTCTTCCTGCGCGGTCAGCCCGGTGCCGACGCCGAAGCTTTCATCCGCTTCCTTGTAGAGCGTCACGTCGCTGGCAACCGGCGCGCCGATCACGTGGAGCTTGGCCTCGAGCGTGCGCCATTCTTCGGTCGACGGGCCGTAGACGAGCGCGCTGTCGTTCGCGACCCAGGTGAGTCCGCCGCGCAGGTTGGTCAGTTCGTCGGGCAGGAGTTCACCCGTCGCAAGATCCTTGATCCGCGCGGTGTACCGCTCGGACCCGTTATCGTCCGACGAGTAGGCGAGGAAGCGTCCGTCCTTGCTGACCGAGAACGCGCCGAGGCGGAAATAGTCCTTGCCCTCGGCCAGCTGGTTCTCATCCAGCAGCACCTGCGGCTCGCCTCCGCCCACCGGCTTGCGGTAGTGCAGGCGGTATTCCTTGCCCTCTTCGAATTCGGACCAGTAGAGCCAGTCGCCATCCTTCTGCGGCACCGTGGAATCGTCTTCCTTGATGCGGCCCTTCATCTCCTCGAACAGTTCGTCCACCAGCGCCTGGTGCGGCGCCATCTGCGCCTCGAACCACGCATTCTCCGCCTTGACGTAGGCAAGCACGTCCTCGTCATCGACGGTGGGGTAGGATGGGTCCTTCAGCCAGTGATAGGGATCGGTGAGGGTGATCCCGTGGGTGGTGAAGCTGTAATCGCGCTTCTCGGCGACGGGAGGGGAAACAGGCACATCACTTTCGGAATTGCTCACGCTGGTATCGGCTCCATCGGATTGGGCCACTGCGCCGACCGGCAAAGTGAATGCGGTCAAGGCGATTGCGGCGGTGAAAAGCTTGCTCATTGGTCTATGTCCCCCTCTGCGCGATGGCACCCGGCTTTGAAAGCCTTGCGTTGCTGGGGTATGACCCCAGATCGGGGGCAGAGCCAGACACAAGAACCACAGGATCGATAAAATGCTGATGCAGACCCACGAAGCCCGCCTTTCCGCCCTGCGCGAGGAACTCAAGCGGCGGGGTCTGGACGGTTTCGTCGTTCCGATCGCCGATGCGCACATGAGCGAATATGTCGGCGAGGATGCACAGCGGCTGCGCTGGCTGACCGGGTTCGGCGGCTCTGCCGGCAGCGCGGTGGTGTTGGCCGACAAGGCGGCGATCTTCGTCGACGGGCGCTATACCGTGCAGGTGCGCGACCAGGTGGAAGAACGCCTGTTCGAATATCGCGGCGTGCCCAGGGACAATCCGGCGAACTGGCTCGCCGCGAATGTCGCTGAGGGCGCACAGGTCGGCTACGACGCGTGGCTCGCCACCCCAGGCTGGGTCCGCTCCACCACTGCGGCGCTGGAAAAGGTCGGCGCCAAGTTGGTCCCGGTCGATGGCAACCCGATCGACGCCGTGTGGGCAGACCAGCCCGAACAGAGCGATGCCGAGGCGCGCGTCCATACGGACACGCATGCCGGCCGCAACGCGCAGGAAAAGCGCGCCGCGATCGCCGACTGGCTGGGCGAGGAGAAGCTCGATGGCGTGGTGCTGAGCGCGCTCGATTCGGTCGGCTGGGCGTTCAACATCCGCGGCGGCGACATCGCGCACACGCCCGTGACGATGGCCTTCGCGCTGGTCCAGCAGGACGGCACGGCGCAGCTGTTCATCGACGAGAACAAGGTCGGGCCCGAACTCAAGCAGCACCTCGGCAATGCGGTCACCATCCGTCCGCGCAGTGAGTTCGAGGGTGCGCTGGGCGCGTTCGAAGGCAAGCGCATCGCGCTCGACCCCGAATACGGCGTCGCCGCCATTGCGCAGGCGCTCGAAGAGGGCGGCGCGAAAGTGGTCGAGACGCGCGACCCCACCATTTTGCCGCGCGCGATCAAGAACGAGGCGGAGATCGACGGCCACCGCGACGCGCAGGCGCGCGACGGCGCGGCAGTCTCCCGCTTCCTCGCCTGGATCGAGGCCGAGGCCCCCACGGGCGAGGTCGACGAACTTGCCGCGGCAGCCAAGCTGCTCGAATTCCGCAGCGTGGACGGTGGGCTGAAGGATACCTCGTTCGACACCATCTCGGCCGCCGCGGGCCACGCCGCGCTGCCGCACTACAAGGTCGATGAAGACAGCAACATCGAGATCCCGCCGGGCAGCATCTTCCTGTGCGATTCGGGCGGCCAGTATATCGGCGAGGAACGCGCGGGCACGACCGACATCACGCGCACCGTGTGGGTCGGCAGCGCCGATGGCAAGGCTGCGCCGAGCGCGGAAATGAAAGACCGCTTCACCCGCGTGCTCAAGGGCCACATCTCGATCGCACGCGCGGTCTTCCCCGAGGGCACCACCGGCGGCCAGCTCGACACGATGGCGCGCATGCACCTGTGGGAAGCGGGCTGCGACTATGCGCACGGCACCGGCCACGGCGTCGGCAGCGCGCTGGGCGTGCACGAGGGCCCGCAGCGGATCGCCAAGACCACCGGATCGCAGGGCGGCACGATGGAGCCGCTCGCCGCGGGCATGATCTGCTCGAACGAGCCCGGCTACTACAAGGCGGGCGAATACGGCATCCGGATCGAGAACCTCGTCCTGATCGAGGAGCGCACGATCGAGAACGCGGACGAGGGAACGTGGTTCGGGTTCGAGAACCTGACCTGGGTGCCGATCGACCGCACGCTGATCGACGTCGACCTGCTGACGCCCGAGGAACGCGACTGGGTCGACCACTATCACGCCTGCTGCCGCGAAATCCTCGGCTCGCGGGTCGCCGAAACCGGTGACGAGCGGGCGGCAGACTGGCTGGAGCGGCATACCCAGCCGCTCTGAATGCCGCTTGCAGGCGCGCAAGCGTTCTCGTAATGTTCCTGTCGCGGCATTCGCGATTCGGGAGACGGTTCAATGATCGGTTACGTTACGCTGGGCACCAACGACCTGCAGGGCAATGCGCCCTTCTACGATGCCATCGCCAAGGAGATGGGCGTGGGGCGGATGATGGACTTCGACAGCTACATCGCGTGGGGCGAGCCCGGCGGCGCGGCAGGTATCGCGCTGACCAAGCCCTACGACGGGAACGAGGCGACCGTCGGCAACGGCACGATGGTCGCCTTCGAGGCGAAGGATAAGCAACAGGTCCGCCGCCTGCACGAGATCGCGCTGGCCAATGGCGGCACCGACGAGGGCGCGCCCGGCCCGCGAGGCGATGCGGACGAGAACGGACTGGTGTTCTACGCGGCCTATTTCCGCGACCGCGACGGCAACAAGCTCAATGCCTTCTGCATGGCCCTGGCGGATGGCTAGGGCGCGAAACCTGTCCGAAAATCCGGTCCACCTCGGCTTGGGGGCGAGTGCGCAGGCGCAGCCGCCCTTAACCGGGATGGACTGGTACGAGGATTATGCGCAGCGCACCGCCGCCGATGGCGCGGAGGGCAGGCTGGTCTCGCTACATTCCTTCGCCGAGAGCTGGGACAGCTGGGAAATGCACCCGCGCGGGCACGAAGTGGTGGTGTGCACGGCGGGCACGATCGTGCTGACCCAGGAATTTCCCGGCGGACGGATCGAGCGGATCGCGCTGACGGCTGGGGACTACGCAATCAACGATCCCGGCGTGTGGCACACCGCCGATGTCGAGGCAGAGGCGATTGCGCTGTTCATCACTGCTGGCGAAGGCACGCAGCACCGCCCGCGCTGAGCGCGCCTGCGAGAGCCGCGCCGCGACGCGATACCGCCGCCTTGCGCCGCTCCATTGCACTCGGGTGAACGGGGCACCGATCCTGCGACAATTCGTTACAAAGCGGCCGGTTCGTGGCAAACCGGCGCGACAATGCGCGGGTAGAAGAGGTGTCATGAGCTGCGAGGCGGGTTTCCGATCTCCCCCCCCCCCCCTGCCCGTCTCGCAGCTCTTCCACCAACAGGAGCACCCCTATGAAAACCCCCATTCTCGCCCTTGCAGGCATTTCGCTGCTGGCAGGCACCGCCGCGCTGGCCCAACCCGGCGACCGCAACCCCGGCCCGATGACCCGCGCCGAAGTCTCCCAGAAGGCCGCCGAGCGCTTCCAGCGCATGGACATGAACAGCGACGGCGTGCTCGATCTCGCCGACCGTGAGCTGCGCCGCGAACAGCGGATCGCCCGCCTCGACACCGACGGCAATGGCGCGATCAGCAAGGCCGAACGCGAAGCCGCGCGCGAAGCCCGGCAGGAACGGCGCGCCCAGAGGATGGCCGAACGCGGACAGAGCGCCGAAGCGGGCGAACGTCGGGCACGCGGCAAGCACCATCGCGGGATGCGCGGCTGGCATCGCGGCGGCGGCATGATGGCCAAGGCCGACACCAATGGCGATGGTCGCCTGACGCTGCAGGAGTTCCAGGCCCATGCGCTGGCCCGGTTCGACCGCACCGATGCGAATAGCGACGGCACCGTAACCCAGGCCGAACGAGAAGCCGCGCGTGAGGCGATGCGCGCCCAGATGGCCGAGCGCCGCGAAGCGCGCCGCGCCGAGCGTGCAGGCCAGTAACCCGATGACGATGGCCGCGCACGCAGCCGATACGGCCGTCACCATCCTGCTCGTCGATGACGAGCGCACCTTGCGCGAACCCCTGGTCGACTATCTGGTCGGTCAGGGGTTCGTGGTGCTGGAAGCCGAAAGCGCGGCCGCCGCGCGCTCCATGCTGCGCGAAAAGAAAGCCGACCTCGCGCTGGTCGACATCATGATGCCGGGGGAGGACGGCCTCTCGCTCACCCGCCACCTGATCGAATCCCAAAAGCTGCCGACCATCCTGCTGACCGCGATGGGCGAGGCGACCGACCGGATCGTCGGGCTGGAAATCGGGGCCGACGACTATGTCACCAAGCCGTTCGAGCCGCGCGAGCTGGTTGCCCGCATCCGTTCGGTCCTGCGCCGCGCCGGTCGCGCAACCCCCGAGTCGGACCACGAGGATGCGCATTACGCGTTCGAAGGCTGGCGGCTCGATCCGCTCAAGCAGCGGCTGACCGACCCGCAGGGCACGGTCATCCCGATCTCGACTGCCGAATTCCGCATGCTGCGCGCCTTTCTCGACCATCCGCGCGCCGTGCTCGATCGCGATTCGCTGCTCGACATGGTGCAAGGGCGCGAGGCGCACCTGTTCGATCGCGCGGTCGACAACCAGGTCAGCCGCCTGCGCCGCAAGATCGAAGAGGACAGCAAACAGCCCCATTTCATCCAGACCGTGCGCGGCGGCGGCTATCGCTTCGCGGCCGACGTCACGCGCGTACCCGGCTGATCGATGGTGCGATTTTTGCCCCGCAGCCTTCTGGGCCAGAGCCTGCTCGCCATCGCGGCGACCCTGCTGGTCGGCCAGGCGGTGTCGGGCTTCCTGCTCTATCGCTCGGTCGAGGAACGGCGCGATGTCGCCACCGCCAACGCCGCGGTCTTCCATCTCCTGCGTACCGCAAACCGCGGTGTCGAAGGCCCGCGCGATATCCGCCGCGCGATGCGGCGGACCGAAAGGCCTGAAGACCGGATCGATCTGGGCCGCTCTGCCTCGCGGGAGCGGAACGAGCGGATTCGCAGGCTTCCACCGCGCCTTTCCGGCACGGTTGCTGACGTATCTCCCCTGCGCCCGGGCGACGCCCGCGATCCCTCGGCCGAGGCGCGCCTGCGCGAGATCCTGGCGCGGCAGGGGGTGGCCCCGGAAGAGCTAGTCGCGACCCGCCGCCCCATCGCCGCAGACCCGGTGGTGGCCCGCTCCGCCGAACGCCGGCCGCGCCTGCGCGCCCGACTGCTGCGCCACGACGGAGAACTGCTCGTCGCCGCCATCCGCCAGCCGGGCGAATCGCGCTGGATCGTGGCCCGAGCGGTGCGGCCTCCGGTCGAGACGGGTGCGCTGTGGCTGATCGCGATGCAGACCGTGCTGCTGTTCCTCGTCCTGCTGGGCGCGACCTATCTCGTGCTGCGGCGAATCACGCAGCCCCTCGCCCGGCTGACCGCGCGGGTCGAGGATTTCGCGCGCACGCAGACCGCAGGCGAACCCCTGCCACCCGAAGGGCCGGAGGATGTCAGCCGGCTGATCGCCGCGCACAACCTGCTCGAAGCGCGGATCGCGGCGCTGCTGGACGAGAAGGACGTGATGCTCGGCGCGATCGGGCACGACCTCAAGACGCCGCTCGCCGCGCTGCGCGTGCGGATCGAGAGCGTGCCGGACGAGACGCAGCGCGCGCGGATGGCGGAGGTGATCGAGGACCTGCGCCGTTCGCTCGACGACATCCTCTCGCTGGCGCGGATCGGCCGCGCGAAGGACCCACCCGAGGCAACGCAGCTCGCCGCGCTGGTCGAAAGTGTGGTCGAGGAGTTCGAGGACATGGACCGGCCCGTCGCCATCGCGCAGACGCAGCGCGTCGTCATGCCGGTGCAGGTCACCTGGCTGCGCCGGGCGCTGCGCAACCTGATCGAGAACGCGCTGCGCTATGGCGGATCGGCGCAGGTCTCGCTGGAGCGTCAGGACGGCGTGGTGGTGATCGCGGTGGAAGACGAGGGCCCCGGCATCGCGCGGGAGGACATGGCCGCGATGCTCGAACCCTTCCGTCGGGGCGAGGCGAGCCGCAATCGCGACACAGGCGGCGCGGGGCTCGGCCTCACCATCACCCGCGCAATCGTGCGCGAGCATCGCGGCGAGCTGGTGCTCGCCAACCGCGCGCAAGGCGGTCTGCGCGCAGAGATACGCCTGCCACTGGCGAACTGATTCCTACGGGGCCGGCCCACACCCCCGCCCGGCCAACCCATCGATAGTATCCTGTGTGGGTTGGCCGGGCGGGGGTGCGGGCTGGGACCGCGATACTAACGCATCAGCCCGCCGACCAGATTACGCACGAAGCTGCCGACGACCGGCCCGGCCAGATCGGTCGCGATCGAACCCGCCGCCGAGGTGACGCCAGAGGCCACCGGGTTGGCGCGCGATTTCTTGCCGAGCACCGTGCGCGCCGCCATCCCGGCGGCCGAGCCTGCGGCGACCTTGCTCCCGCGCGAGATCGCCTTGCCCCAGATGCTGGTGCTCTTGCGCTCCCGCTTGCGGACCTCGGTCTCGCCCTGCTCCTCCACCTCCTGTGCAGTCTCGGCGGCGTCGGCGATTTTCTGCGCGATCACTTCCGCCGCGCTCTCGCGGTCGACCGCGTGGTCGTACTTGCCCGCCAGCGGGCTCGCGCCGAGGATCACCGCGCGCTCGCCCGGCGAAAGCGGGCCGAGGCGGCTGCGCGGCGGCTTGATCAGCGTGCGCTGCACCACCGAGGGCGCGCCATCCTCGCCCAGCGTGGAAACCAGCGCCTCGCCCACCTTCAGCTCGGTGATCGCCTGCGCCACGTCGAGATCCGGATTGGTGCGGAACGTGTCCGCCGCGGCGCGAATCGCCTTCTGGTCGCGCGGGGTGAAGGCGCGCAGCGCGTGCTGCACGCGGTTGCCGATCTGCCCCGCGACATCGTCGGGAATGTCGATCGGGTTCTGAGTCACGAAGAACACGCCCACGCCCTTGGAGCGGATCAGGCGCACCACCGTCTCGATCGTATCCCGGAACGCCTTGGGCGTATCGTCGAACAGCAGGTGCGCCTCGTCGAAGAAGAAGACGAGCTTCGGCTTCTCCGGGTCGCCGACTTCGGGCAGCGTTTCGAACAGCTCCGCGAGCAGCCAGAACAGGTAGGTCGCGTAGAGCTTCGGGCTGCGCATCAGCCTGTCCGCGGCGAGGATGCTGATGAAGCCGCGCCCGTGCGCATCGACGCGGAACAGGTCGTCGATTTCGAGCGCGGGCTCGCCGAAGAAACGGTCCGCCCCCTGGCTCTCGAACGTGAGCAGCGCGCGCTGGATCGCGCCGACGGAAGCCTTTGTGATGCGGCCATATTCGCCCGATACGGTGTCGGTGTTGTCACCGGCGAAGGCGAGCAGGCTGCGCAGGTCCGCAAAGTCGAGCAGCAGCAGGCCGTTATCGTCGGCATAGCGGAAGACGATCTGCAGCACGCCTTCCTGCGTTTCGTTCAGGTCGAGCAGGCGCGCGAGCAGCAGCGGGCCCATTTCGGAAACCGTGGTGCGGACCGGGTGCCCCTGCTCCCCGAACAGATCCCAGAAGATCACCGGGAAATCGGCATAGGCATAGTCGTCCATGCCCAGCTCCGCCGCGCGGCCTTCCAGCTTGTCGGCATGCTTGAACTTGGACGAGCCCGGCACCGCGAGCCCGGCGAGATCGCCCTTCACGTCGGCCACGAACACCGGCACGCCCTGCGCGGAGAAGCTTTCGGCGAGGCCCTGTAGCGTCACGGTCTTGCCGGTCCCCGTCGCACCCGCGACCAGTCCGTGTCGGTTGGCGCGGCTGGGAAGCAGCTCCTGCGCCTCGCCCGACGCGTTGCGTCCCAGAAAAATCGCGCTCACGCCCGCGTCACTCCTCGCTTCGTCCGACCGTGTCCGATCTGCGCATCGCGCCCCTGACCCGTCAAGGTGGTTCCAATTCGTGCGCCCTTCGATAGAGCGGGGGGACGATGGCACAGGCGGACCCTTTCATCCTGCTCGACGACGCGCGCGGCGAATCGCAGGGCGGTGCGCGCCTGTTCGAATCGCCGCGCGAGGTGTTCCGGGCGCTGCGCCCTGACGACGTGGCCGAAACCCTAGCGCAGGCCGAATCGGCGCAGGCGAAGCACGGCGGCGTGCTGGCAGGTTACCTCGCCTACGAGGCGGGGCTGGCGCTGGAGCCGAAGCTGCGCGCGCTGGCCGATGCCCGGACAGGCGCGGCGGGCCCGCTGGTATGGCTCGGCCTGTTCGAGAGCGAGCGCACGATCCCGGCGGACGAGGTGGACGCATGGCTGGCCGAGCGCGCGCCGGGCGCGGCGAGCCTCGGCCCGCTGGAGCCCGCGATCTCGCTGGGCACCTGGCAGCAACGCTTTGCCGAACTGCAGCAGCGAATCGCTTCGGGCGAGGTTTACCAGGCCAATCTCACCCTGCCGCTGACAGGCGCTTTCCGGGGCGAGCCGCTGGCGCTCTATGCCAACCTGCGCAAGGCATCGGATGCGGGGCACGGCGGCGTGGTGTGGGACGGCAGCCATGCGCTGGTGAGCCTGTCGCCCGAACTGTTCTTCGAGATTGCCGGGGATACGATTTCCGCCCGCCCGATGAAGGGCACGCGCCCGCGCCACGCCGATCCGGCGGCGGACGACGCGGCGGCGCGCGAGCTGGCCGCGTCGGAGAAGGACCGGGCCGAAAACCTGATGATCGTCGACCTGATGCGCAACGACATGGCGCGCGTGGCCGAAGCCGGATCGGTGCGGGTGGACGATCCTTTCGCGATTGAGAGCTTCCCCACCGTGCACCAGATGGTCAGCACGGTGCGCGCGGAGCTTCAGCCCGAGACCGGGCTGGCCGATATCGTGCGCGCGCTGTTCCCCTGCGGTTCGATCACCGGCGCGCCCAAGATCCGCGCGATGGAACTGCTCGATCAGCTCGAGCGTGATGCACGCGGACCCTATTGCGGCGCGATCGGTGCCTTCGGCCCCGACGGCGCGGGCAGCTTCAACGTCGCGATTCGCACGCTGCGGCTGACCCCGGTCGAGAATGGCCATGGCACTGCGGTGCTGGGCGTGGGCGCCGGGATCGTCGCCGATAGCGAACCGCTCTCCGAGTGGCGCGAGGCACAGATCAAGGCGGGCTTTGCGCGCGCCAGCAGTGCCGAATGCCGCGCGCCCGCCTTCGACCTGATCGAGACGATGCGCTTCGACCCGGAAGAGGGTATCCCGCTGCTCGAAGGGCATCTCGCGCGGCTTTCGGCCAGCGCGCTCACGCTCGGCTTCGCGTTCGACCGGCATGCGGCGCGCAACCAGATCCAGGCACTGTGTTTCGAACTGAGCGAGGGCGCGAAAGTACGGCTCACCTGTGCGCGCTCCGGCACCACCGCGATCGAGGTCGCGCCGCTCCCCCAACCCGCCGAACAACCACTCGACTGCATCGCGCTGCCCCTGCCCGTCGATCCGGGCGACTGGCGGCTGCACCACAAGACCACCGATCGCGGCTTCTATGCCGATGCGCTGGCCGCGGCGCACGAGCTGGACGCGCACGAGGCGCTGCTGGTACGCGACGACGGGCTCGTCACCGAAGGCAGCTGGACGAGCCTGTTCGTGGAACGCGACGGCACACTGATTACCCCCGCGGCGCGACTCGGCCTGTTGCCGGGCGTGTTTCTCGCATCCCTTCTCGCGGAGGGCCGCGCCGTCGAAGGCGAACTGACGCTCGACGACCTCGCCGAAGGCTTCTTCCTCGGCAACGCCCTGCGCGGGCTGATGCCCGCCCGCCTCGTCTGACAGGACCAATATGAACATCCCGATTTTATACGAAGACGGCGAAGCGCTGGTGATCGACAAGCCGGCCGGCCTGCCGATCGACCGGCCGCGCAAGGGCGGCGAGTGCCTCGAGGATCATCTCGATTCGCTCAAGCTCGGCTTCCAGCGCCGCCCGCTGCCGGTCCACCGGCTCGACACCGATACCAGCGGCTGCCTGCTGCTCGCGCGCAATCCCAAGGCGCACAAGCGCTTTGCCGCCGCGTTCGAGGCGCAGCAGGTGACCAAGGTCTATTACGGAGTGCTGGCAGGAGTGCCGGAAGAGCGCGAGGGGCGAATCGAGCTCGCGCTTTCCAAGATCAGCAGCGCCGAAAAGGGCTGGCGGATGATTCCCGCGAAGAAGGGCAAGCCGTCCGTCACCGAGTGGCGCGTCGTGGCCGAGCATGACGGCCGCGCGCTCGTCGAATTCCGGCCCGCGACCGGGCGCACGCACCAGATTCGCGTCCACGCGGCGAGCGGGATCGGCATCGCCCTGCTGGGCGACCCGGTCTACGGCAGCCGCGAAGGCGCGCCGCGTACGATGCTCCACGCCAGCGCGATCACCGTGGCGCGCGAGGGCAAGACCGACATCGCCGCCACGAGCCCGCTGCCTGCCGATTTCGTGGCGCTCGGTTTCGAAATGGAGGCCGCCGCCGCGCCGGATGCAGGCGATGCTGCCTGACGACCTGATCGCGCGGGCCCACGCTCTCGCGGAGGAGCGATTCGTCGCGGGCTCGGGCCCGGGCGGGCAAAACGCCAACAAGGTCGCCACCGAGGTGCAGCTGCGCGTCAACGCCTACAAGCTGCGCCTCTCACCCTTCGCCTTCCGGCGGCTGGGCGAGGTTGCGGGCAGCCGCCTTACCGACAGTGGCGACATCCTGATCGTCGCGCGCGAGCATCGGACGCAGGAAGCGAATCGGGGGCTGGCGCGCGAAAAGCTGGAGGACCTGCTGCGCGAGGCGCATCGCAGGCCCAAGAAACGCGCGAAGACCCGGCTTAACCGCGTCGGCAAGACCCAGCGCCTCAAGCACAAGAAGGAGCGCGGGCAGGTGAAGGCCAATCGCGGCAAGCCTAGCCGCAGCGACTGGTAGGGCGACTCGTTGCTTGACTTTTCCACCGCTCACGGCCAATAGCGCCTGCGATCGGGCGGTGCCGTGTGCGCCGCCTGTTGTTTTTTCACCCGCTGCACATCGTTAGCTCCGCCGGAGCGAACCACCGATGGCCGGGTCTTTGAACTGGCAGGATTGAGTTATGGCGAAGCCGACGACCGTCAAGATCAAGCTCGTGTCGACCGCGGACACCGGCTTCTACTACGTGACGAAGAAGAATCCGCGGAACATCACCGAGAAGATGACCTTCCGCAAGTACGATCCGGTCGTGCGCAAGCACGTCGAGTTCAAGGAAGCGAAGATCAAGTAAGGCATCCTATTTGGATGGCGGCGCGGAACCCGTGTCGCTCACGCGCGGTTCACTCCGAAACGATTACGGAAGCCGCATGATGACCAAGAACAAGATCTATCGCCGCCCGCTCGCCGGGCTTGCCAGCATCGCCCTGATTGGGGCCGCGCCCGTCGCGGCCACCTTCACGCTCGCCACGCCTGCGCTTGCGCAGTCGGCGGGCACGCTCGACAATGCGGTTGCCGCATTGCGCGGGATCGAGACGATGCGCGCCGATTTCACGCAGACCGACCGCAAGGGCCAGACGGTCCGCGGGAAGATGACGCTGAAGCGTCCCGGCAAGATCCGCTTCGAATACGGGGGCGGCGTGCCGCTGCTGGTGGTGTCGAACGGCAAGACGCTCACCATGGTCGATTACGAGGTCAACCAGGTGGAGCGCTGGCCGATCAGCAATTCGCCGCTGGGCGCGCTGCTCGATCCCAATCGCGACGTGAAAAAGTACGGGAAGCTACGCAATACCGGCAATCCCAACGTGCTGTCGGTCGAGGTCAAGGATCCCAAGAAGCCCGAATACGGCACCATCACGCTGATTTTCGTGCGCAGCGGGAGTGCCCCGGGCGGCTGGGAGCTGACCAACTGGGTGGCACTCGATGCGCAGAACAACCGCACCACCGTGCGGCTGGAAAACCAGCGCTACGGCGTGTCGGTCAGCGACTCGACGTTCACCTACAAGGACCCGCGCCGCGCATCCCGTCGACCGGGCTAAACCGTTCGTCGACCAATGCCCCATATGTGCGGTCGAATGCCCGGTCGCGTTCATTTGCAGGCAAGGCGGACGTCCCTAGATTGAATTTCACAAGGCCGATCGAACCAGCGGGTTTCCCCCCTGTTGCCCCGCGGTTCACTTCTAGTGCGGCCTTGTAGCAAGCGTGACGAACGCTCGTAAGGAACCCCCGTGCCACAGCCCCCGGCGCGGGGGTTTTCTGCGTCCGCAGCGCCGGCCGCGCAAGCGACAGCGGCCCGCGCCGCCTTGGCGAACCAGGTCCAGTCGCGAGCCGGAGGCATCGGAGGCAAGGGCAAGGCCGACCGGCCGCCGACCGTCAGGTCGACCCCGCGGAGGTGGTGCGCATCAGCGCACTCACCGCGAGCGAAGGAAAATCAGTCGTCCCAGCCGAAGGCCGCGCGCATGATCGCGTAAACGCGGTTCTGTTCGATCACCCCGCGCACCCGCTGGGCGCCCGGACCGGTGCCGAACAGCGCGACATCCTCGCCCCCATGGGTTTCCGAGCCGAGCGGGACGAGCGACTGCTGCTGCGCCTGCGCGCCCGTTTCCGGTTCGCCGCGCGCGCCCTTCACCGCGCCCGGGCCGTTGGCATAGCCGAGCGTGGTGTACGGCTGCCCGTCGCCTGCGATCACCGCTTCGTCATTCGCCGCGCCGGGATGATCCTCGTCCCCGCTTGCGGGCGGATGGACCAGGCCGAGAATCGGATTGCCGCGCTTGGGATAGCCCGCGATCGTGAAGACGTGGCTGTGATCCGCGGTTACCAGGATCAGCGTTTCGTCCGGGTCGGTATTGTCGACCGCGTACTGGATCGCGCGGGCGAGTTCGATCGTCTCCTCCAGCGCGTAGCCCGCCTTGCCCGCGTGGTGGCCGTGATCGATCCGGCCGCCTTCCACCATCAGGTAGTAGCCTTGCGCATCGCCGGAGAGGCGGCGAATCGATTCGGCAGTCATCTCGGTCAGGGTCGGCTCACTCGTCCCCGCCGTCCGGTCGAGCTGGTAGGTCATGTGGCTGGGCGAGAAGAGCCCCAGCACCGGCTTGTCGAGCGGCGCCTTCCGCATTGCCTCGGCATCCGTCACGAAGGTGCCGCCCGTGCGCGCCGCCCATGCGCGCGGCAGGTTGGCCGCAGGATCGCTCCGTTCGCCGCCCTCGCCGGTGCCGAAAAACTTGCGCGCACCGCCGCCCAGCGCGAGGTCGAACGGGAACGCGACCAGCTGCTGGGCGAAATCGGTGCAGCCCAGAGCCTGCCGCGCCTGCGGCATGTCGGCATCCGATTCCCAGTTGCGATCGGGGTTGTGGCCATAGACCGCCGCTGGAGTCGCGTGGGTCAGGCGCGCGGTGCTGACGATCCCTACCGCCTTGCCGCGGGCATGGGCCTGCTCCGCAATCGTCTCCATCCCGTGGCCCAGCGACGCGGCGCAATCGCCCCGCGGCACGTCGGGCGCGGTGTTGATCACGCCGATGCGCGTCTTCCTGCCGGTATTGAGAGCGGACGCGGTACCCGCACTGTCGGCGACCTGCGCATCGGTGTTGTAGGTCTTGACCAGCGCCACATTGTCGAACTCTTCAAAGCTGAGCGAATTTTCCTCGCCCTGCTGGCCCTTCTGCTGTCCGTCGAGAATGCGTGCAGCGGTGATCGTGGAAATGCCCATCCCGTCGCCGACGAACAGGATCACGTTCTTCGCCGTCCCTTGCGCAACCGGGGGAGCGGTCTGCGCGGAAGGCTCTGTGCCGTAGTAATTGGTGGTCGAGGTGCACGCCGCCAGCGGAAGCATGGCCAGCGCGGCAACTGCAGGTGCGGCCCAGCGCCGCTGTTGCGGGCGGGCGAAAAGACGGATCATGGCAGGCTCCCTCGAACAAATAACCGGATCGGCGTTCCCATGCCCCTCGCGCAGGAATGAGACAAGCGTGCGACCGCAGCGATCGCCATTCGTGCGGCTTGCGGGCGCCCGAGCCCGCGCCTAAGTCCCCCCGCATGGTTTCTGTCACCACCTGGAATATCAATTCCGTCCGCCTGCGGATGCCGCTTGTCGAGCAGTTCCTGAACGCCCACGCACCCGATGTGCTGTGCCTGCAGGAGATCAAGTGCGTCGAGGAGGCCTTCCCCGCCAAGGCGTTCCGCGAACTCGGGTATGAGCATATCGCGATCCACGGCCAGAAGGGCTACCACGGCGTCGCCACCGTCAGCCGCCTGCCGTTCGAGGAATTCTCCCGCCACGACTGGCAGGATAACGGCGAGGCGCGCCATATCGGCGTGCAGCTGACCGATCCCGCGCATCAGGGCATGGTGATCGAGAATGTGTACGTGCCCGCAGGCGGCGACGTCCCCGACCGCGAGGTGAACGCGAAGTTCGGCCAGAAGCTCGACTTCCTCGAACGCATGACGCGCTGGGCCGAAAAGGTCGAGCAGCCCACGCTGATCGTGGGCGATTTCAACATCGCCCCGCTCGAAAGCGACGTGTGGAGCCACAAGCAGCTGCTGAAAGTGGTCAGCCACACGCCAGTCGAGGTCGAGGCGCTGCAGCGCTTCATGGACGCGCACGGCTGGACCGATATCGGCCGCGAGCACGTGCCTGCGCCGGAGCGGTATTACAGCTGGTGGAGCTATCGCAATCCGAACTGGCAGACCAACGACAAGGGCCGCCGCCTCGACCACATGTGGGCCAGCCCCGAACTGGCGAAGCAGGCGACCGGCCACTCCATCCTCGAAGAAGCGCGAGGCTGGGAGCGCCCATCGGACCACGTGCCGCTGACGACGGAGTTCGACCTCTGAGCGAGCCCGCTTCCGGCGGCAGTGCGAGGGCACTTGCCCAGGCGATCGACGCCCTGCGCCATGGCTGGCCGATCCGGGTCGATCAGGGCCCGGTGCTGCTGCCGGTAGAGACGGCGGCGGAGCCCGACGCATCGGCGGCGCGCATGCTGATCTCGGCCGCGCGCGCGCAGACCCTCAAGCTCGCCAACCAGCGCGATGCCGCAGTTCCTCATGCGCCGGTGCTGATCGAGGGCGGCGAAGCCTTCGCGCTCGATCTGGCGCGCGCGGTGGCCGATCCGGCGCTCGACCTCAGTCATCCGATGAAGGGTCCGTTTCGCGCCCTGCCCCTGCCCGCGGACGACTGGCCCGCCAGCGCGCTCGACATGGCCCGGCGCGCAGGGATCCTGCCGGCATTCCTGATCGACCCCGACGTGGACGATACGCCAGTCGCCGTGAGCACCGGCGACCTCGCGGCGTTCTCCGCGCCCGAACACCTGCGGATCGCGGCCCGCACGCGCCTGCCCACCGCTGCGGCGAGCGATGCACAGATCGCGATCTTCCGCTCGCCCGCCGATCTGCGCGAACATGCCGCGCTCATCATCGGGCAACAGAGTGCGGATCGCGTGCCGCTGGTGCGGGTGCATTCGGAATGCCTTACCGGCGACGTCTTCGGCAGCCTCAAGTGCGATTGCGGCCCGCAGCTCGACGCGGCGCTGCACGCCTTCGCCCACGAGGCGGAGGCGGGCGGCTACGGGGTGGTGCTCTACCTGCGGCAGGAAGGGCGCGGAATCGGGCTGGTCAACAAGCTGCGCGCCTACCAGTTGCAGGAACAGGGGCACGACACGGTCGAGGCCAACCAGCGGCTCGGCCTGCCCGACGAATCGAGGGACTTTCCCATTGCGGGACGGATGCTCTCACTTTTGGGGATTCCCAGAATTCGCTTGCTGACGAACAACCCGGCGAAGCTTACCGCGCTGCAGCAACTGGGAATAGACATCGTCGAAAGGGTCCCCTTGAGCACGGGTATCAATCCTCACAACGAGCGCTATCTTGCCACGAAGCGGGACCGGTCCGGCCATCTCCTGCCATGAGGAAGCTGACAATTCGCGAAGAGCGCGAGGCCGATATCCCGGCGATTTGCGCGCTGACCCGCGCCGCCTTCGCCAAGGCCGACCGATCGGACGGTAACGAGCACGAAATCGTCAATGCCCTGCGCGCCAGCGGCGACCTGAGCCTGTCGCTGGTCTCAACCAACATGGACGAGGCGATCATCGGGCATATCGCCTTCTCGCCGGTTCGCATTTCCGACGGGACCGGCAACTGGTACGCGGCCGGTCCGGTTTCGGTGATGCCCACGCGCCAGCGCGCCGGAATCGGTTCGCAGCTGGCGGAAGCGGGGATCGAGCGGATGCGCGAGCTGGGCGCCGAAGGCATCGTCCTGCTGGGCGAACCCGGGCTTTACGAGCGATATGGTTTCCGGCCCGATCCGGAGCTGATCCTGCGCGACGTGCAGCCCGAGTTTTTCCAGGTCCGGATGCTGGGCGACGGGCCCCGCCCGAAAGGCGAGGTGACCTATGCTCCCGGCTTCAGCGTGAAGCCGCAGAACTGACAATCCGCAAATCGGCTCAGCGGCGCTCGAAGGATTTGAGCCCGCTTGCAAGGCGGTTGTCGGCGATGCGCAGCTGCGCCCCGGTCCAGTCCGCGACGAAGGTCGATTCGCGCGAAAGTTCGGGCACGAAGCGGGCATCGTTGCCGGCAATGGTCAGCCCGTCGGAGCTGTGGAGCTGGTCCTCCGCTCCCACCGCGATGAAGGCGGAGTAATTCTCCTTGTCGCGCCCCTGCACGAACCAGTTGTTGGTGATCTGGCCGCGCGCACCGGCGGGCAGGTCGATCATGTAATTGGTCGCCCGGCCGTTCGAATCGTCGAAGCTGGACGCAGCGATCTCGACCCGGGCGGCGCGCGATTTCACGTAGTGACCGCCTGTGCCCTGCTCGAACCGGCTGCGGGTCAGCCGGAAATGGCCGATATCGCCGGTGTAGATCGAATGTGCGCAGCCGCCCGAATTCTCGCACGTGCCCAACGCGGTGAAGGTGGACTTGTCGACCACGAGGCGCATCATCGGGCCACCGGCAGTCAGGATGCCCTGCTGGCTGTTGCGGAACCAGCTATTGGCGACGGTCAGCTTGCCCGCCTCGAACCGGATGCCCGCGCCATTGCCATCGTCGACCGCGATATTGCTGAAGACAATCCCCGAAACGCTGGCCTCTTCACCGCGCAGGACGAGGGCCGCCTTGCCCTCGCACGCGGTGCCGGTGAACTCGACCCGGCCCGGCTCGCTCGCCAGGTAAGCGATCCGCCCGGCACCCTGTACGGCGCATTGGCGATAGGTGCCCGGCGCGATGGCGATGCTCCCCTCGCCTTGGCCGATCGCGTCGACCGCCGCCTGCAGGCTGGCATAGCGGCGATTGGTTTCGACGACGGTGAAGGCCGCGCCGCCCGACTGCGCCATCAGCGCTGCAATCGGGATCAGCGCGATCGCCGCTACGGCAACAAGGCCTGCGAGCAGCATCGATGGCCGCCCCGGCGCCGGACGGTTGCGGATCGGATGGTCGGAAAGGTCGTGAACATGGGCCATGGGCGGGATGACTAATGCATAATGGTAAACACTCGGCTAACCCTCCGGCATGCTCGGCTCAGGGGATTTCCCTTTGCCCGCGGGTCATCCTCTGCTTAATTCGGCGCCGCGCGGGTGGTGCGAAATCGCCGGTAGCCCGCAATTTTTCCATTGGAGTATGCGCAGATGAAATTCACAATTCGAACCGGATTGGCGGGGGCGATCACGCTCGGCGCCCTGTCCCTCGCCGCGTGTGGCGATTCCGACGACGCGAGCGACGAGGTCGTGGCCGAGGATGTCGAGATCATGGCCGACGAAGCGCTGAGCGACGTCAACGAAGAGCCGATCGAGGACGACGAGCTTGCCTCGCCCGAGCCCATGCCGGCCCCCGCCCCGGTCGAAACCCAGACCGACGAGGAACGCGTCGCCAGCGAGCGCGAGCGGATGCAGAGCGATGCCGAAGCGGCCGAAGCCGCGGCGGCCGACATCCAGGCCGAGCTCGAGAACATGGGCACCGAAAACTGAGCGGCTTCCGGGCGGAGCGAGCAACGCGCCCGCCCGGATCGCACGCGAACCAAGGGAGAGGAATACTACGCATGTCGGGAATGGACGCAGACACCTTCGAACAATTCATCGAGCAGCTCAAACGCTACATCCAGGAGCGGCTGATCCCTGCCGAGAAGGACGTGATCGAAGCGAACGCGATTCCCGAGGAGATCCTCGACGAGATGCGTGAAATGGGCCTGTTCGGCCTGACCATGCCCGAGGAATACGGCGGCGCGGGGATGAATACCTCGCAATATGTCGAGACGATCCGCGTCCTCTCCTACGCACTGCCCGCCTACCGTTCGATCACCTCGATCAACCTCGGCATGGTGTGCACCGCGCTCAAGAACGCCGGGACCGAAGAACAGAAGGCCGAATGGCTGCCGCGCCTCGCCGCGGGCGAGATCGCGTGTTTCGGGCTGACCGAGCCGGGCAGCGGATCGGACTCCGCCGCGATGCAGACTACCGCGGTGAAGGACGGCAACGGCTATATCCTCAACGGCTCCAAACGCTACATCACCAACGCGCCCTTCGCGAAGCTGGGCCTGATCATGGCGCGCACGAGCAAGGAAGCGCTGCCCAAGAACGCGCATGTCTCCGCCTTCCTCGTCGACATGGAAAAGGCGGGCGTCACGGTCAGCAAGCCGGACAAGAAGATGGGCCAGGAAGGCAGCCAGATCGCCGACATCTATTTCGACGACGTTCGCGTCGATGGCGATGCGCTGCTTGGCGGGGAGGAAGGCAAGGGCTTCCGCACCGCGATGATGAGCCTCGACAACGGGCGCTTGTCCGTCGCGGCGGCGAGTGCGGGCTATGCGCGGCGTATCCTCGATACCGCGATGCGCTACGCCCAGGACCGCAAGGCCTTCGGCGAGCCGATCAATCAGTTCCAGCTGATCCAGGCGATGCTGGCGGACAGCGAAGCGGAGATCTACGCCGCCGAGTGCATGCTCAAGGATGCCACCGCCAAGGTCGACGCGGGCGAGCCTTCGCTGCTGCCCGCCGCCTGCACCAAGCTGTTCGCCTCCGAAATGTGCAACCGCGTGGCCGACCGCTGCGTGCAGATCCACGGCGGCGCGGGCTACCTCGCCGAATACGAGGCGGAGCGGTTCTATCGCGACAGCCGGATCTACACGATCTACGAAGGCACCAGCCAGATCATGCAGCTGGTGATCGCCAAGAACATGCTGCGGAACTTCGCCGCCGGGGCGCAGGCCTGATGGCTCAGCTGCGCCGCGCCGCGATCGTCTCGCCGCTCCGCACGCCCGTGGGGCGGTTCCTCGGCACGCTGACCCCGCTGGAGGCAGGGCCGCTCGCCGCGATCATCATCAAGGCGCTGGTCGAACGCTCCGGCGTCGATCCCTCGCGAGTCGACGACGTGGTCTTTGCGCAAGGGTACGGCAGCGGCGAAGCGCCCGCGATCGGCCGCTGGGCCTGGCTCGCCGCCGACATGCCGATCGAGACGCCCGGCTTCCAGCTCGACCGGCGCTGCGGCTCAGGCCTGCAGGCGGTGATCGAAGCGGCGATGATGGTGCAGACCGGCGCGGCCGACTGCGTGCTGGCGGGCGGCGTCGAGTCGATGTCCAATGTCGAGCATTACACCACCAAGGCCCGCCACGGCGCGAAGATGGGCGACATGGCGCTGTGGGATCGGCTGACGCGCGGACGGCTGATGAGCCAGCCGATCGAGCGGTTCGGCGTCATCTCGGGCATGATCGAGACGGCGGAAAACCTCGCGAAGGATTACGACATCAGCCGCGAGGCGGCGGACGAATACGCGGTATCCTCGCACCGGAAGGCCGCCGCCGCATGGGAAGCGGGCAAGTTCGATGGGCACATCGTGCCAGTCGAGGTGCCGCAACGCCGGAAAGACCCGATCCGCTTCGAGCGTGACGAGGGCTTCCGGCCCGATGCCTCGATGGAAACGCTCGGTGGCCTGCGGGCGATCGAGAAGGACGGGATCGTCACCGCGGGCAATGCCAGCCAGCAGAACGATGCCGCCGCCGCGTGCCTCGTCGTGTCGGAAGACAAGCTGGCCGAACTCGGCCTCGAACCGCTGCTGTGGTTCGAAGGCTGGGCCGCTGCCGGCTGCGATCCGGCGCGGATGGGCATCGGCCCCGTGCCCGCCACCGAACGACTCTTCGCGCGTACCGGCAAGGGCTGGGACGATATCGACGTCGTCGAACTGAACGAGGCGTTCGCCCCGCAGGTGCTCGCCGTCCTCAAGGGTTGGGGCTGGAGCGAGGACGATTCGCGGCGCGACATGCTCAACGTCAACGGATCGGGCATTTCGCTCGGTCACCCCATCGGCGCGACCGGCGTGCGCATCCTCGCCGACATGGCGCACGAGCTGCACCGGCGCGAAGGGCGCTATGCGCTGGAGACGATGTGCATCGGCGGCGGACAGGGCCTAGCCGCCCTGTTCGAGCGCGCAGCCTAGTGCCCGACTGGTCTGCGTGGATCGGGCGCGAGGCGCGGGCCGCCGACCGACTCGACGAGTCGCTCGCCGCGCGCTGGCTTGCGACGCTCGACCTGTCGGCTCGGCAAGGCGCTGCCATGCCGCAGGGCATCCACTTCGCGCTGTGCACCCCGCAGGCGCCTACCGCGATGCTGGGGGAAGACGGGCACCCCGCCCGCTCCGACGATCCCGCCAGCCTCTACCCGCCGATCGACCTGCCGCGCAGGATGTGGGCGGGCAGCGAGATCGAGTTCCTGCGTCCGCTCGCGCTCGGCGACCGGATCGAGAAAACCAGCCGCGTGCTCTCGATCGAGGAGAAGGACGGCCGCAGCGGGCGGCTCGCCTTCCTCAAACTGGAACATGGACTGGCTGCGGGCGGCGCGCCCGCGATCCGCGAGGTGCAGACGCTCGTCTACCGCGAGGCTGCGGCAAGCGACGCGGCCCTCGTGCCTCCACCGGTCGGCGAGCCGCTGTTCGACCCCACTGCGTGGGATCGCGTCCGGACGCTGGCGCCGAACGAGGCACTGCTGTTCCGCTTTTCCGCGCTCACCTTCAACACCCACCGCATCCACTACGACGCGCCCTATGCCCGCGAGGTCGAGCGCTATCGCGGGCCGGTGGTCCACGGTCCGCTGATCGCGACCCTGCTGCTCCAGCTCGCCGCCGAGCTGGGCGGGCCCGATGGTGTGCGCAGCTTCGCCTTTTCGGCGCGCTCTCCCGCAATCGCGGGCGACAAGCTGCACCTCGCGGTACGCCGGGTGGACGAAGGGCTTGAGCTGGCCGCCCTGAACGATGGCGGGGCGGTGCTGACCCAGGCGTCCGCGCACCTCTAGACCGGCGACCCTTTTGCGTGCGCGATGAGCAACGCAAATTGCACGACTCCACGGGGTTTGGTATGCTTACCGATATGGCAACCGTCCTCGAACCCGAAACCGACTTTGGCACCATCCCGACCCCGTCGGACAAGGTATTCACCGCGCCGCTCAAGCGGCCCGAGCATCTGGGGGAAGACTGGCTCGAAAAGCAGTCGACCTACACCTCCGAAGACGATGCGGTCTGGAACGATCTGTACGAACGGCAGATGAACCTGCTCCCCGGGCGGGCATGTTCGGCCTTCATGCGCGGGCTCGACAAGCTCAATCTCAATCGCGGCGGCGTGCCCGATTTCGGCGAATTGTCGGAGGATCTCGAACAGCTGACCGGGTGGAGCGTGGTCGCCGTGCCCGCGCTCGTGCCCGATCAGGTGTTCTTCTACCACCTCGCCAACCGCCGTTTCCCGGCGGGCAACTTCATCCGCACGCGCGAGGATTTCGATTACATCCAGGAACCCGACGTGTTCCACGATGTGTTCGGCCACGTGCCGATGCTGACCGATCCGGTCTTCGCGGACTATATGGAAGCCTATGGCAAGGCCGGCTGGCGGGCGATGCAGTATAACCGCCTCAAGGCGCTCGGCGCGCTGTACTGGTACACGGTCGAGTTCGGCCTGATCCAGGAGGACGAGGGCCTGCGCGCCTATGGTGCGGGCATCCTGTCCGGCCCCACCGAGGTGCAGTTCTCGGTCGAGGCGAAAAGCCCCAACCGCATCATGCTCGACGTCGATCGGGTGATGCGCACGGACTATGTGATCTCGGACCTGCAGAACACCTATTTCGTGATCGAGAGCTTCGAGGACCTGTTCCACAAGACCGAAGAGCGCGACTTCGCGCGGCTCTACCAGCGGCTGCCCCCGCACTTCACCTATGCGACCACGGCGGTGATCGACACCGACGATGTGCTGCAGGTGGGCACGCAGGAATACAACCTGCGCGGCGGGCTGGGCAGCGGCGCCAGGCCCGTCTGAACCGCGCCCCGGAGCGGGCGACACGCGTCGGGCAGGCATCCCACACGAACAAAAGAAAACCGGCCCCGAATCGCTTCGGGGCCGGTCGAATTCGCCAGAAGGCGAAGCGCGATTACTCGGCGGCTTCTTCTTCGACGGTTTCGTCGGTGGCTTCGTCAGCCATCGCGTCTTCGGTCATGGTCTCGTCGGCCATGGCGTCTTCGGCCATCGCATCGTCAGCCATCACGTCTTCGGCCATCGCGTCTTCGGCCATGGCGTCTTCAGCCATCGCGTCTTCCGCCATCGCGTCTTCGGTGGTGGTGTCGGCGGTTTCGGTTTCACCGCAAGCGGCGACGCCGAGGCCCAGAGCGACGGTCGAAGCGAGCATTGCTGCCTTGAAAGTGGTCTTCATCATTCTTCCCCTGAATTGGTTGGGCGATCCGCATAGCCATGTTTTCGCCACACGGATACCCTGAAATTGCCGCATTCAGGTCCGTATCGGCGCGGGACAGCGCTATCTTGGGGAAAACGGCTACCGCCGGGTCAGCGGCTCCATGACGGATACCAACGCGAGGACGATACAGGCGCAGACAATCGCCAGAAGCAGCGCATTCGCGCCCAGCGTGTGGATCAACGAACTCTCGCTGACGAGGGCGCCGGTCACGACGGTCGACACCGAGCCGAGACCGATCCGCAGCCACGCGGCCCGCGTATGCTCGGCCCCGGTGACCAGAGCCACGAGCCAGCCCAGCACCGCGCCGGTAGAAAGAAGAACCAGTAAGCCCATCAGCCTCGAAAACTTAACTTGTTATAAGCATGTTTCCGTCGAACCGACAGGCGCGCATCAGGTTCCCGAAAAGTGCGCTTTTGCGCGATTTCAGAATGCGAAGAGCCAGATCAGCGTAACCGAACCGACAAGGATGCGGTACCACGCGAAGGGCGCGAAACCGCGCTTGCTGACATAGGCGACGAAGGCGCGCACCACGACCAGCGCGACGAGGAAGCTGGCGAAGAACCCCAGCGCAATATGGGTCCAGCCGATCGTGGCGGTGCCCTCCAGCAGCTCGGGCTCCTGGAAGATCTTGACCACCGATGCGCCGAGCATGGTCGGCACGGCAAGGAAGAACGAGAACTCGGCCGCCGTCTTGCGGCCCACGCCCATGGCCAGCGCCCCCATGATGGTCGCGCCCGAGCGGCTGGTGCCCGGAATCATCGCGAGACACTGGACGAAGCCGATCCCGATCGCCGCCTTCCATGACAGCGCCTCGACGCCCTGCTCCTCGCGCGTGGGGATCGTCTTTTCGAGGACGAGGATCGCGATCCCGCCGATGATCAGCGCGGTCGCGACCACTGCCGGGCTTTCGAGCATCGCATCGATCACGTCGAGGATCAGCAGGCCGATGACCGCCGCAGGCAGGAAGGCGAGCAGGATGTTGCGCACGAACATGATCGCCTTGCGCTCTCCGCGCAGCAGCCCCGTGCCCATGGACCAGAAGGTTTTGAAGTAGGTCACCACCACGGCGAGGATCGCACCCAGCTGGATGATGATATTGTATTGCCGCCACAGCGCGGGGTCGTAGCCGAACCACGCCTGCGCAAGGATCAGATGCCCGGTGGAGGAAACGGGCAGGAATTCGGTCAGCCCTTCGAGGATGCCGAGGAGGATGGCGGAGACGATGGTATCCATGGCGATCAGCCTGAAAGCAAAGGGGCCGTGCAAGTCAACCTCGCACGGCCCCCGGTTGCCGATTTGAAAGGCGTGTTGCGCCTTACCAGATGCTGATCCGCTCTTCCGGCGGCAGGTACAGATCGTCCTGCGGGGTCACGTTGAACGCCTCGTACCATGCGTCCATGTTCCGCACGATGCCGTTCACCCGGTACTGTTCCGGGCTGTGCGGATCGGTCAGCAGGCGCTGGCGCGCCGCTTCCTCGCGTTGCTGGCTGCGCCACACCTGCGCCCAGGCGAGGAAGAAGCGCTGGTCGCCGGTCAGCCCGTCGATCACCTTGTCTTCCTTGCCGTTCAGGCTGAGCTTGTAGGCGCGGTAGGCAAGGCTGAGCCCGCCGAGATCGCCGATATTCTCGCCCAGCGTCAGACGCCCGTTCACGCAGGTCTCGCCATCGTCGAGCGGGCAGAACGCGTCGTACTGCGCGACCAGCGCATCGGTCAGCCCTTCGAAGGCTTCGCGATCGGCATCGGTCCACCAGTTGCGCAGCATGCCCGTACCGTCGGACTTGGCGCCCTGGTCGTCGAAACCGTGGCCCATTTCGTGCCCGATCACGCCGCCGATGCCGCCGTAGTTGACCGCCGGATCGTTGGAGAGCGCGAAGAAGGGCTGCTGCAGGATCGCTGCGGGGAACACGATCTCGTTCTTGGTGGAGTTGTAGTACGCGTTCACCGTCTGGGGCAGCATGAACCACTCGGTGCGGTCGATCGGGCCGCCCAGCTTGGACAGGCTATCCTGCCAGCTCCAGCGCGCCGCCGCCATGCGGTTGGCGATCGGATCGCCGGGCGTGATCGTCAGGCCTTCGTAGGTTTCCAGATTGTCGCGGTAACCGATCTTGGGATCGAACGCATCGAGCTTGGCGAGCGCTTCTTCCTTGGTCTCCTCACCCATCCAGTCCAGCTCTTCGATCGAGTTGGCGAGCGCGCGGCGCAGGTTGGTGACGAGCTTTTCCATCGCGGCCTTGTTTTCCGCCGGGAAGTACTCGGCGACGTAGGACTTGCCGAGCAGCTCGCCCAGCAGGCTTTCCGATTCGCCGATCGCGCGCTTCCAGCGCGGGCGCTGTTCGGGCGTGCCCTGCAGCACCTTGCCGTAGAACGCGAAGTCCGCCTCGTCGAAGCGCGAAGGCAGGACCGAGGCGTTGTTTTCGAGGAATTCCTTGATCGTCCACGCCTGCAGAATCTCGACCGGTGTGTTTACGATCAGTTCCATCATCGCGGGCGTACCGCCGCCGATCTTGTCGAGCGTTTCCTGCGTCAGGCCCAGCTCTTCCGCTTCCTCGAGGCTCGGCGGGAGATCGCCGACGATGAAGCGGTCGGTCTCGGCAAAGCCGCTCGCGGTCAGCATCGCGGTCAGCGGGAAGCCGCCCGACATCGCGCCCAGCTCGCTCGGCGTGAGGGCATTGTAGGTCAGGTCGCGGTTGCGGCGCGTCGCGCGGTCCCACGATACGGTGCGGGCGATGGTGTCCTCGAAGTCGTAGACCGACTGCGCCATGCCTGCGGGATCGTCATAGCCCGCTTCGGTCATCAGGAAGGTCAGGTATTCGCGATACTTGGCCTGGATGTCGCGGCCCTTCTCGCTCTCGTCGAGATAGTAGTCGCGGTCAGGCAGGCCGAGGCCGCCCGAACCGACATAGACCGAATAGCGCGTCGGCTCTTTCGAATCGACGCTCACCCCGCCGCCAAGCGGCGCGGAATAGCCCGGCGTGCCCCACAGGGTAGCGAGTTCGGCCAGCGTCTTGGCGTTGTGGATCTTGTCGAGATAAGGCTGCGCGGGGGCGAGGCCGGCCGAGTCGATCGCGGCGGTGTCGAAATAGGAATTATACGCATCGACGATGCGCTGCTCGTCCGCCGTCAGCTGCGCTGCGGGCTTGGCGAGCAGGCCGTCCACCAGCGTCTTCACATCGCTGGTCGACTTTTCGCGCAACAGGTTGAACGCGCCGAAGCGGCTGTATTCGGGCGGCAGCGGGTTCGCGTCGAGCCATTCCTGGTTGACGTAGGCGAAGAAGTCGTCGCCCGGATCGATGCTGTCGGACAGCGTGGTCGGGTCCACACCCCATTCGCCGAAGCTCATGGTCGGGGTCTGCGCCTCGGCCGCATCGCCATCCTGCACCAGCAGTTCGATATCGTCGCCAGCCGGTCCGTCATGCGCCATGGCGGGCGCGGCAAGCGCCAGCGCGGCGACGCTGGCAGTGGTGGCTAGGAGTGTGCGGATCATAGATTGTGCCCTCTGTTCAAACATTTGCACTATCGCCGTCCGCGATGAACGGCGGCTTGCGCGCGATCATGCCATAGCCCTGCGCGGGGCCATAGTGCCGACGCCCGTCGACCCTGCTATGTCGCTGGTCGATCACGTGCGCTCCGATCAGGCCCTCAGGTCACGCAGCGCCGGTTTCCGGTGCCTGGAATTGCAGCTTCGCGAGTCGCGCATAGAGGCCACCCTGGGCGAGCAGCTGCGAATGCGTGCCCTGCTGGACGATCCGCCCGCCATCGAGGACCACGATCCGGTCCGCCTCGCGCACGGTCGCCAGCCGGTGCGCGATGACCAGCGTCGTGCGCCCGCGCATCACCCGGGCGAGCGCATCCTGCACCAGCCGCTCGCTCTGCGCATCGAGCGCGCTGGTCGCCTCGTCCAGCAGCAGGATCGGCGCATCGCGCAGGATCGCACGCGCGATCGCGATGCGCTGCTGCTGCCCGCCCGAAAGCCGGGTGCCGTCCTCGCCCAGACTGGTGTCGAGCCCGTGAGGCAGGGTTTCGAGGAATTCGGCGGCATTGGCGAGGCGCGCGGCCTCCCAGATCTCGTCGTCGCTCGCGTCCCACCGGCCATAGCGCAGGTTGTCGCGCGCGTTGCCCGAAAACAGCGTGCCCGTCTGCGGAACATAGGCCATGCGGGCGCGAATTTCCGCCGGGTCCGCGCTGGGCAGCGCGATCCCGTCGAGCCGGATGGTGCCCTCTTCGGGATCGTAGAATCGCTGGGCGAGCATGAAGAGCGTCGACTTGCCCGCGCCCGACGGGCCGACCAGTGCCACGGTTTCGCCCGGCTCCACTTCGAGACTGATGTCCTCGACCACCGGCTCTCCGGGGCGCGAGGGATAGGTGAAGCCGACATTGCGGAACGAGAGGCTGCCGCGCGCGGGCACGGGCAGCGGCTGCGGCTTGGCGGGCGGCGCGATCGTCGGCTCTGCCTGCAACAGTTCGGCCAGCCGGTCCGCCGCGCCCGCTCCGCGCAGCAGATCGCCGTAGACCTCGGTCAGCGAGCCGAATGCGCCCGCGACCAGACCGCCGGTGAGCACGAAGGCGGTGATCGTGCCGCCGGTAATCACGCCTTCCGACACGGCGAGCGCACCGCGCCACATGACCATCGTGATCCCGCCGAAAATGAGCACAATGACGATGGATGTCATCGCCGCGCGCAGCAGGATGCGGCGCTTGGCGGTCTCGAACGTGCGCTCCACCACTCCCGAAAAGCGCTCTCCCTCGCGCTTTTCCTGGCCGAAGCTCTGGACGATCGGCATCGCGCTCAACACTTCGGTCACATAGGCGCCGACATCGGCCACCCGATCCTGGTTGGAACGCGAAACCGTGCGGATCTTGCGCCCGAAGATCACGATCGGCGCCAGCACCAGTGGAATGCCGATCAGCAGGCCGAGGGTCAGCGAAGGCGCGAGATACAGCAGCAGCAGGATACCGCCGATCGCGGTCAGCAGGTTGCGCAGCGCGACCGACACCGTCGTGCCCACGACCGTTTCGATGATCGCCGTGTCGGAGGTCATCCGACTGGAGATTTCCTTGGGGCTGTTCTCTTCGTAGAAACTGGGCGACTGGCGCAGCAGGTTGCGCTGCACCTTCAGCCGCAGGTTGGCCACGACCCGCTCGCCGATCCAGCTGACGAAATAGAACCGCATGGCAGTGCCGATGCCCAGCACCACCACGATCATCAGCAGATATTCGAAGGCATGCGCGATCTCGGCCGGGCCGGCGGACCCGCCGAACGCCTCGTCCACGATGACCTTGAAGCGCCACGGGATCGCCAGCGTCGCCGCCGATGTCGTGACGAGAGCGGCGAAGGCGAGCGCGGTCTGGCGCGGGTAGCGCGCCGCCTCGCGGTAAACCATCCGCAGCGGCGCGAGCGAGCGGGCCTTTTCGCCCTTTGCTCGCCCGTCTTCCTTACCGCCGCCGCGGCGGCGCCTCGATCGCTGATTGTCACGTGCCATTGCGGCACCCGGTTAGCGGGACGGCGCGCGGAAATCCACGGGGCATGGACCTTGGACGCAATCTTGTGCATTGCACAAATACACCAAGCCCGGCAGGCTGCGCCTACGGGACCGGCTATAATGCCGGATATGTGACTTTTTAGGGGTTTGCCTTGCTCTACCACGCCTACGAAATTCAGGCCGCCTGGCTCAACAGCGCCAGCGCGATGGCCTCGATCGGCTCCGAGTTGCTGACCAATCCGCGCAATCCGCTGGCCTATAGCGGCATCGGCCCGATCGCCGGGTCGGCGCTGGAAGTTTTCGCCCATGCAACCATCCGCCGCGGCAAGCCCGAGTTCGACATCGAAAGCGTGATGGTGGACGGCAAGCCCGATCCGGTGGTCGAAACGCTGGTGCTGCACCGCCCCTTCGGCGACCTCAAGCGCTTCCGCCGCAACGACCTGCCCGAAGATGCGCCCAGCGTCCTGATCGTCGCACCGATGAGCGGGCACTTCGCCACGCTGTTGCGCGGCACGGTGGAGCGGATGGTCGAGAATTCGGAAGTCTACATTACCGACTGGCACGACGCCCGCGATGTCCCGATGAGCGAGGGACGTTTCGACCTCGACGACTACATCGACTACATCGTCGAGTTCCTGCAGGTCATCGCCGGGCGTAACGATGGCCGCGCGGCGCATGTGGTCGCGGTTTGCCAGCCATCGGTGCCCGCGCTCGCCGCGACTGCGCTGATGAACGGCGCGAAGGACGAGGCCGCACCGAAAACGCTCACCATGATGGGTGGCCCGATCGACACGCGCGAAAGCCCCACCACGGTCAACGACATGGCCATGAAGCGGCCGCTCAGCTGGTTCGAGCAGAACGTTATCGCCACCGTGCCCGCGCAATATTCGGGCAGCGGGCGGCGAGTCTATCCCGGCTTCATGCAGCTCGCGAGCTTCATGAGCATGAACCTGGGCGGCCACATCCTGTCGCATTACGAGATGTACAAGCATCTCGTCGCGGGCGAGGACGAAAGCGCCCAGCTGACCAAGGATTTCTACGACGAATACCGTTCGGTCTGCGACATGACCGCGGAATTCTACCTCCAGACCGTGCGGGAGGTGTTCCAGGAACACTCGCTGCCCAACAACAGCTTCGAACATCGCGGCACGGTGATCGACCTCGGCGACATCGAGCAGACCGCGTTGCTGGCCGTCGAAGGCGAGCGCGACGATATCTCGGGCATCGGCCAGACCAAGGCCGCGCTGCCGCTGGCACGCAACCTGGCCGAGAAAAAGAAGCGCTACTACCTCGTCGAGGGGGCGGGGCATTACGGCATCTTCAACGGCAGCAAGTGGCGCACGAAGGTCGCGCCGGTGATCGAGCAGTTCATGGAAGCCCACGGCTAGGCCGGTATGGCGCTCCGCTAGGCGAGGTCGCGGGGCTGCCTGGTCTTTCGCAGGAAACGCCGCAGCGTTCGCCGGACGACCACGACCAGCCAGATGCAGACCGTCAACAGCAGCAGCGCGATGACTGCGGCGGCGACCGGGTTGGCTATGGCGACCGCCAGCAACCCGACGGTTGCGACGTCTTCCGCCGTGGAGACCATCACGTTGCTGACCGGCTCGGGACTGGTGTTCACCGCCGCGCGGGCGGTTGCCTTGCCCGCATGGGCGGCAAAGGCGGCTCCTCCGCCGAGCAGGAAGGCGACGACCTGCCACGCGGGATCGGCCGGATCGACGATCGCCAGCGCCAGCAGCGCCCCGCCGACGGGCCGGATCAGCGTGTGGATCCCATCCCAGATCGAATCGAGCCACATCACCTTGTCGGCGAGAAACTCCATCACCGTGCCGACCGCCGCGATCCCCAGCACCCAGGGGTTGGCGAGCACGTCGAGCACCTGCAGCTGTTCGGGCAGCGGGACCCAGCCGGTGCGCATCGCGATTCCGGTGACCAGCACACTCGCGTAAAGGCGCCAGCCCGAAAGCAGGCTGATCGAGCCTGCAAGGCCGAGGAGTTCGATCACACCCATCGCCTGCCTATAGCACGATCAGCCGGTATGCATCAGCGCGCTTTGCCGACCGCTTCCGGCTTGCCCGCTGCGCAATCGAATCCTGCGGCAGTGCGGTCCCCCAATTCGCGAGCTCTGGCATTCGCGCCCTGTGCGCTCCCCACAACCTGCGCCACGGTGCAGCCGGGCCGCTGCGCCGTTCCGATCCGTTCGACCATCAGCACGGTGCGCCCGACATCGTCCGGGCTCGCGTCGGTAAGGCGGTAAATGATCGCAAAGGGCACGCCGTCCTTCATGCGCCATTCGATCGTGTCGGGCGGATCGTTGAAGGCACCCAAAGACTGGAATTTCTCATTGCGCACGCCCGCATCGATATCGAACCGCCCGTCGCCATCGTCCACGAACAGGGGAATGCCGCGATAACCGGGGCAGGTCCGCTCGGCCCACTGGCCCTCCTCGCTTTCCGAATCGGTCACCGTGCAGGTCGCAAGGTCGAGGGGGGTGTAGTGCGAAGAATATCCCGCTGAGCCGGCCGCGTTTCCCGCGGAGGAAGCCGATGCTGGCGGGGATGCCGGGGTGGATGCTGGCGGGCCCGCCTCCTCGCCCGGCCGCCCGGCTTGCGCAGGCGCGTCGGCCTTTCCGGCGGGATCGTCCTGCCCCTCGCATGCCATCAGCGCCAGCGCCGCGAGCGCACATCCGATCATCCTGACATTCACGAGCAATCCTCCGCCTGCCGAACGAAAAAGGGCGGCCCCCGGTATTCCCCGGGTGCCGCCCTGTATCATGCGAAATCTCGCAGCGTCAGAGGACTTCGAAGATGCCCGCCGCGCCCATGCCGCCGCCGACGCACATGGTGACGCAGATGTACTTGGCGCCGCGACGCTTGCCTTCGATCAGCGCGTGGCCGACGCAGCGTGCGCCCGTCATGCCGTAGGGGTGGCCGATCGAGATCGAGCCGCCGTTGACGTTCAGGTCCTCGTCGGGGATGCCGAGCTTGTCGCGGCAGTAGAGCACCTGCACCGCGAAGGCTTCGTTCAGTTCCCACAGGCCGATATCGCTCATCTTGAGGCCGGTACGTTCGAGCACGGCGGGAATCGCGAAGACCGGGCCGATGCCCATTTCGTCAGGCTCGGTGCCCGCAACCGCCATGCCGACATAGCGGCCGAGCGGGGTCAGGCCGCGCTTCTCGGCCAGCTTTTCTTCCATCAGGATGCTGGCGGACGAACCGTCGGACAGCTGGCTGGCGTTACCGGCTGTGATCGTGCTGTCGGGGCCCATCACGGGGTTGAGCGACTGCAGGCCTTCCAGCGTGGTGCTGGGGCGGTTGCCTTCGTCCTTCGCGACGGTCACTTCCTGGTCGGAAACCTCGCCGGTTTCCTTGTCCTTCACCTTCATGGTGACGGTGACGGGCACGATCTCGTCGTCGAACTTGCCCGCTTCCTGTGCGGCGGCGGTGCGCTGCTGCGAGCGGAGCGCGTATTCGTCCTGCGCTTCGCGGCTGATGCCGTAGCGCTTGGCGACCGTTTCAGCCGTCTGCAGCATCGGCATATAGACCGCATTGTGCATCGCCATCAGCTCGGGATCGGGCATGACGCGCATTTCGGGGGTCTGGACGAGGCTGATCGATTCCTGGCCGCCGCCGGCGACGATATCCATGTTGTCGACGATGATCTGCTTCGCCGCGGTCGAGATCGCCATCAGGCCCGAGGAGCACTGGCGGTCGATGGTCATGCCAGAAACGCCGATCGGGCAGCCCGAGCGCAGCGCGACCTGGCGGCCGAGGTTGCCCGCCTGCGCGCCCTGCTGGAGCGCGGCGCCCCATACGACGTCGTTGATTTCGCCGGCCTCAATCTTGGCGCGCTCGATCGCGGGGGCGAGCGAGTACGAGCCGAGCGTTGCGCCCTTGGTGTCGTTGAAGCCGCCCTTGTAGGCGCGGCCGATGGCGGTGCGTGCGGTGGATACGATAACTGCGCTGCGGGTCATGGGAAGGGTCCTCTTGCTGAGTCCCAGCGGAAGCTGGGACCTCCTTATTCTTGCTGCCTGATCGCATGAGGTCCCAGCTTCCGCTGGGACTCACACCAGGAATTTTCAGACGAAGAACATCGTCATCCATTCGCAGATCAGGGCGGGCTTTTCCTCGCCTTCGATCTCGATCGTGATCTCGACCGTCTGCTGCCACTGGCCGGGGCGCTTCTCGGTCATTTCGAGGAGCTTCCAGTGGCCGCGGATTTTCTTGCCGCTCTTCACCGGGTTGATGAAGCGCGTTTTGTTGCCGCCGTAGTTGACGGCCATCTTGATGCCGTCGGGCTTGGGCAGGTCGGCCTCGGCGCTGAGATAGGGGATCATCGACAGGGTCAGGAAGCCGTGGGCGATGGTGCCGCCGAACGGCGTCATCTTGGCCGCTTCCTCGTTCACGTGGATGAACTGGTGGTCGCCGGTCGCCTCGGCGAACTGGTTGATCCGTTCCTGGCTGATCTCGACCCAGGGGCTGGTGCCGATCTGTTCGCCGACCTTTTCGGCGATGTCCTGCGGGCTCATTCCTGTCATCCTCCAATGTCTTTCGCGGGCCGGACGGCGCGCGGATTGCCAGCGTTCATGGCGGAGCGCGGCGCGGGATGCAAATGCGTTGAATCCGACGCTACGACACGGCTGGGTTGGCCATTGGTGCTACGGTCTGGCGGGCAGGCCGTTCCGGAAAGACTCGGCTGGACGAAGCGCGTTGAGGGCCCGCTGGGCGGGCTTTTCGAACGCGTGGAACAGCGCTGCCGAGACCGCCAGAAGCAGCAGCAGGAAGGCCGCGAACTGCGGCACGCCGAGCTGCGCATCGGGCCCGACGAACGCGACCTTGAACAGGATGAAGAGGAAATAATGGGCGAGGTAGGTCGCATAGCTGAGGTCGCCCAGCATGCGCATCGGGCGGCATGCGAACAGCCGCACCACCGGCCCCTGGCCCAGTGCGAGCGCCAGCAGGAGAAGCGCGAACGCCGCGGGCACGAAGGCGGTCTCCGTAAGGTCGAGAGCCCACGCGATCGCGAGCAGGCCGACCAGCGCCGCGGCGATGCGCACGCCCGCGCGGCGCAAGCTCTGCCAACGCTGCCACAGCAGCGCGAGCACGATGCCGACGGCGAATTCGAAGAGGCACCGCCACAGGCCGAGCTGCGGAATGTCCGCGCCGAGCCAATCGTGCCCGCTGGCCGAAAACAGCGCGAAGATCGCGCCGCACAGCAGCCCGGCCAGCACGACGAGCATGACACTCGGCAGCTTTTCCCACCGCACGGCGAGGACGATGAAGGGAAAGACCAGGTAGGCGGCCAGTTCGGTGCTGATCGACCATGCGGGATGGTTCCACGCCAGCGCCTCGGTCAGCCCCCAGTTCTGCAGCAGGAAGACATGCAGCGGCAGCTGCGCGAAGGGATCATTGGCCGTTTCCCGCCCGGTCGCCAGCAGGACCAGCGCGAAGGCCGCCATCGCCGCAAGGATGGCGAGATGAAGCGGCCAGATCCGCGCGACCCGTTTCCACCAGAATGCCGGTGCCTGCCGCAAGCCGCCCCTGCGCATCCTGTCGGCATAGTTGAGCCACATGACGAAGCCGGACAGCATGAAGAACAGGTCGACCGCGAGATAGCCCCGGTCGAACACGCCCAGTGCCCACTCCGGCATGATCGCCGTGCAGGACATCCGCATGTGATAGACCACCACGAACCATGCCGCGATCCCGCGCAGGCCGGTCAACTGGTCGATCTGCGGGGGCCGCGCCGCGCCCGGCGCAGGCAGTGGCGGCGCGATCACTTCGCCCTCCCCGCCTCTCCGAACGCGGGTTGGGGATGCCCGGCAGCGCTCGCCTGCTGTTCCGCTTCAGCCGCCCGCCTGCGCTCTGCAGCCAGCCGTTCGCCGATCGTGCCACCCTTGGGCGCATCGACGCGCCGGGCGTAAATGACCAGCGCGATCTGCAGCGCGATGAGCATCATGATGAAAGGCTGCCAGGCAAGCCCCTGGAAGAGCGCGCCGACGAGATAGATGATCTGCGCATATTGCAGCGCGATCGCCAGATGGCCGAGCCATTCGAGTCGCGGATCGCCGAGCCTGCGCATGCGCCGGCGCAGCACCTCCATCTGGATCAGGCCGAGCACCTGAAGCAGCAGCCATGCCGCCAGCCCGGGATAGCCCTGTTCGCCCAGCATCTCGAAGATCGCGGAATGGTATGCCCGCCCTTCGTCCACCACCTTCTCGTACCGGACGGTGGTCGAGTTGCCCTCCCCCGAGGTCTGCGGCAGGCGATAGGTGAAGCTGTTGCCCCGGTACGCTTCGAACCCGCCGCCGAGCGGATGCTCCTTCGCGTAGTCGATCGTCCACTGCCACACCGCCACGCGGGTGGACGCGCTTTCGTCCTCCTCGGCCGTTGCCATGGTCGACATGCGGTCGGCATAGGATTGCGGCAAGAAGGGAATGGCGACGAGCACCAGCAGCACGCCGCCGAAGATCAGCAGCACCTTGTGGCGGCTTTCGCGCAGGACCAGCAGGCCCAGCATCGCGATGCACACGAGGCCCGTGCGCGTTTCCGTGCCGACCGGAATCAGCAGGCAGGCCCCGGTCAGGCCCAGCGCGAACAGCTTTACCGGCAGGCCGGGCGGGAAGATCGTGCCGTGCTTCGTGAACCAGTAGATCAGCGGGATGATCGCGATCCCCACGGTGGACAGCGTGCTGCTTTCGTACAGGCCGTAGTTCTCGTTCACGAACAGGGCGAGGCTGCCATAGCCGCCGCCGCCCAATACGGTCTTGATCCCGCCCGAGATCAGGATGGCCGACAGGGTCAGCACCATGATCAGCGCGGCGGTTTCGAACCGCAGCCGGGTGGTCACGGTAAAGGGCAGGAAGATCGCGAAGACCAGCGTCTTCCAGACCCAGTCCCACTTTTCCGCCGCGGGCTGCGCGAACTCTGCGCCTTGCAACGTGAACCAGGCCCAGCCCAGCAGGAACAGCATGATCGCCTGACGCGCGGTAAAGGTCAGCCTGCTCTTGCGATCCATCAGCAGCCATCCGCCGAAGGCGGCGGCAAAGGCGATCAGCGACAGCGGCAGGCTCGTGATCGGGCCATAGCCGATCTTCTGCGGAATCAGGATGTCGACATAGAGATACAGGCACACCCACAGGAAAGGCCGCTTCAGCCCGAGCAGCAGGAACGCACCGAAGAAGGAGAGCAGGAACAGGTCGGTCATGGAGCGTTCCCGGCTCCGCGCCCGCCCGGCTCGTCACCTTCGATCATCGGATCCTCGTCCAGATCGTCGCGCGTCGTCAGTCGGTAGGCTGCGAACAGCAGGAGGCCGTGGATCGAGACGAGGACGATCATGTCGATCACGGCGGATGAGCTCCTCGCTCGCAATTCTCGGCTCCCGCGCGCATCGCGGGGCATCGTTGCGAAGGCGCTAGCAGCCGTGAGTTGACGCGGCGTTAAGTACGCCTGCGCTACGCCCTGCCGCGTCATGCGCGTTCTCCATGTCCTCGATCACTCGCTTCCGCTCCACAGCGGCTATGCTTTCCGCACCCGCGCGATCATGCGCGCGCAGGCCGACGACGGGCTGGAGGTGCGCGGCATCACCGGGCCGCGTCACAGTGCCGACGGCCCGGCGGACGAGACCTGCGAGGGCCTGCGCTTCCATCGGACCACCGCCGCTGTGGCCGGGCCGCCGCTGCTGCACGAGTGGCGCGAAGTGCGCGCCCAGGCAGACGCGATCGAACGTCTGGCGCGCGACTGGCGACCCGATGTGCTTCACGCCCACTCGCCCGCGCTCGCCGGACTGGCCGCGATTCGCGCAGGGCGCGCACTCGGCCTGCCGGTGGTCTACGAGATTCGCGCCTTCTGGGAGGATGCGGCGGTCGGCAACGGGACGGGCACCGAAGGCTCGCTCAAATACCGGCTGACCCGCATGCTCGAGAATCGGGTCGTCGCGCGGGCCGATGCGGTGTTCACGATCTGCGAGGGCCTGCGGGACGATCTCGTCACGCGCGGCTTCGCTCCTGAGAAGATCGGCCTTTCGCCCAATGCGGTCGACCTGACGCAGTTCGGCACGCCGGTCGCGCGCGACCCCGCGCTCGCCGCGCGAATCGGCCTTGGCGATGGTCCGGTGATCGGGTTCATCGGCAGCTTCTATCCCTACGAGGGGCTGGATGATCTGATCGCCGCCCTGCCCCTGCTGCGCGCGCGGCATCCGCAGGCGCAGCTCCTGCTGGTCGGCGGCGGGCAGGACGACGCGGCATTGCGCGCGCAGGCCGCCGCCTCGCCCGCATCCGACGGCATCGTCTTCACCGGCCGCGTCCCGCACGACGAGGTCGAGAATTACTACAGCCTGATCGATGTGCTCGCCTATCCGCGCAAGCGCAGCCGCCTGACCGATCTGGTGACGCCGCTTAAACCGCTCGAAGCGATGGCGCAGGGGCGAATCGTCGCCGCGTCCGATGTCGGCGGCCATGGCGAGTTGATCGCCGATGGCGAGACCGGCGTACTGTTCCCCGCCGACGATTCGCAGGGTATGGCGGGGGCGCTGGCGGACATGCTGGATGCGCGCGGCGCATGGCCGGCCATGCGCGAACGCGCGCACACCTTCATCGCGGCGACGCGCGACTGGTCGATCAACAGCCGCCGTTATGAAGAGGTTTACCATCGCCTGTTAGGCAGGCCGATGGATCGGTCGCCCGGAAGCGAGGCGTGGATGAGGCCGCATGCGCGCATCCATGCCCGCCAGGGTGGTCAGTGATGAAGGAAGGGCCCGTGGCCGAGAACGAATATGCAACACGAGAGGCGGAGCCGCAGTCTGGCGGGCTGACGTCCAGCCCCGTGTTCCCCGCGCTTGTCGCCTTGTGGTTTGCCGCGCTGTTCGGCGGGGGCTGCCTGTTCCTGCCGCAGATCGTGTTCGACGCGGCCCTGGGCGAAAGCTCGCCCCTGGGGGCCAATACCCGCATCATCGCGGCGCTGGTCGCCGCCGGGATCGGCCTTGTCCTCGGGCTGTTCATCGCCAGCCGCGTGCGAAGCGATCTGCCGGAGCGTGCCGCGTCCGAACGCGAGCCTGCGCCGAACAGGGAATTCCCCCAGGAGAAGACCCGCAAGAGGCGCATCGGCGGCAAGAGCAAGGACGATACGCGCCCGCCGCTCGACATTCGCTCGGCCCTTGGCCTGGGCCATCTGATCGACGACGACGACGAAGAAGAAGACGCGCACGCCGGTGACAGGCCCAAGCCCCATGCGGAAAACGACGACGAGTACACCTTGTCCGACGAACTTGTCGCCGATGACGATGTCGACGAGACGAGGCCGCCGATCGACGACCCCTATTTCGCTTCCGCCTGGAGCGATTCGGGCACCTATGACCTCAAGGAACTGGAGGTTACCCGGAAGCCGGAACCCGATGCGCGCTTCGCCCCTCGCCCGTTCGACGATCCGCACGCTGCAGGGAGCGAGTGGCAGTCCGGCGCGCCGCGCCAAACCGAAGCTCGGCCCGAAACCGGGCCGCAAACCGATTCGCACGACATTGCGCCGCCGCGCTACAATCCCTTCGCCGATTTCGTGAAAGAGGACGAGGAGCCGCAGGACCTACGCAGCTTCTCCCCGCGCGAAGCCGAAACACCGCCCGAAGCCGAGGAACCGCGCCAGCCCGCACGACCCCAGCAGCTCCCGCCGCTCGAAGGGTTCGAAGAACTGTCGCGCGCGATGCGGGCCGCCGCTGCCTCGCCCCCTCCGCCCGCCTGGCCGACACCGCGCGCCGAGGAGCCCGAGCTGACCGAACTGGGCGTCGCCGAACTGGTCGAGCGGCTGGCCCGCGCCCTGCAGGGCGAGGATGCCAGAGCCGAGGCGGAAATGCGGGCCGAGGCGCATGCGCCGTTCTCCGGGGTGCCGCGGCGGACCGGCGATTTTCGCTACGAGTCGGCGCTGGCCTCCAGACCCGCTCCGCCGGTCGATGTCGATCGGGCGCTTCGTCAGGCGCTCGAGCGATTGTCGCGCCTCGACGATGTGGCCTGACTAGTCCAGCCGCCAGTCCACCGGATCGCGGCCCGCCTGTTCCAGAAAGGCATTGGCCTTGCTGAACGGCTTCGAGCCGAAAAAGCCGCGATGGGCCGATAGCGGGCTCGGGTGCACGGAGCGGATGACGCAGTGGCGCGTCGGCGCATTCATCTGGGCGATTCGCGAAGCCTTTTTCTGCGCATGGCTGCCCCACAGGATGAACACCGCAGGCTCCTCGCGCTCCGCCACCGCCGCCACGCAGGCATCGGTGATCGCATCCCACCCGCGCCCGGCATGGCTGCCCGCCTGCCCCGCCTCGACCGTCAGCGAATTGTTCAGCAGCAGCACGCCCTGCCGTGCCCACGGCGTCAGGTCGCCGCTCGATGGCGGGGCGATCCCGCAGTCGTCCGCCAGTTCCTTGAAGATGTTCCTGAGCGACGGGGGGGGCCGCACGCCCTCGGGGACCGAGAAGCTCAGCCCCATTGCCTGGCCCGGCCCGTGATATGGGTCCTGCCCGAGAATAACGACCTTCACCCGGTCGAGCGGGGTCAGTTCGAGCGCGCGCAGGCGGCAGCCCTCGGGCGGATAGATCGCCTTGCCCGCGTCCGCTTCTGCGCGCAGGAAGCCCCCCAGCCGACGCGCCTCGGGGCTCGCCAGCACCGGCTCCAGCGTCGCGCGCCAGCTTTCGGGCAGGTCATTGGTCATCGCCCCACTGGCTATGCCGGGAAGGCCGGGCGCGCCAGACGCCCTTTCCCTCTTTCCCCAATCGGCCTAGGGCAGCGGGCAGATTCCGATGCCGGCCCGATAGCGGTTAGCCCCGCAGATTTTACCCACCAATCGAAGGTTCCTTAATGGCTGTCCATTTCCACGAAGAAGACCTGCCCGCAGGCGTCCTTGCCGAGGGGGCCGCAGTGGCCGTCGACACCGAAACGATGGGTCTCATCACCCATCGCGACCGGCTGTGTCTCGTCCAGATCAGCGACGGTCAGGGCGACGAGCATCTCGTCCGCTTCGGGGTGGGCAGCAGCTTCGATGCGCCCAACCTGAAGGCCGTGCTGGCCGATCCGGCGCGGGTGAAGCTGTACCACTTCGCACGCTTCGATCTCGCCGCGATCGAGTTCTGGCTGGGCGTCACCGCGGCGCCGGTGTTCTGCACCAAGATCGCCAGCAAGCTGACCCGCACCTATACCGACCGCCACGGCCTGAAGATGCTGGTCAACGAACTGCTGGGCGAGGATATTTCGAAGCAGCAGCAGAGTTCCGACTGGGGCGCGCCCAAAATCAACGATGCGCAGCGCGAATATGCCGCGTCGGACGTGCGCTATCTCCACCGCCTGCGCGACATCTTCGAGGAACGCCTGCTGCGCGAACAGCGTTTGGAAATCGCGCAGGCCTGTTTCGACTTCCTGCCGACCCGCGCCCGCCTGGACCTTGCCGGCTGGCCGAACGCGGACATCTTCAGCCACGAGTAGGCCGCACCGGCCTGGACCCGCTATGCATCACGATCCGGTGGAAGAGACGAAAGAGGCGCGCAACCAGCGCCGCGGGCGGGAGCGTCAGGCCGCGCCCGGCGGGTTTCACGATCGCCTGATCAAGATCCTGGCGATCGCCCTGCCGATGGCGACCGGCGCGATCGTCGCCTTCCTCGTCATCGCGCCTTTCTCGCCACGCAGCGAAGTCTCCTTCATCCTCGACCGCGACAAGGTGGAGCAGGTCGACGAACGCCTGCGGATCGACAATGCGACCTATCGCGGATCGGACGAGAAGGGCCGGCCCTTCTCGCTCGCCGCGAAGGCAGCGGTGCAGAGGTCGAGCGCGGAAGGGATCGTGCGGCTCGACGATGTGATCGCCCGCATCCTGCTGAGCGAAGGCCCCGCACAGATCGCGGCCGAGGGCGGCGCCTACGACATCGACGAGGAACTGCTGAACGTGCAGGGCCCGGTGATGCTGCGCGCCGCAGACGGCTATAACCTCGTCGCGCGCGGCGTGTCGGTCGACCTGCGCGAGCAATTGCTGGTCGGGAGCGAGGGCGTGTCGGGCGCGGTCCCCGCCGGAACCTTCTCTGCCGACAGCCTGAAGGTCGACCTTGAAAGCCGGACGATTACGCTTGACGGCAATGCGCGCCTGCGCATGGTGCCCGGCGCACTGGAGACCATGGAATGAGCCCGCGAAAGCGCCCCTTTTTGACCCGTGAGCATTATCGCCTCGCCGCGCGATCGGGCGTGGCGGGCTTTGCCCTCGCGATCTGTACGGTGGCCGGCCTCCACCTCAATGCGCAGGCCATCGCCGCGCATAATTCCAATGCCCCGGTCAACTACTCGGCCAACCGGATCGAGCTGCAGGACCGGCAGAACCGGGTCGTCCTGTCGGGCAATGTGGTGATCGACCAGGCCAACCTGAAGATGACCGCCGGGCGCACGATCGTCGACTATTCGGATGCTGGCTCGCTCAGCATCCAGCGCATCTCGGCCACCGGCGGCGTCACCGTGACCCGCGGGAACGAGCGCGCGCAGGGCAATGTCGCCGTGTACGATTTCAACCGCCGGGTCATCACCATGACCGGCAACGTCCGGCTGCGGCGCGGTTCGGACACGCTCAATGGCGGACGGCTGACGATCGACCTGCGCACGGGTCTTTCCAGCGTAGACGGTTCCGGCGGAAATTCGCAGGACGGTGGCCGCGTGACGGGTTCGTTCTCCGTACCCGAAGACTGATTCTAGCTTTGCTGCGGCGCCAGCCGTATCGAACTAGCGCGAAGCCGCGCGCGCGATCCACGCGATTTCCTGGCTGAGGAGCAATTCGGCCTGCTGGCTGTTGGCGAGCAGCGCCTGATGCAGCACGGTGAGGCGCGAGACCAGCCGGTCGAGCCGCCGCCCGCGCCAGATGCGCAATTGCTCCGACAGGTCGCGCTCGTCCTTGAAGAAGATCCGCCGCGCGCGCTTTTGCGCCTCGACGAAGCTGGCGACATCCTCCCCCGGACGCATCCGTGCCGAAAGCTGCGCCAGCTGAGCGGCCCTGCGCTCGAACGCCAGCGCCACGCCGACGGGATTGAGCGACAGCGTATGCAGCCGCGCCAGTTCGCCCGGCAGGCGTTTCGCATGGCCGCCCAGCGCGGCGTTGACCAGCGGCATGAAGCCGTCCTCCTCGCTCGTCGCGCCGATCGCATCCCAGGCGGCGAGGTCTGCCGTCCTGGGCGAATCGGGCGCGGCATCGAGGTACAGCGCCAGCTTTTCCACCTCGGCCTCGGCCAGTCGCCGGTCGAGGCCCGAGGCGCGGGCGATCCGCTGCGCGAGATCCCCGCCGAGCCGCAGCCCGCTGCGATCGGCGAGATCGCGCACGGTCTCCGCCATGTCGCGCAGGTTGGGCGGGTAGAACATGGCGATCAGCGTGCCATCAGCAGCCGCGACCAGCTTGGCCGTGCGCGACTTGTCGGTCGCGCTGCTCGCCACGATCAGCACGGGGCACGCCTCCCCCTCTGCCTCCAGATGCAGCTTGAGCGCATCATGCGCCTCCTCGCCGGTGGCACGCACAAGGATGTGGCGCGCGTCGCCGAAGAGGGAGGAAGAGCGCGCCTCATCGGCGAGGCGCACGGGATCGCGGCGCAGCTCTGCGCCTGCCATGTCGATCCGTTCGCCGGGATTCTCCATCCCGGCCACGATCTGCGCGGCAGCGGCGGACGCGGCGCTTTCGTCCGGCCCGCAGAAGAAGAAAGTATGGCATTCGCGCGCGGCCTGCGCGGCCATGCGACCGAAGCTGTTCTGGTTGGCCTTGAAGGACTGGCGCCGGGCCATCGGCTCAGTTGGACTGGCGCAGCGCCAGCGAGACCCGCGTGACGATCTGGTCGGCGACCACCTCTGCCAGCCGCTCCACCGCCGCGCGCTCCGCCGCGATGGTCGCGTAATCGCTGGAGACCACGTCGATCCCCGCATCCGAACCGGCGGTCGCGTCGAGCACGATCGCCCCGCTGGACAGGTCGACCAGCTGGTAGCGCGCGCGCAGGATGCGCCGTTCGCGGGTGACCGTCTCGTCGCTCAGCAGGCCGAGGCTTTCGAGGCTTTCGTCGAGCTGGACGTCGAGGCGGTAGCGCGGCGTCGCGTCGCTTTCGCGCAGGGCCACCCGGTCTTCCAGCGCGGTTGCGAGCAGCCAGCCGCTGCGCCCTTCGATCGGCGCGATGTCGACCGCCGCGAGGTCCGTCAGCGCGCCATTGCCGCTCGCCCCGGCGTAGATCGGCTGCAGCCCGCAGGCGGACAGGGTGCACGCGGCAAGGAGGGCGAGAGCGAATCGCATCAGGTGACGATATTCACCAGCCGGTCCGGCACGACAATGACCTTGCGGATTGCCGCCCCGTCGAGGCTGCGCTGGACCTTCTCGCTCGCCAGCGCCATTTCCTCAAGCGCCTCCTTCGACGCGCCCTTGGGCGCGGTCAGCGTATCGCGCAGCTTGCCCTTGTGCTGGACCGCGATGGTGACCTCGTCCTCGACCAGCAGGGCCGGATCGTGTTCGGGCCAAGGCGCCTGCGCGATCAGGCCCTCACCGCCGGCGCGCGACCACGCCTCCTCGGCAAGGTGCGGCATCATCGGCGAGACGAGCTTGGTCAGTGCAAAGATCGCATCGCCGCGGTCCGCGCTCGGCTTCGCCTTCTCGATCGCGCCCGTCAGCTCGTACAAGCGCGCAACCGCCTTGTTGAACGAGAGCGCCTCGATATCCTGCGCCACCGCGACGATCGTCTTGTGCGTCTTGCGCCGCAGGTCGAGATCATCGCCCTGCGCATCGCCGGACGCTTCGGACACCAGCCGCCATACGCGCTGGACGAAGCGCGCGCAGCCCTCGATCCCGGCCTCGGACCACGGGAGGTCGCGCTCGGGCGGCGAATCGGACAGCATGAACCAGCGGACTGCGTCGGCCCCGTACTGGGCGATGATCGTGTCCGGATCGACGACGTTCTTCTTCGACTTGGACATCTTGATGACGCGGCCGATCTCGACCTCGCCGCCATCGTCCTTCAGCAGCGCGCGCTCGGCCTCGCGGCTGATTTCGTCGGGCGCGTAGTAAACCGTCTTGCCGCCGGTCTTGCGGCTGTAGGTCTCGTGCGTGACCATCCCTTGCGTGAACAGCGAGGCGAAGGGTTCCCGCACGTCGATCTGGCCGATCCGCGCGAGCGCGCGGGTCCAGAAGCGGGCGTAGAGCAGGTGCAGGATCGCGTGCTCGATCCCGCCGATATACTGTTCGACCGGCAGCCACTTGGCGACCTCTTCCGGGTCGAAGGGGCGGTCGTCGGGCTGGCTGGCAAAGCGCAGGAAGTACCAGCTCGAATCGACGAAGGTGTCGAGCGTGTCGGTCTCGCGCGTCGCCTTGCCGCCGCACCTGGGGCAGCCGACATGCTTCCACGTCGGGTGGCGCACCAGCGGGTTGCCCGGCGTCTTGAAGTCGACATCCTCGGGCAGCGTGACCGGCAGCTGGTCCTTGGGCACCGCCACGACGCCGCAGGCATCGCAATGGACGAAGGGGATCGGTGTGCCCCAGTAGCGCTGGCGCGAGACGCCCCAGTCGCGCAGGCGCCACACGGTCTTGCCTGTTCCCGATCCACTGCGTTCGAGGCGCTTGATCACTTCACGCTTGCCGTCTTCGACGCTCAGGCCATCAAGAAAGCCTGAATTGACCAAGATACCGTCGCCGCTCTCCGCTTCACCGGCCAGCGGCTTGTTGGAGTCATCGACGCTAGCCGCGACGACCCGACGAATAGGCAAGCTGTACTTGGTGGCAAATTCGAAATCGCGCTGGTCATGCGCTGGTACACCCATGACTGCACCGGTGCCGTAGTCCATCAGTACAAAGTTGGCGATATAAACTGGAAGCTTCATGCTGACGGCGAGCGGATTTTCGGCCACGAGGCCAGTGTCGAAGCCAAGCTTCTCCGCTGTCTCCAGCGCCGCAGCAGTTGTCGCACCCTTCTTGCATTGCTCAATGAAGGCGGCGGCCTCCGGGTTTTCACGTGCAACCGCCTGTGCCACCCAATGGTCCGTTGCCACTGCGACGAAGCTGGCACCGAAGATTGTGTCGGGCCGGGTCGTATAGACATCAATTTCGATGCCGTTCCCGCAATCGAGCATGAACTCGACGCCCCGGCTCTTGCCGATCCAGTTTTCCTGCATCAGCCGGACCTTGTCGGGCCACTTGTCGAGGCTGCCGAGCCCGTCGAGCAGTTCCTCGGCGAAGTCGGTGATCTTGAGGAACCACTGGGCGAGCTTGCGCTTCTCGATCTCTGCGCCCGAGCGCCAGCCCTTGCCGTCGATCACCTGTTCGTTGGCGAGCACGGTCTGGTCGACGGGGTCCCAGTTGACCTCGCTTTCCTTGCGGTAGACGAGGCCGGCTTCGTACAGGTCGATGAACAGCGCCTGCTCGTGCCCGTAATACTCGGGCTCGCAGGTCGCCAGCTCGCGGCTCCAGTCGAGCGCGAAGCCGAGGCGCTTCAACTGCGCCTTCATCGATTCGATGTTGGCGCGCGTCCACTTGCCGGGATGGACGCCCTTTTCCATCGCCGCATTTTCCGCGGGCATGCCGAAGGCGTCCCAGCCCATCGGGTGGAGCACTTCGTGCCCGCGCATCTTCTTGTAGCGCGCGAGCACGTCGCCCATCGTGTAGTTGCGCACGTGGCCGATGTGGATCCGCCCCGAGGGGTAGGGAAACATCTCCAGCACGTAGCTTTTGGGCCGGTCGCTGCCGCTGTCGGCGCTAAAGCACTGCGCCTCGTCCCATGCTGCCTGCCAGCGCCCGTCTGCTTGGGACGGGTCGAAGCGCGTATCGTTCATGCTCGGGTCTTTCCGATCGACGGACCGGTTCAGTTGGAGATCGTCTGGCGACGCAGTTCGCGTGCCTTGGTGAGGATGATGTCTTCCAGCTTCTGGACGGTCGCGGCCTGCACCGGCGCATCGACCCAGTTGCCGTTCTGGTTCACCTGGCGGCTGGCGGCGACCCGCAGCGCGTCGGCGCGCAGATCCTGATCGAGGATCGAAATCGTCAGCTTCACGCGTTCACCCGGATTTTCGGGGTTCGCATACCAGTCGGTCACGATCACGCCGCCCGCGCTGTCCGCCTGCAGCAGCGGCGCGAAGCTGACCGCTTCGAGGCTGGCGCGCCACAGGTAGGAATTGACGCCGATGGTGGTCACCTGGCTGGCGGCGGCATCGGCATTGGGGAGGTCGTTGCCGGACGAGCAGGCCGACAGCGCGGCACATGTGCCCAGCAGGCTGGCGGAAACAATCGTGAGGCGGCGCTTGATCATCGTGGCTGGCTTTCCGTGTGAAAGATGCGAAGGAACCGGTCGGCAGACCGCGCATGTGGTTAAGCCTCTATCGCCGCGAACCGACCGCAGCAAGGGCGTGCCTGCCTTGGCCGCCAAGCTGGCGCTTGCCGGTGTATGCATCATGAACCCGCCGGTCCGGCAACGCGCGCGGCCGATCTGGCGCGTGGCAAAGCAGGCGGCCAAGCAAGTGGGCCAAGCCCGTGAAATGTGTGCCACTTGCAACACCTTCACGCCAAGCGCCGCGCCCCCTTGTGGAAAAGCTGGCAAGGCCTGTCATAATTGCATAGCAATGGGATCGGCATAGGGGGCTGCACATTGGTTAGGTGCATCACCCGCATTCATCGGCCGTAATATTCGCGGCACTAGGGCTTAGGTATGAGCGACAAGACAGGGACAGGACTGCGCAAGCTGCTTGCCCCCGCCATCGGCGGGGCGATGGTGCTTGCGGCCGTGCCCTTCGCCGGAGTCGCGCTGGCCGAAGCCACCGCCCCCACGCTCGTGTCCGACATTGGCGCCGATGGCGCTTTCTTCACGCCCGCAACGGTCGACCCCGATCTCGCGCGCCGCGTGAGCGAACGCTACGCCGCCCGTCGCGAGACGATGCCGTTCACGCCTGCCACGGGCAAGACGCTGGCCAAGCGCACGGTGACCGTCGCGGTCCGCATGGATGACGACGCGGCCCGCGCGATCTCGATTCGCTCGGCGATCGATTCGGCCCGCAGCGAACCCGGCCGCCGCGATGTCGCGGTCGCCCCTTCGGCGTTCGATCTGGGCGTCGCGCGCGGATACCAGAGCTTCACCAAGCCGGCATCGGAACTGCCCAAGTCGGTTTCGCGCATCTCGATGCCCGACCTCGCCGAATTCCGCCCGTCTCAGGGCGCGAAGGAAGAGCCGAGCCGGTTCCAGCCCCGCATCTCGGTCGATCAGGAACGCACGCCGGGCCGCGCGCCGCGCACGCTCGAAGGGCGTGGCGACCGTCAGGTCGATCTGGGCGGTGCCTATCGCGTCTCGCGCAATCTCGACGTGACCGCCGGTGTCCGTCTGTCCGAAGAACAGGATCGGCTGACCCCGCTGACCGACGGCGCGGAAGACAGCCAGTCGGTCTATATTGGAACGCAACTGCGCTTCTGACCTGTCGGCTATCCCGACGACTTCCGCCAATCTCATTGTTCTAACGCGATAACTTGTGTTTTGCTTTGCCCGTGCCCGCGGTTGACGCTACGCCTTTCGCAATAGTGTCGAAAGAACGTGGGGAGAATGAGGATGGCACGTGTCGCAGTGGTGACGGGTGGAACGCGCGGTATCGGAGAGGCGATCAGCCTCGCGCTGAAAGAACAGGGCCGCACGGTCATCGCCAATTACGGCGGCAATGACGATCGGGCGAAGGAGTTTTCGACCCGTACCGGCATTCCCGCCATGAAATGGGATGTGGGCGATCACGAAGCATGCCTCGAACAGGTTTCGCGAATCACCGAGGAACACGGTCATGTCGAGATTCTGATCAATAATGCCGGGATCACCCGCGACGGAACGCTCGCCCGAATGAGCTTCGAGGACTGGAACGAGGTCATGCGCGTCAACCTCGGCGGGTGCTTCAACATGGCCAAGGCCTGCTTTCCCGGCATGCGCGAGGGCCACTGGGGCCGGATCGTCAATATCGGCTCGATCAACGGTCAGGCTGGCCAGTACGGCCAGGTGAACTACGCCGCCGCCAAATCGGGCATCCACGGCTTCACCAAGGCGCTGGCGCAGGAAGGCGCGCGCTACGGCATCACCGTGAACGCCATCGCGCCGGGCTATATCGACACCGACATGGTGGCGGCGGTGCCGGAAGAGGTCCTCGGCAAGATCGTCGCCAAGATCCCCGTCGGCCGGCTAGGCCAGGCGGACGAGATCGCGCGCGGCGTCGCCTTTCTCACCGCCGACGACGGCGCCTTCGTCACCGGATCGACGATGAGCATCAACGGCGGACAGCATATGTATTGAGGAGACCGGGGCGATGGCACTGCCGAAATGGATTTGGCGTAGCGCGCTATGTCTGTTCGCCCTCGCCCCGTCATCCGTGTCCGCTGCGGACGACTATGTCCTGTGGCTGGAATACGAAACCCATACCGAAAGCCTTGGCGAGTTCGGAGGCCGCAGCACCAGCAGCGGCCAACAGGGCCTCGTCGAACGGGTCATTGGCAAAAGCGAAGATGGGATAGAAATCGAATATTCGATCCCCGGCCCCGCCGAAGAGGTGCGCGGCACAGCAATGTGGATGTTCCCCGCGCGGATCGCGGTCGCGCCCGACGGTAGCAAGGCCCTTCTCAACGAAGCGGAGCTGTCCGCTCGACTCGCCGACTGGCTGGCGAGTGCCGAATGGTCGCGCGAGGTCTGTTCGCGCTGGCTGTTCACCTGGACGGCGGTGCAGATCGAGTGCAATCCTCATGCCGTAATCGAAGCGGTCGAAATGTTCGGCATGCGCCCCGGGCGGATCGCGGAAGGGGAACCGGTTGCGCTGATCGGTGCTGCCGGCGCCGCCACCTTGAAAAGGACCGGCTCACGAGACGGCCGGGCCGTGCTGTCCGCCAGCGCCGATATCGACCCGCAGGCAGTCCGCGACAGCGAGGTCGAGACGGCGCTCATGGTTGCAGAGATCATGGGAGAGACCCTCGCGCGCGAAACTGCGGTGAAGGAAACCGCGGGCATCGACGCCACCGGGATCGTTTCCATCGAATTCGAAGTCGACCAAGCCGGACTTGTGTGGAAGCGGGTCGAGAAGAACGAGCTGACGGTGACGGGCGGCGAACACGGAGGCGAAGCGAGGCAATCTTTGCGCACGATCACCCGTATTCCGTACGACCAATGGATCGAGCGCTTCGGTTCATGACCGCCAGCTACCATCCTCCCGTCAAACGCTCGGTCGAGATCGCCGGCCACAAGACCAGTATCACGCTGGAGCCGGTGTTCTGGGATATGCTGCGCGAACATGCGCGCGCGCTCGGTGTGCCGATCAACGCGGTCGTCGCGCGGATCGACGCCGCACGACTCGAGGCCGACGAACCCACGGGGCTCGCCAGCGCGATCCGGCAATATCTGGTGGAGGGGTTGAGGTCCGGGGACGGGGCATCGCCCACGCCCCCGGACCTCTGAAATCGGCTCAGTACTTTGCGGTCGCGTCGCTCGCCGGGAAGGTCTCGTCGAGCGCCTCGTCCGTGCTGCTCATCGTGTCGCCCTTGGTGGCGGTGGCAGCCGAGCCCGCATCGCGAACTGTGCCTTCCGGCTGGCCCTTGGCAAAAGCGACGCCGTTTTCGTCCTTGCGGTCCTTGTAAGCCTTGTAGCCCAGGTAACCGAGGCCACCGATAATTGCGGTACGAATCAGACCCATGTCACGTCTCCAGAAAAGTGTCGTTATCTGGCGAACGTGGGAGCGCAGCGTTAGGTCCTGAAAATCGTCGCTACTCGTCGCCGACCCGCTCGATCTGCGCGCCGATCGCCTGGAGCTTCTCCTCCAGCCGCTCGTAGCCGCGGTCGAGGTGGTAGATCCGGCGGATCTGCGATTCGCCCTTGGCGGCAAGCGCGGCGATCACGAGGCTCATCGAGGCGCGCAGGTCGGTCGCCATCACTTCCGCCCCCGTCAGCCCGGCCTGCCCCTTCACGATCGCCGTCCGGCCCGACACGTCGATATCCGCGCCCATGCGGGTCAGCTCGGGCACGTGCATGTAGCGGTTCTCGAAGATCGTCTCGGTCAGCACGCTGGTGCCTTCGGCCACCGTCAGCAGCGCCATCAGCTGGGCCTGCATGTCGGTCGCCAGGCCGGGGTACGGCGCGGTCGAGAGGTTCGCAGCCCGCAACTTTCCGTCTGCCGCGACGGTTACGCCCTTGGCATCGGTTTCGACATGGACGCCGATATTGCGCAGCGCATGCAGAGTGGCGGACATATCGTCCGCCTTCGCGCCTTCGAGCCGCGCTTCGCCGCCGGTTATCGCCGCCGCACAGGCATAGGAGCCCGCTTCGATCCGGTCGGCCATCACGCGATAGGTCGCGCCGTGGAGCCGCTTCACGCCGTGGATCACGAGGTCCGACTGGCCGATATTCTCGATCTCGGCCCCCATCGCGACCAGCAGGTTGCACAGGTCGACGATTTCCGGCTCGCGCGCGGCGTTGCGCAGGATCGAGGTGCCATTGGCGAGCACCGCGGCCATCAGCGCATTCTCGGTCGCGCCGACCGAAACCACGGGGAAATCATATTCGCCGCCCGGCAGGCCGCCGTCGGGCGCGTGCGCGCGGACATAGCCCTGCGCCAGCTCGAGCTCCGCACCCAGCGCTTCGAGCGCGTTGAGGTGCAGGTCGATCGGGCGGTTGCCGATCGCACAGCCGCCGGGCTGCGAGACCGTGGCCACCCCGGCGCGGGCCAGCATCGGCCCCAGCACGAGGATCGAGGCGCGCATCTTGCGCACGAGATCGTAAGGCGCGGTGGTCGAGGTGAGGCGAGTCGCCTCGTAGGTCACGACCCGGCCGAAATCCTCCGGCCGCGTGCCCGCGATGTTCACCGCCACGCCGAACTGCGTCATCAGATGCTGGAAGCTGTCGATGTCCGCCAGCCGCGGCAGGTTGCGCAGCGTCAGCGGCTCGTCGGTCAGCAGCGCGCAGGGAATCAGCGTCAGTGCCGCGTTCTTGGCGCCGGAAATCGGGATGGTGCCGGAGAGCCGTTGCCCGCCGATAATGCTCAGTTTGTCCATTCGACGGGGGTTTAGCGCTCGCACCGCGCAACACAAGCCGCCGTCGCACCCCGGCCCGTCCTTAAATCGCGGCGCGGCCTGCATTTTCCCGTGCCATTGACCGATCGGCGCGCTGACCTCATACCTTGTAGCCATGGCGCAAAAACCGATCCGCAAAGCCGTCTTCCCCGTCGCGGGGCTGGGCACCCGCTTTCTCCCGGCGACGAAGGCCATTCCCAAGGAAATGCTGGCGATCGTGGACCGCCCGCTGATCCAGTACGCGGTGGACGAGGCGCGCGAGGCGGGGATCGAGCAGATGATCTTCGTCACCGGACGCGGCAAGACCGCAATCGTCGAGCATTTCGATGTCGCCTTCGAACTCGAACGCACGATGACCGAGCGCGGCAAGGACCTCTCGATCCTCGATCCGACCCGCGCGACGCCGGGCGACATCATCACCGTCCGCCAGCAGGAGCCGATGGGCCTCGGCCATGCGATCTGGTGCGCGCGCGCGATCGTGGGCGACGATCCCTTCGCGATCTTCCTCCCCGACGAATTGATGATCGGGCGGGAGGGCAGCACGGGCTGCATGAAGCAGATGGTGGATGCCTACGAACAGGTCGGCGGCAACCTGATCAGCGTGCTCGAAGTCCCGGAAGAAAGCGTCTCGAGCTACGGCGTGATCGCGCCGGGCGAAGAGAAGAGCGACACGCTGACCGAGGTCACGGGCCTGGTCGAAAAGCCCCCCGTGGCCGAAGCGCCGTCGAACAAGATCATCTCGGGCCGCTACATTCTCCAGCCCGAAGTGATGCGGGTGCTGGAAACGCAGGGCAAGGGCGCGGGCGGCGAAATCCAGCTGACCGATGCGATGGCGCAGATGATCGGCAACCAGCCGTTCCACGCTGTCACCTTCGACGGCGCACGCTACGACTGCGGCAGCAAGACCGGCTTCGTCGAGGCCACGCTGGCCCTCGCGCTCGAGCGTCCGGACATGGGCGACGAGGTCCGCGCGATGGCGGAGCGTCTGCTCAAGGCGTAGGACTTGGCTCGAAGCCGCGGGAGGACGGCGATTTTCCTACTCCCGGGCGCTTTGCTAGGGCGCGATCGGCTCTTTCACACCGTCGATCATGCTACCCCGCGACCTGCGAGAGCAGAAATCCGCCCCCAAACATGTCATCCGTCACCTTCCTGGGTCTTGGCCCGACTAAAAGTGCTTCTTTTCAGACTTTTACGGCGCAGAAGCAAAGGGTGACACATGGGTGACACGTGTCACCCTGTCACCGCTTCGCCGGCACGCGCATATTCGTCGCGCAGTTCGCGCTTGTAGAGCTTGCCGTTCGCCTCACGCGGCAGATCGGGCCGGAAGTCGAAGCTCTTCGGCATTTTGACCTTGCTGAGCTGCGGTTCGAGGTAGGCGCGCAAATCCTGTTCGAACGCGTCGCCCGCCAAGGCCATATCGACCGGCTGGATGACGGCGACCACCCGCTCGCCCAGGTCCGCGTCCGGAGCGCCGATCACCGCCGCGTCGAGCACTTGCGGGTGTGCGACCAGGAGGTTCTCGATCTCCTGCGGGTAGATGTTCACCCCGCCCGAGATGATCATGTGGCTCTTGCGGTCGGTCAGGAAGATGAAGCCATCCTCGTCCATGTGCCCGATGTCGCCCAGCGTCATCCAGCCTTCGGAATGCATGGCCTCGGCGGTCTTGCCGGGGTCCTTGTGATAGCTCGGCAGGATCTCGTTCTCGAAGAACAGCAGCCCGGTCTCGCCCGCCGGCAGCTCGCTGCCATCGGGCGCGCAGACATGCGCCTTGCCGTAGATCATCCGTCCCACGGTGCCGGGCCTGCCAAGCCAGTCCTCGCTCTTCACCAGCGACATGCCGATCCCTTCGGACCCGGCGTAATATTCCTGGATGATCGGCCCCCACCACTCGATCATCGCCTGCTTGATCGGGACCGGGCACGGCGCGGCGGCGTGGATCGCGCGCTGGTGGCTGGAAAGGTCGTAGCGGGTGCGTTCCTCTTCCGGCAGCTTGAGCATGCGCACGAAGTGCGTCGGCACCCACTGGCTGTCGGTCACACGATATTTCTCGATCGCCGCCAGCGCGCCTTCGGGGGTGAACTTGTCCATGATAACGACCGTCCCGCCCAGCCGGTGCGCGGTGGTGCACCAGCCAAGCGGCGCCGCGTGATACAGCGGCGCGGGCGAGAGATAGACCATGCTGCCGTCGGCGGGCATGCCCACGCCCATCGTCGCCAGCCCCACCAGCGGATTGGGCGCGGTGATGTCCTCACTCGGCGGGGGCGCGGGCTTGATTCCCTTGGGCCGTCCGGTCGTGCCCGAGGAATAGAGCATGTATTGCCCCGGTACGGGGTCTTCGATCATCTCCGCAGACTCGGCGGACACTTCGCCCCTGAAGGCATCGCTATCGACATCGACGATCTCGAGATCCGGCATGATTCGCGCCAGCTCCGCCGTCATCCCGGCATAGGCGGTCGAGGTGAGCAGCAGCGAACATTCCGCATCTTCGAGGATGTAGGCGATTTCTGGGGCGGTCAGCCGGGTGGCGATCGGCACCAGCATCGCCCCCATGCGCTGGCCCGCCCAGACCAGTTCGAGGTAGAGCGCCCGGTTTTCGAGCAGCAGGCCCACGCTCGTCCCACGCTCCACCCCGCGCCCTCGCAGCCAGCGGGCCATGCGGTTGGCGAAAGCGTCGAGCTCTCCATAGGTGACGGTATCGCCACTGGAGGCGTTGATGATGGCCGCGTGATCGGGCCGCGCGGCAGCGTGCGTGATTGGATGCATGTTTTTCTCTCCCGCAGCGCAGTCTTTCGAATGGCCGGGGGACACGCAAGAAAAAAGGCGGCGCCGCAGCACCGCCTTTTCGAAATTCGATCTGGTCGCGTTCGGAAGGTTATTCTTCCTCGTCGCCGCCGCCCATGCCGCCGGGGCCCATCGCGAGACGGAAGGCTTCCTGCGCTTCGGTCTCGACCATGAAGGGGCGCGGGTCGACCGCGCGGCCATCGATGCGGACTTCGTAGTGGAGGTGCGGGCCGGTCGAGCGGCCGGTGGAGCCGACATAGCCGATCAGGTCGCCCTTGCGGACCTGCTGCCCGTCCGAGACCACGATCCGCGAGAGATGCGCGAAGCGCGTCTCGATCGCGTTGCCGTGGCCGATCTGGATGTAGTTGCCGTAGCTGCTGAACCAGTTGGCCCGTTCCACGGTGCCGTCGGCGGTCGCGTAGATCGGGGTGCCGGTGGGCGCAGCAAGGTCGATGCCCTTGTGGTTCGCCCGCTTGCGCAGAACCGGGTGGTTGCGCATGCCGTAGCCGCTGGTCATGACCGCGTTCTCGAGCGGCATGCTCGACGGGATCGACACGGTCGGCAGGGCGACCGGTTCGCTGCGTTCGACATCGAGCGTCTGCCAGCTTGCGAACAGCTGACGGAACTGGGCGTCGCCATTGCCGAGCGGGCTCTGCGCTTCCTCCACCGCGTCGGAGACGTCGACCGCGGCGGCGGAGCTGCTGTTGGCCTGTGCAGGCGCGGCAAGAGTCATGATGGCGGCCGCGCACAGAATGCTCGCACGGCTGAAAAGTCGATCAGTGGTCAGCAAAATATCCGTCCCTCTGTCGGTGGCGGGAGCCTGTCCCGCGGTTCCGATCCCTTGAGCTTCCTCGATCCGGTTGAAGCGCCGAGACCCCGAAAATCATGACGGGAACCTTACCCGCCTTCGTCTGTTAGCTTGTTAGGCGGCGCTGGCTCTAAACGGCAACCGAACCGTAGAAGTCTCGCGACAAACCGGCTGCGTAACGCGCCGAGTCGTTGAACGGAGGCCTGATCGCTCCGCTGAAGTGCCTGTTTACCAAGCTTTGCCAGTGTTTCGGTGGGTCGAATCCCATCGCTTCGGCGTGTGCGACGAAATGCCTTGTGCCGATTGCGACATGGCGGATTTCGTCGTCGAGGATTCGTTGCAGGATTTTCGCGCCCGCAAGATCGCCCTGGGCTCGCACGCGTTCCAGCGTAACGGGCGTCACATCCAGCCCGCGCGCCTCCAGCACCATCGGCACCACCGCCAGCCGCGCGGCGACATCGTGGCGGGTCTCGTGTGCCGCTTCCCATAGTCCTCCGTGGGCGGGCAGCGCGCCATAGGACGATCCCAGCGCGGCCAGCTTCCGCTCGAGCAGCGCGAAATGCATCGCCTCGTCCGCTGCCACGCCCAGAAAATCGTCGATGAAAGCGCGCGGCATCTGGGCCCCGAATCGCCCGACCATGTCGAGCGCGAGGTCGATCGCGACGAATTCGATATGCGCGAGCGCGTGCCACAGCGCGATCCGGCCGCGGAGCGAGCCGCCCTTGCCGCGCCGGGGCATGGCGCCGGGCGACAGCAGCTCGGGCCGCGCAGGACGCGCGGGCCGATCCGGCATGGCGACATCGAACACCGGCTCCAGCCGCCCGAGCCGCCAGTCGCGCGCAACCTGCCGCGCGGCAAAGACCTTGGCCCGGGCGGGGCCGGTCAGCAGCGCCGCCCGGATCGCGCGGGCGAGCGTGGGGCTCACCTCCCCACTCACAGGTCCATCCTCACTGGGTCATCCTCACTGGGCCATCCTCACTGGGCCTGCGCGGCCGCCAGCACTTCCTCGGCGTGGCCGGCGACCTTCACCTTCGGCCAGATGCGCGCAATCCTGCCGTCCGCGTCGACCAGATAGGTGCTGCGGACCATGCCCATGAAGGTCTTGCCGTACATCTTCTTCTCGGCCCACACGCCCAGCTCGTCGGACAGGCCGGCCTCCTCGGCATCGGTCGCCAGGTCCACGGTCAAGTCGTGCTTGGCGATGAAGTTCTGGTGCTTCTTCGTCGAATCCTTGCTGACGCCCAGCAGCGCACAGCCGGCCGTCTCGAAGCGGTCTTTCAGCGCGGAAAAGTCCTTCGCCTCGGTCGTGCAACCCGGCGTGTTGTCCTTCGGGTAGAAGAACACCACCAGCTTGCGCCCGCGATAGTCGGACGGTTTCACATCCTCGCCATCGTGCCGCACCATCGCGACGTCGGGCATCGTGTCGCCTTCGCTCACACTCATTGCTCTGTCTCCAGTTTCTCGTCGAACATGTCCTGCCACACGCGGGCGACCTCACGCCGCGCCGTGGCCACCTGCTGCACCAGCGCCGCGGTGTCCTCGCACCCGCAGACTTTCGCCAGCGCCTCGCCCGCCACGCCGGGCGGGACCGAAAGATCGGGGGCGAGCAGACGCGCGGCGACGATCAGCCGGGTGAGGAAATCGTGCGCCTGCGCGAAGGAGGCCGGCAGCGCGCCCGCATGGACCAGCGTCTCGCACACCTTGGACAGGCGCGGGTCGAGCGCGACATTGTCGCGCAGCTGGAGGAAGTGGAGGATGAATTCGATGTCGACCAGCCCGCCGCGCAGCAGCTTGACGTCAAGCGGCCCCTTGGCCGGCTTGTGCGTCGCCATGTCGGTCCGCATCTTCACCACATCCGCGCGCAAGGCCGCCGGATCGCGGGGCGCGCACAGCACATTGCGGACAATGTCGTCGACCGCGCCGCGTGCGGAGAAGGATCCTGCCACCACCCGCGCCCGGGCGAGCGCCATATGCTCCCACGTCCACGCCGATTCGCGCTGATAGCGGGCGAAACTCTCCAGACTGACCGCGAGCGGGCCCTGCGCACCTTGCGGGCGCAACCGCGTATCGACCTCGTAGAGCGGGCCTTCGGCGGTCGGCACACTCAACGCCGCACTCACCCGCTGGGCCAGGCGATTATAGTATCGCGTCGCGCTCATCGGCCGATCGCCATCGCTCTCGGCGCCGTGATCGCCGGTGAACAGGTAGATGATATCAAGGTCGGAAGCATGGGTCAGCGCCTCTCCCCCCAGCCGCCCGAGGCCAAGGATCACCATCTCGCCGCCTGCGATGCGCCCGTGAACCTTCTCGAACTCGGCCACGGTACCTGCAAGCGCGGCCTGTAGCGCCGCTTCGGCCACGGTCGAGAAACCGCGCGCAATATCCAGCGGGTCGTGCACCCCGCCGATCAGCTGGACGCCGAGCGCAAAGCGCTGTTCGCCGGTCACCACCCTGATCCGGTCGAGCAGCGCCTCGTAATTCCCCTGTGGCTCGGCCCGCATCATGCTGCGCGTGAGCGCGGGCACGCTCTCCGGCAGGTCGAGAGCGGAACGGTCTATCAGCGCATCGAGCAAGGCCGGACGCAGCTTCAGGTCGTTGGCGAGCGGCGGGGCGAGCGTGATGATCGAGAGGAACTGGTCGAGCAGCGCGGGCCGCGCCTCGAGCAGGCGGAACAGGTTGATCCCGCTCGGCAGCGCTTCCAGCAGCCCTTCGAGCCGGACGATCGCCCGGTCGGGCTCCGCCGATTCGGCCAGCGCGGCGAGCAGCGGGGGAAGCAGGCGACGAAACGCGTTCTGCGCGTCGGTGCTGCGAAGCGCGCGATAGCGCCCGTCGAGCCAGCGAGAGACCCGTTCGGCAAGCGCCTCCTCATCCGCCAGCGGGCTGGCCGCGATCAGATCGCCGACCGGGCGCTCGTTCGCGGTCCCGGTGGCGCTCGCCTCCAGCAGCCGGTCGAATGCCTGCGCGGTCGCGGCGAGGTGCGGTTCGAGGTCGGCAAGCAGCGCATCCGCATCGGCAAAGCCGTCCAGCCGGGCGAGCCGCTCCAGCGCCTCGCCGTCCGGGATGGTATGCGTCTGGCGGTCCTCCAGCATCTGGATGCGGTGCTCCGCGGTGCGCAGGCGGGTATAGGCATGGGCCAGATCGGTCGCGACATCCGGTTCGATGATATCGACCCGGGCGAGCGCATGGAGCGCAGCGCGGGTGTCGCTGCCACGCAGGCGCGGATCGCGCCCGCCGTGGATCAGCTGGTGTGTCTGGGCGAAGAACTCGATCTCGCGAATGCCGCCGCGCCCGCGCTTCAGATCGAAACCGGGGCCGAGGCTCTTCTCCCCGCGATAGGCTTCGCGGATGCGCACGCGCAGCTGCGCGATATCGTCGATCGCGCCGAAATCGAGGCTGCGGCGCCAGACGAAGGGCCGGATGCTGGCAAGAAAGCGCTCGCCGCGCGGCACGTCGCCCGCGGCCGATCGCGCGCGGATGAAGGCCGCGCGTTCCCACGCCAGCGCCGCGCTTTCGTAATGGGTCGCCGCCGCATTCACCGATACCGCCAGCGGGGTGATCTCCGCCGCCGGACGCAGCCGCAGGTCGACCCGGAAGACGTAGCCTTCCTCGGTATGGTCGGACAGCAGGCGGATGATGTCACGCGCCATGCGCTGCGCGGTTTCGGCGGGGCCGGAGCGACCGCCGCTCGCCAGCACATCGGGATCGAACAGCAGGATCGGGTCGATGTCCGAACTGTAGTTCAGCTCGCTCGCCCCGTGCTTGCCCAGGGCCAGCGCGAAGAAGCCATCGACGCTTTCGAGCGTGGTCCGCGTGCGCGCGGCCTCGGCGATCGCCCGGTCGAGCGACCGGTCGGCAAAGGCGGAGAGCCGCTGCATCACGTCGTCGAGCGTGAAGGCACCGGCCAGATCGCCGATGGCCAGCGTAAGCGCCAGCGCCAGCCGCTCGCGCCGCAGGGCCACGCCCACCTCCGCGCCCGCGCCCGCCGTGGCCGCATAATCGAACGCGGCATGGGCCTCGCCCGCCGCCAGCAGGCTCTCGAGTTCGGGCAGGCGATCGAGGCTGCGCGCCAGGAACGGCGCGTTGTCCCGTGCCCGTGCGATCGCTCCTGGCCAGTCGGCTGTCATGCGCACTGCCCTGCCTTTCCTGCACCCTGCTGGCAAGCGCAGGCGCGCCTGTGCGCAGGCCTGTGTTCACTTGCCCTGCGCCTCCGCTTTTGCAACAGACGCCGGGACGCGAAAGATTCCGGAGATTTCCAAGCCATGAAACGCATTCTTGCCGTGGCCGCTGCCGCACTTGCCCTCGCCGGCTGCGATGCCGCCGTCCTTTCGGGCGGGGACGAGGAAAGCAGCCTCGACATTCCCGAGGTGGCCGATGGCGACATCTCCGAAAAGACGATGATCGACCTCACTCGTGAATTGTCGAGCGACGAATTCGAAGGCCGCATGCCCGGCACCGAAGGCGGGCGGATGACGGTCGCGCTGCTGACCGAGCGCTTCGAGGCCGCCGGGCTCGAGCCGGGCAATGACGGATCGTGGACTCAGGACGTGCCGCTGGTCGAGATTACCGGCAGCGATTACGCTCCGCTCACCATCACCGGCGGCGAGGGCGACGGGATGGCGTTCGACTATGGCGAAGACTGGGTCGGCGTGAGCTATCGCGAAACCCCGCAGACCCGCATCAACGACAGCGAACTGGTCTTCGTCGGCTACGGCATCAACGCGCCGGAGCGGGACTGGAACGATTACGAGGGGCTCGACATGAAGGGGAAGACCGCGGTCATCCTCGTCAACGATCCCGATTTCGGCGCCGAGGACCTCGAAGGCCCGTTCAACGGCAAGGCGATGACCTATTACGGGCGCTGGACCTACAAGTTCGAGGAAGCCGCGCGCCAAGGCGCGACCGGCGCGCTGATCATCCACGAGACCGAGCCTGCCTCCTACGGCTGGAACGTCGTCGAAAGCAGCTGGTCGGGCCCGCAGGCCTATCCGCAGCGCGGCGAGAACGCGCCGCCGCTGACGCAGATGAACGGCTGGGTCCAGAATTCGGTCGCGGAGAAGATCTTCAAGGCGGCCGGGCAGGACCTAGGCAAGCTGAAGGAAGCCGCGCGCAAGCAGGATTTCACCGGCGTGCGGCTGGGCCTCAAGGCCTCGACCAGCTTTGCCAACGACAGCCGCGAATACATGTCGCAGAACGTGATCGGCGTGCTGCCGGGCACCAAGCGGCCCGACGAATACGTGCTCCACACCGCGCACTGGGATCACCTGGGCCGCTGCACCCCCGCCGATGATGGGGACGATATCTGCAACGGCGCGGTCGACAATGCCACCGGTACCGCCGCGCTGGTCGCGCTGGCGGAGGCGCATGCCAAGGCGGGCGCGGCGGATCGCAGCCTCGTGTTCCTCGCCGTGACGGCGGAGGAGCAGGGCCTGCTCGGTTCCACCTACTACGCGCAGAACCCGGTCTTCCCGCTCGACCAGACGGTCGGCGGGGTGAACATGGATGCCTTCCTCGTCGCCGGGCCTTCGCGCGATGTCACCGTGGTTGGCCCCGGCAAGTCGCAGCTCGACCAGTTCCTCGCCGCAGCGCTCGAAGCCGATGGCCGCGTGGCGACCGACAACCCGACGCCCGAGGCGGGCTACTACTACCGTTCGGACCACTTCCCCTTCGCCAAGCAAGGCGTGCCGATGCTCTATATCGACGGCGGCGAAGACCTGATCGAAGGCGGTCGCGAGGCGGGCGAGGCGATTGCCGAGGAGTATCGCGCCAATCGCTACCACGGGCCCAAGGACGAGTTCGACGAGGAGTGGGACTGGTCGGGCGTGATGGCCGACCTGCAGCTCTATTATCGTCTGGGCCGGATGATGGCGATGAGCACGAGCTGGCCCAACTGGGTCGAAGGCGACGAGTTCCGCGGCATCCGCGACGAGAGTTGCGCCGCGACCAACAAGGGTTGCTGATCGCAGGGGCGAACGCATCATGAGCACCGAAACCAGGCGGCTCCTCGCCGAATGGGAGCCGCAGGACTGGCTGTGGATCGGTTTCCCCCACGATCCGGACGAATGGGGCGATGCCCTTGTCCCGGCGCAGGAAGAAATCGCGGGCTTTGGCAATGCGGTCGCCGAAAGCGGCCAGCAGGTCCGCCTGCTGGTGCGCGACGCCGCGAACGAGGCGCGCGCCAAGGCACTCGTCTCGGGCGCGGTCGCGCTGGAGCGGCGCACCTATGGCGACGTCTGGCTGCGCGACACCGGGCCGATCGTGATCGACCGCGTAGGCCAGCGTATCGCAGTGCGCCCCGGCTTCAACGGCTGGGGTGAGAAGTACCTGATGGCCGGAGATCAGAGCATCGGGGCCGAGCTTGCCGACGACGAAGGCCTGCCGCTCGACCGGCCCGAGTGGATCCTCGAAGGCGGCGCGATCGACACCGACGGCGGAGGCACGGTGCTGACGACCGCGCAGTGCCTGCTCAACCCCAACCGCAATCCGGGCCTGTCTCGTGAGGAGATCGAGGCACGGCTCGCCGATCATCTCGGGCTGACGAAGGTGGTGTGGCTGGGTGATGGCCTGCTTAACGATCACACCGATGGTCATGTCGACAATCTTGCCCGCTTCGTAGCGCCGGGCACCGTCGCGCTGGCCGAGCCCTGCGGCAAGGACGATCCCAATGCGGAGGTCTACGCCGATGCCAGAGCCCGACTCCAAGCCGCCGGGCTGAGCGTCGCGCCGATTCCCTCGCCCGGACGGATCGCGCGCGGGCCCTTCGTCGAACCGGCGAGCTACGCCAACTTCGCGATCTGCAATTCGATCGTGGCAGTGCCGACCTTCGGCGTGCCGCAGGACGATGCTGCGGTCGCGGCGATCGATGCGCTGTTCCCTACCCGAACCGCAGTCGGCCTGCCGATGCGCGCGGTGCTTGCGGGTGGCGGCGGATTCCACTGTGCCAGCATGCAGATGCCCGCGATGGCCGAGGGGTAAGACTCCCTTAACGGCTGGGGCCGATCATACAGGTCATGGCCCGCACAATCGCTCTCACCCGGCGCATCGACGCTCTCAACGCAGCCCGCAGCATCATCGTGATCGGCTGCGCCCTTGCGCTGGTCGTGGCCGAACGGTTCGTTCCGGTCTTTTAGACGACCAGCTTGAGCAGCGCGGCCAACGCCGCAGCGGCCAGCACCAGTCCCACGAATATGCGCCATGCGCGGTCGGACACGTGCCCGTCCGCCTTGCGCCCAAGCCACGTGCCGAGGATCACGACCGGCAGCAGCATCGCGCCCAGCAGCGCCAGCCGCCATTCCATCCGGCCGAGCGCCACGCCCGATCCGATTCCGATCAGCGCCGCGAAGGTGAAGATCAGGATCATCGAGCTTTTGGCCACCTGCCGCGGGATCGCGCGCCCGACGTAATAGGGCACCACCGGCGGGCCGGGCATGCCGGCAAAGCCGGTGAGGATGCCGGTCGCCGCGCCGGTCAGTCCGGTCGTGACGATGCCGGGCCGCTCCGGCTCGCGGACGGGGAAGAGAATCGCGACGAAGGCGGACAGCGCCACCAGTGCGATCAGCAGGCGGGCAATGTCCGGCGGAGTCGCCGCCAGAAGCGCGAGCCCCGGCAGCGTCGTCAGCAACACCAGCCCGATGATGACCCACACGCTGCGCTCCGCCTCGCGCAGCAGGCGCGGCAGTTCCAGCCCGCCGATCAGCAGCGCGACCACGTTGGTGGTCAGCACCGCCTCGACCGGTGTCAGCGCCAGCGCGAGCACCGGCACCAGCAGGATCGCGAGGCCGAAGCCTGCGAGCCCGCGAATGAACGCCGCGACCAGCCCCGTGCCGAGCGCGACTGCAAGTTGCAGCCATGTAAATCCGGCGAGGAGTTCCAAGGCGTCAGTCGCGCAGATCAGGCGGGGTGGCGCCGTCGCGCAGCATCGTGATCGCGTCGTCGAGGCTCATCACGCGCTGCTCCTTCTCGCCGAGCGTGCGGACCGCGACCGTGCCTTCCTCGGCCTCGCGCTTGCCGACCACCAGCAGGTGCGGAACCTTCGCAAGGCTGTGCTCGCGCACCTTGTAGTTGATCTTCTCGTTGCGCAGGTCCGCCTCGGTGCGGATGCCCGCCGCGCGCAGCTTGGCCAGCGCCTCGTTGGCGTAATCGTCCGCATCGGAGACGATGGTCGCGACCACGGCCTGCGTCGGGGCGAGCCACAGCGGCAAACGGCCTGCGAAATGCTCGATCAGCACGCCGATGAAGCGTTCGAACGTGCCGAAGATCGCGCGGTGGAGCATCACCGGGCGGTGCTTCTCGCCATCCTCGCCGATATAGCTCGCATCGAGGCGTTCGGGCAGCACGCGGTCGCCCTGGATTGTGCCGACCTGCCAGGTCCGCCCGATCGCGTCGGTCAGGTGCCATTCCAGCTTGGGGGCGTAGAACGCGCCTTCGCCCGGCAGCTCTTCCCAGCCATATTCCTCGGATGCCATGCCGGCTTCGGCCACGGCGTCGCGCAATTCCTGTTCCGCCTTGTCCCACATCTCGTCGCTGCCGAACCGTTTTTCCGGACGCAGCGCGAGCTTGACCTGATATTCGAATCCGAAATCGGAATAGACCTCGTCCACCAGCTTGCAGAAGGCGCGCACTTCTTCGACCACCTGATCTTCGCGGCAGAAGATATGCGCATCGTCCTGCGTGAACTGGCGCACGCGCATGATCCCATGGAGCGCCCCGTGCGGCTCGTTGCGGTGGCAGCAGCCCATTTCGCCCAACCGGATCGGCAAGTCGCGATAGGACGTGATGCCCTGCTTGAAGACCATGACGTGCGCGGGGCAGTTCATCGGCTTCAGCGCCATCCAGTCGGCGTCCTTGGAGACGAGCTCGCCCTCATCCTCGGTGTTGGGCACTTCGTCGGGGATGACGAACATGTTTTCGCGATACTTGCCCCAATGGCCGGAGCGTTCCCACTGGCGGGCATCCATCACCTGCGGCGTCTTGATCTCGCGATAGCCCGCGCCGTCCATCTTGCGGCGCATATATGCCTCCAGCTCGCGCCAGATCTTGTAGCCCTGCGGATGCCAGAAGACGCTGCCATGCGCCTCTTCCTGCAAGTGGAACAGGTCCATCTCGCGGCCCAGCTTGCGGTGGTCGCGCTTGGCAGCCTCCTCCATGCGGTGAAGGTGCTCGTTCAGCTGCTTCTTGTTGAGCCAGCCGGTGCCGTAGATGCGGCTGAGCATCGCGTTCTTCTGGTCGCCGCGCCAGTAGGCGCCCGAAACACGCGTCAGCTTGAACGCCTGCGGGTCGAGCTTGCCGGTGCTGGCAAGATGCGGCCCGCGACACATGTCGAGCCAGTCGCCCTGGCGATAGACCGTCAGCTCTTCGCCCTCGGGAAGCTCGGCGGCCCATTCGGCCTTGAAGCTTTCGCCGTGGTCCTTGAACCACTGGATCAGCTGCTGGCGGGTCCACACCTCACGCTCCAACGGGGTATCCGCCGCGATGATGCGGCGCATCTCCTCCTCGATTTTCGGCAGGTCTTCCTCGGTGAAGGCACCGCGGCCTTTGGCGGGGGCGAAGTCGTAGTAGAAGCCGTCGTCGGTCGCGGGGCCGAAGGTGATCTGCGTTCCGGGGAAGAGATTCTGCACCGCTTCGGCGAGCACGTGTGCGTAATCGTGCCGGGCCAGCTCCAGCGCCTCGTCGACGTCCTTGCTGGTCACCAGCGCAAGCTGCGCGTCGCCTTCGAAGGGGCGCGTGATGTCGCGCAGTTCGCCGTTCACCCGGGCCGCAATCGCCGCCTTGGCGAGACCGGGGCCGATCGCGGCGGCGACATCCGCGGGAGTCGATCCTTCCGGCATCTCGCGCACGGAGCCATCGGGCAGGCTGATCTTGAGCAGTTCGGTCATTGTGTCGTGCTTTCGTCCGAGCAGTGTTCGGGAGAATGGAATGGATCGCCTATGGTCGGCGCGGCGCGGCTAGGCAACGGTGGTCTCGCCGCAAGTATTCCTGACCATCGTGAGGTCGGCCTCCTCCATCTCGTCGATCTCGCCGGCGAGGTTGGCTTCGACATGGGCCGCAAGCGCGCGCGCATCGGCCAGCGCGTTGTGCGGCACCTCGCTGGCCCTGGAGGTGCTGAAACGGGGCAGGCTCAACAGCAGGCAGCTATAGCGGAAGGGATCGTTGCGCTTGCCCTGATCGCGCAGCAGCATCCGGTTGAAGTGCACCAGATCCTCCGGCCAGTCGGCGATGAAGACGTGCGGGCCCTCATCCTTCCTGAGGAACTTCTGCATCTTCTTGACGGCCTGCAGGCGCTCGACCGGCTCCTGGTCGTAGAAGGGCACGACATGCTCTTGCACCCACGGCACGATCAGCTCGTGCGCGTGCAGCACCTCGTAGAAATGCGCGCCATCCTGCCGCACCAGCGCAAGGCTCAGCAGCTGGCCGTCGGTGCCGTTGAATTCGGTGTCGATGTAGTAGCGCATGCTCGCAAGTCCGCCGCGCCAGCGAAAGATTGCAGGTCCGGGAAGCTGGCGCAGCGCCACCCGAACCCGGGTGGCGTCGCTCGCGCGTCAGACCGCGACCGACCGCCCCCGGTTGCCCGAGGTCGTGGTAGTCGTCGTGGTCCTGGCGATGATCTTGGCCATGCGAGGGATATAGCGCGGATTTCCGGCCGGTCCAGCCCCTGTGGCAAGTACCCTTTCTCTTATGCAAAGCGTCCTTGACATCCACCGCCCCGCGTGACAAGCAACCTTTCCATAGCAGAAAGGAAGCTTGACCATGTCCCGCAAACTATACCCCTTTTGGGGACTCCTCGTCGTCGCTGTTGCCCTGCTCAACATCGTCGACGTGCTGCCCGACTGGGCGACCTTCGCCGCAGTGCTCTCCCTTCCGCTGATGACGGCGATCGGGTGCATGAGCCGCAGCACGAGCGCGGCACGCGCAGGCTCCTGATTCCCCACCACTACCACCGATAGTGACATCGAAAGGACATCGACCATGAAACGCTCTCTCCTCATCGCCATCGTCTGGGCCGTCGCAATGATCGGCATCGCCGCAGCGGGCCGCACCGATCTCATTCCGGGCGACAATGCACAAAAACTGCTGGTCGTGATGCCGGCGCTTGCGGTCGTCACGATCGGCGCGGTCGCGGTCCGCTCGCGCTGCGGGGGCCGGGCATGATCGGCACATCGGCCCGCCCCCAATATCCAACCCCCGGCGTGATGCGCCGAGACACAGCAGAAAGTGGCCCGAGATGACGACGAATGTTTCGAACGACGCTTCGCCACCGCAGGGATTCCTCGGTCGCGGACCGATCTTCTGGGGCGCGCTGTTCGTGATCGCCATGTTCGCCACCGCCTTTCTTGCGTCGAGCGCGCTGGAGGGACCTGCGGCGATGGCGGTGATGCTGCTGCCAATGGCGCTGCTGTTTCCATTGGTGAAGGCATCCGAGCGCAAGCAGGCGGCGTCCGGCTGCGCGAGCCCCGCGATGGTGCGATACAACCGCCGCGCGATGTTCGGCAGCTTCGGCTACGTGCTCGGGCTCGGCATCGCGCTCTCGATCTGGAACCGCTACGACCAATCGCTGTCGCAGCCTGTGACCGTGCTGCTCGCACTGCTGCCGACTTTGCCGACCTTCGTGATGATCTGGGCGATGGGCCGGTATCTGGTCGAGGAGACCGACGAATACCTGCGCTACCGCACCGTGCTCGCCGCGCTGATGAGCCTCGGCATGGTCCTCGCGATCGGTATTTTCTACGGCTTCCTCGAAACCTTCGGCCTCGTCCCGCACGTCTGGGCGTGGTGGGTGCTGCCGGTCTGGGCGGTCGGGCTTGGGATCTCACATCTGATCCTGCGGGTCCGGGGCCGATGAAGAACCGCCTCAAGGTGCTGCGCGCCGAGCGCAGCTGGAGCCAGCAGGCGCTGGCCGAAGAGCTCGGCGTCAGCCGCCAGAGCGTCAATGCGATCGAGACCGGCCGTTACGATCCCTCGCTCCCCCTCGCTTTCCAGATCGCCGAGGTCTTCGGCCTCGCGATCGAAGAGATCTTCATCCGTGAAAAGGACTGACATCATGCGCCTTACCGGTATCCTCGTCGCCGGGCTGGCGGCCCTGCTTGCCGCGACCGGTGCTTCGGCGCAGCAGGCATCCTCCTGCCCACCTTACGAAGCAAGCGGAGAAGGGCCCGACGTGATCCTGATCCCGGGCCTCGGCTCTTCGCCCGCGACCTGGGACGGGGTGACACCGCAGCTGGAGCAGCAATACCGTGTCCACCGGGTCCATGTGGCCGGGTTCGCAGGTCGCGCGCCGAACGGACCGCCCGCCACCATCCTCCGGCGCGCGCAGGACGAGATCCTCGCCTATATGGACTGCGCCGGGATCGAGCGCGCATCGATCGTCGGCCATTCGATGGGCGGCTTCATGGGCCTGCTGATCGCCGCCGGGCACCCCGACCGGGTCGAGCGGCTGGTGGTGGTCGATTCGCTGCCGTTCTACCCGCTGATCTTCAATCCCGCCGCCACGCCCGAAACGATCGCGCCGCAGGCGGCGATGCTCGCTGGCCAGATCCGCAACCAGGACGATACCACCTTCGCCGCCACGCAGGAGACCGGCGTGCGCTCGCTCGTCCAGTCGCCGGACCGGCAGCAGGAGGTTGCCGGCTGGACCATCGCAAGCGACCGGGCGACCTTCGCCGCCGCGATCGAGGCGCTGATGACCACCGACGCGCGCCCGCTGCTGGGCAAGATCGAAGCGCCGACCACCGTGATCGCGGCCACCAACCCCTACGCCACGAAGGAGCGCGTCCTGCCGCTCTACTGCGGCGCATACGAAGGGCTGGACGGGGTCGAGATCGTGCCGATCGACGACGCCTTCCACTTCGTGATGTTCGACCAGCCCGACGCCTTCGCCAGCGCGCTGAGCGCCGCGTTGCAGCCCTAGCCCGGCCCCGGCCTTACCCCATGGCGAGCGTGTTGGAGCCCAGCGCGCTCGTCATCCTGTGCCTCCCCGCCAGCGTCACGCCGCGCTGGCGAATGCCCGATACGAAGCGCCATTCGCAGGTCGCGGCCTGCGGCGTCAGTTCCACCGCCATGTAGCCGCGGCGCGAGGTGTCCGCCCATTGCAGCTGCGGATTGGCACCGACCACGGCCTGCTCCAGCATCGAGGTCGGGACCTGCGGCAGGTAGCCTTCGAAGCCGGGCGAGGTCACCGAACTCACGCCCAACTCGACGCCCACGGCATTGCCATCCTGCGCGAGGTCGAACGCCCATGCATTGTGCGTGTCGCCGGCCAGCACCACGAGGTTGGCATCCGCCGCCAACGCCGCGTCGAACACGCGCGCACGCGCCGCCGGGTAGCCGTCCCACGCATCCATGTTGAGCGGCAGGCCCACGCGGCTCGCCATCGCGCCCGCCATCAGTCGCTGGCGCAGCCCCTCGGGCGTGTTCGCGGGCAGCGCATCGGCCAGCGCGGTCGGCGTGTTGAGGTTGCCCATCAGCACCTGCTGGACAAGCACCTGCCAGCGCGTGCCGCCGCGGGTGGACGCCTTGAGCCCGTTCGCCAGCCAGGCCTCCTGCGCCGCGCCCAGCATCTGCCGGGCGGGGTCAGCCCAGGCACCGTCGCGAAAGGCGGTGAGCGCGGCCATCATCTGGTCGGGGGTGGACTTGCCCGCCAGTACATCCGCCACATTGAGCTGCTGCGAGCGCGCGGTCAGCCGCGTTTCCAGCCGGAAGAGCGTCGCCAGGTCGCCGATGTCGTACGACTTCCACGGTTCGTCGGAGACCGGCAGCCATTCGCGATAGGCGCGCAGCGACGCCGCCTTGCGCGCATCCCACGATCCTTCGCTGTCGGGCTGGTGATTCTCCGCCCCGCCGGCCCATGAATCGTTCGCGGTCTCGTGATCGTCGGGGACCAAGATCATCGGGTAAAGCTGCGTCAGCCGCTGCAGATCGGGATCGGCGCGGTAGCTTGCGTGGCGCAGGCGATAGTCGGCGAGGTGCACGATCTCGCTGTGCGGCGCGATCTCACGGCCGGCCAGCGCCTGTTCGGGAGTGGGGTATTTGTCCGGCCCGTATTCGTAATAATAGTCGCCCAGATGCAGCAGCAGGTCGAACGCGTTCGCCTCGGCCGCATGGGCATAGGCGTTGAAATAGCCGAACCCCATGTTGGAGCAGGAGAACACGCCCAGCCGGTAGCGACTCGTCGGGCCGACCGGCAGAGTGCGGGTGCGGCCCACGGCGGAGCGCGATCCATCGGGACCGACGAAGCGATAGTAATACCAGCTACCGGGTTCGAGCCCGGTGACCTCGGCCTTGGCGCACCAGTCCTTGGCCGGCGCGGCCAGCGTCTCGCCCTCGGCGACGACGCGCGTGAATTGCGCGCTGTCGCTGACCTGCCAAGCCAGCTTCGCCTCGTTCGATCCGACGAAGCGGGTCCACAGCAATACGCCGGTGGCGTGCGGTTCGCCGCTGGCGATCCCGTGGCTGAAGCCGCGCGTGCCAGCCTGCGCCGAAAGCGGCATGGCGGCAAGGCCTGCGCCCAGCGCACCGCTGGCGAGAAGCGTGCGGCGATCGAGCGAAAGCGCGGAGGTTGTGCGGGAACGGGCGGCTGGTGGGGGTGCAAGAAGATGAGCCATGCGCGGCCGCCTATCGCCCTTGCGTGAAAGAACGGAGACGCTTTGCACGCATGTTTGCCTGACACACCTGACACAGTGTCCTGAGGGCAAAAATACGGCCCGTGCGAAGCTGCGGAACAGGCAGCGCAAAAGGGCGCGCAATGGAGCATCCGCACGTCACGGGAATCGCCGTAGCCGCTCCGCGCGCAGTAGGAAAACCGGCAACGCCCGTCGGCCCGGCGCACATGGACACACCCCCGCGCGCGACCTAGTCACACCGGCCATGACCGATTTCTTCTCCCTGCCCGATGGTCGCCGCATCGCCTTTCGCCACACCGCGGCCTGCGACGCCGCAGCCCCGACGATCGTCTTCCTGCCCGGCTACATGTCCGACATGGCCGGCTCCAAGGCGACCGCACTATTCGACTGGGCGCAGCAGCACGGGCACGGCTGCCTGCTGCTCGACTATTCGGGCTGCGGCGAGTCCGATGGCGACTTTGCCGATGGCACGCTGTCGCGCTGGCGGGACGAGGTTCTCGCGCTGGTCGAGGCGAAAAGCGACGGTCCGGTCGTGCTGGTCGGCTCGTCGATGGGGGGCTGGCTGATGCTCCTCGTCGGCCTTGGGCTGGGCGAGAAACTGGCCGGAATGGTCGGCATCGCCGCCGCGCCCGACTTTTCCGACTGGGGCTATGGCGAGGGCCAGAAGGCGCAGCTGGCGCGCGGCGAAACCGTGCTGGAAGACAATCCCTACGGCCCCGAGCCGACGCCGACGCATGCGCGCTTCTGGGCCGATGCGCAGGAGCATCGAATGCTCGATGCGCCGATCGCCATCCGCTGCCCGGTGACGCTGCTGCATGGCCAGGCCGATGCGGACGTCCCCTGGCAGGTCAGCCTGCGCCTCGCGGAACGCCTGCAGTCCGACAACGTACTGACTCAACTGAGCAAGAGCGGCGACCATCGCCTCTCTCGCCCCGAAGATATCGCGCGGCTGATCGCCGCAATGGAGCGTCATCTGACGCTTGCGTGATCCTTGCAGGGGTTCGCGCAAGCTTCTAACGGCGCGAGGAACACCGCGATGGCCGTAGCGGCGAACGCGCAAGACGAGATGCCGGGAAACCCCCGAAAACCGGCATGGGAGACAGAACAGGCATGGCAGGCGATAGCAAGCATTCGGACGGAGCGCTGCTCGATCGATTGACCGAACGGATGCGCGAATCGCTGCTACCGGTCGATCAGCCGTTCGAGGAGAGCAGTCTCGAGGATGCGGCCTCCTTCGTCCTCGAAGCGGCCTCGTCGCGCAGGGCGGGCGAACCGACCATCGCGATCGCCACCAAGGACACCGGCAAGCGCCGGCTGCGCATCGCCCTGATCAACGACGACATGCCCTTCCTCGTCGATTCGGTATCCTCGCAGATCGCAGCGATCGGCCTTTCGATCGACCGGCTGGTCCACCCGGTCGTGCGGGTGAAGCGCAGCGACGAGGGCATGCTGGAAGACCTGCCGGGCAAGGATACCGACGCCCCGCGCGAATCGATGATCTACCTCGAGGTGGAGCATGCCGAACAGGAAACGCGCGAAGCGCTGAAGCGCGATCTGGGCGTCACCCTGGCCGATGTGCGCGCTGCGGTGGAAGACTGGGCCGCCATGCGCAAGGCGATGGAGCAGGACGCAAGCGACCTCGGCGATAGCGAGGGTGCGAGCCTGTTCGAATGGCTGAGCGACGGCATGCTGACCCAGCTGGGCCATATCGTGCGCTATCGCGACGGGCGCGAGGAAAACGCGCTCGGCATCTGCCGCACGAGCGCGCGCCAGATCCTCGCCGACGCGTCCTACGCCCGCGCCTTCGCCTGGTTCGACGATCCCGCCAATGCCGATGCGCACCTCCCGCTGATCGTCAAGGCGAACCACGTCTCCAATGTCCACCGGCGGGTGCCGGTCGACCTGTTCCTCGTCCCGGTGCGCGAAGACGGCAAGATTGTCGCGGTCTCGATCCACGCCGGGATCTGGACCAGCGCCGCGCTCTCCACCGATCCGCACGCCGTGCCGCGCCTGCGCCGCCAGCTGAGCGAGCTGATGGGCGAACTCGATTTCGATCCGGGCGGCCATGCGGGCAAGGCGCTGGTCCACGCACTGACCGCGCTGCCGCACGACCTCGTGATCGGCTTCCGCGACGACGACGTACGCCGGGTCGCGACCACGACCATGAGCCTGACCGACCGGCCGCGCCCACGCCTCGCGCTGGTCGAGGCGCCGCTCGCGCGGCACCTGTTCGCCTTCGTCTGGTTGCCGCGCGACCTGATGTCGACGTCGGTCCGCCGCCAGATCCAGGCACTGCTTGAGGATGGCACCGGCTCGACCCTGCTCGACTGGAGCGTGGAGATAGAGGGCGGCGCGCTCGCCCTGATGCGCTTCGTGCTCGATTTCCGCGAGAGCACCGTGCGCTACAACGCCGAGGATCTCGAAACCCGGGTGCAGGAAATGCTGCGCGGCTGGGGCGAGGCGGTCGAGACCGAGCTGGCCAAGCTGGTCGACGTCGACCGCGCGGGCACGCTGGCACGCCGCTATGCCGAGAACTTCCCCGCCTTCTACCGCGCCGGCAGCGGGGCGGAGGAAGCGGCGATCGACATCCTGCGGATGCGTGAGCTTTCCACCCACACCGAAGAGGATGGGCGCGAGCGGTTCGAACGCGGCGTTCGCCTGCGCCGCAGCGAGACCGAGACCGGCGGCGAACTGCGCCTGAAGGTCTACCAGCACGAGGGCACGCTGCCGCTGTCCGAAGCGGTGCCCGCGCTCGAGAATTTCGGGCTGAAGACGATCAGCGAAGTCCCCACCCTGCTTGCCGACGGCACGCTCGGCACGATCCACGATTTCCAGTGCGATCTCGGCCCCGGCGTCGATGCGGCCGCGCTGCTGGAGCGGACGGCCCCGATCGAGGATGCGATCGCGGCGGTGCTCAACGGCCTGGCGGAAGATGATCCGTTCAACCGCCTGGTGCTCGACGTCGGCCTCGATGCGCGCGAGGCGGAATGGCTGCGCTCGATCTACCGCTACCTGCGCCAGACGGGCATGGGCTTCACCATCTACACCGTGGTCGACGCGCTTGCGCGCGCGCCGCAGGTAACCCGGGCGCTGATCGCGCTGTTCGTCGCGCGGCACGATCCGGCCTTCGAAGGCGACCGGGACGTGGCGGAAAATGACGCACAGCAGGCGATCAAGGATGGCCTGCAGAAGGTCGCCGCGATCAACGACGATCGCCTGCTCCGCCTCTATCGCAGCGTGATCGAGGCGATGCTGCGGACCAATGCCTTCGCCCTGCATCCGGGTATCGCGCTGTCCTACAAGTTCGACTCGGCCAGGGTGCCGGGCCTGCCCAAGCCGGTCCCCTTCCGCGAGATCTTCGTCTATTCGCGCCGGGTCGAGGGCATCCACCTGCGTGCCGGCCCGGTCGCGCGCGGGGGGCTGCGCTGGTCCGACCGGCGCGACGACTTCCGCACCGAAGTGCTCGGCCTGATGAAGGCGCAGCGCGTGAAGAACGCGGTGATCGTGCCGACCGGCGCGAAGGGCGGCTTCTATCCCAAGCAGTTGCCCGACCCCGCGATCGACCGCGATGCCTGGTTTGCCGAGGGCAAGGCGAGCTACCAGATCTTCATCCGCTCGCTCCTCTCGATCACCGACAACATCGTGGACGACAACGTCGTTCATCCCGACGGCGTGCGGATTCTCGACAATCCCGACCCCTATTTCGTTGTCGCGGCGGACAAGGGCACGGCCAGCTTCTCCGACGTCGCCAACGCCATCGCCGAGAGCCGCGATTTCTGGCTCGACGATGCCTTCGCCAGCGGCGGCTCCAATGGCTATGACCACAAGGCGATGGGCATCACCGCGCGCGGCGCGTGGGTCTCGGTGCAGCGGCACTTCCGCGAAATGGGCGTCGACGTGCAGACCGAGCCGACCAAGGTGGTGGGCTGCGGCGACATGTCGGGCGACGTGTTCGGCAACGGCATGCTGCTGTCCAGGGCGATCCGCCTGGTCGCCGCGTTCGATCACCGGCACATCTTCATCGATCCCGATCCCGACGCCGCAAAGAGCTGGGAAGAGCGCAAGCGCCTGTTCGACCTGCCGCGATCGAGCTGGGACGACTACGACAAGGGCCTGATCTCCAAGGGCGGCATGGTCGTCGCGCGGACCGAGAAGTCGATCAAGCTGTCCAGGGAAGCGCGCGCCGCGCTGGGCACCGACGCAAAAGAGGTCGATCCCGACACGTTGATCTCGATCATCCTCAGGGCGCCTGCCGACCTGCTGTGGTTCGGCGGCATCGGCACCTATGTGAAGGCCGAGAGGGAGAACAACATCCAGGTCGGCGACCCGGCGAACGATGCGCTGCGCGTCAACGGCGAGGATCTGCGGGTGAAGGTGATCGGCGAGGGTGCGAACCTCGGCGTGACGCAGGCCGGGCGCATCGAATATGCGCTGGGCGGCGGAAGGCTGAACACCGACTTCATCGACAATTCGGCGGGCGTCGACTGCTCGGACAACGAGGTCAACATCAAGATCGCGCTCGCCGCCGCGCGCCGCGCCGACCTGCTGAGCGAGGAAGAGCGCAACACGCTGCTCGCCTCGATGACCGACGAGGTCGCCGAGATCGTGCTGGAAGACAACCGGCTCCAGGCGCTCGCCATCTCGATTGCCGAACAGGGTGGGGACGCGGCCACCGCCTCTACCATCCGCCTGATCGAGACGCTTGAGGATGCCGGCATGCTCGACCGCCGGACCGAAGGCATCGCCGATAACGAGACCTTCACCCGCCGCGCGGGTGAGGGCCACGGCCTGACCCGGCCCGAACTCGCGGTGCTCCTGTCGAGCAGCAAGCTGACCTTGCAGGATTCGATCGAGAACGGCAGCCTGGCCCGCGATCCGGCGCTGGAAAGCTCGCTCTTCGGCTATTTCCCTGCGCCCCTGCGCGAGAAATACGCGAAGCAGATTCGCGAGCACCGGCTGCGCGGCGAGATCATCGCGACCGATCTGGCCAACCGCATCGTCAACCGCATGGGCATGGTCCATCCGTTCGAACTGGCGGAAGAGGAAGGCGTGAGTCTGCACGAAGTGGCAAGCGCCTTCGTCACCGCCGATCGCCTGCTCGACATCCAGGCGCTGTGGGATGCGCTGGACGAGGCGGACATGCCCGAGACGATGCGCCTGACCCTGTTCGACAAGGTGGCGACGGCCATGCGCATCCAGATGGCCGACGCCATCCGCGTGTGTGGCACATCCTCGCCCAGCGTGATCGTGGCCGAACTGCGCCCCACGCTCGACCTGCTGACGCAGGGCACGGTCGATCTGCTGGCCGATGAAACCCGCGAGCGCTCGGCACGGATGCGTGCCGAATTCGTCGAGGGCGGCGCGCCCGAGGATATCGCATCGCGGGTCGCCCACCTGTTCGACCTCGACGGCGGGATCGGGATCGCGCGGCTCGCAAGCGACCTCTCGATCGAACCGCGCAGCGTGGCGAAGGGCTTTACCGACCTCGGCGACCAGCTCGGCCTTGACTGGGCGCAGGGTACGGCCGCGCTGATGAGCCCGTCGGACGTGTGGGACCGGCTGCTGGTGGCGGGCCTTGCGCGCGACTTCCAGCAGATGCGGCTCGAATTCCTTCGCCGGATTTGCCAGCAGGGCGGCGAACGAACCAACCCGTGCGAGAAGGTGCAGGCCTGGGTCGCGGCGAACGAGCCCGCCGTGGGCCAGTTCCGCTCCATGATCCGGCGCGCGCAGGCACAGAACCCGGTCGCGCCGGTCACGCTGGCGCAGATCGCCAGTCAGGCCCGCAACCTGCTGGGCCGGTGATGCAGACGGTGGAGGGCCTCGATCGGTGAGCTTTGCTGACGTCCTGATCGTTGGGGGCGGCCACGGCGGCGCGCAGGCCGCGCTCGCGCTGAGGCAGCGCGGCTTCGAAGGCCGCATCGTCATCGTCACCCGCGAATCCTTCCTGCCCTACGAGCGTCCGCCGCTCTCCAAGGACTATCTCGCTGGGGAAAAACCCTTCGAGAAAATGCTGATCCGCCCGGAGACCTACTGGGCGGAGCGCAATATCGACATCCGCACCCGCGCGGCGGTGGTCGCGATCGACCCGAAGCTGCGCAGCGCCGAACTGAGCGACGACAGCCGGATCGACTATCACTCGGTCATCTGGGCGGCGGGCGGCGATCCGCGCCGGCTGCCCTGCCAGGGGGCCGATCTCGACGGCGTCCATGCGATCCGCACGCGCGGCGATGTCGACCGGATCCGCGCCCAGCTGGATGGCGGGGTGCGAAAAATCGCGGTGGTCGGCGGCGGCTATATCGGGCTGGAGGCGGCGGCGGTGTTCCGCACGCTCGGCCTGCCGGTGACCGTGATCGAGCGCGAGGATCGCGTGCTGAGCCGCGTCGCCGGGCCCGAGCTTTCCATTTTCTACGAGGCCGAGCACCGCAGGCAGGGCGTCGACCTGCTGCTGGGCCACACGGTCGAAGCCCTGCTGGGCGACGATGATGGCAAGGTGCGCGCCGTCGCGCTCGCCAATGGGGACGAGATCGAGGCCGACCTGGTGATTGCCGGAATCGGGGTCGTGCCCGCGGTCGGTCCGCTCCTCGCGGCGGGCGCGGCGGGGACCAACGGGGTCGACGTGGACGATTTCTGCCGCACCAGCCTCGACGATACCTACGCGATCGGAGACTGTGCGGCGCACGCGAACGGGTTTGCCGACAACAAGGTCATCCGGCTCGAATCGGTCCAGAACGCGACCGACATGGCGACCACGGTGGCGAAGTACCTGACGGGCGAGCGCGAGGCGTATCAAGCGACGCCGTGGTTCTGGTCCAACCAGTACGACCTGCGGCTGCAGACGGTCGGTTTCTCGAGCGAGGGGGACGAGGCGGTGATGCGCGGCGATCCCGAAAGCCGCAGCTTTTCGGTCGTCTATCTGCGCGACGGGCGCGTCGCCGCGCTCGACTGCGTCAACGCCACCCGCGATTACGCGCAGGGGCGGCGGCTGGTCGAAGCGCGCAGCGAGCCGGATCGCGCGGCGCTGGCCGATCCGGATGTGGCGCTGAAGAGCTTGCTGTAGGCCCAGCCATAGATTGGTCGTCACCCCGGTGACGGTTAAGGTGAGAGCCGCCCAGCCGCCCACTGCGCCGCTTCCGCCACCACCGGATCGGGGTCCGACAGCAGCGGGGTCACCTGCGCCAGCAGTGCCCTCTGCCCACTATTGCCCGCCGCGATCAGGCAGTTGCGCACGAACCGGTTGCGCCCGATGCGCTTGATCGGCGACTTGCTGAACAGCTTGCGAAAGCCTGCATCGTCCAGTTGCAGGAAATCCGCGAGGCGCGGGCGGGCGAGTTCGGCGCGCGGCAGGAAGGCGCGGTTGGCCGCCGCGGATTTGGCGAACTTGTTCCACGGGCACACCGCCAGGCAATCGTCGCAGCCGTAGATCCGGTTGCCCATCGCCTCGCGGAATTCGTGCGGGATCGGCCCGTCATGCTCGATCGTGAGATAGGAAATGCAGCGCCGCGCATCGAGGCGGTAGGCCTGGGGGAAGGCGCTGGTCGGGCAAGCGTCCTGGCACGCGCGGCACGATCCGCAGCGGTCCTCGTGCGGGCCGTCGGGCTCGAAAGCCAGCGTGGTGTAAACCGCGCCGAGGAACAGCCAGCTGCCGTGTTCCATGCTGACCAGATTGGTATGCTTGCCCTGCCAGCCCAGCCCCGCACGCTGGGCCAGCGGCTTTTCCATCACCGGCGCCGTATCGACGAACAGCTTGAGCCGCGCCTCGCCCAGCCCGCGCGCCTCTGCCTCCGCCACCAGCCATCTGGCGAGGCTCTTGAGCGCTTTCTTCAGCTTGTCGTGGTAATCCTCCCCCCGGGCATAGACCGAGATGCGCGCGCGGTCGGCAGGCTCGGCCTCGGTCAGCGGATCGACGGGGGGCGCGTAGTTGGCGCCCAGCGCGATGACGCTGCGCGCCTCGGGCCACATGCCCTGCGGGCCCGCGCGGACCGAGGGATCGCGTTCCATCCAGCCCATCGATCCATGATAGCCCGCGTCCAGCCATTCGCGCAGCCGCCGGGCCATGCGCGGATCGTCCTGCGCATCGGCGAAACCGATCGTCGCGAAGCCCAGTGCCTTCGCCTGTTCGACGAGGTCCGCCTGCAGTTCGTCGATTGTCGCCGCTTCCGGCATGGACGGGCTTGCTCCTTGGCGCGTGGACCGGCACGGTCGATCCGAAAGACGACCTGCTAGACCAAGCGTGGGGGCGCGACAAACCCGTGGGAACAAGTGATTACGCGATCGAGGCCCGCGGCCTCGTCAAGCGGTTCGGCAATACGCTGGCGGTGAACGGCGTGGACATCACTGTCCCGCGCGGCGCGATCTACGGCATTCTCGGCCCCAACGGCGCCGGCAAGACGACCACCTTGCGCATGATCCTGGGCATCATCGACCCGGACGAAGGCGTGCGCCGCATTTTCGGCGAGGACCGCCCGCAGCGGATCGCGCGGCGGATCGGCTACCTGCCCGAGGAACGCGGGCTCTACCCCGCGATGAAGGCGCCCGATGCGATCGCCTTCATGGGGAGCTTGCGCGGACTGCCCCGCCTCGAAGGTCGCAGGCGCGGCATCGAGATGATGGAGGAGTACGGCCTCGGCCACGCGGTCGACCGGAAGATCAAGGAACTCTCCAAGGGCATGGCGCAGACTGTCCAGCTGCTCGGCACGCTGGTCCACCGGCCCGAACTGGTGATCCTCGACGAACCGTTTTCGGGCCTCGACGCGATCAACCAAGGCAAGCTGGAGGGCCTGATCCGCCAGCTGGCGGAGGACGGCACGACCGTGATCTTCTCGACCCACGTCATCCACCATGCCGAACGCCTGTGCAGCGACGTCGCGATCATTGCGGGCGGCAAGGTCCCCTACGCAGGATCGGTGGAAGTCGCGCGCGACCGCCTGCCGCCGCAGGTCCGGCTGGAAACCCAGAACGAGACGGGCCCGTGGCGCGACGCCCTGCCCGCCAGTGCCACGCGCGACGGCGATGCGTGGATCTTCGAAGTGCCCGCCACCGGGATCGAGCCACTGCTGCGCGCGCTGATCGAAGGCAATGCCGGCATTCGATCGCTCTCGATCGAGCGCGCCGGCCTGCACGATGCTTTCGTTACGATCGCGGGCGAGGCGGCCGCCAAGGCCTTGGCCAGCGACGATCCGGCACCGGAGACAGCCGCATGAGCAATTCCGCACGCCTGCCGCTGTGGCAAGCCGCCCTCGTGATCGCGCGGCGCGATTTCACCGCGATCGTGTTTAGCAAGGTCTTCCTGCTGTTCCTGATCGGCCCGCTGTTCTTCCTCGCGATCTCCGCCGGGGGCGGATACGTGGGCGGAATGGCCGCGAGCGGGATCGACGATCCGCAGCTGGGCGTCGCCTTTTCGGCCGAGGAAAACGCCGCGATGGAGCGCGCGCAGGCCACGCTCGACCCGCTCGTGGGCATGCCCGAGATCGCCCCGATCGATCCGGCCGGTGCGGACGAAAGCCCGCGCGAAATGCTCGACGACGAGGATCGCAAGCTGTTTGCGGTCGTCACCGGCAGCCTCGAGGAACCGCTGCTGACCGGCGCGAAAGAGGATGTCGAGCGGTGGGAGGGAGAAGTTGCGATGCTGGTCGGCGCGGCCCGTGGGACCGCGATCCCGCAGGCCGACATCGCGATCGATATGACCGACGGGGCGATCAACCGGCAGACCGCGCAGGATGCCACCGCGCGTGCGGGCATCGTGCTGCTCTTCATGCTCACGATCTTCCTCGCCGGCATGGTCCTGTCCAACCTCGTCGAGGAAAAGGGCAACAAGATCATCGAAATCCTCGCCGCCGCGATCCCGATGGACGCGGTGTTCGTGGGCAAGCTGTTCGCGATGCTGGGGGTCAGCCTCGTCGGGCTGGCGGTGTGGGGCACGGTCGGCGGCGCGATCGTGTTCCTGGGTTCGAGCGCGCTGCCCGTCATCCCGCCCCCGGCGGTCGGCTGGCCGGCGTTCTTCGCGCTGTTCGTGATCTATTTCGCGATGGCCTACCTGCTGATCGGGTCGATCTTCCTCGCGGTCGGATCGATGGCCCCGACGGTGCGCGACGTGCAGACGATCAGCATGCCCGCGACGATCCTGCAGCTGCTGATCTTCTTCCTCGCCAACTTCGCGGTCGGCCAGCCGGGCTCCGCGATCGAGGTCTTCGCGGCGATCTTCCCGCTGTCGAGCCCGTACATGATGATCGCCCGCGCGGCCAAGGAAGGCGTGCTGTGGTGGCACCTCGTCGCGATCGCCTGGCAGGTGCTGTGGGTCGCGATCTTCGTGAAGATCGGCGCGAACCTGTTCCGTGCCAAGGTGCTCAAGTCGGGCAGCGCTGGGCGCGAGAAGGGCGCGGGGCGCAAGGGCCTGCTGGCCATGTTCGCGCGCACCGCCGATCAGTCCTGAATAAGAACCTTTCTTGACTTGAGCGGCAGGTAGGGCAGGATGCCTCTTCGTCACGGTGCGCCCATGAAGGTGCGCCGGACGCGAGAGAGGAATGCCCAATGGCTACCACCGCCCAATCCCCCGCTGGTACGCACCAGTGGTCCCGCTCGCCCAGCGCGCATGAGGCGCTGGAGGCGCATTACGCCGCCAATCCCGGCACGCGCCCGCAGCACCCGCACAAGTGGGATACCAGCCGCAGCGACATCTATTCCGAAAACCGGTGGGAACCGATTTTCAAGGAAATGCGCGCCGCCGGCCCGGTTCATTACATCCCCGAAAGCCCCTTCGGCCCCTACTGGTCGGTGGTCGGCCACAAGGCGATCCAGCATACCGAGGCGCTGCCCGATATCTTCTCTTCCAGCTGGGAGCATGGCGGGATCACCATCCTCGACGATGTTGCGGATATCCCGGAAGAAGAGCGGATGCGACTGCCGATGTTCATCGCGATGGACCGGCCCAAACATACCGGCCAGCGCAAGACCGTGGCGCCCGCCTTCACCCCGGCGGAAATGAAGCGGCTGGAAGACGACATCCGCCGGCGCACCGGCGAAACGCTCGACGCGCTGCCGCAGGGCGAGACCTTCGACTGGGTCGAGAGGGTCTCGATCCCGCTGACCACCGGGATGCTTGCGATTCTGTTCGATTTCCCGTGGGAAGACCGCGACCTGCTGACCCACTGGTCCGACTGGTCGGGCGACACCGAACTCGCCAGCGTGCGCGCACTCGACGAGACGCGGCGCGGGATGCTGCGCGAGATGGCGGCCTATTTCCAGCTACTGTGGGCCGAGCGGGCGCAGAAGGGCGAAGCGCCGGACCTCATCAGCCGGATGATACACTCGCCCGCGATGAACCAGATGGAACCGCAGGAATTCATGGGCAATCTGGTCCTGCTGATCGTCGGCGGCAACGACACCACGCGCAACACGATGAGCGGGATCGTCCACGCGTTCGACCGCTTCCCCGACCAGCGCACCGCGTTCGAGGAGGACGCCTCGCTCATCCCCAACGCGGTGCAGGAATGCATCCGTTACCAGACCCCGCTCAAGCACATGCGCCGCACCTGCACGCAGGAGACGGAGCTGTTCGGCCAGACCATCGCGGCGGGCGACAAGGTTCTGCTCTGGTACAACTCCGCCAACCGCGACGAGACCGTGTTCGAGGACGCCGAAAAGCTCGACATCCGGCGCGAGAACGCGCGGCGGCACCTCGCCTTCGGCTACGGCATCCACCGCTGCGTGGGCGCGCGGCTGGCCGAGCTGCAGCTGCGCGTGCTGCTGGAGGAAATGCACGCGCGTCGCCTGCGGGTGCACGTGACGGGCGAGGTCCAGCGCGTGCGCGCGAACTTCGTCGAGGGTTTCCGCAAGCTGGAGGTCGAGGTCTCGCGGTTCTGACCCGCAGGCTACCGCCATAGGGCGTGGTTCGAAATCCCGGTCAGGCCTCCTACATGGAAGCCATGCGAGAGGACGAAACCATGACCGATCCCGATCCAGTCACCCGCCCCACCCGCCGCAGCGCCATCGCGCTGCTGGGCGGCGGCATCGCAAGCCTGGCGCTCGCGGCATGCGGGCGCAGCGCCGAAGCCAAGAGCTTTCCCGTCAGCCGCAGCGAGGCCGAATGGCGCAAGCGGCTGACCGCGGAAGAGTTCCGCGTGTTGCGCAAGGAAGGGACCGAGCGGGCCTTCACCTCACCGCTGAACGACAACAAGCGCGCCGGCACCTATGTGTGCGCGGGCTGCGCCAATCCCGTCTATTCCTCGAAGCACAAGTTCGACAGCGGGACCGGCTGGCCCAGCTTCTGGCAGCCGGTCGGCAGCGGCGCGGTGAGCACCTCCACCGATTACAAGATCGGCGTGCCGCGCACCGAAGTGCATTGCGCGCGCTGCGGCGGGCATCTGGGCCATATCTTCAACGACGGCCCGAAACCGACGGGCAAGCGCCATTGCATCAACGGCGTGGCGATGGATTTCAAACCGGCCTAGCTGGGGCCGCACCTCTGGCCGACGCGACGACGGGGGCGAGGAACCCTAGTCGGCAGGGTATCGGACGCGAAAGGCGCGCAGCGCTCCGGCTTCGAACCCTGGTACAGGCGTCAGCCATGAAGGCGTGTCCCCCATCTTGATCCGACGCGCGAGCGTATCTCCGTCGCCCCGCGAGGCGACTTGGAAGTCTGCGGCAGTCAGGCACGCCACCACGTAGTCAGCACCATTGGCAAGAACGATTTCGCGCGCATTCGCATAGTCGCCACCAAAAGCCTGCATCGTCTCGAATATCTTGCGCTGGTTGCGATGATAGCCGCTCATCACCGCAGTATGCGGGGTCAGGGCGAGCAGTTCGGGCCCGCGATCGAGCGTAGTGAAGATGTGCGCTCGCGGCCAATCGGCCAGCCGCCCGAAGTCGCAGCGGCGAGAGCCTGTGGTCGCGGCCACGCCAGCCGTCGCTCCCATTTGGTCAGGCGGATCGGGACGGTCGAAAAGCGATAGCGCTACCGGGGCGAGAAGCGGCGTGCACACCCAGATGCTCGCCACAGTGGCCAGAATGCGTGGAATTGTCGAGGTAAGCGCGCGTGCTTTCGGCAAGAGATGCAAGAGCAGAACCGTGGCGAAGGGAATGGTGAGAACCTGCCCTATCAACCCGGCCCGCAGCGTGGTGAAGGCGATGAGGTTCGCAACCGTGGCGGCAGCGGCCAGCAGCAGCCATTCCTCGCGCTTCGCGCGCTCGTTGCGCAAGACCAGGACGACAGCGGCCAGGGGAAGCATTGCGGTCCAGACCAGCATCGCAGCAGCGGGAGGTTCCTGCCGCCAGATGGGGTTCGCTTCCGCGATATTGGCCAGCCAGTTGGCCTTCAGATAGGGATCGAGATCGTAGAGCGGCGAGATTGCACACATGCCCAGCGGCATGATCACCAGGGGCGCGCCAACCAGGCAGATGGGGACGAGCGAGAGCGCACGGCCGCGCCAGTCTCCCTGCAACGGCGCATAGCGGCTTGCCCGGGCGATGACCGCGCCGGCGGCGAAGGCGGCGATGTGGGGCCAGCTCAACACATCGCACAAGGGCTGCGACCAGGTATCCGGCGCGCGGAAGATCATCATCAGGGCGGTACCGCCCGCTGCCAGCCCCGCGAGGTAGGCCTCGTGTTCGTGCCGCGCGAAAAGGATATAGCGCAGAGCGAAGAGCGCGCCGAATGCCGCGGCGAGCGGAAATCCTTCGAGCGAGATCATCAGCCACAGCGCAGCCATCGTTCCTGCAGCGAGCGCCGGCGCGCGACCGCCCCGCACCATCAGCCATGCGACCGTCAATGCTGCAATAGCCTGCCAGCCGTGATGGTCGATCCGCGCCGGGGAAAAGATGGCGACGCAGAAGGGAAAGAGCAGAAGGAGACCTGCCCCGACCACCCCTGCCTTGGGACGCCCGAGCCGGTTCAGCAGCGCGCGGATCAGCGCCATCGCAATGAAGAGCTGGGCGAGGGGAATGATGGTGAGCGTCAGCCTGTCCGACCAGCTGGTCGGCAGGAACAGGTCGAACAGCGCCATCGCAGCGGCGATCGGCAGATCGACTATGCGCGTCCAGTGCATGTCCGCGCCGTACGGCGGATCGAAGCGATACTGCCGTGTGTCGTACCAGCCCTGTCCGCCCAGCCAGTCGCGTACCTGAAGGTAGCGCATGTAATCGTCGGGATCGTGCGGCTGCGATCCGGTCGTGAGCATTGCACCGATGCCGATCACCAGGGCGCAGACCAGCCAGAGCTGCCAGAGCGGGACCGGCCAGAGCGATAGGGCGGGCCGCATAATCCGGGGCGCTTCCGCTTTGGCCCGTACCGCCACGGGCTCAGTGGAAAGCACGGAACACCAGGCGGTTGCGTAGCCACCACGTCAGACAGAAGCTCAGGCCAATCGCCGTGATCTTGCCCAGAAGGGGATCGATGCCGCCGGCATCGCTGGCCGCGACGAGTGCGGTGGTCAGCGCCAGTCCGGCCAGCGCAGAGATGACGAACAGCGCCTTTTGCCTGGTCCTGGCGAGGCCCCTGTCGGCAACGCGGCCGTGAAAGACCGTACGGCTCGACAATAACCAATGGGCGAGAATCCCGGCGCCATAGGCCAGTGCGGAAGCGGGCGCCGCGCCCATCCCGACTGCCAGCAGGCCAAGGAAACTGCCCATATCCACCGCCAGCGCCCCTACGCTGGCGAGGACGTAGCGCAGAATGACCTGATCGGTCAGGCGCTGAATGGCGATGTGCATGACCAAGCCCCTCCCGTCGGTGTCAGGCGGCGCGGCGCGCGTCGGCGGCATCTTCGGGCGCGTCGTCGATTTCCGAGGACTCGGCGAGCCGGGTCGGCACGTCTCGCACGGAGCCCAGTGCGGCGGCCTGGTCTTCGGAGACCCCGCGGGCCGGCAGCGCCTTCTCGGCGCCCTCGTCGCCCGCCTCGTGATATTCGGCGTCCTCGTTCACGCACCAGATGTCGTAGACCCGCTGCCCGGCGAGGATGTTCTCGACCGTCAGCATCGCGGTCATCATCGCATGGTCCTGGTTGTTGTAGCGGTGCATCCCGTTGCGTCCGACCATGTGCAGCGTGGGGTAGCTCTCCTCCAGCTCGTCGCGCATGGCGGCGACGTTGGCGGCATAATCCTCGTCATAGACCGGGTAGGCCTTCTCCTGCCGCACGACCGCACCGCCCTTGACCTTTGCCGGGTCGAGCAGGCCGAGGATGCGCATTTCCTCGGTCGCGAGCGCGATCAGGTCGTCGTCGTCCATCGACCACAGCCCGTCGCCTTCGAAACAGAAATATTCGAGGCCGACGCAGGCCATCTTTTCGTCCGGGATCATCTCGGGCGACCAGCTGCGGAAGTTCTGCACGCGGCCGACCTTCACCTTGCTGTCGTGGATGTAGATCCAGTTGTCGGGGAACAGGTCTTCCCCCTCCACCATCAGTGCGACGGTCAGGAAGTCGCGATATTTGAGTTCGTTCGCCTGGAAGGTCGATTGCGGCAGCGGGTGCATCCGCTTGGCCAGCTCGCGCATCGGTGCAGAGCTGATCGCGTGGCGCGCCTTGACCGTCAGCATACCGGTCGGCCCCTTGGCGGTCATCCGCCAGCCGCCTCGCCCGTCGCTCGCGAGCTGGTCGAGCGCATGGCCCATGATGACCTGCCCCTTGCCGCTCGCCTCGATCTTGTCGCGCGCGGCCTCCCACATCATGCCGGGCCCCTGGCGCGGGTAGCGGAAGCTTTCGAGCAGGGTCTTGGCCTGCATCCCGTCATTCGGCTTCTTGTTGAGGCCAAGGCTGCGCTTCAGCCCGTCGACCACGGCGCCCATCAGCGAGAGCCCCTTGATCCGCTGCGCCGCCCAGTCCGCGCTCATTTCGTCGCACGGCATGCCCCACACCTTCTCGGTATAGGTCTTGAAGAAGATCGAGTAGAGCTTGTGGCCGAACTGGTTGGTGGTCCAGTCCTCGAAGCTCTTCACATTGCGGTTGGGGAAGGCGCGCGCCCACAGATAGCTCGCCATGCAGGCGGTGGAGCGCCACAGGCCGAGATTGCGCAGCGCCTCGAACGCGCGCAGCGGGTAGGAGTAGAACTTGCCCTCGTAATAGATGCGGCTCATCCGTGGGCGCTCGATGAAGTCGTCGGGCAGGATCTCGTTCCACAGGTCGACCACCTGCTGAGATTTGGAAAAGAACCGGTGCCCGCCGATGTCGAAGCGATAGCCCTCGTGCTCCACGGTACGGCTGATGCCGCCCACGTAGGTCGCATCCTTCTCGATAATCGCCACGCTCTTGCCGGCCTTGGTCAGCAGGTAGCCTGCGGTGAGCCCTGCAGGGCCTGCTCCAACGATGGCCACGTCGACATCGAGTGACTGGACTTCAAGAGTTGATCGGTTCGCGTCGGTCATCGGACCCCCCGGTTGCTTGTCGCTTGGCCGGGGAGTGAACGAAAATGGTTAGGGAGCCGTAAACGATGGGGCAAAGCCGGGGCGCAAAAACGGCGGCCAGGCTGGCCTGCTGCCGCTCAGCGAGACCGGTCGCTACTGGCCCTGAAGCCGATGTGAGCGACGTGCGCCCGGTGTGCGGGGCCAGGAAAATGGTGCGGGTGGTGGGACTCGAACCCACACGTCCAGAGGACAGGGGATTTTAAGTCCCCGGCGTCTACCATTCCGCCACACCCGCCCGGCCTGCGCCTCGACGCAAGCGGTGGCGGACGCGAATAGCGTGCGGCGGATCGTTTGGCGAGATGCCGGACGGCGAAACGCTCAGTCGTCGTTCAGCGCGTTGCGCATTTCCTTGCCCGGCTTGAAATAGGGCACGCGCTTGGCCGGCACGTCGACCGCTTCGCCGGTGCGGGGATTGCGACCGGTCCGCGCCTCGCGCTCGCGGGTCGAGAACGCCCCGAAACCGCGCAGTTCGACGCGCCCCCCTTCGGCCAGGCGCTGGGCGATCTCTTCGAAGAAGATATCGACCACCTGCTCGATCTCCTGCGATCGCAGGTCGGGGTTGTCTTGTGCCAGCTTCTGCAGCAGCTCGGATCTGATCATGCTTCGCGCGTCCCGTTCAAGCGCTTCGACCGGTTATCCGCGTGTGCGGCCCGGTTCTTCCAAGATATGCGACCCCCGGGCCGCGAGTCCCCAATTGCGAGCCTGCGTGCCAGAACCCACCGATTTTCGCAATGCGCGGATGCAATAAATGTTAGTCTTGCGCCAAGCGGTCCTCGACCGGGCGCGCCAGCAGATCGGCGGATGACAGGTCGAGACGGTCGAGACGCGCCCTGATCTGCGGCCATTCGTGCTTCAGGAAACTCGCGCGTTCGGCGGCGCGCAGGCGATCCGCCGCACCCCCGGTCACATACATGCCGACCCCGCGCCGGACCGCGACCAGCCCGTCGTCCTGGAATTGCTGGAAGGCCTTGGCCACGGTGAGCGGGTTCGCGCCTTGCTCCGCTGCGAAGGCACGCACCGACGGGAGCATCTCCCCTTCGGCAAACTCGCCATCCAGGATAGCGGCGGCGATAATATCGCGCAGCCGCAGGTAAACGGGACGTGCATCGGGATTGGAGAGCGATCGGGCCATGGTGGTTCAGTGACATAATACAGCGGATCGCGTCAAGGTTCCCATGCGCGATCAATGCCGTTGCCATAAGGGTCATTATAAGACCTCGGCGTAGCGCTTGGGCTTCACACAGCGTTTTTGCGCGCTAGGGTGCGCGCCTTTATAAGGTTACGCGTGCTGCGCGCGCGGTGGAAGGGATTGCTGAATGACCGACATGAAGGACATGGCCCTCTGGAACGAAGGCGATTGGATCGCGGCGATCGCCGCGGTCATCCTGACCGCTTTCCTCGTCGTGGGGGCCCTGGCGATTACACGCCCGAAGGACGAAGTTCTCGGCCATCCGAAAGGCCTCTACGTCCTGTTCTTCGCCGAAATGTGGGAGCGGTTTTCCTACTACGGCATGCGCGCCCTGCTGGTGCTCTACCTCGTCAAGCACTGGCTCTATTCCGATGGTGGAGCGAGCCTGATCTACGGGGCCTATACCAGCCTCGTCTACATCACTCCGGTCCTTGGTGGCTGGCTGGCCGACAGGTATCTCGGGCAGCGCAAGGCGGTGCTGTACGGCGCCGTCCTGCTGACCGCTGGCCACTTCTTCATGGCATTCGAGGGGGACGGCTCGGGCTATGCCAACGACCCGGCGCTCAACATCTTCTGGCTGGCGCTGGCGCTGATCATCGTCGGCTCGGGCTTCCTGAAGGCGAATATCTCCGTGATCGTGGGCCAGCTCTATCCGCGCACCGACGTGCGCCGCGATTCAGCGTACACGATCTTCTACATCGGGATTAACCTCGGCGCGGCCGCCGGTACGATCATCGCGGGTTACCTGGGTGAGACGATCGGCTGGGCCTACGGCTTCGGCGCGGCGGGCATCGGCATGTTGCTGGGCCTGGTCGTGTTCGTGCTGGGCAAGCCGCTTCTGCGTGGCCAGGGCGAACCGCCCGTGCCCGCGAAGCTCAAGGAAAAGGTCGCCGGCATCAACCTGGAATGGATGCTCTACGCGGTCGGCCTCGTCGGCGTGGCGGTCATCTGGGCGCTGATCCAGTTCCAGGAAGCCATTGGCTGGATCCTGCTCGCGTCCGGTGCGGCGTTGCTGCTCTACGTTCTCAAGGAGGCGTTCAAGCTGGACAACGACTCGCGTGACCGTGTGTTCGCGATGATCTGCATCATCCTCCTGATGCCGCTGTTCTGGGGCCTGTTCGAACAGGCCGGCGGTTCGGTGAACCTGTTTACCGATCGCTATGTCGATCGTCAGGGCGTGCCGACTTCGCTCTTCCAGTCGATCAACCCGATCTACATCATCCTGCTCGGCCCGCTCTTCGCAGGCCTGTGGCAGTTCCTCGGCAAACGCGGGTGGGAACCCAACACCTACGCGAAGATGGGCCTGGGTATCGTCCAGATGGGCCTGGCGTTCATCGTACTCGTGCTCGGGGCGAATGCCTCGGGGGCCGACGCGCTGGTGCCGGTGCTCTTCATCTTCCTGTTCTACCTGCTCTCGACCACGGGTGAGCTGTGCCTCAGCCCGGTTGGCCTTTCGGCGATCAACCGCCTGTCGGTGCGCCACATGGCCAGCCTGATGATGGCCGCGTTCTTCTTCGGCACCGCCGGGGGCAACTACGTGGCAGGCTTCATGGGCACGCTGATGGGCGAAGGCGGCGAAGGTGGCGAGATCACGCGTCAGGGTGCGCTCGACGTGTACTGGAGCATGGGCCTGGTGGCCGCTGGCATCGGCGCGTTCGTCGTGCTGATCAGCCCGCTGGTCAAGAAGCTGATGCATCTCGACACGCTAACCGACGACGATGTCGGCGACGACCTGGAAGGCCAGCGCGAAGGCCCCGGCGAAGCGCAGGGTGCGGGTATCCACCCGGCGACACGGCCAAACAACTAAGACGATCCTCGAGGGGGGAAGAGCAATGCTGACACGCACACTGGCAGCCCTTGGATGCGCGCTGGCGCTGGGGGCCTGTTCCACCACGGGCGGCGGGGGAGGCGACACCCGCGCCGCCGCCTCTTCCCCCACCCTCGGCGCGGATGGCTCTGTGCCGTTCGCGTCGACCTACCAGCGCTACCCCGGTCGCCCGACCGCGCTGGTCGGCGCGACCATCTACGACGGTGCGGGCAACCGGTTCGACGATGCCACCGTGCTGTTTCGCGACGGCGAAGTGGTCGAGGTCGGCACCAGGCTCGACACGGCCGGCTACGACGTGATCGACGGCACGGGCAAGTTCGTGACGCCGGGCGTGATCGACATCCACTCGCACCTCGGCGACTACCCCACCCCCTCGGTCCAGGCGCATAGCGACGGGAACGAGGCGACCAGCCCGATGACCCCGGAAGTCTGGGCCGAACATTCGGTCTGGCCGCAGGACCCGGGCTTTACCCGCGCGCTCGCCAATGGCGGCGTCACCAGCCTCCAGATCCTGCCCGGATCGGCCAACCTCACGGGCGGGCGTTCGGTCACGCTCAAGAACGTCTGGTCGCGCACGGTGCAGGGCATGAAGTTCCCCGGCGCGCCCTACGGCATGAAGATGGCGTGCGGCGAGAATCCCAAGCGCGTCTACGGATCGCGCGGGCGCATGCCCTCCACCCGGATGGGCAACTTCGCGGTCAACCGCCAGATGTGGATCGACGCGCAGGCCTATGACGGCAAGCGGCGCGATCTCGGCAACGAAACGCTCAAGGGCGTGCTCGACGGCGAGATCCTCGTCCACAACCACTGCTACCGCGCGGACGAGATGGCGCTGGTCATGGATATGGCCAAGGAGATGGGCTACAAGGTCACCGCCTTCCACCACGCGGTCGAAGCCTACAAGATCGGCGACCTGCTGCGCGAAAACGACGTGTGCAGCGCGATCTGGGCCGACTGGTACGGCTTCAAGATGGAAAGCTACGACGGCATTCCCGAAAACGCCGGCCTGCTGTGGCAGGCGGGGGCCTGCGTCGTCATCCATTCGGACGATGCCAACGGGATCCAGCGCCTCAACCAGGAAGCCGCCAAGGCGCAGGCCGCGGGCAACCGCATGGGCCTGAACATTCCCGATGCCGAGGTGGTTGGCTGGTTTACGCTCAACGCCGCCAAGGCGATGGGCATCGACGCGATGACCGGCAGCCTCGAGCCGGGCAAGATGGCCGACGTGGTCCTGTGGAACGGCGATCCGCTGTCCGTCTATTCGCGGCCCGAGAAGGTCTGGATCGACGGCGCGCTGCTCTATGATGCGATGGACCCCGATCGCCGCCCGGTGAGCGATTTCGAGCTCGGCCAGCCCGGTGAAGGAGACGTGAAATGATCGCCCGCTTCCTTCTCGGCACCGCCGCGGCGCTTGCCATGATCGCTCCTGCGACGGCGCAGGATTTTGCCATAACCAACGCCACTGTCGCGACCGGCGACGGCTCCGAGCCGGTCGAGAACGCCACCGTCGTGGTGCGCGATGGCCGCGTCGTGGCGGCGGGCACGGGCGCCTCCGTCCCCGCAGGGGTCGAGCGGATCGACGGCACCGGCAAGTGGGTGACGCCCGGCATCTTCTCCGCAGTCACCGACCTCGGCCTGTCGGACGTCGACGGGGTAAGCGAGAGCAACGACACGTCAGCCGGCAACTCGCCGTTCAGCGCCGCGCTCGATGCATCGACCGCGCTCAATCCCAATTCGCAGGACGTGCTGGTCGCCCGTGCGGACGGGATCACGCGGGCGAGCGTCTATTCCAGCCCATCCGCCTCCATCTTCGGCGGGCAGGGCGCGGTGATCGACCTTGGCGCAGACCCCGAAATGGTTACCCGCACGCGCGCCTTCCAGATCGTCGACCTCGGCGAACGCGGCGCGCGCATCTCGGGCGGCAGCCGCACCAGCGCCCACGCCCTGCTGCGCAACGCCCTGCGCGAGGCGACCCAGTTCGGCGACCGCGCCGCGATCGGCGCCGCGACGGCGCGCCCGTCCGACACGCGCTTCGGCGACGACGTGCCGCTCGACCCGCGGCTCGACGGGCGCGACAGCGAGCGTGCGGGCGATGTCCTGTTGACCCGCTTCGATGCCGCCGCGCTGGTCCCGGTCGTGCGGGGCGAACAGCCGCTCTACGTGGTGGCGGAACGCGCGGCGGACATCCGCGAAGTGCTCAAGCTGACGCGTGATTTCCCCAACCTCGATCTCGTCATCCTCGGCGCGAGCGAAGGCTGGATGGCCGCGCAGGATATCGCGGCCGCTGGCGTGCCGGTGATTGCCGACCCGCTCGACGACCTGCCGCAGGGCTTCGACCAGCTCGCCGCGACGCAAAGCAATGTCGGGCGCATGCAGGCTGCCGGGGTCACCGTGGCGATCGGCCGGATGGAAGGTGGCACGGGCGAACAGCCGCGCAATGCCCGCCAGTACGCAGGCAATCTCGTCGCGCTTACGCGCGTACCGGGGGCGAGCGGGCTGAGCTGGGGCCAGGCCCTCGCCACGATCACCTCGATCCCGGCGCGGATCGCGGGCTTCGGCGGGCGGCTCGGCACGCTGACCAGCGGCGCCGCTGCCGACGTGGTGATCTGGGACGGCGATCCGCTGGAAGTGGGCAGCGCCGCGGAGGCTGTGTTCATCGACGGCATCCGCCAGCCGACCGACAACCACCAGACGCGCCTGCGCGAACGCTATCGCGACCTCGACCAGAGCGAACTGCCCAAGGCGTACCGTTGATGCGCGCGGCGCTTGCCCTGCTGGCGCTCGGCCTGCCGGTCGCGGCGATCGCACAGGACGCGCCCGAAGCGCCTGCGCATGACCTCGCCTGGCACAACACGCAGCAGCTGGCGATCGCCGAGCTGCGGCAGGAGGATGGTTGGCGCGTGCTGCCGGGCGGGCTCAAGTACCGCCGCATCGCGGGTGACGGCACGGGCCCGAAGCCTTCAGTCTCCGACACGGTCACGGTGCACTATGCCGGGCGGCTGCTCGACGGGACGCAGTTCGACAGTTCCTACGACCGCGGCGAGCCCGCGACCTTCCCGCTCGGGCGGCTGGTCAAGGCATGGCAGCTCGCCATTCCCGAGATGGGCGTGGGCGACACGATCGAACTCTATGCCCCGGCGGACCTCGCCTATGGTCCGGTCGGCAAGGGCCCGATACCGGGCAATGCGACGCTGATCTTCAAGGTGGAATTGCTCGGTATCGAATAGCGACAATCGCACAGGGAGTGTTCGGATGGTGGACCCGCTTGTCTCGTTGATCGCTGCGAGCGTTGCCTTCGTTGGGACGCATTTCGCGATGTCGCATCCGCTGCGCGGCCCCATGGTCCGCGTGCTGGGCCATGGCGGCTTCATGATCGTCTACACGCTGGTCAGCATCGCGATGATGGGGTGGATGTACCTCGCCTTCGTCGCCACGCCTGCCGGAGCGCCGCTATGGGGCGGTTACGGCGACGCGGTGTGGATCGTGGCGAGCACGATCACCCTCGTGGCGATGGTGCTGTTCGCGGGATCGCTGGTTGGCAACCCCGCCCTGCCGGCGCCGGGTGCGGAGCAAGCCGCGCGGCGTGAACCCACCGGGGTGTTCGCGATCACCCGCCATCCGATGATGTGGGGCTTTGCCCTTTGGGCCCTCGCGCATCTGATCGCCGCGCCCACGCCGCGCACTGTGGTGGTGGCGCTGGCGATCGGCGTGCTCGCGCTGCTCGGCGCGCATTTCCAGGACCGCAAGAAAGAGGTGCTGATGGGTGAAGCGTGGGGCCAGTGGGAAGCCAAGACGGATTATTGGCCGCAGTTTGGCAAGCTGCTCTCCGCCGGGCCGATCGCGTGGATCGGCGGCATCGCAATCTGGCTCGGCGCCACGTGGCTCCACGCGATGGAGGCCGGCGTGTGGCGGTGGGTCTAGCCGCCCTCAGGCAGCGAAGCGGTAGGGACGGATCGTCTATTCGCCCCTGAAGTCCGGCGCGCGCTTTTCGATCAGCGCCGCCACGCCTTCCTCGTGATCGGCGGTATGGTGCATCAGCCCCTGCGTGCTGGCCGCCAGTTCGAGCGCGCCGTCGTAGGAAAGTTCGCGCCCCTGCCGCAGCATCATCTTGGTCTGACGCAGCGCGGCCGGCGGCATCGCGGCAACCTTCTGCGCGAGCGCCTGAGCCTCTTCCAGCAGCACATCGGGCTCGACGACGCGGGAGACGAAGCCCCAGTCGAGCATGGTCCGCGCGTCGATCACCTCACCGGTAAAGAACAGCTCTGCGGCGCGCGCCTCGCCGATCACGCGCGGGAGCAGCCATGTCCCACCATCGCCAGGCACAAGGCCGAGCTTGAGGAAGGTCACGCCAAACTTCGCCGACGTACTCGCGATTCGCATGTCGGCGAGACAGGCGAGATCGCCGCCCAGGCCGATCGCGGGGCCGTTGATGGCCGCGATCAGAGGGACGCGCAGGCTGTAGAGCGCGCGCAGGATGCGATGGATGTTGGTGCGGTAACCATCGGCGATATCGGCAGGCGATCCCGCGAAATTGCCGGTCCGCTGTTGCATCGCCTTGATGTCCCCGCCCGCACTGAAGGCACGCCCGGCACCGGTCAGGATCGCGCAGCGGATATTGCCGTCGGCATTGATCGCATCGCACGCCTCGACGAAGGCATCGCCATCGCCCGCTTGACCGAGTGCATTCATGCTCTCCGGTCGCGTGAGGGTTAGCGTGGCGATGTGGTTCGTGGTTTCGATGGTCAGCAGGGACATAAGCGAGTTCCTTTCGCCGCCGTCCTAGTCGCCCCATCCACAATTCGTCACCCCCGCGCCGGCGGAGGTCCCGCTGACCTCCAGACTCTCGGCAAAGGAAGCTGGCCCCCGGATCAAGTCCGGGGTGACGAAGAGGTTTGCGGTGAGAGCCTGCGGGAAAGGGAGAGGCGGAGCGACGGTGGCCTCCACCCGCAGATTTGGCACCCTAAGCCCGCGCCTCTTCGACACCCGCCGAATTGTGTCGCAGCGCGGCCAGGACCGTGTCGACGATATCGGGCGCATTGAGCCCCGCCTCGTCGTACTGCTTCTTCGGATCGTCCTGGTCCTGGAAGATATCGGGCAGGCGCATGGTACGCACTTTCAGGCCATCATCGAGCAACCCGCCGTCGCTGGCAAAGGTCAGCACGTGCGCGCCGAGACCGCCGATGGCGGCTTCCTCGATCGTCAGCACCACTTCGTGCTCGCGCATCGCCTTCTCGATCAGCGCGGTGTCGAGCGGCTTGGCAAAGCGCATGTCGGCGACCGTGGTCGACAGCCCCTTCGCCTCGAGCTGCTCGGCGGCATCCATCGCCTCGCCCAGCCGCGTGCCGAGCGAGAGGATCGCAACCTTGCTGCCTTCCTTGATGATCCGGCCCTTGCCGATCTCTAGCTTTTCGAGCGTTTCGGGGATCTCGACACCCGTGCCCGCGCCGCGCGGATAGCGGAAGGCGATGGGGCCTTCGTCGTATTCGGCGGCGGTGTAGGTCATGTGCGCAAGCTCCGCCTCGTCGGCGGCCGCCATCACCACCATGTTGGGCAGCGTCGCCAGATAGGTGACGTCGAAACTGCCTGCATGCGTTGCGCCGTCGGCACCGACCAGCCCCGCGCGGTCGATCGCGAAGCGCACCGGCAGGTTCTGGATCGCGACGTCGTGGACGACCTGGTCGTAGGCGCGCTGGAGGAAGGTCGAATAGATCGCGGCGAAAGGTCGCATGCCCTGCGCGGCGAGGCCGGCGGCGAAGGTCACGCCGTGCTGTTCGGCAATGCCGACATCGAAGCTGCGCTCCGGGTGGGCCTTGGCGAACTTGTCGACCCCCGTGCCGCCCGGCATCGCAGCGGTGATCGCGCAGATGCGATCGTCGGTCTCGGCCAGTTTGGCGAGGGTTTCGCCGAACACGTTCTGGTAATTCGGCGGGCCGCCCTTGCTCTTCTTCTGCTCGCCCGTGATCACATCGAACTTGGAGACGCCATGGTACTTGTCCGCCGACTGTTCGGCGAACTTGTAGCCCTTGCCCTTCTCGGTCACGACGTGGATCAGCACCGGGCCCTGGTCGGAATCGCGCACGTTTTCCAGCACCGGGATCAGGTGGTCCAGATTGTGCCCGTCGATCGGCCCGACATAGTAGAAGCCCAGTTCCTCGAACAGCGTCCCGCCGGTCACCATGCCCCGGGTGAACTCCTCCGCCTTGCCGAGGGAGGAGTGCAGGCGGCGATGCATCTTCTTGGCGACCTTGGAGGCAAGGCTGCGCAGGCCGAGATATTCGCCGCTGGAGACGACGCGCGCGAGATAGGCGGACAGGCCGCCGACGGGCGGCGCGATCGACATGTCGTTGTCGTTGAGGATCACGACAAGGCGATTGCCCGCCTGTTCGGCATTGTTCATCGCCTCGTAGGCCATGCCGGCGCTCATCGCGCCGTCGCCGATCACCGCGATCGCGCGGCCGGGCTTGTCCTGCAGCTTGTTGGCCATGGCAAAGCCCAACCCCGCGCTGATCGAGGTGGAGGAATGCGCCGCACCGAAGGGGTCGTATTCGCTCTCGGCACGCTTCGTGAAGCCCGACAGGCCGCCGCCCTGGCGCAGCGTGCGGATCCGGTCGCGCCGCCCGGTCAGGATCTTGTGCGGGTAGCACTGGTGGCCCACGTCCCAGATCAGCCGGTCTTCGGGCGTGTTGAAGATGTAGTGGATCGCCACGGTCAGCTCGACCACGCCGAGGCCCGACCCCAGATGCCCGCCGGTGGTGCCCACCGCATCGATCATTTCGGTGCGCAGTTCGTCGGCCAGTTGCCGGAGCTTGTCACGCTCGATCTTGCGGAGATCCGCGGGGTAGTTGACCGTGTCGAGCAACGGCGTTTCGGGTCGATTATCCATAAGGAACAGTCCTACAACGTGGAACCGGACCTGTCGACAAACTGCGTCGCCGCGCTAGCTTGCGCAGGCTTCGCACAGGCCCCGCAGCTCCACGACGGGGCGCACTTCCGAATAGCCGGCTTCTTGGCCTGCTTCGCGCAGCGCGCCCGTCAGCCGATCGTCGTCGATATGGTCGGCCGCTCCGCAATCGTCGCAGATCAGGAAAATGCAGTCGTGCCGGCAGCCGGGGTGCGAGTTGACGAGAAAGGCATTCGCACTCTCGATCCGGTTGGCGAGGTTGTTGCGCACGAAGATGTCGAGGATGCGGTAAACGCTGTTGGGCGCGACCCGGCGGCCGCGCTGATTGCTCAGATTTTCGGCAATATCATAGGCCGAAACGGGCCGGGTATGCTTGGCCAGTTCCTCGAACACCTCGGAGCGCATGCCGGTCCAGCGTTCGCCCTGATTCTCTAGCGAGCGCTGCGCGGCGGTGATCAGGGCCTCGCCCTCGTGCTCATGATGCGTGTGCTTGTGTGCGGTAGCCATTGGTCGAAGATAGCGTGCCAGGCGGCGCGTTTCCAGTTCGTGCGTGCAGCGCGGGGTGGACGGCGCCTGCGAGCGGAGTTCTAGTCCCGCAGGAAACTGGCGCGATAGACGCCGGGGTAGAACTCTCTGAGCGCGGCGACCTTGGGCGCGTCCCAGCGCACGATATAGCCGTGCCGCGGGTTCTTGAGCGCGAAGTTCTGGTGGTAGTCCTCGGCCGGGTAGAAGGCCTGTGCGCGCACGATACCGGTCACGATCGGTTCGTCCCAGACGTTCGAGCGTTTCATCTGCGCGAGATAGGCCTTGGCGACCTTCAGCTGCTCCGCCGAAGTGGGGACCAGTTCGGCATTATACTGCGCACCGCGATCGGGACCTTGGCGATTACGCAGGGTCGGGTCGGCGACCACCGAGAAGAAGATGCGCAGCAGCTGGTCGTATCGAATCTGCGAAGGATCGTAGGTGATCTTCACCGCCTCGACATGGTCGGTCACGCCGCTGGAGACGAGCTTGTAGTCGGCCTGCCGCTTGGTCCCGCCATGATAGCCGGCGACCGCGCTCCTTACACCCTTCACATGGCTGAACACGGCCTCGACGCCCCAGAAGCAGCCGCCGGCGAAGATTGCGGTCTTGAGGCCACTCTCGCGCGCCTTGGTCTGGGCGACGGGCGCGCGAACGTGGTTCTCCGCCGCAAGCGCCTGGCTGCAGCCGGCGAGCGCAAGGGCGCCCGCAGCGAGCATGGTCAGGCAGGGGGCGGCGATACGGGGCATCAGATGAAGATCGCGATGAGACCTTCGGCGGCATCGAACCGCGTGATGGCGAGCGCTGCGGCAACAACACCGAATCCGATGCCAAAACTGCGAAAGAGGTCCGAATGGAATAGCTTCATGGCGAAATCTCGAAAATCTACCTTTGTGTTGGGTACTATATGGGGTGCGTCCGCTTTCGCGTCCGTGAATTCGACGTACAGCCAAGGTACGCCGTGCAATGACAGCGTTCGGTTACAGCCGGAGCGCGAAAATCAGTGCCGGAAGTGGCGCATACCGGTGAAGACCATCGCCAGACCAGCCTCGTCGGCGGCGTCGATCACTTCCTGGTCCCGCATCGAGCCGCCCGGCTGGATCACCGCCGTGGCGCCCGCTTCCGCCGCTGCCAGCAAGCCGTCGGCGAAGGGGAAGAAGGCATCGGAGGCGACCGCGCTGCCGACGGTGCGCGATTGCGACCAGCCGTATTTCTCCGCCGCTTCCGCCGCCTTGATCGCGGCGATTCGGCTCGAATCGCGCCGGTTCATCTGGCCCGCGCCGATCCCAGCAGTCGCGCCGTCCTTCGCATAAACGATGGCGTTGGATTTGACGTGGCGGGCGACGGTCCATGCAAACAGGCAATCCTTCAGCTCCTGCTCGCTCGGCTCGCGTTTGGTGACCACTTTCAGGTCCGACCGGTCGATCGTGGCGCTGTCGCGGCTTTGCACGAGCAGACCGCCGGTAATGGGTTTGACGCTCATGCCACCGCGCCGCGGATCCGGCAGATCGCCGACGGTCAGCAGGCGCAGGTTCTTCTTCTTTGCGAATGCCTCGCGCGCCTCGTCGGTCACGCTGGGCGCGATCACGACTTCCGTGAAAATCTCGCAGATCGCGCGCGCCGTCTCACCGTCGAGCTCTCGGTTCACGGCCACGATGCCACCGAAAGCGGACACCGAATCGCATGCCAGCGCCTCGTTCCATGCGTCGATCAGCGAACCACGCTGCGCAACGCCGCACGGATTGGCGTGCTTTACGATGACGACGGCAGGTTCTTCCCCGCCGAACTCGGCGCACAGCTCCAGCGCGGCGTCGGCGTCGTTGTAATTATTGTAGCTCAGCTCCTTGCCCTGCAGCTGCTCGGCCTGCGCGATGCCCCGGGCATGCGGCCCGGTGGGCGTGTAGAGCGCAGCCTGCTGGTGCGGGTTTTCACCATAGCGCAGCACGGTGGGGGCCTTCCCGCCGACCGAGAGATAGTCGGGGAATTGCTGCTGCTGATCGACGGTGGCGAACCACTGGCTGATCATCGCATCATAGGCGGCGGTCGCCGCGAAGGCCTTGGCCGCCATTGTCTTACGGAAATCGAGCGCGGTTGCGCCATCCTTGCGCTCCAGCGCCTCGATCAGCGCCGGGTAGTCCGCCGGATCGGTCACGATGGTGACGAAGTGGTGGTTCTTGGCAGCCGAGCGCACCATGCTGGGCCCGCCGATATCGATGTTCTCGATGACCTCGGGCCGGTCGGCACCCTTCGCGACGGTCGCTTCGAAGGGATAGAGGTTGACGACGACCAGGTCGATCGCGCCGATTTCGTGCTCTTCCATCGAGGCGACGTGATCGTCCTTGTCGCGCAGCGCCAGCAGGCCGCCGTGGACCTTGGGGTGCAGCGTCTTGACCCGCCCGTCCATCATCTCCGGAAAACCGGTCAGGTCGGAGATGTCGCGCACCTCCAGCCCCGCATCGCGCAGCGCCTTTGCAGTGCCGCCGGTCGAGACCAGTTCCACGCCGCGGTCCACCAGCGCGCGGCCAAGGTCTGCCAGCCCCGCCTTGTCCGAAACGGAAAGGAGAGCCCTGCGGATCACGATGTCAGTCACGTATTATCCCATTCTTTTGAAGAGCCAGGCAAAGCTGCCGCCGCTGCGCGGTGCCATGCCCTGCAATACCAGCTGCTGGATCGGCTGCGGCCGACCATGCGCATCGACGAAGAGGCTGTCTTCGATCGAAAGCGTGCCCGTATACTCCCCGGCCACGCGGAATTGCCAGTGCGAACCGTCGGGCAGGGCGAGCCCTGCGCCCTTGCGGTCTTCGGAGAGGCGCGCGACGATCCCCGCACCAAGGTGGAAGCGGATCGCGTAGCCCACCTTGCCGCGCTTGCCGCGCTTGCTGGCGGGCAGGAGCACGTCTTCCCCGGCCAGCTCGCTGCCGTCTTCGCGCAGCACCAGCACGCGCTTGTGCGTCAGCCCGAAGCGGCTGGCATAGCCATCGTGACTGGCCTCGATCCGGGTCGAGCCGTTGCGCTTGCCGCCCACGCTGCGCCGGTCGACCTCGACCTCGCCGACGCCCGCGCCCAGCTTGCCCTTGATCAGGATCGCGGTCGAGTTGACGTCTTCGAGGACCAGCGTCGAATGCGCGGCGGTGGCACGCAGCCCCTGTTCGATCCGCGCGGGCACCTGCCCTCCGGCCCACGCCGCACCGCCGCAATTGACGACGATCCGCTGGCCCTGCGAGGATAGCTCGAACGCAAGGGTAGAGGCACAGCCCGAACGGGCATAGCGCGCGAGCGGCGGCGGCGCAGCGTCGAATTGCAGGATCGTCTTGCCCGCGCTCGCCCGGTGGTAGCCCCAGCCGCGCGGCTCCTTGAGCGGGCGGCAGCGCACCCCGCTGGCCTGGACGAGCGCATCGACCTGCTCGGACGAAACCGCCCCCGCACCTTGCCAGTTGCCGAGCCCGCCCTCGCCGTGAACCACCGCCAGCAACGGTGGCACGATCAGTTCGGATACCGCGCCGACGAAGCGGGGCGGCTCGATCTTCAGCGCGCGATAGCAGGCGGCAAGCTCGGTCAGCAGTTCGAGCAGTTCCATCTGCGCCAGCGGGCTGCGCGACTGGACACCGCCATCCTCGCCGACGAACTCGCCCAATGCGCGCGCCAGGCCTGCCTCTGCATAGAGCCGGCGCGGCTTGCCTTCGGGCAGCAGCAGCCCTGCGGCGACCAGCGCGGCCCAGCCAAACACCTCGGCCTGCTTGTCGGGCGCCTTGGTCACCTCCGCATCGAGCCAGCGTGCCGCCTTGTCGAGCGCCGCGAGCGTGCGCCCGCGGACCGCCTTGTTGGACAGGAGCAACGGCGCGTGGACCAGCCAGGCCAGCACGCGCCGCGCCGTCACCTCGACCTCCCACGCAGGCCCCTTCGCGGGCAGCGGATGCGCGTCCAGCCACATGCGGTGGACCCGCAGGGCCGTCGCCTCGACCTGGGGCCGCGCGCCCGAGCCGGCCAGATCGCGCAACCAGAGGTACGAATGGACATAGCGCTCCATCGGCGCAGCCAGCCGCGTGCCCGCACCGAATTCGACCTGCGCGATCGGCAGCTTGACCCCGTGGACGAGGAAATGCCCTGCCCGCAGCGCCATGCCCGCAGCGCGCTCTCCGGCGAGCGGGGGCGTAACCGTGCCGAGCATGCGGCGCTTGGCAGGCTTGGACAGCGGCGAGGTAATGATCCGCCCTCGCACCCCGGCGGCATAGGCCATGCGGACCAGCCGTTCCCCCGGGCCGACGCGCGGCGCACCGATTTCCTGCGGCACCAGAGCGCGCGCGGTAGACAGCACCTCGACGTCGGGGCCGGTCGATTCCCCGGCCTTCGCGGGCGATTCCACGATCTTGGGCAGGGGCACGGCTGTGCCCGATTCGACAGGCGCCTTGCTCAGCGCGGTCGGTTCGGGCTTGTCGGCCAGGGTCATGATCAGCTGCCGCGCCGCACGCTCTTCACAATCGGGAGCGTCACCGGAAGCGTCGGCCATATCGCGAACCGGATCGCGTCCCACCGAATCGACCATCAGCCCTCGTTCCCCTTCAGCGCCGCGATGTTGGCGGCATAACGATCGGGCCCACCCCTGAACGTCGCCGATCCCGCCACCAGCACGTCGGCCCCGGCGGCGATGCAGCGCGGCGCGGTCGCCGCATCGACCCCGCCATCGACCTCGAGATGGATTTCGCGCCCCGTCGCGTCGATCATCTTGCGGATCGCCTCGATCTTGCGCAGCTGGCTGTCGATGAAGCTCTGGCCGCCGAAACCGGGATTGACGCTCATCACCAGCACCAGGTCGACCATGTCCATCAGGTAGTCGAGCACGCTTTCGGGCGTGCCGGGATTGATCACGACCCCTGCCTTCTTGCCGAGACCACGGATCGTCTGCAGCGTGCGGTGCGTGTGCGGCCCCGCTTCCGGGTGGATCGTGATGTGGTCGGCGCCGGCCTCGGCAAAGGCTTCCAGCCACTGGTCGACCGGGCTGACCATGAGGTGGACGTCGAACGGCTTGTCGCTGTGCGGGCGCAGAGCCTTGACCACGGCCGGCCCGATGGTGAGGTTGGGCACGAAATGCCCGTCCATCACGTCGACATGGATCCAGTCCGCGCCTGCCGCGTCTATTGCGCGCACCTCTTCGCCCAGCCGGGCGAAGTCGGCAGAAAGGATCGACGGGGCAATCAGCGGCGTGGTCATGCGCAAAAGCACTTCGCAAGCGGAGTTCTGGGTCGACCGGAGGTCCGGATTGGCTCTCGTAGCGTCTTGCGAATCGGAATGAGATAGCCGCGCGTATGTTTTCCCCGACAGGCTCGCCCTTTTACAGTTTCGAAATGGCAGATTAGGACGCAATTCAGGGGTAATTCAGCGGCAACATGGTGATGCGACGCCATATAGGGGGCCGCGACCGGGCTTGATTGCCCGCACGACGCACCGGCCCCTCTTTGCAAAAGGATTCAGGTACTTGGCAATGAAGACGATGAACATAGCAACGGGCAAACGCCTTGCCATGGCCTTCGCGGCGGGCACGCTGGCTGTCACGCCGGTCGCCTCGCAGGCACAATACGAACAGAAAATTTCCAACGACCTCGCCGATTGCGCCCCCGGCAAGGGCCCCGCGATCAAGGTGACGATCACCGATATCAAGTCGAGCACCGGTCGCGTGCGGCTGCACAGCTACTATGCGCGCAAGGCCGACTGGCTGAAAAAGGGTCGCTGGCTGAAGCGGATCGACATTCCCGCCAGGGCGGGCACGATGACCTTCTGCCTGCCGGTCGACGCGCCCGGCGAATACGCGATCGGCGCGCGGCACGACGCGAACGGCAACGACAAGGACGACATCACCGTCGACGGCGCGGCGATGTCGAACGATCCGCCGATCAATATCTTCAACCTCGGCAAGCCGAGCGTGAACAAGGCGAGCTTTACCGTCGGTTCCGGCGTTACCAGCGTCACGATGCGGATGCGCTACCTCTGAAGGCGCACGTCCGCCCCCTCGCGTACCCTCAGGCGTCGCCTGCGGGGCGCAGGGGGCCGAACTTTTTGTCGAAGCCGTAGAGCGACTGGATGTCGGCGCCTTGCGTGCCGACCGCCATCGGGCAGGTCTTGCCCCGGATCACGGCCACATCGAACAGCTCCTCGATCGCGCCGATCCGCGGGCACCGGTCGCACGCGGTGCGCAGCGAACGGGTCGAGCGGACCTCACGCAACCAGTGGAGCTCGCCGCTGCTCCATCTGGGTGACGGTTCGCTCGTGCCGGTCGGGCGCAAATATCTCGACATGGTAAAGAAGCTCGAAGGCGGCAGCCTCGGCGACTAGCGCGGCGGCGTCACTCGAGAATTTCCAGCATCCGCTTATAGGCCGGGCGCCAGTCCCCGCCCCATTCGGCCAGCCATTCGTCGCTGTAATAGGTCGAGGCGTAGCGCGCGCCGTCGTCGCACAGCAGGGTCACGATGCTGCCGGTCTTCCCCTCCGATGCCATCTCCTCGATGAGCTGGAGACAGGCGAACAGGTTGGTTCCGGTCGAACCGCCCACGCGTCGGCCCAGCACCTTCGACAGCGCGAACATCGCGCCGATCGAATCGGCATCCTTCACCGCGATCATCCGGTCGATCACCCCGGGCTCGAAACTCGGCTCGACCCGCGCGCGGCCGATCCCCTCAATCCGGCTCTGGCAGCCGCCCTCCACCGTCTCAATCGTGCGATCCGCATAGTGGCGGTGGAAGACCGAGCCTGCCGGGTCGGCGACGCACAGCTGCGTCGGGCGGCGCTGGTAGCGGATGTACCGGCCCAGCGTGGCCGAGGTCCCGCCGGTACCCGCACCGCACACGACCCAGGCCGGATCGGGATGATCTTCCTCGCTCATCTGCGAAAAGATACTCTGGGCGATGTTGTTGTTGCCGCGCCAGTCGGTCGCGCGTTCGGCATAGGTGAACTGGTCGAGGTAATGGCCGCCGGTTTCCGCTGCGAGCCGCTCCGATTCCGCGTAGACCATGCCGGGATCGTCGACCGGGTGGATCTGGCCGCCGTAGAAACGGATCTGCTCCAGCTTCGCTTCCGCCGTGCTGGCGGGCACCACCGCGATGAAGGGCAGGTCGAGCAGCTTGGCGAAATAGGCTTCCGACACCGCGGTCGACCCCGACGATGCTTCAATCAGCGTCGTCCCCTTCCCGATCCAGCCATTGCACAACCCGTACAGGAACAGCGAGCGGGCGAGCCGATGCTTGAGGCTGCCGGTCGGATGCGAACTCTCGTCCTTCAGATAGAGTTCGATCCCGCGGCAATGCGGCAGGGGCACGCGGATGAGGTGCGTATCCGAAGAGCGGTTGTAGTCCGCTTCGATCAGGCGGATCGCGCGGTTGAGCCATGTTTCCTTGCTGGTCATGCGCATGCCCCTGCGGCATCTGCCCGCGCGGGGCAAGCGCACGACGAGGCCGTTACGCGATCGCGCCGGTATCCTCGCGCGCGACCTCGCGCAGCGTGCCGCCCTCCAGATGCAGAATGCGATCGATCCGGACCGCTTCGGGCAGGCGATGCGTCACCATCAGGATCGTCATCCGGTCGGTCAGGGCGGCCAGCCGATCGAGGATGCGCGCCTCACGCTCGCGGTCGAGCGCGGAGAGCGCCTCGTCGAGGATCAGCAGGCGCGGGCGGCGCAGCAGCGCGCGGGCCAGGCTGATGCGCTGGCGCTCCCCACCCGAAAAAGCCTGCCCGCCCTCGCCCATGCGCGCCTCCAGCCCTTGCGCTTCGATGGCCGGAATCGTCTCCGCTTCGCTCAGCCGGAACGCCGCCGCGATCTCGGCGTCGCTGGCATCGGGTGCCAGCGCGCGCAGGTTGCGGCCGAGATCGCCGTCGAAGAACATCGGCTCTTGCGGGACATAGGCGATGGCTTCGCGCAGGTCCGTCGGCCATTCGCTTTCGACCGCCTGCCCGTCGATCACGATCCGCCCGGCCTGCGGCGCGGCGAGGCCGACGATCAGATCGAGCAGCGTCGTCTTGCCCGAGCCGGAGGGGCCGACCAGCGCGACGATCTCTCCCGGGCATATCGCGAAAGTGGCGCCGCGCAGGATGTCCGGTCCCGCAGGCGGGATCGCATAGTCCGCGCGCTCCATCGCGAGCGCCATCGGACCGGGCCCGGCGCCTGGCAGCCCGGCGGTGCTCTGGCCGATCGGCTCCGCCGTCGGCATCGCCGCCTTGAGCGCGACGAGATTGTTGAAGGCGGGAACGACGTGGAGATAGAACTGCGCGCTCTGGACCATCGCGAATACCTGCTGTGCCATCCGCGCGAAGATGACCACGAAGAGGCCGAGCACGGCGATCGGAAGGTCGAGCCACAGCAGGCCAGCCAGCGCAATCCCGGCCACGACGATTCCCGCGCCCGCCTGGGTGAGGAACAGCACATCGGCCTGCGCCTCGGCATAGGCCAGCGACCGGGCGCGCATCGCGTGCAGCGAGCGGCGGCATTCTTCCAGCAGGGTGTCTTCCCGGCCATGCGCCTTGAAAAGCTTCAGGCCCGACAGGAAACGCGCCAGCGTTTCGTGCACCGCCCGCCCCTTCAGCGTGGCCTCGTGCCCGATCCGGCGCACGGCGAGCACGCGCGGCAGCACCGGCAGCGCAACCAGCGCGAGCGCAGCCAGAGACACCAGCGCGAGACGCCAGGAGATCAGGATGGCGGCGGCGACCTGCGCGAGGGCCAGGGCCAGACTGGCTCCGGCCCGCAGGACATGGAGCGATCCGGCCTGCACGCGGCGGACATCGGCGTGGACGGCATGTTCCATCTCGCTGCGGGTGTTGGCCGGCAGGCGCTGCCACGGGGCATGCGCAAGCGCGCCGACAAGCTCCACCGCCATGTGGTCCGCAAAGCCGAGATTGTGCCGGGCGAGGCGGACGTCGCGCAGCCGCAGCACTGCGGCCCGCAGCAGCAGTAACGCGACGAATCCGCCCACGATGGCCAAGATTCGCCCGTCGAGAGAGTCGATACCAATCCGCTCGAGCAAGTCCTGGCCCATCCGCCACCAGCGATTGTCGGTCTCCCCGGTTGCCGCCGCGAGCAGCGGGGCGAGAAGGACCAGGCCCAGCCCTTCCATCACGGCCGCCAGCAGCACGATCGCACTGGTCGACCAGAAGCGCCCGCCGAGATAGCGCAGCAGCGCGTGCACCATGCCGGTTCCGGGTTGAAGAACCGCGTTCTCGCTTCGCACAGGCAAGCGCGCGGTCATGGGACGCGCCCCGGGCGGGCAACGCCTCCTGCGTCCCTAGTCCGGCCTTCCCTGCGAGCGATCATTGGTGCGTCCGATGCATGCGATCTGTGCTTGCGGTCTTCATCGCGGCATCGTCCCGCACTGTCGAGTGACTTCTGCGGCTCGATGAGCGCAGCATCCTCAAAGCATCAGATCCGATTCCGACAGCAAATAGTTCGTGCGATTCCATCAGGACTGATTAATGATCCGCCGCGGACCTGAAATCGGCAGCAATTTCGCTCTTTTACTGCTCGATGGTTCGTACCAAACTTGGGGAGGGCATCACATGGAACCACTAATCGGAACTATTATCCTGTTTGGCGGCAATTTCGCGCCGCGAGGATGGGCATTCTGCCAAGGCCAGATCCTGCCCATTTCAGGCAACGACGCGGTGTTTTCGATTTTGGGCACGACCTATGGTGGCAATGGCTCGACGACGTTCGCCTTGCCCGATCTGCGCAGTCGCGTGCCGGTGGGTGCGGGCACCGGCACCGCCTTTAGTTCGATGCAGCTGGGCGAGCAGGGTGGGGCCGAATCGCACACCCTCACGTTGGGTGAGATGCCGCAGCACAATCACACGATGCATGGCGAACTCGGCGCAGCCGACAAGCGGACGCCGCAGGGCACGATGCTGGCTCTGACGGCTGAAGGAAACGCGATCTATACTGCCCCCACCGAGGCGCTGGACCGGACTCTGGCCGGGGGTTCAATCGGAATGAACGGCGGCAACCAGCCTTTCAGCACGCGCGATCCCTATCTTGGGCTCAACTATATCATCGCGCTGCAAGGCATCTTCCCGTCGCGCACCTGACGGCTGATCCGCCGCCCGACCTGCGTCGGGTGGCGGACTTGTTGCAGAGCCAGCGCCGCTCGAAAGCGATCGCGCCAGCCGCCTGAAGCCTCCACCGCCGTTTCGACATCTCGATCATCCGCACAACGTAAAAGGGCCGAACTCGCGTCCGGCCCCTTGGGAAATTTGCTGCGTGGTTCGCACCGCCCTGACGGACCGCATCGAACCTTGCTGTGGCGTTCCGGGAACGCGGCTACCTTAGCTGATATAGCTGACATTTTCCGGGCTACCGACAACGACGCCGACCGCCGTTTCAGCGGCATCCAGTTCGGTCATTTCGGGCCGGAGATATTTCGGCTTCTCGTTTCCAGCAGCGGCCGAATCGATTTTGGAATTTTCCGTCATGATAAACCCCGTGATATGGTTGACGGGATTTTGATTACTTGACTCAGATGAAACGTACAATTCCTTTCAAACTCGGACCGACGATTTTCGACCGGGGCTCGATTCTTCGCGCGACTGAGCCGGCACCGGTTCGACATCGATCATCCGTAAAAAGAGAAAGGGCCGGACTTGCGTCCGACGCCTCGATATCTGCTGCGTGGATCGCACTTGCTTCAAAGCCCTCGTCCACCTCTGTGAGAGCCCGGGCGCCGTTTCCGGCAGACGCTGAACCAGCTCCGGATCGGGTGCCGAGATCACCGACCGCAGCTTTTTCTAACAGACACAAGACCTTACAGCCACGCAGCCAAGGTCGTCAGATCGCGCAAGTTGTTCCGCTGGGGGCGTGAGGCGTTCCATGATTCCGGATCGCTCGCTGCGGCCGCCAGGTCTTTCTCCTGCCGGATCAGCGCATCGGGATCGACGATGTCCCGGACACGATCGGGCAGATCCGCATGGGCCAGCGGCTCGAATGTCCAGTCGCGGGCCAGATGAGGGATAGCCCCCAGATCTTTCGTTTCCTTCCATAAAACCGCATCCGGAACGGTTCCATCGCAGGCCCGCCGGTGGAGATACCGTCCCCACCGGCGATAGCGCTTCTCGATCGAAGGAATCGCGAGGTAGCGTTCGATCAGCCGCCGGTCGAGCATCGGCCAGCGGTAGTCGACGCCGTAACTGGCCGCCATCAGCGTACACCCTTCGAGCCGGCCGGTCCTCATCTGGGCAAACGCCGGCTTGGCAAGCAGATGCTCGCCAAGCGTACGGGCATTGGCAAAGGCGTCCGCCTTGCCCTGCTGGAAACCTGCGAGGCCCAATTCCTCGACCACTTCGCGCTTCAGGAGCGTGCGGGCGACCCGGGGGGAAAGACCAGCTGTAACGCCGGGGTCCTGTGCGCCGTCGAGAAGACGCTTTCCGGCGCGTGCAAGGCGCATCGGAAGCGCGCCCGGCATCACATCCACCAGCGCACCGAAGCGCCGGTCGAGCAGCAATTCGCGCGCGAGGAATTCTGCATGCGCGGTCACGATCTCGTCCCCGCCGAAACCGGACAGCATCGTCCGGATGCCGGCCTCGGCGCAACGCTCCAGAAAGGGCGTGTGAAACAGCGCATGGCTATGCTCGGGCGGATAGCCCATGACCGTGATCGCGCGCGCCTGAGCGTCGGGCGAAGGATAGTAGTCCGGCCGTGTCAGGACATAGCTATCCCGGATCCCGCAATGCATCGCCACGTCGAGGATCGGCGCCGCCTCGCGCTCCATGTGGCACAGGCTGAAAGCGGTGAGGTCGTGGCCTTCGCCGGGCAGGACCGAGACGGCGTGTCCGATGATCGTGGAACTGTCGATCCCGCCGGAATTCTCCACCGCCAGCGGAAAAGCGCTGCGCAGCCGTGTTTCCACCGCATGGTGGAAGGCTTCGCGATAGGCGGCGACGTGCGTTTCGTCGCGCCGGTCGGCGCGCGGGGCGGTGTCGGCGAAGGCGAAATAGCGGCGGGGCTCTGCCAGCCCTTCACGCTCGACCGTCAAAGCGTGGGCGGGGGCCAGCTTGAGGGCGTTTGCATAGGCGCATTTGACCGGGTCGGCCGATTCACCGATCAGGAATCTTGCCAGCCATTCGCGCGAGGGGGCGGCGTCGAACCCGCGCAGGATCGGGAACACCGCCGCGCTCGACGCGAAGACGAAGAGATCGCGCGACAGGTGATAGAAGAACGGCTTTATGCCGAGCGCATCGCGGGCGCAGAACACGCTGTCTCGCGCGGGATCGTAGATGGCGAAGGCGAAATCGCCCTCCAGCTGCCCGGCGCATGCCTCGCCCCATCCGCGGTGGGCGGCAAGAACCAGCGCCGCATCGTCCAGCGGCGGACCGTTCTCGCGCCCTAACAGGGCAAGAAGCTCGGCCCGATTGTCGAGCCGGATCCAGCCGACCAGGACGCGGCCGGTCTCGCCGCAGATCGCGGGAACGGGTGCGCCTTGCGATTCGGGCGTGTTCCAGATCGAAGCCTGCACCAGCAGCGCGCCATCCGCCTGCCATTCCCCCCGGCGATCCGCCCGTTCGAAGGGGTCGATCGCCGCGAGCAGCTGCGTCCCGGTCGCTCGGTCGCGCGGATCGCCGCCGCGCCGCGCAATCACACCGGCGAACATCAGCGCGCGCGCCGACCGGGATCGTAGACGAAGCGCGCGACCCGGGCGAAGCGGTCGAGCGCGCCGGGCCCGGTCACCACGCAGCCATCTGCCACGCACCAGGCATGGGCGTTCAGCGCACGCGAACCCGGCTCCGGATTTCCGCTTCCGCTCGTGCTCGTGCTCCCTTCGGCAGGGCCGCGAGCCACGCCGAGATGCACCGCATATCCGATACCCGATACGCGCAGCAGCGCCGCCGCGACCAGCGCCTGCGGCAGGCAGACCGCATTCCACGGGACAACCCGCGCGCTGGCCCTGATCGCCGCGCGAATGGCCTCAATCCGTTTCTCGTTGCGATCATCGTTGCGCACCGCAGACATCCGCCAGTCGTCCCCCGCGGCCTCGCGCTGCCCGAGCAGGGGTGCGTAGGTCCGGAACGGCAGCGTCAGGATGGCAAGCCTTGCCAGCGCGAGCAGCACGATCGCCGCCGGAACCAGCAGCTGGGTCCGCAAGGGATAGGCCGCGAACGAGCGCCATTTGCGCCGAAAGGTCGCCGCCCAGTCCATCTATTCGGCGACCGTGACCAACCCCTTGTCGAGGAGGCGATTGAGAAACTCCATCACGTCGCGTTCGACATCCTCGTGCGGCGCGGCGTCGAACCGCTCGCGCACGCCGGCGACCAGTGCGTCCGCGCGCACTGCGTGTTCCAGTGCGTCCCACAGATGCGGCCCCACGCCCGACAGGGCGAAATAGTGACCGCTGTCCTCGTCGAGCATGACGGTTTCGCCGTCCATATTGATCGCCACCAGCTCGGGCTGGCGCCGCAATACCGTATCCGCGCTAATCACCCTCTCGTCCCTCGTTTCCGTCACATCACTCGCGGCGTGCCGGCCGCATCGCAATAGCCGAAGCGCTGCATCACGCGCCCGTGCGCCGCCACGATCCGGTCGATCTGTGCACAGCTCAATTGGGTTTGCCAATCGCCGATCGCGCCCTTGCGAAAGAAACTCGCGCTGCCCTGCGCCCGCTCGCGGAACGGTTCGCTTTCCTCCTGCTTGCGCAGCGTCGCGAAGGACGAGAAGGCCACCGCCCGCTCGATCGCATCGCGCCCGGCAGCAAGGCCCAGGAAATCGGCCGCCTCGACAAAGGCGTCCGCCCCCCGCGTCTGCATGTCCTCATACCGCAAGACCATCACGCGAATGCGCTCCTGATCGACCCAGCTGGTCACATGATCCGACCACGTGAGCAGGCGCTGTTCGACCTGCGGCTTGGCCCCGCCACCCATGCTGGCGCGCGCCAATCGATGATCGGGATCGGCCATCGAAGCGATCGCCTCGTCGATCGATTCCGCGGCATGGTGCGCATAGGAGATCGCCACATCGAGCGGATTGCGGATCAGATAAAGCGCCGCCGCGCTCGCCTCCGGATCGATCAGCCAGTCGCCTGCGGCCGTCCGGTGGCAGGCATCGTGAATCTTGCGATAGACCGGGCGCTCGAGCCGCGAACTCATGAACCGGTCGAGCGCCGGGCGCAGGTTTTCGGTTTCGGCGGAGACCAGGTCCGCTGTATCGAAGCCCAGCAGATCATCGATCGAGGCGCGGCCGGCAGCGAGCGAGGTTGGCCCGAGATCGTTGATCGAGGCGGGCCTTGCCCCCCCGGATTCTAGATTGCGCAGGAACGCGCGGAACCAGGTGTTGCCGGACTTGGGGTAGGACGCCAGCCAGTACAATTGCCCGGTCACGAAGCGGCCTTTCGCTCCGCCTCGTCGCCCCGCCGTTCAAAGTCTTCCTGGATGCAACCGACCAGCCCGTCGATATCGAAGCCCTGCCGCGGCCGGTGCAGTTGCGCGACGGGCACACGCTCGGCCAGGGTGCCGCATTGCTTCATATGGTCCGCCGCCTGCAGCATGCCTTTCACGAAGCGGAAGCGATAGGTGTTGTCGCGCAGGGCCTGGAACTTGGCGAGGCCGCTCAGGTCTTCCACTGCGAAAGCCCCCTCGCGGTTCCAGGGCGAGAGGATGTAGATCGCCCGGATCGGCAGGCGGCCCGCGCGCGCTGGAAGGGCGACCGGAAGATCGAACTTCTCGAGCTCGGGGCGGATGCGGCGCAGCGGCGTCGTGTCGATACCCAGCCTTTCGGCGGTGTCCTGCCACAGCTTCATGCGCGCCATGCCCGGCACCGCATGCCCCTCAGGATCGACTGGGCACACGTCGTCGGCGATGATCGCGTGGCCGCGCTGCATCATCCGTGCCGCCAGCGTCGACTTGCCAGCCCCCGAAGGCCCGACGCACACCACGCAGCCGTCCCCCATGGCGAAGGCATTGCCGTGGAGCACCAGTTGCCCGCGCTGCAGCAGCAGCGTGCCCACGCACGAGCCGAGCAGGAACACGCGGATGCTGTCCTCGTCGATGCCCGGCTCGGGATGATAGACGACCCGGTTGCCGTTCTCGATCAGGAACCGAGCGACACCCGGGATGTGGAGCCACAGGCGCTGCGCGACCGCATGGCTGTAGGGGCCGATCTGCGGCCCGATCTGCGCGCCGTCGGCGGGCACCGGCCCGCGTTCTATCACAATGTCGGCGGCCTCTTCGCTGGTCGGTTCGCCGCCGCCCGACATCTCGGGCAACGCGAGATCGCTGACGAAGGCCAGGTCGAACTGGCGATAGAAATGACGCGGCGCTGACATGGACGCTGCCTTGCGGAAAAATCGGCAGGACGGCAATATGGCGCTACCCGGCCGGTACTAAAAACCTTGCCGCAAGCGCGGCGAAATCTTGCGCGGCTTGCCAAAAGGGATAGTCCGGTGGCTGGCGGCCATCGGCAATCTGCGGGCCAGTAGGGGGGAATCGACATCATCGAGCGAAGCGATCTCCTTCTGGCCATGCTGCTCTCGCCGGAGAGCGTGGCGGCGGAGCGGCTGGGCAGCCTGGAAGACGCCGACTGGGGCTGGATCGCAGCCTGCGCGGTGGACCATCGCCTGCGCCCGCTCCTGGCGCATCACGCGCTGGCGCATGCATGGCCCGTGCCCGCGCCGCTGATCGAGGATTGGCGGGCCAACCGGCGGCGCTGGGGTTTCCTCCATCTGCGGCAGCAGGCGCTGCTCCAGCGGATCGCAGTGCTGCTCGAAGACAACGGGATCGACTGCGTCGTCCTGAAGGGCGGGACGCTGGCCCAGATGGTCTATGACGAACCGGCCCTGCGCCCGCGGCGCGACCTCGACCTGCTGATGCTCCCGGACCGGGCGCTGGAAGCGCAGGCGCTGCTGGAAGGGATCGGCTGCACCCCCGTCGCCTGGGCGCGAGAAGACGGGTTGACGGACCGCCACCATCTCGCGCCGCTCAAGGCACCGGGCGGCGGCTTCGCGATCGAGGTGCATCATACCCTGGCTCCGCAGGAATGGGACGGCGCACGGACGCTGGCCGACCTGCTGATGGCGACCTCGCAGCCGATGGCGGTGGGCGACAGGACCATTCCCGGATCGGCCCCGCTACCGCTGATGCTGAGCGTGATCGCGCACGGTACGCTGCACCATCTCTTCGACAATGGGCCGCTCTTCCTCGCCGACATGGCGCGGCTGATCGAGCGTCTGCCGCCCGACTGGCGCGCGTTCGAAGAGTGGTGCTGCCGGTTGGGTCTGGAGCGTTCGGCAGCGCTGGTCCTCGCCTTGGTCGAACGCCATGCGAAGGCCGCGATGCCGGACCTGGACCTGCTGCGCACCCATCGCCCCGATCCGGCGCTGCTCGAACACGCTTCCGTGCTGGCGACGCAGGACATGGTGAGCCGAGAGCAACGCCGCTACCGTGCCGCGGTCGCGCGCGGCCCGGGCATCGCCACTGCCGCCAGACGCGCATTGATGCCCCATCCCCGCACGCTCGCGCTGCGTGCGGGCACCGGGCCCGACGATATCCGCCGCTGGAAAGCCTATCCCGGCTGGCTCGGCGAAAAAGGGCGCGGCTACCTCCAGGCGCGGACCGCCCCACGCCGCCGCGACGAGGCGACGGCCGACAACACGCTTGCTGCGTGGCTGCGGTCGGGGAGGGCTGATTGAGTGGAAGGCGACAGTCCAAAGCGTGGATGTCGACAAAAGCCGGCCTCCCCCGGCTCTAGTGTCAGAATATTTCGCCTGGGGCCGTAGGTTCCGCAGTCGCCGAAGTCTTATTGATGGATGACCCGAGTGATCCCCGAGCGCCTACACGCACGTCGCCAGCCAGCTGTTCGCGCGCATGGCTCCGCAGCTGTCATTTTCATGGGCGATCCATTCCAGAGACCGTTACGATCCGGCTCGAGCGAGTCCTCTCAGGGCCAACCACCCGGAATCGCACACGCTCGCCTTTTGCCGAGCCGCACTGCGCAGCCGGCTGCCAACCTGATCCCCCAGCCGATCCCATGTCACATTGGATCTGGAGACTTGGCAAACCTGCATTGAACCTGAGGAGATCGCCATCCTTGAACACGCCCGGCGGCGGCAATCTGTAGGACCATCCGGCTTTCGTGAGCTTGCCCAGCTCTTTGGCAGCCAGGATCGAGGCGAAGCGGTTCCAGTCGGCTTGCATCGCGGCGGCCAGATCGGGATCGTCCGCCTTGCCCACGCCATCCTCCAGCTCCCAGTCCGCGCGGTGCCAGGCCTTCTCGGCCAGCGCCAGCATTCGGGGGAAGAGCTGATATCCCAGTGTTTCCCTGTCCCGGATCGTTTCGGACCAGATCTGCCCCTGAATGCCTGCAAAACGATGGCGCGGGCGCTCGAGCATGGGTTGCTCTATGGCTTGCCCGTCGCGGTCGCGCCAATAGCTTGCCGTGGCCGGAAGGTTCTCCGGCATCATGGAGAAGAGCTTGCGCGTGGGTGCACTGCGGATCGCCCAATAATAACCGCCCTCCTCCGGATGCGCGGCATAGGGCATGTCGAAATACAGGGCATCGGGTATCGAGAGCACGACGTCCCAGCCGCGATCTGCGTGATCCTTCGCCGTCTTGGCCGCTCCCCAGGCCAGGGTGTCCCAGATGTTCGATTGAAGAGTGGAAGGCAACTGCGCCGGGTCGGCGTGGGAGAGCCCATCGCTCCAGGCGCCCGGTATCATCCCCCGCTCGCCGACCATGTTTGCCACGCGCACCACGAAGTAACCCGCCAGATCCTGCGGAGAGGAAGGGGTATCCGTTTGGGCTAGAAACGCTGCACATATCGGGGAGTCGGCCCATGCGCCCGCCGTCTCGTCCGCGCCGATATGCAACCGCCTGAGCGACTGCCCCGCCACGGCGTGCATTTCGGCGACGCGATTCAGAACGTGGGCGACGAACTTATAGGCCGAAGGGCGGCACACATTGATCGTGTTGTCCGAATAGTGCTGGATACTGTCATAGAGCGTGCGATCGTCCGGATCGCTGAGCAGATATTCCGAAGCGACCTCCTCGCTCGCCCCATCCGCCTTCAAGCGCCCATAGCGTGCCTCCATCGCCTTGACCGCAGCGCGCGCGTGGCCGGGCATGTCGATCGCGGGGATGATCTCCACGTGCCGCGCCGCAGCGTAGCGCACCAGGTCCACATAGTCCTCTGTCGTCAGGAACCCACTGCCGGAAGTGCTCTCGTCGGGCCCGCTTCCAAGCTGCGGTAACAGGCAACGGGTTTCGCCAGGGTCGTGGCAGCGGCGCGATCCCACGGCGGTCAGTTCGGGCAAACCCGCGATCTCGAGCCGCCATCCCTCGTCGTCGGCAAGATGGAGATGCAGCTTGTTGAGCTTGTACGCCGCCATCTGGTCGATCAGGGCGCGGATCGTCGCTGGCCCCTGGAAATTGCGCGCAATGTCGAGGTGCTGCCCCCTGAATGCAAAACGCGGGGCGTCTTGGATATGCAGTGAGGGTATGCTTTTTTCGCCGGGTGTGATCAGAGCCGCCAGGCTCTGCAGTCCGTAGAAAGCCCCCGCCGGATCGCTCGCGCGGATCGTCACCGCGTCGAGAGCAGTCGTCAGCTCGTAACCCTCGGCCCGGATCCGCAGCGACGGATCGACCGTCACCAGCACGGGGACGCCTTCCTCCGACCGGGCGAGCCCCAAATCCGAAAGCCGTTCCATCGCGGCCGCCACTTCTGCTTGGGCAACGCCCGACAGGACCGGGGCGATGCCGCGCGAGAGATCGACACGATCGCTGCCACTGCTCTCCATGCGCAGCGGAGTGGGGATTATCCCGCTATCGACCGCTTCCGCCACGAACTGTGTCGCCATGTTCTGCCGGTAGGTGACATCTGGCATTTCGATCGGGGTCTCGTCTTCGGGCGCGCGCTTCAGGTCGGGCGGCAGAAGGGTCAGAAACGGCAGGTCTTGGCGGCCCATTGCCTCGGCCGGCACTTCCTTCGTCGATTCGATCAGCGCGGCCCGGCCCCTCGCATCGACCACGTAGTAATTCGGCATGATCTTGGCGCGTGTCAGTAGCGTGCCGTGGACGACGAAAGGGAGAGTGACCGGCGCCCCGGGGCCAACCGCCGCAGCAGGGCCGGAAAGGATAATCTCGTGCAGGTCTCCGTTTACATGCGCGAGGCGAACCGATCCGCCGCCGCCAACCTGCGCGACCGGATCGACCTGGCTGAAGAAGATTGTGCTGCCTGTCAGGTCGAGCGGGCGATCGCTGAGGATAGAAAGCTCGGCCTCGTAGCACGCGTCTGCGGTCTTTTCGGAAGAGCCGGGTACGGTGCAGCCGCCCTCCTCGCGATTGGCCAGAACGCGGTAGGTGATCTGCAAGGCTGATCCGATGGTGTCGGCACTCGATCGTTCGGCCTCCGTCGCCGTGGTGGTGCACCCACCCAGGCCGATTGCGAGCAGCGCTGCGAGGGCGAGCCTAACCATGGACCTTCGCCCCGCCGATCCAGGTCGATCTGACATGCATTTTCTCGTCCAGCACGACCAGGTCCGCCCTCGCCCCTTCGCGGATCGTGCCCCGGTTATCGGCTATTCCGATGAAGGCTGCCGGGTTTCCTGACGCCATCGCGCTGGCCTGCCCGATATCGACCTCGAGCATCGCCATCGCGTTACGCAAGGCCCGGGCCATGTCGAGATCGGACCCGGCGAGGGTTCCATCATCGGTGATGCAGATGCCGTCTTCCACATGGATCCGGCGCCCCTGGAGCATGAAACTGCCGTCCTCCATCCCGACCGAGGGCATGGCATCGGTGACGAGCATGAACTTGTCGACCGGCTTGCAACGCATGGCCAGCTTCATCGTGACCGGCGAGACGTGGTGCCCGTCCACGATCAGACCGCACCAGCTTTCGCGATCTTCCAGTGCGGCACCGACCACCCCGGGCTCGCGGCTGTTGAGCGGCGACATCGCGTTGAACAGGTGGGTGAAGCCGGTAACGCCAGCCTCCAGAGCGGCGCGCATCTGCTCGTAACTGGCATTCGTATGGCCCGCGCTGATGATCGCACCGCGTGCCCTCAATCCGGCAATGGCCTTGGGTGCCGCCCGCTCTGGCGACAACGTCACCAGCGTGCGCCCGTACTCCAGGCTCGACATCAGTTCGATATGCCGTTCCTCGAATTCGCGGAACTTGGTTTCGTCGTGCACGCCCTTGCGATCGGTGCTGAGGAACGGGCCTTCGAGATGGATGCCCGCGATGCCGGGCACGCCCGCTTCGATTGCGGCATCGACCGCCTTTATGGCGGCCTCGATCTTGTCCAGCCCGTCGCTGATGAGCGTCGGGAGCAGTGTCGTGGTCCCGAAACGCGCGTGGGTCTCCGCAATCAGGCGGATCGTTTCCACGGTGGGATCGGCATTGAACAGGCGCCCGCCGCCGCCGTTGACCTGCACGTCGATAAAGCCGGGCAGTACGATTCCGCCGTCCAGATCGACGACTTCGGCCGCTCCTGCAGCTTCACCCGCATCGCGAATGGCGACGATCCGGCCATTGTCGACGGCCAGAGCCTTTCCGCTTTCAAGAGCACCGTCCAGCAGCACCTGGCCGCCGACGAAGAGGATTGCGCTCATGTGGTCTCGGTCACTTTCATCAGATGCGGCGGAGCATCGGGGTTTTCGCCCAGTTCCACGGCGCAGGCATTGGCCAGTCGGTAGAACGCCTGTGCTAGCAATATCGGTTGAAGGCGGGCATCCTCGTCAAGCGAAGGCAGGAAGGTGCAGCCAGGCGCTTGGGCACCGGCAAGAAAGACGCGCGCGCCCATCTCGGCGAGCTTGGCGCAGGTTTCGCCAACGCTGTCGCGCGAAGCGTCATCCTGAGCGAAGGCAAGGACGGGAAAGCCGTCCCGCACGACCGCGGCCGGGCCATGCAGAACCTCCGCAGAGCTATAGGCCTCGGCATGGATCCGGCACGTTTCCTTGAACTTCAGCGCGGCTTCCTGCGCAATGCCGAGCCCGGAACCGCGGCCGATCACAAACAGGCTGCGCGCCCCGATCACGGCGCGCCCGGCCTCGCTCCAATCCAACGCCCACGCGCGCTCCATCGCTTCGGGCAGGCGGTCGATCGCCGCTTCCAACTCCGCATCCTGCGACCATGAGGCAACGATGCGGGCAATCAGGGCGAGCGAGGCGAGATAGGACTTGGTCGCGGCCACCGCGGTTTCGGGAAAGGCGCACAGCGGCGCGACCAGATTTGCCTCTTCGGCCAGCGGCGAAGCAGTGTCGTTGACCAGCGCGATGCTCAGCGCCCCGCCCCGGCACGCGCTCTGGGTCGCGGCCACGAGGTCGGGGCTCTTGCCCGACTGGGAAATCGCGATGCAGGCGGCGCCGCGCATCGTGCTGCGCGCTTCGTAGACCGAACTAACCGATGGCGCGAACGATGCTACAGGTGCGCCGGTTGCGGTCTCTACCAGATACTTCGCATAGGTTGCGGCGTGATCGGAACTGCCGCGCGCGATCGTGGCCACAAGGCGCGGTGACAGGTCGCGCAGGGCTGCGCCGATCGCCGCCACCGGTGCCCCAGCCTCGCTCGTCTGTCGTGCCACGCAGCCCGGCGCCTCGCCCGCCTCGCGATACATTCGCGTATCCGATGCAACCACCGCCAGCCCCTCACTTCCCGAGATTGAGTTCGGCGACAAAATCATAGGCATCGCCGCGATAATAGGACCGCGTCCATTCGACCGCGCTTCCAGCCGAATTGTAGCCGATGCGTTCGATCAGCAGCCCGGCGCTCAATGCCGGCACGTCCAGCAGGTCAGCTTGCTCTGCCGTGAAAAGAACCGCCCTCAGCCGCTGGAGGGCACGGACCGGGTTCTGTTGCCGGGCGCGCAGGGCATCATAAAGCGATTCCTCCACCACGGCGTCCGACCCGAGGCATTCCGCCGGGATCGTCGAATATTCCAGCGCCATCGCGACATTGTCGGCAAACCGGATACGGCTGAAGCGATAGACGGCGGTTCCGGGGCTGAGCGACAGGCTGAGCGATTCCTCCGGCGTCACGCTCCCCTTTTTGCGGACCAGCCAGTCGCTGCGGACCTTGCGGCCCCGCGCGGCCATATCTTCCGTGAAAGAGGTCAGCGTGGCGAAGCTCTTCTCGACGCGGCCCGCCACGAATGTTCCCGAGCCGCGCTTGCGCACCATCATTCCATCTTCGACCAGCCCGTCGATGGCCTTGCGCACGGTGACGCGGGAAATCTCGAGTCGCTCGGCGATATCACGCTCGGACGGGACCGGGTCGTCGGGCTCCCAATCGTGCGAATCGATGCTCTCGCGCATCGCCCTCTTCAACCGCTGGTAGAGCGGCGTTGCCTCACTGGTATCAAACCTGTGCTTGAGATCGATCAATGTCTGCACCCGACCAAAACCCTTGTATTGCGTAGATGTCCGGAAATGACGGCCATTCCTGTCGCGATCCAGCAATAATACCAATAATCAATAACGTCCATATCCGCAAGGATTGGTTATAGTTTGGTATTGCTTATGGCAACAATCTTGTCATAAACTTCATCCCGACGCTCGATTGCATCGCCTTCGCCCCCATCGGTGAAACACGACGCAAGCGGATCACAGGGAGGTTTCGATGAACAAGTCAGTTTGGATCCTTGGTGCAACGGTCTCGGCAATCGCCCTTTCGGGTCAGGCTGCCTACGCTCAAGATGCTACGGAGGATGAGGACGCGGTCGGTGAAACGATCGTCGTGACCGGCATTCGCGCGTCGCTCGAAGATGCGATCAATACCAAGCGTAATGCCGATGCGATCGTCGATGCCATCTCGGCCGAGGATATCGGCAAGTTCCCCGACCGGAACGTGGCGGAATCGCTGCAGCGCGTGCCGGGCGTGGTGACCAACCGCGAATTCGGCGAGGGCGAGCGCGTCTCGCTCCGCGGCCTCGCCCCAAACCAGACCCGCACGCTGGTCAACGGCCACGCCGTCGCCACCGCAGACTGGTTCGTGCTCGATCAGCAGGCTGCCACGCGCAACTTCAACTACCTAGTGCTGCCCTCAGACGTGGTGGGCGAACTGCAGGTGTTCAAAAGCCCGACCGCTGACATCGAAGAAGGGGGCATCGGCGGCACGATCAACGTACTGACGCGCAAGCCGCTGGACATCGATCCCTTCGTCGCGACGATCTCGGTCGAAGGCGCCTATACCGAGAAGGCAGATTCCTTCGACCCGCAGGTTTCCGGCGTGGTGAGCTGGTCGAACCCCGCAGGGACCTTCGGCGTGCTCGCCGCAGCGGTCTACCAGAAGCGCAATATCCGCCGCGACGGTTTCGAAATCCTCGGCTACGACAGTGCGCTCGACCCGTCGGGACAGGAACTGCAGGTTCCGACCCTGATCGGCTCCGCCCTGTTCCTGCAGGAGCGTGAGCGGTACGGCGGCAATCTCGAACTGCAGTTCCGCCCCACCGACCAGCTCGAGTTCGGCATCAGCGGCCTGTGGACCCGCTTCAACGCCAACAACACCAACTACAACTATCTCGCCTGGCCGGCCCGTTCGGGCTTGGGCGGTGCCAACGGCGTGACGCTGACCGACACGCAGATCGAAGGCGGCACGGTGGTCGCGGGCCGCATCGAAGGCATCGCTGGGGCCGGCGGCTTCGGCCAGGTCTACGACATCTTCGATCGCGAAGCGTTTGCCGAAACCCGTTATGTCGCGGGCAACTGGTCCTATGCGACCGACGGCGGCCTGACCATCAGCGGGCAGGTTGGCTATACAGATGCGCAAGGCGACACGGTGCGCCAGCCCTTTGTCGAATTTCTCGGCAACAGCGACTTCAGCTTCGACCTAACAGGCCGGGCCCCGGTCGTGTCCTTTGACACCGTCGATCCGACGAACCCTGACGATCTAGCCTTCGAATTCGCGTCCAACCACTCGATCGGCAACGACGACAGCGAAGTCTTCGCCTATGTCGACTTCGATCAGGAGCTTAACCTCGGCGTCCTCCAAGCGGTCAAGGCAGGCTTCAAATATACCGAACACGATCGCGCGACCGATTTCCAGGCCACCACCTATGGTGATTTCTTCGTTCCCTTCCGCGATGGCGGCTGCGGCGGCGTGTGCACTCCGTCATCGTTCGGCAGCGATCAGACGCCGGACAATTATGCCGACAATATCGCCCTGCCGGGCTCGCTCACGGACTTCTTCCTGCCGACGCCAAGCCTGATCCGCGATCAGATCGGGGCTTTCCCCGCAGCATCGGAGCGTCTTCCGCTCTATTCCGAAATCTTCTCGGTCAACGAGAAGACCTATGGTGGGTATGTCATGGGCAAATTCGGTGGTGATGGCTGGCGGGGCAATGCCGGGGTCAGGATCATTCACACCGATCAGACTTCGAGCGGCTACATCCAGGGCGCCGAAGGTGAAGGCCAGGTTTCCAACGCCTATGGCGACTTCCTGCCGGTGACCGAGGAGCGCGGCTACACCGACTTCCTGCCCAGCCTGAACATGACGTTCGACCTCACGGACAACTTCATCCTGCGGGCCGCCGCCGCGCGTACTTTGACCCGCCCAGACTTCACCGACATCGCCCCGCGTGTGACGCTGAACCCGGGCGCGCTGACGGGATCGGGCGGCAGCGCCGATGTGGAACCCTACCGCGCCAACCAGTTCGATCTGTCGTTCGAATATTATCTGCCCGAGCGCGGGCTGCTGGCGGTGGCGCTCTATTACAAGGACGTGTCCAATTTCGTGACCGACCGCGTGTCCAACGAAAGTTTTGCGGTCGAGACAGCGGCACCCGATCAATCGCGCTGCGTCCCGACGCCGGGATCGACCAATCCCGATCTTTACGATTGCCAGTTCTCGATCAATCGCCGCGCCAATGGCGGTTCGGCAGAAGTGAAGGGTGTCGAGCTGATTGCGCAGATACCGATCTATGGCAATTTCGGGATCAACACGAACTACAGCTATTCGGATGCGAAAACGGACAACGGCGATCCCGTGCCCGGCAATTCGAAGCATGCGGTCCAGGCCGGCGCCTACTACGAGGACAGCTTCATGAGCGCCCAAGTGACCTATAACTGGCGCGACGACTTCTTCATCACCCTGGACCGCGCGACCTCGCTCAACCAGAAAAGCTTCGGCTCGCTCGATGCCTCGCTGGATTTGCGGGTGACCGAGTTCGCCACGCTGACCTTCGACGCGGTCAATCTGACCAATGAAAAGATCGTGCAGTTCGCGGGCGAAGAATTCCGCCCCCGCGCCATCTACGACAATGGCCGCTATTTCTTCTTCGGCGCCCGGTTCGAATATTGATGCTGGTTCCCTCGCCCCGCTGATAGGATAATCGGCGGGGCAAGGGCCTTGCGCTCTTGCGCACCACTGGGGAGACATGTGTGGCAGTATCGACCTCCTCGACCGGAGCGGACATGCCCAATATCTGCGCCCCGGCGGCCGGATGGGTTGTGCCGCTCGACCAGGTGCCCGACCCCGCCTTCGCCTCCGGCGCGCTCGGCCCGGGTCTGGCGATCGAGCTTCTGGGCGAAACCATCCAATCTCCCTGCGACGGGGTCGTCGCCGCGGTCGCGACCGCCCGGCATGCCGTCACGATCGAAACGGCTGACGGGCGGCAAATCCTCATTCACTGCGGGATCGATACGGTCGCGCTGGACGGTTTGCCTTTCGCGATCCTGGTGTCGGAAGGCGACATCGTAGCGACGGGGGACCCGCTGATGCGGGTCGACCTCGCCGCCGTGGCCCGCGCCGGGAAGAGCCTGGCCACCCCGATCATCTTGCTCGATTCGGAGCCGCTCGAAATCGAGCTGCACGGCGCATTTCCCCGGCCTTGCGAAGCGGGCGACCTGCTTTTCCGGATTACCGCTTCATCGAAGGCGGCGGATCGGGCCGATCCCTCCGCGCGCACGTCTGAGGAACGCAGCGTGGTCCTGCCCCTGCCGCACGGCCTCCATGCGCGCCCGGCCGCCGCGATCGCTGCCGAAGCCGCGCGCTGGGACGGGCCGGTCGAAATCGTGCTTGGGGCCAAGTCCGCCGACGCACGCAGCACGACGTCTCTCATGAAGCTGGGCGCCAGCCACGGCGCTCATTTGACCGTGCGAGCGGGAGGCAGCAATGCCGCGCCAGCTGTGGGCGCGATCGTCGCGCTGATCGAATCCGGTGCAGGCGACGTTATCGAAGGAGGCAGCGAACCTTCATCCGATCGCGCCAGCCCCAAGCTCAGCATGACCGCGCAACGCCCGGGAGCCGAGCTGCCCCCATGCACTGTCGCCGGGGCCGCCGCCGCGCCGGGTCAGGCGCTGGCAAAGGCATTCTACCTCCATCGCTCGAAGCTGGAAGTCACCGAAACCTCGCAGGGCGCCGACGTGGAACACCATCGCTTCGCCGATGCGATGGCAGAGGTGCGCGCCAGCCTCGATGCCGAGGCTGAAGGGCCGGGCGCCGCTATCGCAGCCGCGCATCTCGCAATGCTTGCCGACCCGGTTCTGCTCGACACGGTAGAGACCCGGATCGAGGGCGGCGCGAGTGCCGCGATGGCCTGGCAGGATGTCATGAGCGAGCAGGAGGCGGAGATGCGCTCGCTCGAAGACAGCCGCCTCGCAGACCGTGCCGACGACTTCGCCGATCTGCGCCAGCGGGTCCTGCGCGTGCTTGTGGGCACGAGGGAGGAGGTGATGGCGCCGGCAGGTTCGATCGTCATTGCGAACGACCTCTATCCGTCCGATTTCGAGGCGCTGACGGCAGCGGGCATCGCAGGCATCGCTACGATTGCCGGTGGCCCGACATCGCACCTCGCGATCCTGGCCGCGTCGGCGGGCATTCCCATGGCAGTCGCCTTCGGCAAGCCCCTGTGCAACGTGCCCGACGACAGCCTGGTCCACCTCGACGGAGGCACCGGCCTTCTTCGCCACGGCCTGTCCGAAGCGGAGCAGCGCGAGCTTGCTCATGATATCCATCGCCGTGCCGCCGCTCATGATGTGGCGCTGCGCCAGACGCTGGCGGACACCCGGCTTGCCAGCGGAGAGCGGATCGAGGTCCGCGCCAATCTCGGCAGTGTCGCGGACGCGGGCGAGGCGGTCCGCCTGGGTGCCGAGGGAGCCGGCCTGCTGCGCACCGAATTCCTCTTCCTGCACCGCGCCGCACCTCCATCCGAGGAAGAGCAGGCGCAGATCTATGGCGAGATCATGGAGGCCTTTGGCGACCGGCCGGTCATCATCCGCACGCTGGATATCGGCGCCGACAAGCCGGCGGACTATCTTGAGCTGGAGCCGGAAGACAATCCCGCGCTGGGTCTGCGCGGCATCCGCATCTCGCTGCGCTTTCCCGAACTGCTCGAAAGCCAACTGCGCGCCATCCTGCGCGCGGCGGGATCGAAACCCGCCCACATTATGGCGCCCATGATCGCCTCTACCCAAGAGTTCGACACGCTTCGCGCGATTGTCGATCGCGTTCGCGAGGACATGGGGCATACTGCGCAAGTGCTGCTCGGCGCGATGATCGAGACCCCCGCCAGCGCCTTGCTCGCCGATGCGCTGGCGCGAAGGGTCGACTTTCTGTCGGTGGGCACGAACGATCTCACGCAATATGCGCTTGCCGTCGACCGGACAAACCCCGCCCTCGCCGAGATGCTCGATCCCCTCCACCCCGCCGTCCTGCGCCTGATCGCCATGACGGGCGAGGCTTGCTCTGCGAAAGACGTTCAGCTGGGCGTGTGTGGCGGAGCCGCCAGCGATCATCTCGCTGCCGCCGTCCTGATCGGCTTGGACGTGACGGAGTTATCGGCCAGCGCCGCACGCATCCCCGAACTGAAGCAGCATTTGCGCGGGCTGACCCTTGATCAGTGCCGCGACGCGGCGAGAGCGGCGCTGGAATGCGATGGGCCGCAGCAAGTGCGGACCACCGTCAGCCGGCTGTTAGGCCTTGAGGAGGTACGGCAATGAGGGAGCGCATATTCGCCGCCATGCAGGAGTTGGGCCGTTCGCTGATGCTGCCTATCGCGGTGTTGCCGGTAGCCGGTCTGCTCCTGCGTCTGGGCCAACCCGACCTGCTGGACATCGCATTCGTTTCGGCGGCGGGCGAAGCGATCTTCGCAAATCTGGGGTCGATCTTCGCAATCGGCGTTGCGATCGGCTTTGCGCGAGACAATCACGGTGCAGCGGGCCTGGCCGGTCTTGTCGCCTTCCTTATCGCGACCAACAGCGCGCAGGCGCTGATCGAGGTGCCGCCCGATCTTCTCGCCGGGCTCGACACCGAAGCGACCGCAAGAGCCATCGCCGATTTCCGCGCGGCGGCGATTGCCAAGCTGGGCGTGCCGCTGGGTATCTTGTGCGGCATCATCGGCGGGCAGCTTTTCAACCGCTACGCCGAGATCAAGCTGCCGGACTTCCTGGCGTTTTTCGGCGGGCGCCGCTTTGTGCCCATCGCCGCCGGCGGGGTCGCGCTGGTGCTGGGGTTCCTTGTCGGCGAATACTGGCACTACGTCGAAAGCGCGATCGACGCTGCCAGCCGCGGCATCGTAGGAGCAGGCGAGATCGGCCTGTTCGTCTATGGCGCGCTCAATCGCCTGCTGATCGTCACCGGGCTCCATCACATTCTCAACAATGTCGCGTGGTTCGTGATCGGCGACTACGATGGCGCGACGGGCGACCTGCGCCGCTTCTTCGCCGGGGATCCGACCGCGGGCGCTTTCATGGCCGGGTTCTTCCCCGTGATGATGTTCGGCATGCCGGCCGCGTGCCTCGCCATGTATCGTGCAGCCCCGCCGGAAAGGCGCAAGGGGGTGAGCGGGCTCTATCTTTCCATGGCCCTTACATCCGCCCTTACCGGTATTACCGAACCGATCGAGTTCACCTTCATCTTCCTCGCGCCGGTCCTTTACCTCGTCCATGCCGTGCTGACCGGCCTGTCGATGGTCGTCATGGACCTGCTCGACGTGAAGCTGGGCTTCGGTTTTTCGGCAGGGTTGATCGACTATGCCCTCAATTTCGGGATAGCCAAGAACCCGCTGCTGTTGCTGCCCGTCGGGGCAGCCTATTTCGTCGTATATTATTTGTCGTTTAGCTTCGTAATCAGGCGCATGAACCTCGCGACCCCGGGCAGGGAGACGGTCGATGCGAACGCCATCCCGGACGCTGCGGCGGATGACACTGAGCTTGCCCGGGACTGGCTTCGCGCCCTTGGAGGCGAAGGAAACGTTCTTCAGCTGGGCGCCTGCACCACCAGGCTGCGCCTTGTCCTCGCGGATAGCGAGCTGGCCGACGAGCCCGCGCTTAAGAAACTCGGGGCCCATGGGGTCATCCGGCCGACGCCCGAGACGATGCAGGTCATCATTGGGCCAACGGCGGAACTGCTGGCCGGCCGAATCTCGAAAGCCATGACATCGAAAGGGCGCGAGCCGGTGGAGGTTTCCGAGACCGCCGCAGCATCGCGGCTCCCATTCGAAGAGGCGGAGTTCTACGCCGCGCTGGGCGGCAAGGCGAACGTTATCGAACTGCTGCGGGCGCCCGGACGTGTCGTCGCCGACCTGATAGATCCTGCGAAGTTCGAAAACGAAGCCCTGCCCGGCAGCTATCACTACCTTCACACACACTGGGTCAGGGACAGGGTTCTGCACCTGCTGATCGATGACCGGGCTTCAGGGCAGAACCGAATGTGATGGACTTGATGCCAATCGCCTGTCCGCTTTCGCTCTGCCGCAAGCCATAAGGCACGACTTCGCCCCAATAGGGCCCTTGGAGATCCGGGCGCACTTCTCCATATGCTTCTTTCGAATGAGGCATATTTAAAGAGAGTGAGCGCTTCCGCGTCGTTCGGCCCAGCCAGCCCTCCAGCTGAACACTCTGGTCCGCTCGGCCTGCCCCAAAGCGAGACCAGCCTATAGTGCCTGCCCGTCGTCGACGGTGAAGGTGGATCCGGTCACATAGATCGACGCATCTGACGACAGAAACAGGACGAGATTGTCGAGCGCATCGATTTGCATGATGCGGCGTCTCGGCCAGCTTGCGATCTGTGCCTCGCCACCCTCGCTATCGAACCATTCGCCCACCAGTGCGGTACGAATATAGCCGGGTTGCACAACATTCACGTTGATCCCCTGCCGCACCCATTCGCGCGCCAACTGGCGGCCAAGATGCGCGACGCCCGCCTTGCTGGCCGCATAGGCGGCATCGCCCTGCCCCGTCATCTGCGCGGTGATCGATCCGATGATGACGATCCGTCCCATTCCGTGTTCGCGGCTGCCGGCCTTCATCATCGCGCGCGCCGCCGCATTGGCGGTGAGGTGGACGCCGAGCAGGTTGGTGTCGTACACCTGCCGCAGATCGGATTGAGCAAGATCGGTGGAGCGCCCGTAGCGTGAGACACCCGCATTGGCGACCACGGTATCGACCGTTCCGAAGGCCTCCTGCGCCTGGTCGAACGCCTGCTCCACGGATTGCTCGCTGGACACATCCATCGGGACGGCAAGGGCTTCGCCGCCGCCTGCGCGGATCTCGGCGGCAATCTTGTCGGTCAGTTCGGTGCGCCGTGCGCTGAGCACGACCTGTGCACCTGCGTCTGCCATTACCTGTGCGAGGTGTGCGCCGATGCCCGAAGATGCGCCCGTGATGAGGCAGACACGCCCGACAAGAGTGTGGCTCATGGTCGTTCGCCCTCCGTCCGCTTGTTGGGTGCGATCAGCGTATTGACCTCCTCATAGCGGTCAAACCAGTGGGAGGGCGGCAGGGGAAGCGCTCGGCTCTCGGCCTTGCGGGCGGGAGTAAAGGCATGGCGCGGTGTTCCGCTGCGCACCTGCTCCAACCAGAAAACGCCGTCGAACCGCCCGCTATTGCCGCGCGTACCAACCATATCCAGGTCCCCATCAGCATCCATGTCGCGAGCGATAAACTGGTCGAACATGCCGCGCACGCGCCGCGAAATATCGTGCCGTTGCCATTCGCCGCCAGCGATGCCTGAATTTTCGAACCATGCGATGCGGCCTACGGTCGACGATGCGGTAACCCCTGGATGGTCGGCCTCGCGCGTTGCCCCCGTGTATCCGCCCTTCAGGATGTTGAGCCCCGAATAGCCTCCGGTCACCGCATCGAGATCACCATCGCCATCGAAATCGGCCACTTCCACCGCGATCACCATGTCGGGAAGGATGTCGCCGATGCGGTGGTAGACCCACGGCGCACGCAGTTCGGCAGGCTGTTCGAGCCAGCCCAGCACGGGCAGACCGCCCGGTGCGCGCGGCTCGCCGCACTTCTCGAAGAAGCTCGTCACGAGATCGGGTCGCCCGTCGCCGTTCATGTCGCGAAAGGTGGACTGGAAAGCACTGGTCGCGACAGTGCAGCCGGGCACCGCAGTGTCATCGATCCGGACCAGGTGCGGTTCGATCACCACCAAGCCCGCTTGGTCAGTGCCCCTGTTTTCCAAGATGTAGGCCTGCTGCAACAGCCTCGCGGCCGCGAGCACGTCAAGGTCGCCGTCGCCATCAATGTCGACCGGCATCGCGGTGTTGGGCACGTCCTTCGCCAGCAGCACCTGCTCGCGCCAGGCTTTCGCGTCGAGTGGGTCGCCGCGAAGCGTGAAGAGCGAAGTCGTACGATCCGCCTGCGGGGCATCGGGGTCCACGATATCGGTTGCGCCCTTGTTCGCAGCGATAACGTCGTTGCGGCCGTCTCCGTCGATATCCGCGACGAAGACGCGCAGCCAAGATCCACGGCCCTGCGTGACGGGCGGGACGAAGCCCTGCCACTCGCCCGCGCGCGCTTCCCTCCCGCTGCCCGGGTTGCGGAAGAAGGCGAGGTGCGCTTCCTCGCTGGCGGAAACCAGGTCCGGCCAGCCGTCGCCATCGAGATCGCCTACCGCGACATCCTCGATCGCGGCGACAATGGCGCCCGACGCCACCGTCGCGAGCGTCCAGCGGTCGGGGTCCGCGCTGCCGAAGGCGATCCGCAGGTGGTTCGAATCCTCGTGGACCGACACGATATCGAGAAAGCCGTCACGGTCCAGATCGGCCATCTGCAAGCCGTCGCCGCCACGGATCGGCACTTCGCCCACATCCTCGTCATCGATCCGGTGCTCGCGCCAGGAAATATACTTACCGGAGGGCGCTTGGGCCGTGCCGGGCGCATCGGCGACGGTTCGCTGCACCGGCTGCCGGAGGGGCGCCGTCGCGCACCCTGCCGCCACGAAGGCAAGCAGGGCCGCAAGCAAAACGCGCCGGGCGCTGTCGTGTATCACAAGGCCTCGACCTTCGGCGCCGTGGCAGGACTGTCGGCGATGTCCTGCCGGACATGGCGCGATGCGAACATGTAGTGCGCGAAGCCCCACACCGAGGCAGTGCAGCCGACAATCAGCATTGCGGTGGGCAACGCCCCGTCGGAGCCGGAAGCAGTGAAGGTGTCACTCAGGTAGCCGACAATGGTCGGGCCGAGACCCAGACCGATCAGATTGATGAAGAAAAAGAACACCGCCGATGTCAGCGCGCGCATCCGGAGGCCCACCAGCCCGTGCGATACGGCAAGGGCCGGGCCGAGATAGGATGCCGACAGGAAGTGGAACACTCCTGTCAGCAGCAGCGCCAGCGTCAGGTTGCCGGTCTTCAGGATCACCAGCAGAACCGGCGTGATGGCGAGGATCATGATGGCCGAGCCCCACACGTACCAGCGGCGGTCGCGCTGGCCCATCTTGTCGGCGAACCACCCGCCGAAGAACGATCCCGCACCGCCCCCGAAACCCGATGTCAGTGCCATCCAGACGCCCAGCTCCGCCAGACCGATCTCGTGATAGCGCAGGAAAAACGAGGGGAGCCAGTTGCCGATCGCGTAGATCACCATCGCCTGCAGGCTTCCCGCCAACGCCAGGTTGCGGAAGGTCTTTCGCGACCACAGGAATTTGAGCGTCGCCAGGAAGGTCGGGCTGTCGCCCGCTTCGGTCTCGCGCTTTTCGGACCAGCCGCGGATCGGCTCCGCCACGGCAAACCGCACAAATATGGCGACGAGGATGCCAGGCAGGCCGACCACGAAGAAGGCCATGCGCCAACCGAAAGTCTCGGCAATAACGCCGCCCAGCGCGAACCCGGTGAGGATGCCGATGTAAATGCCGATAGAGTAGATAGAGAGCGCGGTTGCGCGTTCCTTCTCGGGGAAGACGTCGGATATCATCGAGTGCGCCGGCGGGCTTCCGCCTGCCTCGCCGACGCCGACGCCGATCCGCGCCATCAGTAGCTGAAGGTAGTTCTGCGACAACCCGCTGATCGCGGTCATGCCGCTCCATACGGTGAGCGCGAGCGCAATGATGTTGCGGCGAACGCCCTTGTCGGCCCAGCGCGCGATGGGGATGCCGCAAATAACGTAGAAGGCTGCAAAGGCGAGGCCCGAGAGCAGGCCGAGCTGCGTATCCGACAGCAGCAGCTCTTCCTTGATCTGCTCCTGCAGAATCACGAGCAGCTGCCGGTCCACGAAATTCAGCGCGTAGACCAGCGTGAGCACGCCGAGCACAAAATAGCGGTAAGACGCCTTCGCATAGGGCGTTTCGATCGGAGGAGCCGTCGCAGCGCCGCTGGTCTCGGTGTTACTCATGGTCGTGCTCTCCCCTCGGATTTCATTTCTATTGCTTGTCGTCGGATTTCGGCGGCGCATCGAGGCCCACCGGCAGGCCCCACGAACGCCCCGCCGTGCGCTCGCGCTTCGCAAAGGTTTCAAGCAGTTCGAACATGCCCGGCTTGTAATCGCGACCCGGCACCGGGCCGTTGTCGAAGCGGATGTAGTGCTCGGCCGATCCGTAAGGCTGCCATGCCGGGTGCCCCGGTGCGGTCGGGCGGCCGGCTGCTGCAAAGCTTGTCCAGTAATCGAGCATGGCGTCCGAAACCGCACGGTCGTGCTCGCCGTCGGGCACCGGCCAGCGGGCCGTCATCGCTTCAGCATCCAGATTGCCAAAGGTGAACGGCACTTCGCTGGCGTGAAACGCGCACAGGTCGCGTGCCCTGGCCGACGGGTAGCAGTGGTCGAAAACATAGAAGTAGGACGCGATGCCAAGTGCGCGCTGGCTGCGGGCGATGCGTTCGCCCGACCAGCCGAAAATCGTATCGCCCGTTGCGTCGAGCAGGGCGTCGGCACCTTCGCTGTGCGGGTAGATGCGAAGAAATTTGGCGGCTAGATCGCCGAAGGTGGCCTCGATCATCGCCGCATAGTTCGCGGGCGTGCGGGGCATGCGCAGTCCGAGGCCGCCTTCGGGGCGATACTCGTGGGCGTTGTAGCCAATGATTACGGGCACCCGCGCCTGCTCGCGATTGTCGAAAATGTCGACCAATTGGGCGGGCAGGACGGTGCCGTCGATCGTGCCCTGCGGTGCGAACCCGGCGAGGGTGGCGCGATCGGTCAGTTGCTGGGCGTCCAGCGCGCGGGCAGTGGCGATGTCGGCCACACCCAGCTTGCCGAGCAGGTCCGCCCCGATCGTTTCGGCCGACGGCATGCCGTTCGCTGGCCCGGATAGCCAAGGGAAGCTGCGCAGGTTGGTGCTCTGAATGATCGCCTTGTCGAACAGCCCGTGCGCCTGCGGCGAAACCATCAGGTAGGTGGCGCTGAGAGCCCCGGCGGACTCGCCCATGATCGTGACATTGGAGGGGTCCCCCCCGAATGCCGAGATATTCTCTTGCACCCAGCGCAGCGCCGCGATCTGGTCGAGCAGGCCATAATTACCCGAGATGCCGGCCTCGGACTCGTCGCTAAGATCTTCGTGGGCGAGCCAGCCGAGCGGGCCAAGACGGTAGTTCGGCGATACGAACACCACCCCGCGCTGCGCATAGTGCGCGCCGTCGTACATCGACAGGCTGTTCGCGCCGATCCTGAGCGAACCGCCGTGAATCCACACGATGACGGGTGCGTCGTCCGCGTCGTCGGGCGCCCAGATATTGAGGTTGAGGCAGTCTTCGGACGAGCGCGCGGGCGGATCATTGTAGAGACTGGCAGCAGGGACGGTGGGCTGGATGCAGGCGGGGCCGAAGGCGCTGGCGTCGTATACGTCATCCCAGTCCTCTACCGGTTGCGGCGGCGCCCAGCGAAGCTGGTCCACCGGCGCGGCAGCGTAGGGAATGCCGCGGAAGACGCGGAGCGTCCCTTCCGAAGTCCCGCGTATCGCGCCTTGCGTCGTCGCGACCACGGGAACGGCCAAGGCGGGATCGACCGCAGCGGTGGGCGTATCGCTCGACGCCACGCAGCCGCCGAGCAGCAGCGCGGGGGCAAGGCATCCGAAGAACGGCGTGCGCCGGTTCATGCGTTCATCACTCCTCTTCCCTGGTGCGCGACGGGTTGCTCCCGCCCGCGCCCGCGCCGTGGCGCGTTGTTAGGCTTCGGCCATTGCCTCCTTGTCGCCCCTTGCCGCAGCCACCTCGCGCTCGGCTTGGGTGAAACCGTATTCGGGCACGATCTCGCCGGACCTGTCCGCAATCCGATCCCAGTTTTTCGCCACGTTGGCGGCGGCTCCGTCCCCGCCACCGATCTGCACGCCGTTGGTGAGCGTCACATGTGCGACTGCGAAATGGCCCGCGCCAGCGCATAGGATGGCGCGGGTCGGCGCATCATCTCCGACCAGATGCACGACGCCGGGGCTCACCAGCGCCGGATCGAGCCGCTTGAGCGACTCTTCTGGCAGAACATCGCCGGTCATCTGGGTGGCAGCCGTCGGCGCCAGCGCGTTGACGCGTATATCGTATTTGGCGCCTTCTATCGCGAGCGTCTGCATGAGGCCGACGAGCGCCATCTTCGCGGCCCCGTAGTTCGCCTGTCCGAAATTGCCGTAGAGGCCAGAGGACGAGGTGGTCATGACGATGCGCCCGTAATTCTGCTCGCGCATCAGGGCCCAGACCGCCTTGGTGCAGATCGCCGCGCCCATCAGGTGCACGTCGACGACGGTCCGGAAATCCGCGATCGCCATCTTCGCGAAGCTCTTGTCGCGCAGAATCCCTGCGTTGTTGATCAGGATGTCGATCCGTCCCCAGCGCTCGATGGTCCGCTCGACCATCTGCGCGACGGCCTGTTCATCGGTCACCGAACACGCAGCAGCCATCGCCTCGCCGCCGAGTTCGCGGATTTCATGCACTACCGCATCGGCGGCCTTCTCTCCCAGGTCGTTAACGACGATCTTCGCGCCGTGACGTGCGAGCTCGAGAGCATGACACCGGCCGAGGCCACCGCCCGCACCCGTGACGATTGCGACCTTGTTTTCAAGCATTCGGGTAAACGACAATCTTTTATCCCCTTGGCGAAATCGTTAATTCACTCTCTAGCGAGTTAATATCATGGCGCAAAGTCTCCGTTGTCGACGCCATGGCGTCGAAAACGGCGCGCAGATCAGTTTTCGGTCGGCTTGCCTCCGCCCTTGGCTACGCAAATCTCGACAAATCCCGCCGCCATGAAGCGCGCCATCCGCTGTTTGACGGCCGCGAAATCCTCCGACTGGGCGAGCCCGCCGGAAAGCTTGTCGATGCGCCCTGTCCGCGCCAGCGTCAGCATCAGCGCACCGGTCGTGAAGTGATAACCCCAGAAAAGGTCTTCCTCCGCCGCGTCGGGAAGCGCCTTCTTCAGAAGCTCGATCAGCCGCAGCACGACCGGGTCGAACCATTCGTCGAACATGTTGGCGCCCCATTCCGGCGTGTTCGAGACGAGCGCGGCGAGCCTGCCCGAATGGCGCCACTGGTCGCCGCCATCGCCATAAAGATCGAGGTTGGTGTCGAGGAAGGCGTGCAGCGCGCCTTCGACCGTGGGTTTGCCCCCCGTTTCGCGTTCATAATCGTCGAGCGCTTTCATGCGCACTTCGTTCGCGACCACGGCGCGGCGGCCGAAGACCTCATCGAACAGCTTCTGCTTGTCCTCGAAATAGTAGTTCAAAAGCGTGTGGTGGACGCCGACCCGCTTGGCGACATCCTTCAGCGTGACGCCATGCAGGCCATGGCGCGAAAAGAGGTATTCGGCTTCGTCGAGGATCAGCTCGGTCGTTTCCGCTCGTTGCTCCGCCTTGGTCGGCCGCTTTTCGCGGGCCTTGGATTTCGACAATTTACTCTTCCTATCGGGGGTCTGCGCGGGACGCGCCGCGGGTTGTTCCAACATCGTCATGACCGGCCATACTCCGATCTGAGACGCATTTTGTCGATTTTCCCCGTGGCTGCCAATGGCATGTTCGAGAGCCGAAGGACCTCGTCGGGCCGCCACCACTTGGCGATCTTGCCATCGAGCGTGCCGAGCAGCGCCTCGTCGCTGACCCTGGTGCCCTCGCGCAACTCGACGAGCAGGACGGGGCGCTCCCCCCATTTGGCATCTTCGCGGCCGATGACGGCGGCCATCGAGACATCGGGATGCTGGCCCACGATCGCTTCGATCTGGGCGGGATTGATCCATTCTCCACCCGATTTGACGAGGTCCTTAGCGCGGCCCGTGATGCTCAGATTGCCGCTCGCGTCGATCTGCGCAAGATCCCCAGTGTCGAACCAGCCGTCTTGGGTGACCGGCTCACCCTGCCCCAGATAGCGCTCGACCACACTCGGCCCGCGCACCCACAAATGGCCCTCTGACTCGCGCTGATCCGCAAGCGGGCTGCCGGCCGCGTCGGTCACCATCAGGTCGATCCCGAGTGCGGGGCGACCGGACGTGGACGCATCGCGTACCTCGGCGGATGGGGGCGTAGCGGTGCCCAGCGGCGACACTTCTGTCATGCCCCAGGTCGTCTGCACGCGAATGCCGCGCGCTTCGATGCGGTCCATCAGCGCAGGCGGCATCGGCGCGCCGCCGACCATGATCCGATCGAGCGACGGCAGGTCGAGCCCTGCCTCGTCGAGGTAGTCCATTAGGCCAAGCCAGACGGTCGGCACGCCCACTCCCACGCTCACGTTCTCTTCGCGGATCAGCGTCGCGAGCGCGCCCCCACCCGAGACCGTCCCCGGCAAGACCAGCTTGCCGCCGACCGCAGGGACCGAGAAAGGCAGGCCCCACGCATTGGCGTGGAACATCGGCACCATCGTGAGCACGCAATCGCGATGGGTCAGCGCCGCGACATCCGCCTGCAACTGACGCAGGCTATGCAGATAATTGCCCCGATGCGTGTAGGTAACCCCCTTGGGAGAACCGGTGGTGCCCGATGTGAAGCACAGACCGCACGGCGCATGTTCGTCGAACAGGCCCCATTCGACCGTGCCCGCCGCTTGAGCGGCAGCGTCGGCCATGGTGCCGATGCGCCGCGTGCCACCGCTGATCGACGCCGCCTCAGCACCCCTTTCGTCGATCAGCAGAACCTCCGCGACCGACGGCGTCTCGGCGAGCATATCGCGCGCAAGCTCGTGCAGGTCCGCGCTCAGGATCAGGATGCGCGCACGGCTCTGCCGCACCATGTCCGCCAGTTGCTCAGGCATGAGACGGGGATTGAGGGTGTGACAGATCGCGCCCATCCCCATGATCGCGTACCAGCATTCGAGGTGGGCCTGCGTATTCCACGCCAGCGTCGCTACGCAGTCGCCCTGCTCCACTCCGCGCTCGGCGAGGGCAGCCGACACCCGCTGTGCGTTGGCGCATAGGTCGTCATAACCAATGCGCGCGGAAGCGCCGGTTTCACTCGCAGTGACGACCTCGGCTTGCGGATGCCACTTCGCCGCGTGGAGGATGAACTTGTCCAGCGTCAGCGCAAAGGGCTGCATGCTCCCCGGTATCATTGACAGCCCTCGACACGCGGCGGCAGCGGCAAACTCGCGATACCGACATTCCAATGCCAGGGCTGGTCGCCCGCCGCGCGGCGGCGGCACACGACCGCCTCGTTCAGGGCGTAGCGGGTGCCGAGCAACTGCTTGCCGGTTTGCGGACTTTCGTCGAACACCATGAAGGCCGCATCCGGCCCGTAGGCGGGCCAGTCGACCTGGCCGCGTGCGGTGGGGTTGCCGTCGCGCGCGAAGGTGATCCAGTATTGCAGCATCGCATCGGACAGCGCACGTTCGGCCCGCGTGCGCGGAATGCGCGGCCAGTTGGGCGCGGTCTCGTGGATCGTCCCGAACACGTAGGGAATTTCGGACGCATGGAAGGCGTGCAGGCCCGCCTCGTCCGTCGCCGGATAGCCATGATCGAACAGGTAGAGATACGCATCGCGCCCCAGCGCGGTCTGCTTGCGCGCCAGCCGCTCCGCCGTCCAGCCGTAGAGCGCATCGCGGGTGGCCGCGAGCATGCTCTCGTCGATGGTATCCGCCGGATAGAGTGCGAGGAAGACGTCCGCGAGATCGCCATAGAGTTCGCGGATTTTCTCTTCATAGGCGGTCTTGGTGTTCGGTGCGGGCGGCAGGAGCCGCCGCAGCGAGCGGATTTCGCCGCTGTTGAACCCGGCAAGGATCGGCACCTGCGCCTGCTCGCCGCGATCGAAAGTCTCCGCGATCTGGTGGGGGATCAGCGTCCCGTCGACCGTGGTCCAGGTGAGGAAGCCAGCGCGGGTCGCACGGTTGACGAGTTCGCCCGGCTCCATCGCGCGCATCGCGCGAAGGCTGTCCGCTTCAAGCTTACCCTGCAGCCAGACACCCATCGATTCCGCAGACGGATGGCCGTTCTGCGCGTCCTTGAGCGCGGGCGAAGAGATCATGTAGGCGCTTTGCATGATCGCCTTGTCGAACAGGCCTTGCGCGGGCGGTGCGGTCATCAGCCACATCACGCTGAGCGCGCCCGCAGATTCTCCGGCAATCGTCACATTCTCCGGATCGCCACCGAAGGCCGCGATGTTCCGCTTTACCCAGCGGAGCGCGGCGATCTGGTCCATCAACCCGTAATTGCCAGAAATGCCTTGGTCAGATTCCGCAGTGAGATCGGGATGGGCGAGGAAGCCGAGCGCACCGAGGCGATAGTTGATCGACACCACGATCGCGCCCTGCTGCGCCATCCGCGTCCCGTCATACATGCCGAAGCGGCTGGTGCCGGAAACAAGCGCCCCTCCGTGTATCCAGACGAACACCGGAGCAGTTGTAGCATCCTGCGGTGCCCAAATGTTGAGCGAGAGGCAGTCCTCGCTCAACGGACCGGTCTCGTCCTGATAGATAGAACTGGCCGCGCCGGACACGGTCGGCTGGTAGCAGGCGGGACCGAATGCGGTCGCATCGAGCGTGCCGTCCCATCCCGCAAGCTCCTGCGGAGGTTTCCATCGCAGATCGCCGACCGGCGGCGCGGCGTAGGGAATGCCTTTGTAGCTCGCGATCGCATCGTCGAGCGATCCCTCGACCGCACCCGCCGATGTTTCGACCACCGCCACTTCCTTGGCGCCGAGGGGCGCACCGAACGCCATGGCCAGACCGCATGCCAGCGAAGCGGAGAGGTTGCAGAGAAGTTTCACAACGCGCACGAAATCACCTTTATTGCCTAAGGGCCTTGCGATGGCAGGCTCGCGGACCGGAACCTGCGAAGAATGAAGCCGCTTTGCGGCCCACCGGTAGAAAGGCGGGCCGCAAGCGATGGCGGCTAGAACTTGATGCTCGTCCGTACCCCGTAGGTCCGCGGCCGAAGCCGCCCGTAACGCCCGTCGAGAAACGCTTCGGGGTGGACGTAATTGATCGCGTCATTGTCGAAGACGTTCTCGACATAGGCCGTGATCGATAGATCCGGCGTGAGGTTCAGCCCGGCATAGGCATTGGCGAACACGTATTCGTCGGTCAGATCATATTGCGGGGACCGAGTGTCCGGTTGGCCGGGCACATTCGGAAACAGCCCGGGGAACGAGCCGACATAGGCGACATTGCCCGTCACGAACGCCATCTCGGTGTCGCCAACGGGGAAGCTGTAGGTGGCGCTGGCAGATCCCTGAAACTCGGGAGTTGCCAGGCGGATACCGTCTTCCGCTCCCGAAATCGCTGCTTCGACCGGCGACAGGTCGTCGATCCGCGCATCGATATAGGCACCGCTGGCCTGCAGCCTGATCCCGTCGACCGGCTGGGCCACCAGTTCGAACTCGAAGCCCTTGCTGACCGCACCACCGATGTTGGTGGCGAACTGGATCGCATCCGAAACGCGGTTTGCCTGCACCTGGATGTTGTTCCAGTCGATGTAGAATGCAGCCAGGTTGGCCGTGAACCGGTTGTTGAAGAACGAACCCTTCACGCCGATCTCGTAATTGGTCAGCTTGTCCGAACTTGCCCCGGCGGGGATCGTGATGTCGTTCGGCTGGGCGGCAGGAGGTGCCAGACCGGCCCGCGCATTGACCACCGGCGGCCGGAAGCCTGTCGATACGGTCGCGTAGGTGGTCAGGTTGCGGCTCGGCTTGAACGAGACGCTGCCCTTCCACGATATCTTGTCGTCCTTCGCCAGCAGGCCGACGGCTGGCTGGATCGGCGTGATCGTGAGCGCCGGGACGAAGCCCAGGCACTGCGCCGTGAAGACCGCGCAATAGCCTCGGGTGAGGAAGTTGCTGTTGTAGCCCCCGCCGCGCGTCGTGGTCTGGACCGCAACCTCGCCATAGCGAAGCCCGCCAGTGACCCAGAAATTGTCGCTGAAGCGATAGGTCAGTTCACCGAAGACCGCTTTCTCGGAGATGTCGGTGTAGTTCTTGAACCGCTGATAATAGAGGTCCGTGAAGCCGGTGGTGTTGGTCTGGTCGAGGAACGCCTGCGTGGTGCGATAGTCGAAATCGACATCGCGCCGCTTGTCGAAATAGAAGCCGCCGACGATCCATTCGAACGGGCCGTCATGCGTCGAGGCAAGGCGCACTTCCTGCACGAAGATATCGTCGTAACCCACCGCATCGAGCGAGAAGGGCACCAGCTGGTCATAGGTACCAGCCAGATCGACGATGAAATCGCCCGTGATATCGGAATAGGTGCTCGAACTGGTCAGCTCGGCAAAGCCGAAATCCGCAACGAGGGTCGCGTTGATAGCGGTCAGGTCGCTCTTGAAACTGTCGGGCTGCGCGGTCCGGCGGACATAGGTGCCCAGCGCCGGGTTGGTCAGCGCCGAATCGTCGGGGTTGCTGATTTCCCGATTGACCGAGATCTTGACCGAAAACTTGTCGGTCGGCTCGATCAGGACCGCGGCGCGGATACCGTAGGCTTCGATCGAATTGGCATCGTCGATCCCCGTGCCGATATTGTCGACCCATCCGTCTTCGTTGCGGTAATAGCCGACCGCGCGAAAGCCCACCGTATCCTCGGCGATCGGCACGTTGACCATCGCATTGTAACGCTGGCGCAGCCCGCCCTGTTCGGTATAGCCCAGATCGACCAGCGCCGACGCTTCGAAGCGGTTCGGGTTGGGCGCCTTCGTGATGATGCGCAGGGCCCCGGCAAGCGACCCCGAACCGAACAGCGTGCCCTGCGGCCCGCGCAGAAACTCCACCCGCTCCACATCGTAGAGGTTGGGGTCGAGAATGGTCGAATTGCCGTTTGCCGAAATCGGCAGCTCGTCGATGTAGATTGCGACTGGAGCCTGCAAACCGGCGCTGTAACCGTTGGTCGAGATGCCCCGCGCGGTGAAGTTGTTGAAGTTCTGCGTCGGCCGGTTGAGCACCACGCCAGGGGTTTCGCGCGCCAGACGCTCGTAGCCGACGATGCCCTTTTCGGTCAGCTCTTCCTGGCTGAACGCCGTGACGCTCAGGGGCACATCCTGCAGTCGCGCCTCGCGCCGCGTGGCGGTGACAATGATCGTATTGCCACCTTCCTGCTGGGCGGCCGGCGAAAGCTCTTCGGTGGTTTCGGTTTCGGCCTCGACATCATCCTGCGGCTGGGCATTTGCCTGAGCACTCACAGCGGCCGGTAACAGGCCGAGCGCGGCCGCAGACGCGGACGCAAGCAGCGTTCCCCTCATAGATCCTCTCCATCGTTCCCGGCAGTTGGCCCTGCCGCGGTCATTCACACATCCGCGCATCACCCGCGCTTGTCAACATTCACTCTCGTTCGTGTGAATGTTTTTGAAGTTGCGGATGTGGCGCATGGCTGAGCCGGATCCCATCGAGAGATATCGAGACCAGCAATGTCTCGCTGCACGGCAGACCACGAAGACGCCGAAAATTGCCGGAAAGGCCTGGAAGCGGGGCTCTTGGCGACGCGGCGAAACCTCGGATCGGATGCCGTCCGGCAGGTATCGCGAGTGCCTGGAATCCTACCTGACGATCGACGACCGCCTCTATGCCTAGGCGAGGCTTGCGGGACCGCTGGCGGACGCCAACCTCAGATACGCTGATGCCAACGCATTTCCTGGCTTACTGACGTTCAATGCGGCCAAATTCACTGCTCGACCCGACCATCACTCTAGCCAAGATAGACAATAGCGATCTTGCGGCTCGCTTCGCACTCTCGCGCGATGGTCAAAACGCAAGGTTGCAGATGGGAACGATTGCGCATCGTGGAAAGCCGCTGCCGACGAGAAAGGCGAGGACCAGCGCAGTAAGCCGCCGGCTTGGGTACAGCGTTTCATGATCGCCGAAACGGCCACACTGCTGGAAATCGAGATAGCTGAGGCCACGAAATGGCGAGCAGGTGTCCGTGGGTACGATAACTAGGGCGCTCAGATCCGATTCTGGCCCACATGGGCATGCTGTGCTCGTCAGCCCGACCCAAGGGTATCAGCGGCACCGGATAGGTGGGTCAGAAATGGCGGAAAAGCTGGTGCACCCGACAGGATTCGAACCTGTGGCCTCTGCCTTCGGAGGGCAGCGCTCTATCCAGCTGAGCTACGGGTGCATCGCAATGTGCGAGCAGCGCGCTTAGCAAAGCGATCGGGGCCGCGCCACGGGAAAAATCGCTTACCCCTGGATGAGCAGGACAGCGCTGGCGCGCGCATTAGGACAATCGCAAGAGTCGCTGCCTTAGCGTCTGCGCCGTGATGAGCGATCTTGCGCCCGATACCGCCCTGGCCCCGCGCGCCGATGCCCCAGGCACGTTCGACAGCGCAGCGGCGCTGATCGAGCAGTGGGCTGCGGTGGAAGGTGCGGCACAGGTGCTGGCCATGCTCGCCGGACGGCCCGCCCCGCACGAAGATACCCAAGCCTCGGCGCAGATCGCCCTGCTTGCGCGCAGGCGGAGCTCGCGCGGCGACGCTGCGACATTCGCGCTGTGCGAGCTGGTGGCGACGATGCGCGTCGGGCTCGACGCGCTGCTCGCCGCGCATGGCAGCTCGGCCAGTCCGCAAACGGCCGCGGCCCGCCTGTGGACCGAGTACGAGCAGCAGCGCGCCAAAGTGCTAGAAGAGGTGGCGACCGCGCTGAGCGAGTGACCCGCCGTCATGCGCTTGACAGAATGTTTCCCTTATGTTCCTAGAAAGCCATGGCCGATGCTCCCTTCCTGCTCGACGATACGACTCCCGCGAAAGAAACGCTGTGCGATGCCTCGCAGGCGGCGCGCGGCATCATGCGGCTGTTCGCCCGCAACGATATCTGGTGCCTGAGCGAAATGCCCCTGCGCGGCGGGCGCCGTGCAGATCTGATGGGGATCGATGCGAAGGGCCACGTTATCATCGTGGAGATCAAGGTCTCGCGCGCGGATCTGACGGGCGATGCCAAGTGGCCCGATTATCTCGACCATTGCGACAAGTTCTACTGGGGCATCGGCTCGCACCTTGATGCGGCGATTCTCGACGGGGAAGGCTTCATGCCGGATCGCTGCGGGCTGATCGTGGCCGATGGCTACGACGCGGAAATCCTGCGGCCGGCGGCCCGCCATCCGCTGGCACCGGCGCGGCGCAAGGTCGAGGTGGAGCGGCTGGTGCGGACCGCGATGCGCCGCGCGACAGTCGCGTGCGACCCCGATTGCGCACCCTTCGGCGGCGAACTCTAGGGCGGCCTAGAACCAAAGGGGCTCGCTTCGACTCCGCTCCTCCGGCATAGCATCGGCATGTCGCTGCTGCCGGCCATCCTTCTTTCCACCCTCGCGATGATCGGCATCGTCGCGCTGCGCTATCTCGCGGTGAGCGGGGCCTTCGCCGCACTCACCACGCGCGTGCGCCCAGGCTATCACGCGGGGCTGCAACGCCAGATCAGGCGCGAGATCGGCTGGTCGCTCGTGTCCGCGGCGATCTTCGGCATCCCGGCAGGGATCGTCGGCTTCGGGTGGGACCGGTTCGGCTGGACGCTGATCTACAGCGACTGGAGCGACTATCCGCTGTGGTACCTGCCGCTGTCGGTGCTGATCTACCTCTTCGCGCACGACACCTGGTTCTACTGGACGCACCGCTGGATGCACCGGCCGCGCATCTTCAAGCTTGCCCACGCCGTCCACCACGCCAGCCGTCCGCCGACGGCGTGGGCGGCGATGAGCTTTCATCCGATAGAAGCACTCACCGGTGCGGTGGTTGTGCCGGTTCTCGTCTTCCTCGTGCCGATCCACATTGCTATGCTTGGCATCGTACTGGCCGTGATGACGGTCATGGGGGTCACGAATCACATGGGGTGGGAGATGTTCCCGCGCTGGCTGGTGCGTTCGCCGATCGGCAACTGGATCATCACCGCGAGCCATCACCAGCTCCACCACGAACGCTACAAGTGCAATTACGGGCTCTATTTCAGGTTTTGGGATCGTCTATGCAAAACCGACCGCGGATTATCGGACAGCTTCGCGCGCTAGCCATCGGCGGCGCGGCACTGGCCACGCTGGGCAATGCGGGCGTTGCCCAGCAGGATGTGGTGGTGACCGTGGTCGATGTGCGATCGGCGCAGGGCACGGTGCTCGCCTGCCTCACCCCCAGCGAAAACGCTTTTCCCGATTGCGGCGAAGACCGGCTGGCCCAGCACCGCGTGGTCCGCGCCAATTCGCGCGTGACGATCGTGTTCAACGATGTGCCCCCCGGCGAGTACGCGATCTCGCTGCTGCATGACGAGAACGGCAACGGCAAGGCGGACAAGACGCTGTTCCTGCCCAAGGAAGGCTTCGGATTTTCGCGCGATGCCAAGGCGCGCTTCGGCCCGCCGCGCTTCTCCTCCGCAGCCTTTCGGGTGGCGGAGGACCAGACGGTCTACCAGACGATCAGGATGCGCTACATCGCACGCTGAGCCTGCCGCGCACGGTCGACCACGCGAACCTGCTGCAAACTAACATAATATTTACCATGCACCGTCACAACGGGGCCCATGAACGGAAGGGCCTTTTGACGACATGGACAGCTTGCGTGGAAAATTCGGATTTTCGGACGATCCCGGCGACGATGGCGCGTGGGACCGCAACGACGACGATAGCGAATGCGCCGTAGACGATTCGCCCCCTGCCCCCGTGGGCCCGGACGAGCGCCGGATGCAGGTCCGCGCCTATAACTACTGGGCCGGTCTGCTGGGAGAGCGGGCCTTCCCCAGCGTCGAGGCGATCAATCTGGATGCAATGCCCGAATTTGCCGGGAACAGCGTCCTGCTCGATTTCACCGGCGGGAACGACAGCCCGGCGATCGCCTTCCTCGGCGACCGTCTGGCTGGCGAATGCGCGCAGGAGGGGCCGATCCGCACACTCGCCGATGTGCCCAGCCGATCGCTGCTGAGCCGCATTACCGATCACTACATGCAGATTCTCGCCAACGAGGCTCCGATCGGGTTCGAGGCGGAATACATCAATGATCGCAGCGTCACGATCCTTTACCGAGGAATCCTGCTGCCCTTCTCGACCGACGACCAGACGATCGATTTCATCTACGGCGTCATCAACTGGAAGGAAGTGGCCGACCAGTTGACCACCGACGAGCTGCTGCTCGAAGTCGACGAGGTTCTCGATGGCAAGTCGGGCGATGAACGGGACGATGCGCCGCCGGTGCGCGCGTTCACCGCCGCCTCGATCACGCGCTGGGCCGACGGCCCCGGCGCGAGCGCAGGAGACGAATCGGCAGAGGGCGAGGGCCCCTCGCTTCCCAACCCCTCCTTTGCGCGGCTCGACGCCCATGTGGCTGCCGACGCGCAGCCTTCGGATGCGGACGACCTGCATTCCTGCCTCGCGCAGGCGCGCGAACTGGCCGAAGCGGCGCAGGGTGCCGAACTGCGCAGCCGCGCCGCACTCTACGGCGCGGTCGGCCGCGCCTACGACGTCAGCCTCGCAGCCGAGCAGGAGCCCGACGCGTATCAAAGCCTGCTCAACCTGCACGATATTGCGACGGTGCACCGCGCGCCGATGACCCCGGTGGTCAAGCTCGTCTTCGGGAGCGACTACGACAAGTCGCGCCTCGCCGAATATGCCGCCGTACTTGCTTTCGCCCGGCGCGAAGGGATCGCGCGGGGCACGTTGGCGCACTATCTCGCGAAGACCGAAGGCGGCCTCAAGGCGCTGGTCGCGCAGGAACGTGCCGTCCGTCGCGGCCAGGATGAGGACGCGCCGGAACCGCGCAAGGCCTCGCGCATGGAGGCGAAGCTCGGCACGCTCGAAGGACGTCCGCTGGCCGATATCCCGGCAGAGGGCGCGGCCTACTCGGTTTGCGTCATCCGGCGCGGCGAGGCGGGCGAAATCGCCTTCCTCGGCGAGGTCGCCGATGATGACCGTCTGCTGGCCCGCGCCGCGAAAAGGCTTCTCGACTGACCAGGGCTTACACACGGCATCGCCCTTCGGGGCTTCACGGACGGACACGGGCACGCTAGCTCCCCCGCCATGGGGATTTTCAGGCGTCGTCCGGTTCGTGTTCAGCCCTTTTTCGGGTTTCGCAATCGCGACCGGCTGGTCCTGACCGGCCGCACCATGCGCTCGCGCCCGCCAGAGTTCGGGGAAGCAGGCCGCTGGCGCACCTTCCGCGTGATGATGTCGCAGTTCTTCGCGAGCGAGGTCGCCGACGTGCGCGTCACGTTGTGCCTCACCCGCGCGGACGGTGAGGATTTCGATTACGAGACCACGTCCGACGACGACGGCTATTTCCGCTTCGACATCCCGCTGGAGGGGGAGTGGCCCTACCCCGCGCACACGGCGTGGGAGATCGTGCGGCTGGGCTGGGACAATGCGGAGGGTCACCAGTCGGTCACCGGCCATGTGCTGGTCCCCGGTGCCGACGCGCAGATCGGTGTGATCTCGGACATCGACGACACGATCATCGAGACCGGCATCACCGGCGGCATCCACAACGTGGTGCGCAACTGGAAGCGAATCTTCGCGCAGATGCCGCAGGACCGGATCCTCGTAAAAGGCGCAGACGCGTTTTACGGCACGATCGGCGGCGGGCTGACCGTGCCACGCAAGGAACAGCCGACCGGCAGCTTCGTCCCCGCGACGCATCGCCCGTTCTTCTACATCTCATCCTCCCCGTGGAACCTGTTTTCCTACCTCGTCGCCTTCCAGCAGTCGCGCGGCCTGCCGGTGGGCACGCTGTTCCTGCGCAACTGGGGCTTCAACATGGCGACGATCGGCAGGAAGAGCCACGGCGCGCACAAGCAGCGATCGATCTCCGAAATTCTCGACCATTTTGCGGATCTGCGCTTCGCCTTCATCGGCGACGACACGCAGGGCGACCTGCCCGCCTTCGCCGAAGCGGTGGCGCGCGAGCCGGAGAGGATCGCGGCGGTCTTCATCCGCACCACCGACAAGGCGCTCTCCGAAGCCGAACTTGACGCGAAACGGGTCATAGAGAGCTTCGGGGTGCCTCTGTGGCTGGGAAACAGCTATGCCGTGGGCCGGGATTTCCTGCGGACGGCAGGGGTGGCACCCCATGGGGAAACATCGCGAATCGTGGAAACGGTGGAATCGCGCGCGGGAGAAGAAGCCTAGGGAACCGGGCGGTTGCTGCCTCTTCCAGACGATCTTCGCCCGGCCATCACGGAAAGCCGCGATACGGCGGGCCGCCGGTGGCACTTCCTGATGGGGCATTTCGCGCAGGCGGATAGTGCCGTGATGCAAGCCTGGAGCCGCAGCCTCGATCCAGCGCAGGCTTCAGGAGACATTCAGCCCGCCGGAGGCTAGTGTCGCGTCCTGATGGCAATGCTCCCCAAATCCCTGGCCCGGCTTTCGGCCCAAGTGCTTGCCTGCCTGCTGGCATTCTCGCTCATGGCACAGCCTGCGATGGCGCAGAGCATCCTGCGCGATGCCGAAACCGAGGCGCTGCTGCGCGACATGGCGGACCCGCTGGTGGAAGCGGCGGGGCTGCGGCCCGGCAATGTGGACATCATCCTGATCAACGACCCCTCGATCAACGCCTTCGTCGCCGGGGGCCAGGCGGTCTATATCCATTCCGGCCTCATCAACGCTGCCGACAGCGCCAACGAGGTGCAGGGCGTGATCGCGCACGAACTGGGACACATCACCGGCGGCCACGTGATTTCCTCGTCCGACGGCATGCGCAGCGCGCAGACGATCTCGATCCTCTCGCTCCTCATCGGCGTCGCCGCGGCGGTCGCGGGAGCGGGCGATGCGGCGATGGGCGCGATGATGGCCGGGCAGCGCGCGGCGATGGGCAAGTACCTTGCCTTCAGCCGGGTGCAGGAATCGGCGGCGGACGCGGCGGGTGCGCAATATCTTTCCGATGCCGGGATTTCCGGCAAGGGCTCGCTCGCCTTCTTCGGCAAGCTGCTGAACCAGGAATACCGCTATAACCGCAGCCAGAGCGACGAGGCGGCATTCAACCGCACCCACCCGCTTTCGGGTGACCGGATCGCGCGCCTGCGCGAAGTCTACGAAATCGATCCGGCCTGGAATGCGAAGACCGATCCCGCACTGGAGGCGCGCTTCCAGCGCGTGAAGGCCAAGCTGTTCGGCTATCTCGCCGAGCCGGTGCAGACCCTGCGCACCTATCCCACGACCAATGCCACCGTCCCTGCGCGCTATGCGCGGGCCTACGCCTATCACAAGGACGCGCAGATCGATGCCGCGCTGGAAGAGACCGACGCACTGATCGCGAGCGATCCGGACAACCCCTATTTCCTCGAACTTCAGGGGCAGGTGCTGCTCGAATCGGGCCGCCCGGACGAAGCACTGCCCGCACTGCGCCGCGCGACCGAACTGACCAATAGCGAACCGCTGATCGCATCGCTCTTCGGCCATGCGCTGATCGCGACCGAGGATGCGAGCCACTACGAAGAGGCGGAAACCGTGCTGCGCGCCGCAGTTGCCAAGGATCGGCGCAATCCCTTCGCGTGGTACCAGCTGGGCGTGGTTTACGCCGAACGCGGCGACATGCCGCGCGCGCATCTTGCCAGCGCGGAACAGCAGGTGATGACGCGCCGCTATATCGAGGCGCTGCGCAATGCCCAGCGCGCCGAATCGGAACTACCCGAAGGATCGGCGGACTGGTTGCGCGCGCAGGACGTGCGCATGCAGGCGCAGGCCGCGCTCGAAGCCGCGCGCGACGACAGCTGAGGAAGGGGGCATGATGAAGGACACGGCGCTGCGCGGCGCAGGGGTATTCGCGCTCGCATTGCTCGGCGGATTGCTGGGCGCTGGCCTGTTTTCCACCACCGGCCTCGCCGACCGGCAGACCGAAAGCTACCTGCTCGACAATCCCGAGATGCTCCAGCGCATGGCGCAGGAGCTGCAACGCCGCGATACCGAACAGCGGCTCGCCTCAGCGGGCGAGGAATGGCGCGAACCCTTCCCCGGCGCGGTGCTCGGCAATCCGGAGGGCAGCCGCACGCTGTTCGAGTTCTCGGATTATAATTGCGGCTATTGCCGGTTGAGCGCAGACCATGTCGAACAGCTGATCGCCGCCGATCCCGAGCTGCGCGTCGTCATCAAGGAATGGCCCATCTTCGAAGGCAGCGAAGCGCCGGCACGCATGGCGCTGGCCGCCGCCAAGCAGGGCAAGTTCGCCGCCTTCCACCGGGCGCTGTTCGCACGGGAGGTCGCGGACGAGACGACCGTCGAGCGCGCGGCGCAGGCGGCCGGGCTCGACATGGCGCGCGCGCGCGAAGACGCGCAGGGCCAGGATGTAACGGCGGAACTGATGCGCAACGGCCTGCTGGCGCAGGATCTGGGCTTCACCGGCACGCCCGCATGGATCACCGGCGACCACATCCTCCAGGGTGCGCAAGGCGTCGATGCCCTGGCCGAAGCCATTGCCGAAAGCAGCGCGCAGTCGTGAAGCCGCTTCTTGCCCATGGCCTTGTCCTTGCCCTCGGGCTGGGGGCGGCCGCCTCGCCCGCACTCGCGCAAACCCCGATCGAGCTTCCGGCCGCTCCTGAAGCGCCCGCCCCGACGCCATCCGCACCGCTGCCGCCCGAGATCGCCGAACTGCGCGATCAGGACGCGCGGGTTCTGGCGCTCGGCTTCCGGCTGGTGACGGGCAATGCGCGCTTCTGCGAGCATGCCACGGCCTCTGCCGGGCTGCTGCTGCACGACATGGCCGCCTATGGCGACGGTGAGACCTTGCGCGCCCTGCTCGGCCTCGAAGGAGATATCGGCGTGCAGGCGCTGGTGCCGGACGGGCCTGCGATGCGGGCCGGACTGCAGGTCGACGATACGGTAATCGCGATCGGCGACATGGCCATTGCCGACATCCCGGTCGAGGGCACCAAGCCGTGGGAGCGGATCGAGACTATCCGCGCACGGACCGAACGCCTGCTGGCCGAGACCGGATCGCTCCCGATCACGGTCCTGCGCTCCGGCGAGCCGGTGCCGCTGACCATCGTCGGCGTACCCGCCTGCCCCAGCCGGTTCGAGATCGGCGAGGGAAGCAAGGCGGTGGCGGACGGGCACCGGGTGGTGATCGGCCCCGATTTCGCAGGCGTCGACTATCCCGATCCGCTGCTCGCCGCCGTGCTGTCGCACGAATTCGCCCATAACCTGCTGCAGCATCGCGCGTGGTTCGATGCCAACGGGCGCAAGCGCAAGGCGGTGCGCCTGACCGAGCGCGAGGCGGACCGTCTGATGCCGTGGCTGCTGGCCAACGCAGGGTTCCGGCCGGAGGATGCAAGCCGATTCATGGAACGCTGGGGGCCGCGCTACGGCGGCTGGATCTTCCGCGCGCGCACGCATGACGGGTGGGATGAACGGGTCGAGTTCATCGAAGCGGAATTCCCCGAGCTCAAGCGCGTGCGTGCGGCCGACGGCAGCGTCGACTGGGCGCGCCACTTCCGCCGCGAGAGCCTGCCGGAACGCTAGGCTTTCGGGAGCCGGAGGCGGTCCTCACGGCTTGGAACCGTCCGCTCCCCGCGCGCCAGAACTGTCCCGTCGCATCGATGCACGCAAAGGCTTGGGCGAACGCGGCCGCTTGCGCTAGAGAATGCCCATGATGGCCGTGCTGCCTTCCCGACCCGCCCCGTTCTTCGCGAACAAGAACCGCGCCTTCTGGAACCTGCAATTCGCGGGCTGGGGCGGCGCGATGCTGCTGCGCTGCGTGCAGGGCCTCGTCAACGGACAGGGCCTCGGCCTGCTGACGATCGTGTTCCCCGCCACCGTGACGGGCTTCTCGCTCAGCCTCGTGCTGTCGGTGATCTATCGCAACCTGATCGGCCGGCCGCCGCTGGTGACCTGGGGCTTCACCGCGCTCGCGCTTGCCAGCGCGCTGAGCGCGCAGGTGTTGATCGAAGCCTGGGCGGCAGGGCTGTACTACAGCGACCGCGAGACCACGCTGACCCAGCTCTTCTTCCTCTATCTCGCGGTCGAAGGCCCGCTGCTGGGGGCCTGGACCGGGCTTTATTACGCGATCAACTACTTCCTCCAGCTGGAAGAGCAGGCCGACCGGCTGGAACGGCTGGAAGCCCAGGCGACCAGCGCGCAGCTGGCCATGCTGCGCTACCAGCTCAACCCGCATTTCCTGTTCAACACGCTCAATTCGATCAGCACGCTGGTGCTCCTCAAGCAGACCGAACCGGCCAATGCGATGCTCACCCGCCTGTCGCGCTTCCTGCGCCACACGCTGATCTCGCAGCCCGGCGGGACGGTGACGGTGGAACAGGAGGTCGAGACGCTGAAGCTCTACCTCGATATCGAGCGGATGCGGTTCGAGGATCGCCTCCAGACCGAATTCGACATCACGGACGAAGCCGCCGAGGCGTGCCTGCCCTCGCTGCTGCTGCAGCCGCTGGTCGAAAACGCGATCAAATATGCGGTCTCCCCGCTGGAAGAAGGCGCGAAGATCTCTCTGTCGGCGCATCTTTCGGGTGCGCGCCTGCGGCTCATCGTGTCTGACACAGGGCCGGGCCTGAAGGTTCCGGTCGAGTCCACGCGCAGTTCGCTGCCGCAAAGCACGGGTCCCGATTCGACGGGCGTCGGCCTTGCCAACATCCGCGACCGGCTGGCGCAGGCCTACGGCACGCAGCACCTGTTCGAGATTCGCTCTCCCGAGCGCGGCGGCTTCACCGTCATCATCGAAATCCCTTTCGAGCGCGAAGGCGAGGCGGAGCAAGCCACCGCCGTGCCCCCGCCCGAATTGACGACCCATCCCTCGCTGCGCGAAGAAGGCCGCACCAACGCGCCTGCGACGGTGAAACAGGATCCCGCCCAGCCCGTTGACTCATCGGCGTACCCCCGCGCCATAGGATAGTGACAAAATGACCATCAAAACGATCATCGTCGACGACGAGAAACTCGCGATTCAGGGCCTGCAGCTCAGGCTGGAACCCTTCGAGGACGTGGAGGTGATCGACACCTGCTCCAACGGGCGCGAGGCGATCCGCAAGATCAAGACCCTGCGCCCCGATCTCGTCTTCCTCGACATCCAGATGCCCGGCTTCGACGGCTTCGGCGTCGTCCAAGGCGTGATGGACATCGAACCGCCCCTGTTCGTGTTCGTCACCGCCTACCAGGAGCATGCGATCCGCGCGTTCCAGGCCAATGCGCTGCATTACCTGATGAAGCCGGTGGAAGAGGACAAGCTGGCCGACGTGATCGAGCGTGTGCGCCAGCGCATGAACGAGAAACGCGGCGCGGACGAGGCGGAAAAACTGATGAACGTGCTCGCCGAAGTTGCGCCCGAAGCGGCCGAGGAACTGCAGGAGGGCACCACCGACGGGGCCGACCGCTTCGAAAAGCTGCTCAACGTCAAGGACCGGGGCAAGATCTTCCGCGTCGAGGTCGATTCGATCGAACATATCGAGGCGGCTGGCGATTACATGTGCATCTATACCGGCGACAATTCGCTGATCCTGCGCGAGACGATGAAGGACCTGGAACGCCGCCTCGACCCGCGCAAGTTCCAGCGCGTCCACCGCTCGACCATCGTCAATCTCGACCAGGTCCGGCAGGTGAAGCCGCATACCAATGGCGAATGTTTCCTTGTCCTGGGCTCGGGCGCGGAGGTGAAGGTTTCGCGCAGCTACCGCGACGTGGTCGCGCGGTTCGTGCATTAAGCCAGCCAGCATTCCACCGCCCATCCTGAGCCTGTCGAAGGATCGCTTTTCCTTCCTGCGCGGTGTCTTTCCGAAAAGTGCGGCCGTAGGGGCTTCGCCCCCTCTACGAGTCCGACAAGCTCAGGGCGAGCGGAGTGGATATGGTCTTTAACATCCCCGGCTTCGATCTCGACAGGTTCGTTCACGAAACCCTCGCCGAAGATCTCGGCAAGGGCCTGCCGGGCGGGGGCCGCGACGTCACCTCCCGGGCGGTGATCCCCGCTGACGCTCGCTTTACGGGGGTGATGGACAGCCGGGACCCGATCTCGGTCGCCGGCCTGCCGATCGCCGCGGCGTTTTTCCGCGCGCTCGACCCCGAATGCGAGGTCGAATCGCTGGTCGAGGATGGCGCGCAGGTGGCTGCGGGCACCGACCTGATGCGGATCGAGGGCAATGCCCGCGCGCTGCTGACGGCGGAGCGCGCGGCGCTCAACACCGTCCAGCACCTCTCCGGCATCGCCACGCTGGTGCGGAGCTATGTCGATGCGATGGGCAATCCCGATTGCACCCTGCTCGACACGCGCAAAACCCTGCCCGGCCTGCGCCATCTCGAGAAATACGCAGTCCGCATGGGCGGCGGCAGCAACCACCGCATGGGGCTGTGGGATGCGGCGATGATCAAGGACAACCATGTCGCGGTCGCAGGCTCGGTCGGCGAAGCGGTGCGCCGCGCCCGCGATGCCGGGGTGGCCGAGATCATCTGCGAGGTCGACCGGATCGACCAGATCGAACCCGCGCTGCAAGCAGGCGCGACCCGCCTGCTGCTCGACAACATGGAACCGCCCGCGCTGCGCGAAGCCGTCGCGCTGGTCGCAGGCCGCGTGCCGACCGAGGCATCGGGCGGAATCAATCTCGATACGATCGCGGCCAAGGCAGCGACCGGGGTCGATTTCGTCTCGGTCGGGCGCCTCACCCAGAGTGCCCCGGCAGCCGATATCGGGCTCGATTTCACCACTCTCGATTGATCAGCGGCTTGCGGCGCAGCGTAGCTTGCGCCACCTTCGCGCGCTGCATGAGGGGAGTTCGCCGGTGAAGCCGCAATCGATCAAGCTTTTCGACTATTTCTATCTCGGGGCGATGTTCCTCGGCCTGCTGGGCTTCGTCAGCGGCTACCCGATTGCCAAGGCGCAGCTGGCGGCGCAATCGGCTCAAAGCGGCTTCGCTGTGCCGCCATCGGTCCTCGTCGCGTTCTACGTGCTCGGGCTCCTGATCGGTCTCGTGCTGTGGTTCCTCGTCTCGAAGCGGCGCTGGGTGATCGCCAAGTGGGCGATCGTGCTGTTCTTTCTGATCGCGCTGATCGATGTCGGAAACTATCTGGCGGGGCCGATGCGGCTCCATGAAATCTACGGCCTGCTCGCCCTGATCGGACGGGCGGTGGCCGTGGGCATGCTTTTCCGCGGCGATGCGATCCGCTGGCTGAACCAGAAGCCGGACGATACGACGGAAGGCTGATCGCGATGTTGCGAGCCGCCCTGCTGCTGGCGTGCGTGCTCGTCCCCGCCGGCGCGGCGGCGCAAAGCTACCAGTGCACCATGCCGCGCAGCGTGTCGGTCCCCGCCGTCGCGCGCGACGCGCCGACGCGGACCATGCCGGTGACCGGCTATGTCCTGTCGCTCGGCTGGAGCCCGGAATTCTGCCGCACGCGCAAGGATTCGCCGCGCCATGCGCGCCAATGCTCCGGGCGTAACGGAAGCTTCGGGCTGATTGTCCACGGGCTGTGGCCGCAAGGGGCTCGGACTTGGCCGCAATGGTGCACCGCGCGCAATGCGCGCCCCACCGGCGCGCAGCTCGCCCGGCAGATGTGCGTCCAGCCCTCCGCAAGCCTCGCCATGCGCCAGTGGGCCAAGCACGGCAGCTGCATGGCCGAGCGGCCCGATCGCTACTTCCGCATCACCCGCATCCTCCACCGCAGCCTCGACTGGCCCGACCTCGACCGCCTGTCGCGGCAGGACGGACTGACCGCGGGCGACATCCGCGAGGCATGGATCGCCGCGAACACCAACTGGCGGCGCGAGATGATTTCGATCCAGCTCAACGAGCGCGGCTGGCTGGAGGAAATCCGGCTGTGTTACGGGCGCGACTGGCTGCCTGCGGCGTGCAAGCGTTCTGCGCGCGGGGCAGCGGATGATGCTCCGGCGAAGATCTGGCGCGGGCTCTAGCTGCGCCGCTCGCTGAAGAAGCCGCGTAGCAGCGCTGCCGCTTCCTCCTCGCCCATGCCCGAATAGACCTCGGGCCGGTGGTGGCACTGCGGATGCTCGAACACACGCGCGCCGTGCGCCACCGCGCCGCCCTTGGGATCGGGCGCGGCGTAATAGAGCCGTGCGATTCGCGCGTGGCCGATGGCGCCCGCGCACATTGCGCACGGCTCCAGCGTCACCCACAGGTCGCAGCCCTCGAGTCGCTCCTGCCCCAGCGCTTCGGCTGCACGGCGGAGCGCGAGGATTTCGGCATGGGCGGTCGGATCGGCCAGCGTGCGCGGCGCATTATGCGCGGTTGCAATCACCTCGCCGCCGCGCGTAACCACCGCGCCGACCGGCACTTCGCCTGAATCGGCGGCCTTTTGCGCCTCTTGCAGCGCAAGTTTCATCGGATCGGGCAAGGGCCATCGCGTCATCGTGCAAACTGCGCTATAAGCGCCCTGTCGGCTCGGCAAGGACCACTGGTTGTTGACGATTCGCATATGGGCCGCTAAGCGCGGCGACTTTCCGGCACAGACCGATCACCTTTTTTAAGAAGAGATAAGCCATGTCGCGCATCTGCGAACTGACCGGCAAGGGCCGCCAGGTAGGCCACAATGTCAGCCACGCGAACAACAAGACCAAGCGTGTCTTCCTGCCCAACCTGCAGAACGTCACTCTGCTGAGCGAGAAGCTGGACCGCAGCTTCAAGTTCCGCGTGTCGACCCACGGACTGCGTTCGGTCGAGCACAATGGCGGGCTGGACAACTGGCTGCTGAAGACCAAGGACGAGAAGCTTTCTTCGCGCGCCCTCAAGGTGAAGCGCGAGCTCAAGAAGGCGGCTGCGGCCCCGGCCGAGTAAGCCTACCCGGCTTCTCCATTCCGATTACGCGAAGGGTGCGCTCGCATTTCGTTGCGATCGCACCCTTCGTCGCGCACGCACGGTTTTTGCAGCTGTCCTACAAGGTGCGTCGGCGCTAGCTTCGGCGTGGCTCCTTGAACCGTCGATCCCCGGCATGATCCGCGCTGTTCGGGTGCGGCGATTTCTAACCCCTGGACACTGTGTCAGGTGTGTCAGGGCCTGCCCGTCGCCTGGCGATTCGGCAGTATGCTGTCAGTCCGGCATCGGCCCCAGGAAAAGCAGCGGATCGAGCCGCGAATCGCGCCACTTGAGGCTCCAGTGCAGGTGCGGGCCGGTCGCCCGGCCCGATGCGCCGATCGTACCCAGAAACTGGCCCTGCCGCACTTTCTGCCCTTCGCGGACCACGATGGTCGCCGAATGGAGGAAAGCGCTGTTCAGGCCCATCCCGTGGTCGATCATCAGCAGCTTGCCCTCCAGCGTGAAGGGATCCTGCGCCACCAGCGTTACCACGCCGTCTGCCGGAGCGCGGTAGGGCGTCCCGCTGGGTTGTGCGATATCGAGGCCCGAGTGATAGGGGCCGGGCTTGCCCTGATAGACCCTTTGCGAGCCGAATCGGCCCGATATGCGACCTGTCGCCGGCCAGATGAAATCCTGCCGCCACCCTTGCGCACCCGTCTCCTTCGCCCGCGCGGCAACGATCTGCGCGACCTCGCCTTCGCGCAGCCGCTTGAATTCGGCGCTGGTCCGGCCCGCGCGGTAAGGCGCGTTGATATGTTCCAGCCGCCAGTCGCGCGGAGCGATGGTCAGCGGGCTGGAAATCGTCCGGCCGTCGTCCAGCGTGGCGACCAGTTCGATCGTTGGACCCTGGTCGCGGTCGAACGCGGCAAAGAAGGTGCCGTCCTCGGCAAAACCGACCTCTTGCTCGCCCAGCCGCGCGGTCCGCGTGTTGCTGGGCACGGTCCCGCGAATCCAGCCGCCCTGCTCCAGTTCGCCCTGATAGGCGAAGGTCGTACGCGCGGGCGTCGGGGCAGGCGTTGGCGTGGGGGAAGGCTTCGGCGTGGGCGCGGGAGCGGGTGCCGGGCTGGGCTTCGCAGCGATCGGCTGGACGGTTTCGCTGGGCCCTGCGGCCTCCTCCCCAGAGGCGCAGCCATTGCAGACGAGCAGGATCGCCAGCGCGCCGGCGGCGGTTCTCGTCAGCGGCAGGCTCACGCCGCGTCGTTCGTGTCGCCGGTCAGGCGGCGGGTCGCGATCTCGCAGCTCGCATAGGCTTCCTGATGCTCGGCGCTCCAGTAGCGCAGGGTTTCGAGCGGGATCGGCTCGCCCGTCACCGCGCAGGGGACGAAACGTCCGCTGCGGATCACGCGAAAGTCATTGGGGCCGAAGTGGAGCTTGGCGGGCTGGTCGCCGGAAGTGGTAAGCATGGGTGCGATATAGCATTCCTTGCCGCGCTAGAAAGGCTTAGCCGAACAGATCGTCCTGTTTCGGGCTCGGCGCAGGCGTCGACTTGCGCGCAGGCTTGCGCAATGCGGGCGCTGGGGGCGGTCCCTCGCCGGTGCTGGCGGCCACCTCCCCGTCGGCGAATTCGAGGCGCAGGGCCCCGGCCTCCCGCGCCGCGCCGGCGCTGCGGACAAGGTCGCCATCGGGCCCGAAGACCAGCGCATAGCCGCGCTTGAGCGGGGCCTTGGGGTCGAGCGAGCGGAGCACGGTAACGCCCGCCTCCAGCCGCTCCCCCGCACGCTCCAGCCGCGCGGTGAGTGTCGCGGGCGCCAGCCGCGCATGGGCCAGCCGCTCGCGCGCCTGCCCGATCCGCCATTGCAGCGTGGAGGGAGAAAGGCGCGCAGCCACCTGGTCGAGCGCGGCGCGCCCGATGCCCACCCGGTCGACCAGCGCGCGGCGGTGACGTTCGGTCGCTTCGTCCAGCGCCTGGGCGGCGGGCTGGAACAACGTCTCAGGCTTGGGCAAGCGCTGCGAACAGGCATCCAGCCGCTCCCGCCCCAGCGATACGGGCCGCGAGGCGCAGCGCATCTGCCGCGCGCCGAGATCGGCGAGCCCGGCGGCCAGCTCTGCGCGCACCGGCACGGCGCGCTCTGCAGCAGCGGTGGGCGTAGGGGCGCGGTGATCGGCGGCGAAATCGGCCAGCGTCGTATCGGTTTCGTGCCCGACGGCGGAGATGACGGGTATCTGCGATTCGGCGATCGCACGCACGACCTCTTCCTCGTTGAAGGACCACAGATCCTCGATCGAGCCGCCGCCGCGCGCCACGATCAGCAGATCGGGCCGGGGTACTGCACCGCCATGCTCAAGCGCGTTGAACCCGCGCACCGCCGCGCTGACCTGCCGCTTCGCGGCCTCTCCCTGCACCAGCACCGGCCACACGATCACATGGCTGGGAAAACGATCCGACAGGCGGTGGAGGATGTCGCGAATCACCGCGCCCGTGGGCGAGGTGACCACGCCGATGGTGCGCGGCAGGAAGGGCAGCGGCTTCTTGCGCTCGGGCGCGAACAGCCCTTCGGCTTCCAGCCTCGCCTTGGTCTTTTCGAGCAGGGCCAGCAGCGCGCCTTCGCCCGCCAGCTCCATCCGCTCGATCACGATCTGGTACTTGGAGCGCCCGGCATAGGTTGTGATCTTGCCGCTCGCGATCACCTCGAGTCCGTCTTCGGGGCGGAAGGGGAGGCGCGGCGTCGCGCTTTTCCACATGACCCCGTCGATGACCGATTTCTCGTCCTTCAGGCTGCAATAGAGGTGGCCGGAGGCCGCCCGCTTCACACCGGACAATTCGCCGCGAATGCGCACGAAGCCGAAGCGGTCCTCCACCACACGCTTCAGGCTGCGCGATAGATCGGTGACGCTGAGCGGCTCGGAATTGTCCCCCGGCCTGCTGTTCGCTAGCAGCGACGGGTCAGCATCGTCGAATTGGGAAACGCTCATGAATATCCTTCTGGTCGGATCGGGGGGCCGCGAACATGCCCTTGCATGGAAGCTCGCCCAGTCGCCTTCCTGCAAACGGCTTTACGCCACGCCGGGCAATCCCGGCATCGCCGACTGCGCTGACATTGTCGCGCTCGACGCGGGCGACCACAAGGCCATGATCGGCTTTTGCCACGAGAACGAGATTTCGCTCGTGGTCGTAGGACCCGAAGCGCCGCTGGTCGCCGGGCTGGCGGACGAGCTGCGGAGCGAGGGGATCGCGGTGTTCGGGCCAGACCGCGCGCCTGCGCAGCTGGAAGGCAGCAAGGGCTTTACCAAGGACCTGTGCAAGCGGGCGAACATCCCGACCGCCAGGTACGAGCGGGTGACATCGCTAGAGGCTGCATGGGGCGCGCTCAAGCACTTCGACGCGCCCTTCGTACTTAAGGCCGATGGGCTTGCCGCGGGCAAGGGCGTGGTCATCGCCGAGACGCGCGAGGAAGCGCAGGAGGCGCTGTCCGAAATGTTCGACGGCAAGTTCGGCTCGGCAGGGTCCGAAGTCGTGATCGAGGAGTTCATGCGCGGCGAGGAGGCGAGCTTCTTCGCGCTCACCGATGGGGAGATCATCCTCCCCTTCGGCTCCGCGCAGGATCACAAGCGCGTGGGCGAAGGCGATACTGGCCCCAATACCGGCGGCATGGGCGCCTACAGCCCCGCCCCGGTGCTGACCGAGGATCTGGTCGATCGCGCGATGCGGGAGATCGTGGTGCCGACCGTGCGCACGCTGGGCGCAGAGGGGATGCCCTATTGCGGCGTGCTCTATGCCGGGCTGATGTTGACCGACGGGGGGCCCAAGCTGGTCGAGTACAATATCCGCTTCGGCGACCCCGAGTGCCAGGTGCTGATGATGCGCTTCGAAGGCGATCTGGCCGCACTGCTGTATGCCTGTGCGAGCGGCGACCTGGCGAGCGCCGAGCCGGTGCGCTTCTCGGACGACACCGCGCTGACCGTGGTCATGGCAGCAGAGGGCTATCCGGGCACCCCGAAGAAGGGCGGCGCGATCGATCTCGCATGGGCGGAAACGGACGAGGCGAAGGTCTTCCACGCAGGCACCGCGCGCACCGAGGACGGAACGTTGGTCGCAAGCGGCGGGCGTGTGCTCAACGTCACCGCGCGCGGGAGCAATGTGACGCAAGCGCAGTCTGCGGCCTACGAGGCGGTAGACGCGATCGAGTTTCCCGACGGCTTCTGCCGTCGCGATATCGGCTGGCGCGAGGTAGAGCGGGAAAAAGACTAGCCCGATTCGCGATCCAGACCGTCGAGACATCCCGGATCGGCGGCAAGGCACGGCTCGATCTCTCGCATCAGCCAGTGGCGGAAGGCGCGGACCTTGGGCGAGTGGCGGCGCACCTCGGGATAGATCAGGCGGAAATAGCCGCCCGGGCGCACGATGCGGGCGCCTACCCGGACGAGGCGGCCGTCCGCCAATTCGGTATGGAAGAGCGTCGGCGCGAGGATCGCGACGCCGTTTCCGCTCATCGCGGCGGCAGCGTCGAGCTGCTGCGAGTCGAATTCCAGCCCGCGCGGTTGCCTGCCCGCCTTTTCGCCCGGACGCTCGGCACAGCGGGCTTCGTCCCATTCGCGCCACCAGACATTGTTGGGCGAGATGCGCTGGTCTTGGACGATGTCAGGATCATCCGCTCGGAGGGTCTCGTGCGCCGCCACGAACTTCGGGCTGGCGAAGGGCGCGATGCCGAGTCGGTAGAGGCGATGCACCTGCAAGCCGGCAGGCCCTTCGCGCGAGAGCCTGACCGCCAGATCGCATTCGCCAGCCTCAAGATCGACGAAAGCGTCACCGACCACCAGCCGCACCGCAATCTCGGGGTTTTCGAGCTGGAAGGAGCCGAGGCGCGGGGCGAGGATTTTGGTCGCAAAGGTTTGGAAGCAGGCGATCGAGAGAACCTGCTCCTCGTCCTTGGCGAGCTCGGCAAAGGCGTTCTCCATCGTGACAAAGGCCTGGGAGACCCGCTGGGCCAGTGCCGCCCCCGCCGACGTCAGCTGCATCGTGCGGCCTTCGCGCACGAACAGGACCGTGCCCACGCGCTGTTCCAAGCTCTTGATCTGGTAGCTCACGCCTGCCTGCGTCAGCCCCAGTTCCTCCCCGGCGCGGGTATAGTTGCGATGCCGGGCGGCGGCCTCGAATGCCCTGACGGCTGCGAGCGGAGGGAGCTGGCGCATGCCCGAACCATAAGCTCAGCTTGTTTCAATGGCCAGCGTTTCGATTGGTTTTCCGCACTATAAGCCGTCATCCCCACCGTCCAGGATACAAGGGAGACGATTATGAACGCGCACACATTCGCACTCGCCGCCGCGTTCGCGATCGGCGCCGGCCCGGCCCTCGCCGATCCCGGCGAGAATCGGGTCGCCGTCCGGTATGACGACCTCGACCTGCGCAGCACAGCGGGCCGCGCGATCCTCGACCGGCGCGTCGCCGATGCAATCAGGAATGTATGCCGGTCGCCCCACTCACGCTCGGTCCGGGTGGCTTCGGAAACGAAGGCATGCATCGCGCAGCTACAGGAAAAGGTGGCGCGCCTGCGCGCCCTGATCCTCGCCGAAGCAGCGGATGCGCCGCCGGGAAACAAGCGCGACTGATGGGCTCCCGGCGCCCTCAGTCGCGCTACGCGGCGCTCAGGCGTCCAACCGCTTCGCCACCAGCGCCTGCAAATCCGCTTCGGGCCGGGCGCCCCAGTGCGAAATCACTTCGCCCGCGGCCACCGCACCACGGATCAGCGACTCTTCCAGCGACGCGTCGCGGCAATAGCCCGAGAGGAAGCCGGCGGCGAAGAGGTCGCCTGCGCCGGTCAGGTCCTGCACCTTGTCGACCGGCTCGGGCGAGATCTTCGCGCGTTCCTCGCCGCGCGCGGCCACCGCACCCTTGGGGCCGCAGGTCATCACCACCAGCGGCACGTCATTTGCCAGCGATTCGAACGCGGCGTCGGGGTCGGAGCCTTCCAGGATGCCTGCCTCTTCCTCGTTCACGAACAGGATGTCGATCAGCCCGTCGTTGATCAGGCCGCGGAAATCGCCGCCGTGCATGTGGACGCAGAAATCGGCGCAGGTGGCGAAGGCGATCTTCACGCCTGCATCGCGCGCAACCTGCATCGCGCGTTTCATCGCCTCGCGCGGTTCCGTCGGGTCCCACAGATAGCCTTCGAGGAACAGCACCTTGGTGCTGCGGATCAGATCGTCGTCGATCGCCTCTGCGGGCAGGAACTGCGATGCGCCGAGCGAGGTGTTCATCGTGCGCTCCCCATCGGGGTCGACCAGCACGAGGCAGCGGCCGGTCGGCGGCTCGCTTTCCTTGTCGCTATAGGGGCGTGCGGGCGTATCGAAGCTGACGCCGACGCTGGTGAGGTCGTGGCGGTAGATTTCGCCCAGCTGGTCTTCCGCGACCTGGCCGATGAAAGCGGTCTTCAGCCCCAGCATGGTCGCACCTGCCAGCGTGTTGGCCGCCGCGCCGCCAGAGATTTCCTTGGTCTGGCCCATCTTGCCGTAGAGATCGACCGAACGCTCCGCATCGATCAGGCGCATCGAACCCGATGGCAGATCCTCGTCCTTCAGGAACTGGTGGGTGACGGGTGCGATAACGTCGACGATGGCATTGCCGATGGCGATGACGTCGAATTTGGGGTCGGCCATGATGCGGGCGGTATCCTGTATAATCTGCGAGGGTCGCGAAAGCTGACGCGGGGACTAGCGACCAACCGCCCGATGGCCAAGGCCGGTGATGGTGTGCAGGTGATTGACTTGCGGGGCCCGGTTCCGGAAAAGCCCAGCCCGGATGACCTCGCTCCCCGCCTCCTTTGCCCGCGCCTTCGCGCAGTTGGCGGATCGCCGCGTTCTGTGGCTGCTGCTCAAATCGCTGATCGTGACGATCGTGCTGTTCGTAGCCGCAGGCGCTGCGCTCTATGTCGGACTGGCGTGGCTGATCGACCGGGGGCTCGGATCGCTTCTAGACGAAAATCTGCCCCCCAACCTCGCCGCGGTGGCGAGCGCGATCGGGACGGTCGCGGCGGTCGTCTTCGGCGGCTGGTTGCTGTTTCGCGTCACCGCGCTCGCCGCGATCCAGTTCTTCGCCGACGATGTGGTCGAGGTGGTCGAATCCCAATACTATCCCGAGGCGCTGGCGAGCGCGCGGCGCATCGGCTTTGGCGAGAGCATGTGGATCGGCCTCAAGGGCGCGCTCCGGGTGGTGTTCTACAACCTCCTGATCCTGCCGCTGGCCCTCGTCCTGCTGGTGACGGGCGTGGGCACGGTGGTGCTCTTCGCGGTCCTCAACGCATGGCTTCTGGGGCGTGAACTGCGCGACATGGCGTGGCTGCGCCACCGGCACGATTCCGACGCGAAGCCTCCGCTGGGCATAGGCACGCGCTCCGCGCTGGGCGGCATCGTCGCCCTGATGTTGCTGATCCCGGGACTCAATTTCATCGCGCCGATCATCGGCGCGGCTGCTGCCACCCATCTCGTGCAAGGACGCCTTCGCGATGCGTAAAATCTCACGTGCGTTTCTCCCGCTCGCGCTCGTCCCGCTGATTGCCGCCTGCGCGACGCCCGCGCCCGACAGGCCGACGACCAGCCGCCCGACCCCGGGACGCGCCCCGCCCCCGCCCAGGACGAACGTCCCGCCGAGCAATCCGCAGCCGACCGCGCCCGGCGCCTTCGTGGCTCCGCGCGTGATGAATGTCCCGGGACTGGAATTCGTGATCGGATCGCGCGCCAGCCAGCTGGAACAGATTTTCGGCCAGCCACGGCTCGATGTGCTGGAAGGCGATGTGCGCAAGCTGCAGTTCGTGGGCGAGGCCTGCGTGCTCGACGTGTTTCTCTACCCGCTCTCACCGGGCGCGGAGCCGACCGCGACCTACGTCGATGCCCGCCGCGCGAGCGATGCGCTGGATGTGGACCGTGCCGCCTGCGCGAAGGCGCTGCGGCGCTAGCAGGCGACCCTCACGAGCCGCGTAGCCTCAGACCATGAAGCTTTCGCCGCATCCGCACGCGCCCTTGGCATTCGGGTTCTCGAACACGAATCCGGCGGAAAAATCGTCTTCCACCCAGTCCATCACGCTGCCGACGAGGTAGAGCACGCTGGCTCCGTCGATGTAGAAGGTGCCACCCGGGGTCTCGATCTTCTCGTCGAAACCCTGTTCCTCGCTCACATAGTCGACCGAGTAGGCAAGGCCCGAGCAGCCACGGCGGGGCGTCGAGAGCTTCACCCCGATCGCGTCGTCGGGCGCCTTGGCCATCAGGTCGGCCACCCGCTGCTCGGCGGCCTCGGTCAGGGTGACGGCGGCGGGACGTTCGCGGAGCTTGGTTTCGGCCATTACAACATCCCCAGTTCGAGCCGTGCTTCGTCGGTCATCTTGTCGGGCCCCCACGGCGGATCCCACACGAGGTTGACCTCGGCATCGCGTACGCCGGGCACCGAGCCGGTGCGGATTTCGACTTCGGCGGGCATGCTTTCGGCGACCGGGCAGTGCGGCGTGGTGAGTGTCATGGTGACGACCACATCCTTGTCCTCGGAGACTTCGACGCCGTAGATCAGGCCCAGATCGTAGATATTGACCGGGATTTCGGGGTCGTAGATTTCCTTGAGCGCGGCGATCACAGATTCCTGCAGGGCACCGCCTGCACCGGTTTCGCTCGCATTTTCGGGCTTCTTCTTGAGGAACCCGTCGAGATAGTCGCGCTTGCGAGAGAGCTTCTCGCCCGCGGTTTCCGCATCCGGGTCCACCGCGTCCTCGACCCGAGCGCGCGGCGGCTTCGCAGGCGTGTCGGTCGGGATATGCGAGGGCAATGCCTGCCCCGCGTTGCCTTCCGAACGCGCGACATGCGGCGGCAGGTCGGTCACCTGGTCGGCCGGCGAAGGGGCTGCGATGTAGTCTTTGTCCTGGTCGTCGCTCATCATGCTATCTTTCAGCCTCAATCCTCAGGCGAAAATCTTGAGTGTGCGCTCGATCCCGCGCATCAGGGCGGCGATGTCGCTTTCATCGGAATAGACCCCGAAGCTGGCGCGGGCGGTACCCGGCACGCCGAGGTGGTCCATCAGCGGCTGGCAGCAATGGTGGCCAGCACGGATCGCCACGTTCTCTTCATCCAATATGGTGCCCAGATCGTGCGGGTGAACCCCCGGCAGTTCGAACGAGACGATGCCCATCGCATCGTCGGGCCCGAACACCCGCACGCCCGGGATGCGGGCGAGGTCCTCGCGCAATTGCGAGACCAGCGCGCCTTCGTGCTGCGCGATCGCTTCGCGCCCGATCCCGTCGATGAATTCGCAGCACTGTGCAAAGGCCAGCGCCTCGGCAATCGCAGGCGTGCCCGCCTCGAACCGCTGCGGCGGCGGAGCATAGGTGGTTTCGGCAAAGGTGACCTTGTCGATCATCGATCCGCCGCCCTGCCATGGGGGCATGGAGTCGAGCAGCTCCTTGCGGCCCCACAGCGCGCCGATCCCGGTCGGCCCGTACATCTTGTGCGCGCTCATGGCGTAGAAATCGCAGCCGATCGCCTCGACATCGAGCGGCAGGCGCGGGGCCGCCTGGCATCCGTCGAGCAACAGCTTCGCGCCGACCGAATGCGCCAGCTCCGCCGCGCGTTTCGCATCGAGCACCGAGCCGAGCACGTTGGAGACATGCGCAAAGGCGACCATCTCGTGCTCGGACGTCAGCATCTGCTCCGCCGCGTCGAGATCGATCCGGCCGTCGTCGGTCAGCGGGCAGACATCGACCTGCCAGCCGGCCAGCTGCCACGGCACGATGTTGGAATGGTGTTCCAGCTGGCTGAGCAGCACGCGGCCCTTTCTGGGGTAGCTATAGGCGACGAGATTGATCGCCTCGGTCGCGCCGCGGGTGAACACCAGCTCTTCGTCCGACGCACCGATAAACGCCGCGACCTTGTGTCGAGCCGTCTCGTAGCCCTGGGTCATCTGCGCGCTGCGCGAATAGACCCCGCGATGGACAGTGGCGTAATCCTCACCCAGCGCGCGGCTCATCGCATCGATCACGACGCGCGGCTTCTGCGCGGTCGCACCGCTATCCAGATAGTGCCACGGCTCGCCGTCGCCGGTCGTCAGGCCGGGGAAATCGGACTTTGCGACCAATTGTTTGCTTTCCATCACGGACATAGCTTCGTCGTCCACTCGTCCGGGTTTGCACCGCGCCAGCATTTGAGCCGGACACCCAGCGTTTCGATGCGCCACGCCTTGCCCTCCGGCACGACGATGGCGACCCATTCCTCCGCCTTGACCGAATCGTCGAGCAATGGCCCCATCGACGCAGTGACGATAGCGCGACCGTCCTTGTCGGGATGCGGGTCGATCCGGACCTCGATCACCGGGCTGACCTCTGCCGCAGCGGGATAGCCGCCGGTGAGTGCCTGTGCGATGCCGAGCGGGCTTGCATAGGTTTGGTCGGGCGCGGGCACTTGGCGATATGCATCGGAACTGGCGATTTCATCCGGCGGTGCCGTGACTTGCGCCGTGGCCGCACAAGCCCAGAGTGCCAGAGGCAGGGCGAATAGGAGCGATCTCGGAAGGATCACTCCCGCTCCTCCAGCTTATCGAGCGCCTTTTCCAATAGCGCTTCGCGCGTGGCCTCGTCCGCCAGTTCGCGGGTCGCGTCGCCGATGAAGGCCTGCACCAGCAGGCGGCGGATGGTTTCGGGCGGCAGGCCGCGTGCGGCCATGTAGAAGCGCGCGGATTCGTCCAGCTGGCCCACGCTCGCACCGTGCGCGCACTGCACGTCGTCGGCATAGATTTCGAGCTGCGGCACGCTGTTCACGCTCGCGCCCTTTTCCAGCAACAGTCCCTTGAAGCTCTGCGCCGCGTCGGTTTTCTGTGCGTCGCGCACGACATCGATCCGGCCGAGGAAGTTGCCGGTGCCCTTCCCCCAGTGGACGCTGCGTACGGTCTGGTTGCTGGTCGCGCCCGGTTCCTCGTGCGCCATGCGGGTGACGATCTCGCGCGTGGTGTCGCCCCCGCCGAGCGTAATGCCGCCGAGCTCGAAATGCGCGCCCTCGGCCAATGTCACGGCAACTTCGAGCCGCCCGAGCTGGCCGCCTGCGACCAGTGCGGCGAGTTCGGCGCGCGCGTTCTTTTCGAGCACGATGCGCAGGCGGCGCATCTGCAGGCCCCCACCCTTGTCGGCGCCGCCGTCGAGCACGATCAGGTCGGACCAAGTCTCGCCTGCGGCCACGCGGACGTCTTCCCACGCCTCGAACGTGTCGGGCGCGGTATTCTGGATCGCGTCGATGTCCGAATAGCGCCAGGCTTCGTCCTTGCGAGTAGGGAGGATGATCGCGTCGGTCATGCGCTCTCCATCACCGCGTCGTAGCCTTCGCGCTCCAGATCGGTCGCCAGCTCGGCCCCGCCGGTCTTCACGATGCGGCCCTTGCTGAGGATCGAGACGTGGGTCGGCTCCACCACCTCGAGCAGGCGCTGATAGTGGGTGATCAGCAGCACGCCCTTGTCGGGGCTGCGCATGATCGCGTTGATGCCATCGCCGACGACGCGCAGCGCGTCGATGTCGAGGCCGCTGTCGGTTTCGTCGAGCACCGCAAACGAGGGGTCGAGGATGCCCATCTGGACCATCTCGGCGCGCTTCTTCTCGCCGCCCGAAAAGCCGACATTCACCTGCCGCTTGAGCATCTCCATGTCGAGCTTGAGCAGGCCGGCCTTTTCCTTCGCAAGCTTGAGGAAATCGCCCCCGGTCATCGCCTCTTCGCCGCGCGCGGTGCGCTGCGCGTTAAGCGCTTCGCGCAGGAACTGGATGTTGGATACGCCGGGAATTTCGACCGGGTACTGGAAGCCCAGGAACAGGCCGGCGGCCGCACGCTCGTGCGGGTCCATCGCCAGCAGGTCTTCGCCGCGGAAGAACACCGATCCCTCGGTCACTTCGTAGCCCGGCCGACCGCCGAGCACATAGGCAAGCGTCGACTTGCCCGCGCCGTTGGGCCCCATGATGGCGTGAATCTCGCCCGCGTTCACCGAAAGCGTGAGGCCGTTGAGGATTTTGGTGCCGTCGATTTCGGCGTGGAGGTTATCGATCTGGAGCATTCTAGGTCCTGTTGTCGTCGCGCGGCGTGCGATCGCTGCGCGTGGTGTTCGATCTGGGATGGGAATTGCGCTGGTTTCGCGGCGGGCCGTTGCCTTCGCGGTCGTAGCGCGGCTTGGTCTGGCGCGGGTTCTCTGCCTCGTGACGACGGCGTGCTTCCTTGCGGGCGGCGATCGCGGCGCGCATTTCCTGCGTCAGCGTGGCAAGCACCGCGTCGATATCGGCGAGGATATCGGCGGCGGCGACATGGACCACGCGGATGCCGACCGCCTCGAGGCTCTTGTCGCGCCGGTTCGCGATGGCGGGCTCGACACCCTCCTCGTCGATCAGGATCGCGAGGCCCATATCGTGCGAGTTGAAATCGACGATCGCGCTGCCGACCACCGCGAAGCGGGTGAAGGAATAGCGCCCGAAATCGGCCTTGGAGAACTTCTCCGCCAGCGCCTTGTGCGCCGGGCTCGCATGGCGACGCATCTCGCGCGCACGATCATGCAGCGCGTCGAGGCGCTTCTCCGAGATTTCCCATCCGCGGCCCTTGCGTTTGACCGCGGGGGTGTCGGAATCTTCGGATGCGGGGCGAAGGTTGAGGGTTTTGCGGTCAGTCATCTGGCGTCAGTTTCCGTCGCTGCATCCATCATGGTGAGATAGGCATCTTGAACGCCATTTGCGGATGCGGTCATGTACATGAAAGTAAGTCCCGCGGTTCGGCGAAAATTCTCGCGAACGCCCTCAACCCCGGTTGCGTCCCCGTAGGTCTTTCGATCTAGGAGAAAGCGATCGAGCGCGCGATCGGCGCTCTCGCGCGGCGTGCTGCAAGACGTTCGCGCGGTGACAAGCGCCGCCTGCGCCGCCTGCGCTTCTGCCGAGCCAAAGTCCGGGTGCTTGCTCAACGTGCTCCAGTAGCAGCGGAAATAGGTGTCATAGATTGCAGCGGCAGCGTCGATGTCGTTTTGCGCTATCGACTCCAGTGGGGCGGCGGGCTTGCAGTCTTCGCAAGGATTCGTCTTCAGCATTGGCGGGGGATCGCCTGCTGGTTGAAGGGCCGCAAGAAGAATGGGAAAGATCACCCCACGCTCCCTTCCAGCGAGATCGCCAGCAGCTTCTGCGCCTCGACCGCGAATTCCATCGGCAGCTGCTTCATCACTTCCTTGGCGAAGCCGTTGACGATCAGCGCGATCGCCGCTTCCTCGTCCAGCCCGCGCTGCTGCGCGTAAAACAGCTGGTCGTCGGAAATCTTGGAGGTGGTCGCCTCGTGCTCGATCTGCGCGGTGGGGTTCTTCACCTCGATATAGGGCACGGTGTGCGCGCCGCACCTGTCGCCCAGCAGCAGCGAATCGCACTCGGTGCGGTTGCGCACGCCATCGGCGTTGGCGGCCACGCGGACCAGCCCGCGATAGGTGTTGTTGCTCTGGCCGGCGCTGATTCCCTTGGAGATGATCGTGGAGCGGCTGCCCTTGCCGTTATGGACCATCTTGGTCCCGGTATCGGCCTGCTGGTGGTTGTTGGTGACCGCGACCGAGTAAAACTCGCCGACGGAATTCTCACCGTTCAGCACGCAGCTGGGGTATTTCCACGTCACCGCAGAGCCGGTCTCGACCTGCGTCCAGCTGATCTTGGAGCGCGCACCCTGGCACAGCCCGCGCTTGGTCACGAAATTATAGATCCCGCCCACGCCATCGGCATTGCCGGGATACCAGTTCTGCACCGTGGAATACTTGATCTCGGCATCGTCCATCGCGACCAGCTCGACCACCGCGGCGTGGAGCTGGTTCTCGTCGCGCATCGGCGCGGTGCAGCCTTCGAGGTAGCTGACATAGCTGCCCTTTTCGGCCACGATCAGCGTGCGTTCGAACTGCCCGGTATTCTCCGCATTGATGCGGAAATAGGTGCTCAGCTCCATCGGGCAGCGCACGCCTTCGGGGATGTAGACGAAGGTGCCATCGCTGAAGACCGCGCTGTTGAGGCACGCGAAGTAGTTGTCGTTCTGCGGCACGACCTTGCCGAGCCATTGCTTCACCAGATCGGGATATTCGCGGATCGCTTCGGAGATCGAGCGGAAGATGACGCCCGCCCGCTGAAGCTCTTCGCGGAAGCTGGTGGCGACGCTGACGCTGTCGAACACCGCATCCACTGCGACCTTGCGCGCGCCCTTCACGCCGGCCAGCACTTCCTGCTCGCCCAGCGGAATGCCGAGCTTGTCGTACACCCGCTTGATCTCCGGATCGAGCTCGTCGAGCGACTCCAGCTCTTCCTTCTTCTTCGGCGCGGCGTAGTAATAGGCATCCTGGTAATCGATCTCGGGATAGCCGAGCTTCGCCCAGTTCGGCTCCTCCATCGTGAGCCATTTGCGATAGGCCTTGAGCCGCCATTCAAGCATCCATTCGGGCTCTTGCTTCTTGGCCGAGATGAACCTGACCGTGTCTTCGCTGAGCCCCTTGGGCGCGTAGTCGGTCTCGATATCCGAATGCCAGCCGAACTCATATTCGGCGGCCTTGGCGGCGGCTTCGCGCGCTTCTACGTCCTGTTCGGGCTGCTTGAGGTCGATAGCTTCGTTCATGCCACTTCTTTCTGCGCGGAGCTTGCTGCCGCGTTGGGAGCCTTGGTCGCGATCTGCGCCAGCGATACGTCTGCCAGCGCGCCGCGCACGGCAGCGTTGACGACGGGCCAGTGTGCCTTGACGCTGCATTCGTGATCGACCGCGCAATCGCCGGTGTCGATACAGGTGACGAGCGCGATCGGGCCTTCGATCGCCTCGACGATATCGGCCATGCTGATCGCCGCTGCGGGCCGCGCGAGCTGCAATCCGCCGCCCGCGCCGCGCGTGGAACGCAGCAGGCCGGCAGCGCTCAGCTTGCTGACGATCTTCTGCGCCGTCGGCACCGGAATGCCGGTTTCCTGCGCGAGATCGGCCGAAGACACGCGCCCGCCGCCGCACTTGCGTGCGGTCGCCGCCATGATGACGATGGCATAATCGGCGAGGTTGCTGAGGCGCATAACGCCCAATTCGGATCAATTCGGTCCGATTTCAACCAAAACCCGACTCTTGCGAGTCGTTAGCGTTTTCCAGCTAGTCTCCCATGGTCATCGGCGCATCGGATACCGGGCGGGACTGCGCCACCCATTCCGCGACATTCTCTTCGAGGATATCGAGCGGGACGGGCCCGGGCAGCAGCACGACGTCGTGGAATGCGCGGATGTCGAAATCATCGCCCAGCTCGGCGCGCGCTTTCTCGCGCAGTTCCATGATCTTCAATTTGCCGATCATGTAGGCGGTCGCCTGGCCGGGATAGACGATATAGCGCTCGATCGCCTTGCGGATGTCGCCATCGGGATTGGGCGTGTTCTCGGACAGGTACTCGATCGCCTGTTCCCGGCTCCAGCGCTTGGAATGGATACCGGTATCGACCACCAGCCGGCACGCGCGCCACAGCTCCATCTGCAGCCGCCCGAAGTCGGAGTAGGGGTCGGTGTAGAAGCCCATGTCCTTGCCCAGCTCCTCCGAATAGAGGCCCCAGCCTTCGGTATAGGCGGTGACCCCGCCGAAGCGGCGGAAGGGCGGCACGTCGCCCAGCTCGGTCTGGATCGAACGCTGGAGGTGATGGCCGGGCAGGCCTTCGTGATAGGCGAGCGCCTCCAGCTCGTTCTTGCTCATGTCCTTCAGGTTATAGAGGTTCACGTAATAGGTGCCGGGGCGCGAACCGTCGGGCGCGGGGCTCTGGTAGAACGCCTTGCCCGCGCTCTGTTCGCGAAACGCCTCGACCGGTTTGACCGTGAGTGCGGCCTTGGGAAGCGTGGCGAAGAATTCGGGCAGCCGCGCTTCCATCGCATCGAGCTTGTCCTGCGCATCGCCGAGATAGGCTTCGCGCGTATCGTAGTAGAACCGGTCGTCGCTGCGGGTGAATTCGAAGAACTCCTGCAAGGTGCCCTCGAACCCGACCTGCTTCATGATCGCGCGCATCTCGTCATGAATGCGCGCGACATTTTCCAGCCCGATCCGGTGGATCTGGTCGGCGGTCAAGTCCGTCGTGGTGTAGTTCTTGAGCAGTGCGGCGTAATAGGCCTCGCCCTCGGGGAAGCGCCAGATGCCGTCATCGGTCGGCGCGATTTTCTGCTGGCGCTCCATCTCGGCGAGCAGGCGGCGATAGGCGGGCACTGCAGAGGTGGTCCAGGCTGTGGTCGCATCGGCTTTGAGCCCGGCCTTCGTGTCTGCATCGACACCGTCGAGCGCATCAACCTTGCCGCGGAAATCCTCGAGCACCGCGCTGTTCTCGCCCGCTTCCAGCAGGTTGCGGATGTCGGAAATGACATAGGAGTAGACCCAGTCGGGCGGCATGACGCCTTCATCGGCCCGGTCGCGCGATTGCGCGGTCAGAGTGTCCATCACACCGCCCAGCCCTTCGATCCGCGAAACGTAATCGCGCGCATGATCGGCGTTCTGCACGGCGTGAATATTGATGAGGAAGGCGGGCAGCTGGCTCTGCGCGCCGTTCATCTGGTCGAAGATGTAGCCGTAGTCGCGGAACGGAAACAGCGACGCCGAACGCTGCGCCATCGCATCGAACAGGCGGTAGGACAGCGCATCCTTCGGCGAGAGGGCCTGCGCGTCGTAGCCCGCGCGCATCCGGTCCGCAAAAGACTGCAGGAGGGCCTCCTCGCGAACCTGCGCCGCGTCCGAGAAGTCGCCCCAGCGATCGTAGTCCTCGTCCCGAATCCCGCGATAGGCCTTGGTCAGCGGCGACATCGCCAGTTGGGCCGCATCGTAGGTGTCGAACAGTGTATCGATATCGGCGGGCGCTTCCTGCACTGGCGCAGACGCCGACGAGCCGGTTTCGGCGGGCACGGCGGCGCAGGCGGCAAGGCCGAGGCTGGCGAGCAGGAGGATGGCGGTCTGCGGGGCGGTCTTCATCGAGGCTCTCTCCGGAAACGTGTCGTTGCCGGGCACCCTGCCCGAGCCATCGCGCGGTGGAAAGGGCGGTGTACGGCGCGCGCCCGCTCGACAGCGCAAGGCACCCGGCATAGGGCTGGGCGCATGCTGTTCCCTGCCCTTCGTCCGCTGCTTTTCACACTCGATCCCGAGCGCGCGCATCGCCTTTCGCTCGCTGGCCTGAAACGGATGCCGACCGGAAAACCGCCGCGCCACGACCCGGCGCTGGCGGTCACGCTCGGCGGTCTGACCTTCCCGAGCCCGGTCGGGGTCGCACCGGGGTACGACAAGGATGCCGAAGTGCCCGACGCGCTGCTGGGCCTCGGCTTCGGGTTCGTCGAGGTGGGCACGATCACGCCGCTGCCGCAGGCGGGGAACCCCAAGCCACGACTGTTCCGGCTGGTCGAGGATCGTGCGGTCATCAACCGCATGGGGTTCAACAATGGCGGGGCCGAGGCGGCGCACAAGCGCCTGCGCAAGCGCGCGGGCAGGCCGGGGATCGTCGGCATCAATATCGGCGCCAACAAGGACAGCGACGATCGCATCGCGGACTATGCGCTGCTGACCGAGCTGATGGCACCCCTCGCCAGCTATCTGACGGTCAATATCTCCAGCCCCAACACGCCGGGCCTGCGCAACCTGCAGGCAGGTGATGCGCTGAAGGACCTGCTGGCCGGCGTGTTCGAGGCGCGCGGGGCCGATGGGCCGCCCGTGTTCCTCAAGCTCGCGCCCGATCTGGAGCCTGCGGAGATCGACGCCATTGCGAAGGTCGCGCTGGATAGCCCGCTGGCCGCTCTGATCATTTCCAACACCACGCTGGCGCGGCCTGCGCTGGGATCGAAGCACGCGGGCGAAACGGGCGGCCTCTCGGGCGCGCCGCTCGCCCCGATTTCGCTCCAGCGACTCAAGGATTTCCGCAAGGCGACGGGCGGGCAAATCCCCCTCATTGCCGCCGGGGGGATCGATAGCGCCGATGCCGCATGGGAACGGATCGTCGCGGGCGCGAGCCTCGTCCAGCTCTATTCGGCGATGGTCTATCGGGGGCCAATGCTGGGCCGCCGTATCGCGCACGGCCTTGCGCAACGCTTGCGGTGCGAGGGCTTTGCCTCGATGGAGCAGGCAATCGGATCGCAAGCTTGAGGATCACCATGCTGTTTCGCACTTTCGCGGGGTTTGCCGCCACCGTCTCGCTCGCCGGATGCGCCGGCGTCCCGGCCGAACCGCTGGCCACCAACGCCGAGGCGGCCGCGCCCGCCTTCGCCGGGGCGGTTGCCTCCGCCGATCCGCGCGCCACGGCGGCGGGCGAGGCTATGCTGGCACAGGGCGGCAACGCGGTCGACGCGGCGCTCGCCACGATGATCGCGCTGACCGTGGTCGAGCCGCAGAGCTCGGGCATCGGCGGCGGCGGCTTCATCCTCTACGGCGCGCCCGACGGCAAAGTGGAAAGCTACGACGGGCGCGAGAAGGCACCGTCCTCCGCCACCCCGGACTGGTTCCTCGGGCCGGATGGCAAGCCGCTCCCCACCGGGGAGGCAACCATCAGCGGGCTGAGCGTCGGTGTGCCCGGAAATCTCGCGGTCGCCGCGAAGATCCACGGCGAGCATGGCAAGCTGGCATGGGCCAAGCTGTTCGAACCGGCTATCGCGCTGGCACGCGACGGAATCGTCCTCAACGCGCGGCTTCGCTCCTCGCTGGAGGGTCAGGTGAAGCGCGCCGGCCATACCGAGGAAGGCCGCGCCCTTTATTACACCCCCGACGGCGCACCCAAGCCGGTCGGCACGCGGATTGTCCAGCCAGAGCTGGCCGGCACGCTCGCGCGTATCGCGGCGGCCGGACCGGAGGCGTTCTACCATGGCGACTTCGCCGAAGGGCTCGCCCAAACCATCGCCACGCAGACGCCGCGCACACCCGCGATGACCGCGAGCGACATCGCCGCCTACGAAGCGCGCCGGCGCGATCCGGTGTGCGGCGACTATCGCGGATACAAGGTGTGTTCGATGGGCCCGCCCTCGTCAGGCGGGATCGCAGTGATCGGCATCCTCGAACAGCTTGAACGCTTCGACCTCGCCGCGATGGGGCCGAAATCCGTCGAAGCCTGGCACCTGTTCCTCGAAGCCCAGCGGCTCGCCTATGCCGACCGCGAGATCTACACCGGCGATGCCGATTTCGTCGATGTGCCGACGCAGGGCCTGATCGATCCCGGCTATCTCGCCAGCCGGTCGCAGCTGATCGATCCCGCCAGGGCCGCAGCTTCGGTCGCCCCAGGTACGCCGCCCGGCGCCCCCGCCCCGACCCCGGCGGGTGAAGCCTATCCCGAAAGCGGCACCACCCACTTCGTCACCGTCGGGCCGGATGGCGCAATGGTCAGCTACACGAGCACCATCGAAGGGGCCTTCGGCTCCGGGCTGCGATACGGCGGGTTCTACCTCAACAACGAGCTGACCGATTTCGACTTCGCCCCGGCGCGCGACGGGATGCTCTCGGCAAACCGGGTACAGGGCGGCAAGCGCCCGCGCAGTTCGATGTCACCCACCATCGTCTACGACCCGCAGGGCAAGCCTTTCCTCGCGCTGGGCGCGGCAGGCGGCGCGACCATTCCGATCCAGACCACGCGCGCGATCATCGGGGTGATCGACTTCGGCCTCGATCTCGAAGACGCGCTCGCGCTGCCGATGGTGATGGCCTTCGGCGACCGGGTGATCGTGGAAAAGGGCAGCTGGTTCGAAGGCGCGACCGCGCAATTCAACGCGCTCGGCCATGCCAATGTCACTGCCAGCGACTTCCTGTTCCGGACCAATGGCGCACTCAACACGTCCGATGGCTGGGTTGCGGCTTACGACCCGCGGCTCGACGGTCTCGCCTACGACCGGCACGAGGACACGACGAAGCTGCCCTGACGCAGGCATGTCGGCGGAAGCTTGCCGTAGGGTCGGCGGGAGCCTAAACCGCCACGATAAGTATAAGTGCAGCCGGAATTGGGGAGTTGGTGCACCTTTGACGCAGCTTGAAGAGATCGAACGGGCGAGCAATCTTGTCTCGCTGTTCCTGCAACGCGCCGACGCAAGGGGCGACGCGCCCTTCCTCGGTCGCAAGGTCGCGGGCGAGTGGCAGACCATCAGCTGGCGCGAAGCCGCCGACGCGGTCTGCGTACTGGCCGAAAACCTGCGCGGGCTTGGGCTGGGGGATGGCGACCGGGTCATGCTCGTGTCGGAGAACCGCCCGGAATGGTGCATTGCGGACCTCGCGATTATGGCGGCAGGCTGCATCACGGTGCCCGCCTACATCACGAATACCGAACGCGATCACATCCACATCCTCGACAATTCGGGGGCGAAAGCGGTGATCGTGTCGAACGAGAAGCTGTCGGGCCCGCTGATCCCGGCGATCTTCCATACCGGCATTGCCGAACACATCATCCCGATCGAAAGCGTGCGCGGATACCAGGGCGGCAACCTTGCCTGCCATGGGTGGGAGCGAATGACGCAGGGCGATGCGCAGGCCGCGCGCGCCGCCGTGGATGCGCGGATCGCGAAGATCGGGCGCGAAGATACTGCGTGCATCATCTACACCAGTGGCACCGGCGGCGCGCCGCGTGGCGTGTTGCAACACCATGGCGCGATCCTGTGCAATGTCGCAGGCGCAGCGGACATCCTGATCGACGATTTCAACCTCTCGGACGAGGAACGCTTCCTGTCCTTCCTCCCGCTGAGCCATGCGTACGAGCATACGGGCGGCCAATTCCTGCCGATCGGGGTCGGCGCCCAGATCTATTATTCCGAGGGGCTGGAAAAGCTCGCCGGCAATATCGAAGAAACCAGCCCGACCGTGATGGTGGTGGTCCCGCGCCTGTTCGAAGTGCTGCGCACGCGGATCATGAAGCAGATCGCCAAGCAGGGCGGCGCTGCCAGTTACCTGATGGACCGCGCGCTCGAGATCGAGGAGCGGGCGGGCCCCAACGGCAAGAAGCGCCTGCGCGACAAGCCGATGGATCTGCTCGTCGGGAAGCTGCTGCGGCCCAAGATCCGCGCCAAGTTCGGTGGGCGCATCAAGGCGATGGTATCGGGTGGTGCCCCGCTAAACCCCGACGTCGGCACCTTCTTCCAGGCGCTCGGCCTGCCGATGATGCAGGGCTATGGCCAGACCGAGGCAGGGCCTGTCATCAGCTGCAACCGCCCGGCTGCCGGAGTCTCCATGGACACGGTCGGCCCGCCGATGAAGGGCGTGGAAATCCGGATCGCGGAGGATGGCGAGATCCTGTGCCGCGGCGAACTGGTGATGCACGGCTACTGGCAGAACCAGCCCGAGACGAACCGTGCGTTGCAGAATGGCTGGCTGCATACCGGCGACATCGGCCATCTGGACGAGAAGGGCCGGATCGTCATTACCGATCGCAAGAAGGACATGATCGTCAACGACAAGGGCGACAATGTCGCCCCGCAGAAAATCGAGGGCATGCTGACGCTGCAGCCCGAGATCGGGCAGGCCATGGTCGCCGGCGACCGGCGGCCCTATGTTGTCGGACTGATCGTGCCCGATACGGAATGGTCGCTCGACTGGTGCAGCGCGCAGGGCAAGCCGATGGATTGCAGCAAGGTCCATGAACTGCCCGAATTCCGCGCCGCGATCCGCAAGGCGGTCGACCGCGTGAACAGCGAATTGTCGGTGGTCGAGAAGGTGCGCGGCTTCGCTTTCGCGGACGAGCCTTTCTCGATCGAGAACGAGGAACTCACGCCAAGCATGAAGATCCGCCGGCACAAGATCCGCGAACGCTATGGCGACCGGCTCGACGGATTGTACCGCAGCTGACGGGGGCGGTTCGACGAAGGTGACAAAGCCGTCACCGCTCTGGTGGTGGAAGGGTGCGCGCGCGGGTCGCCCGTGCGTCGCTCAGGCGGCCTCGTCTTCCAGCGCGACATATTCGGGGAAGAAGCTCGGCGCGCGATTGGACCATGCCGGCGCGGTTGCGGCAGCTTCGCTCAGCGACTGCAGCAGCAGTTTGCGGCGGGCAGGCCGCAGCTGCGGCATCGCGGCACCGGCGCAGAACGCACTCGGCAGCCACGGGCGGACCTGCGCGCCCAGCAGGCGTTCGTAGAGGAAGCGGAAGGGCGAGAAACCGTCGATTCGCTCCTGCGCCAGATCGAAGGCCGCGAGGCGCGAGAGCTGGCCGATGAAAGGCCCGATCAAGTCGTTCGCGTCGGTCTCGGGGATTGCGTGACGCATCGCCTTGAGGTCCTGATAGGCGACGTACTGGCGGCGAATCGCGACATTCTCCGTTGTATTTCGGGCCCACAGCTTGAACGCGTCGCACCGCCCAAGCCCGACATCGAGATTACGCCGGATAAAGCGCTGTTCGCAGGCGCTGAAGCTCGCGAATTCGCGCATCTCGGCGATGCTCAGGCTGGTGGTATTGTTCGTCGTCGCCATCGTGCCGCTCCATCGGGCCGTGATTCGATGGAACCATGTTTCGCCGAACTTGGTAAACAATCCGCTAAGCGTGCGATCCGCGCGTCGGGGCGAAGAGTACCCGCAGGCTGCGCGCGGGCTAGATCAGTCCGGCGAGCGGGCTGCTGGGATCGGCATATTTGCGCGTGGCCATCCGTCCGGAAAGATAGGCATCGCGCCCGGCCTGCACCGCCAGCTTCATCGCGCGGGCCATGCGAATCGGGTCCTTCGCCTCGGCGATCGCCGTGTTCATGAGGATGCCGTCGCAGCCCAGCTCCATCCCCACCGCCGCATCCGATGCAGTGCCTACGCCCGCATCCACCAGCACGGGCACATTGGCCCCTTCCACGATCAGGCGAATCGTCACCCGGTTCTGGATGCCCAGCCCACTGCCGATCGGCGCGCCCAGCGGCATGATCGCGACGGCACCCGCCTCTTCCAGCTGCTTCGCGGCGATCGGGTCGTCCGCGCAGTAGACCATCGGGTGAAAGCCTTCCTTCGCCAGCGTCTCGGTCGCGCGCAGGGTTTCGCGCATGTCGGGGTAGAGCGTTTTCGCCTCGCCCAGCACTTCCAGCTTCACGAGGTCCCAGCCGCCCGCCTCACGCGCGAGGCGCAGCGTGCGCACCGCTTCGTCGGCGGTGAAGCAACCGGCGGTGTTGGGCAGGTAAGTGACCTTCTTGGGGTCGATGAAATCGGTCAGCATCGGCTGGTTGGGATCGGACACGTTCACCCGGCGGACCGCCACCGTGACGATCTCCGCCCCGCTCGCTTCGAGCGCGGCGGCGTTCTGCGCGAAGTCCTTGTACTTCCCGGTGCCCACGATCAGCCGCGAGTGGAAGGTGTGCCCCGCAACGCTCCAGCTGTCGTTCTCTTCACGCACATGGTCGCCGCCACCGACGAAGTGGACGATCTCCAGCCGATCGCCATCGGCCAGCGCAATCTCGCCAAGCTGCGAGCGGGGCGCAATCTCGCCATTATGCTCGACCGCGACCTTTTCGGGCGCGAAGCCGAGGTCGCGCACCAGCGCGGCAATGTCGGAGGCGGAGGTGGTGCAGCTCTCGCCGTTCAGCTGAATCGATTTGGTGTCGCTCATGGCACGAGCGACATAGGGCTCAGCGCGATTGGCGCAAGCTTCGGCGCGCATGAGCGCGCGGCGAATGACGCAGGTTGAGGACATGGCCGAGCGACACCAGCGCCACGCCGATGATCGTCAGCACGGCCTCCTGCACGCCATGCGGGGCAGCCAGCGCGCCGCCCATGAAGGTCAGGCCGGTCATCGCCACGACGAAGGGCATCCGGCGGCGATGGCGCACGGCCCCGATGCCGATCGCGACTCCGGCAATGATCGTCGCGGCGGCCAGCCCCCACCAGTGCAGCTCTGGCGCGAGCAGCCAGCCGCCTGCGAGGCCGAGCGAGGAGATCACCACGATCGTCAGCACGCAATGCACCGCACACAGCGTAGACAGGGCGATGCCCAGCGCATCGAGCCTGATGCGATTCGAAAGGCTCCGGAAGTTCATGGAGCGACAGATATGTGATGTTGTTTCATTTTACAAGGCACGGGGGTGCGAAATTCCCTTTCGACGCGCTTGCAAGTTTTTGCCGCAATACGCATTCATACCGGATGGCTACAGCCTCCCTTCCCCATTCGGGCGTTCACGCCCAGGACCACGACCGGCCGGGCTGGCTGGCGTGGTGGCTCCTCCTCGTCGCGGCGATGGTCGTACTGATCGTCGCGGTCGGCGGGATCACCCGGCTCACCGAATCGGGCCTGTCGATCACCCAATGGGACCCGGTGACGGGTGTGCTGCCCCCGCTCAGCGACCAGGCGTGGCAGGCCGAGTTCGCCCGGTATCGGGCCACCCCCGAATACCGTTTCGAGGCGGGCCCGGCAGGCATGACGCTCGCCGATTTCAAGAACATCTTCTTCTGGGAATGGTTTCACCGCCTCATCGGGCGGGTGATCGGCCTCGTCTTCGCCCTGCCGCTCGCATTCGCGTGGGTTAGAGGCTGGATCCCGCAGGGCTACAAGCCGCGCCTGCTCGCGCTGCTTGCGCTGGGCGGGTTGCAGGGTGTCTTCGGCTGGCTGATGGTCCGCTCCGGCCTCGGCGGGACGATGACGGACGTCAGCCATTTCTGGCTTTCGGTCCATCTGTGCACCGCACTCTTTACCCTTGCGGGCCTCGTATGGACCTCTCTCGACCTTCATGCGCTGAACCGTGATCGCACCGCACGCCCTGCGCGCTTGCGGCCCTTCGCTATGGCCGCGGGCGGAGTGCTGTTCGTCCAGATCCTGCTCGGCGCGTGGGTCGCGGGCCTCAATGCGGGGCTGGCTTCGAACACCTGGCCGCTGATGCAGGGGCGCCTCCTGCCCGAAGCGGATATGGCACGCGGGCTCTTGTGGGCGGTGACCCACGATCCCTTCCTGCTCCACTTCCTCCACCGCTGGTTCGCCTGGGCGGCATTTGCCATGCTGCTCTGGCTGGGCTTCAAGGCCCTCCCGCGTGGGGGCAACGCCGGCAAGGCGCTGATGGGGCTCGCCACCGGACAGGTGCTGCTCGGCATTACCACCGTTATCACCGGAGTGTCGCTGTGGATTGCGGTTGCGCACCAGGTGACAGGCGCGTTGCTGGTCGCCGCGACGGCGGCTGCCGCGCACGCGATCGGTCAGCGGATCGGCGAGCCGACGGCGTGAGCGCGCTGATCTACACCGTTTTCGCAAGCCGGGAGGATGCAAAAGCGGTGGCCGCCAAACTGCTCGATGAACGCCTCGTCGCCTGCGCCAATGTGATCGGCCGCATCGAGGCCCTATTCGAATGGGATGGCGAACGCGGCCAAGGCGAGGAAATCGCGGTGCTGTTCAAGACCCACGCGGACCGGCTCGATGCGGCGGTCGCGCGGCTCGATGATCTGCACCCCTACGATACGCCGGCGATCCTCGGCTGGCGCGCCGATGCGAGCGGCTCGGCGACCGGCCCCTGGCTCGCCGAACTCCTGCAATGAGAGCGTCGATCGGGCGGCGCGGCTTTCTCGCCGGTGTCGGAGCGATGGCTCTGCTACCCGGCGCGTTGCGGGCAGGTACTATCGCGGGTGAGTTCATCCTTTCGCGTGCCCTGTGTCGCAGCCTGCCCGATTCCCTGTATGTCGAGGCCACCCGGCAGTGGCGGATTTCCTTCGCACCGGCTGGGAACGGCACAACCCTGGTCAACGGGACCCAGATCGCCGTGGAGGTCGCCGCGCCGCCCGCACTCGCCGCGCTCGCCGATCTCGAACGTCGCCGGGTGGAGAGCGGCTTCCTGCCGCTGAGGCTCGACGCCGAAGGTTCGATCCTTCCCGCCGATCCGGGCTCCGCTGCGCCCGCCCTGCCGGAAACGGCCGTAACCGCGGCGCTGGACTACGCACACGAGCGGACGGCCGGCGTCGCGCCCGAGGCCGCATCGCGCCAGTTCATCCGGGACATCTCGGATCGCGGCCATGACTGGCTGACCCTGCTGCCGCGCGACCTGTTTTTCCCCGTCCCGAGAGATTCCAGCGCCAGCCGCGCGATTGCCGTGCCCGACGGGACCGAAGGCACCGTGACGATGCGCGAAAAGACCGAGGCCGATCCGGCCACCGGCCTGATGGTAAGCTTCCTGCGCGAGGCGGAAACGACCACCGGCGAGATCACCCGAAAGGGCCGGGACCGCTGGGCGATTGCGGATGCGGTACCATAATACCTCTCGCCTATACCGCATGATTGCTTGACTTGAGACGCCTTCGGACGCATTAGCGCGCTCCACGACCGGCAGGACGACTCGGCGCAACGCCCGTTTCTACCTCCGGCGAGACCCCCCAATACTCGAGGGACACGATAGCCATGAAGGCGCTCAGCAAGATGACCCGGTCGATCAAGCCGGCCGAGGTCGAAAAGAACTGGTTGGTGATCGACGCGGAAGGCCTCGTGGTCGGCCGCCTCGCCGCGATCATCGCGAACCACCTGCGCGGCAAGCACAAGCCGAGCTACACCCCGCACGTCGATTGCGGCGATCACGTGATCGTCCTCAATGCGGACAAGGTGAAGTTCACCGGCCGCAAGATGGGCGAGAAGAAGTATTACAAGCACACCGGCTATGCCGGCGGCATCAAGGAAACGACGCCCGCGAAGATCCTCGAGGGCAAGTTCCCCGAGCGCGTGCTGGAAAAGGCGGTTGAGCGGATGATCCCGCGCGGCCCGCTGGGTCGCCAGCAGATGAAGGCGCTGCACCTCTATGCCGGCACCGAGCACCCGCACGAGGGCCAGAAGCCCGAGACGCTCGACGTTGCTTCCATGAACCGCAAGAACAAGGCTGTCGCATAATGGCCGACGAAAACAACAACCAGGAAGAACCGAAGACCGAGAGCGTGCGCGATCTCGCCGATCTGGCGAACATCGCGGGCGACGCGCCTGCCGCCGACGCCGCCGTGGTGGCCGAAAGCACCGCGCCGCTGCGCGAGCAGGAGCTGGACAAGCAGGGCCGCGCCTATGCCACCGGTCGCCGCAAGGACGCCGTTGCCCGCGTCTGGGTCAAGCCCGGCAAGGGCACGATCACGATCAACGGCAAGGAGCAGGAGAAGTATTTCGCCCGCCCCACGCTGCGCCTCGTGATCAACCAGCCGTTCGCGATCACCGATCGTGAAGGTCAGTACGATGTCGTCGCCACCGTGCGCGGCGGCGGCCTTTCGGGCCAGGCCGGTGCGGTGAAGCACGGCATCAGCCAGGCGCTGACCAAGTACGAGCCCGCGCTGCGCAGCACGGTCAAGTCGGCAGGCTTCCTGACCCGCGACAGCCGCGTGGTCGAGCGTAAGAAGTACGGCCGCGCCAAGGCACGCCGCAGCTTCCAGTTCTCGAAGCGTTAAGCTACAAGGCCAACCAATCACCAGGAGGGGCGGTGCCGCGAGGCGCCGCCCTTTTTGTTTAACCGGCGTCGGCGTTGCAAAAGCCGTGCATCAGATCTCTTGTCGAAACCAGACATAGCAATCGTCTGCGGATGCGGGATTCGTCCAATCAAGAAACCGTAGCTTTCGGAGCACAGAGATCGAGCCGGCATTCTCCGGGAAGGCGAGCGCGGTAATCTGGGTGAGCCCAAGATTGTCCCGCCCGTATTCGAGAACCGCCGCTCCGGCCTCGGTGGCAATGCCACGCCCCCAGACACCAGGGCAGAATCGGTAGCCAAAATCGACAAGGCCGGAGATGCGCTTGAGCCGCAAAATCCGATGACTGCGCCACTCTCCCTGTCGGTCACCGCATAACGCGTGAGATCCTGACCTTTTTCTCGTTCGATACAGTCGCGGATATAGTTCGACGCAGCCTGCCTGCTGTGCGGCTGACCATCTCCCAGGTAACGGGTGACCCGCTGGTCCCGCACAATCGCGTGGTATGCCTCGATGTCATCTTCACGGAGCGAACGGATCAGGAGCCTGTCGGTCTCGATATGCACGTTCTATCGATAGCACAGCGGCACGTGCATCCGATGCCTCAGCTCACCGGCGGATCGGTCCGCGGAACCGCACCGACCGGCGCGACCGGCTCGCCTTCTTCGCGGGGCGGATGTGCGTCTTCGGGCACGTCGTCGATCTTCATCGCCTCGTCCTCGATATTTTCCAGCGTGCGAATGCATACACGCAGGCTTTCGCCGTCCCAGTGCAGCTCGTTGAAGCTGGGCGGAGTGGAGCGCAAACGCTGCGACAAGGTCCCCGCACCAATCATGCGCACCGGCCCGTGCGGGGTATCCTCCATGATATCGAAGGCATCGTGGACGTGGCCCGACAGCACGCCGAGCACGTTGCGTTTGGCCAGTTCGGCGAGCGCTTTCGAACCGCCGCGGGTCAGCGCGGTTCCCTGCGTGCCGACTTCGCGCAGCGGGTGGTGTACGGTGACCAGCGCACGCGTTCCCTTCGGCAGGGCGTCGATCCGCGTGAGGCATTTTTCCAGCGCATCGCTCGTCACCCAGCCCTTCGACCAGTTGAAGCGCGGCTGCATCCGCACCGCCGTCTTGAGCGGGACCAGCGCGATCCCGGGCAGGTCGATCTCGCGCTCGACCACGTCGCGCAGCCGGCCGAAGCGCTTGTACGGCGCAAGGAAACGCTCGATCAGGTTGAAGTAGGGCATGTCGTGGTTGCCGACGTCGAGAGTGACCGGCGGGGCGAGCATTCCGATCCACTGTTCGGCCGCCCTGAATTCGTGATGCCGCGCGCGCATCGTCAGATCGCCGGTGATCGTGATCGCGGCCGGCTTCAGGCGCGCGACCTCGGCGGCGAACCAGTCGAGCGCCTCGTTATTCTCGAGCCCGAAATGGATGTCGCTGACGTGAAACAGCAGAGTATCCGCAGGATTTTCCGGCACGGGTTCAGGCACCTTCCATCAGTGTCTCGATCAAGTCGACCGGGCAGGCGTCGAGCGTGAAGACCTCCCGTTCCTGCCCATGGGCAGGTTCGCCGTCGAGCAGCAGGTCGAGCGGCTCGTCTCCGGTGCTTTCCAGCACCAGCCGGTCGAAGGGCCCATAGGTATCGTGCGGGCCCTCGCGGAACTCCTGCCGCAACAGGGCCCAGGTCTGAGCAAGGAAATCGGCGCCGGTGCGCGCGTGATAGGCCGCCACATCGAGGCCCCCGGCATGCGGCACAAGCTCGAGGATGGGATATCCCTCCCGCTCGCCCGCATCGGGCTCTGCGATCCGCACGGGAGGCATGCCGGTGGTATCCTGCAGCGCGGTGCCCGTGGCGGAGAGCATGGCCGAAGGATCGCCCGCACGCAGCGCCTCGCGCACCTCGTTCCAGCTGGTGCCGGGGCCGACGAGCAACCCGGCCAGCGCGATGCCTTGCGCACTGCGGATGATCTTGGGGCGAGACCTGCGCGCCTTGCCCGTCGCGAAGGCATGCAGAACCTCGTGCACCACGGCATCGCCGTGCAGGCGGTGGGTCAGCAGGTTCTGCGTTCCGCCCGGCAGGGGGAGGACGGCACCGCTCCACCCCGCCAGCGCGGCGACAACGGCATTGATCGTGCCGTCGCCACCAAGCGTCACCACGGTTTCGACGCCGCGATCCTCAAGCTGCTCGGGAGTGGGGATCGAATCGCGCGGGAAGGTCGTGCGCTCGGCAATGCACAGGTCGGATCGCTCGCACGCTTCGTGCAGGTCGGAAAGCAGCTCTTCACGTACAGAGCCGCTGCCCTCGTTGGTGATCAGCCAGATGTCGCGGGATTTGGTCATACTATCCAAAGGCCCCGGCGCAGGCGCGGTTCCGTGGTCGAGGATTTATCAGCCGTCCCGGTCCGCGGAATCGCCCTCGGGATCGATCCGCTGGACCAGCAGCTTGTCGATCTTGCGGCCGTCCATGTCGACCACCTCGAACCGCCAGCCCTGGTGGGTGAAGACCTCGCCTTCCTCGGGCAGGTGCTTGAGCACCCACAAAGCGAACCCGGCTGCCGTCGCAAAGTCGCGGTCTTCCCCGTAATCGAGATCGAGGCGATCGCGCAGTTCCTCGGCGGAGAGGCTGCCGGAGACCAGCAGCGATCCGTCCGCGCGCTCGATCACTTCGGGGATCTCGCCCTGGTCCTTGTCGCTTTCGAACTGGCCGACGATCGCAGTCAGCAGGTCGATCGGGGTGACGATCCCGTCGAGATGGCCGTATTCGTCGTGCACCATCGCCATCGCGACATCGGCCTGCTGGAGCACGCGCAGCGCGTCCATCGCATCGAGCTGATCGGGAACGACCTCCACTCGCTTGACCATGTCCGCCAGCGCGAAGGGCCCGCCGGCAACCATCGCCGCCAGCACGTCGCGCACCTTGACCACGCCGATGATCCGGTCGGGCGATCCCTCGCCGACCGGCATCAGCGAATGCGGGCTTTCGGCGAAGGTCTGTTCGATCTCGCCGCGGTCGGCGCTCGCGTCGACCCAGTCGACCTCCGTGCGCGGAGTCATCAGTTCGCGCACCGGCCGGTCGGCAAGGCGCACGACGCCCTTCAGGATCGCGCTCTGTTCGGCTTCCAGCACGCCGCTGCGGGTCGCTTCGGCGAACAGCATCTGCAGTTCCTCCGCAGTGACGCTGGACTGCCCGCCGGGACGCACGCCGAACAGGCGGACGATGGTGGCGGAGGAGAAATCGAGCACCCACACGACCGGCGCGGCGATGATCGCGAGCCACTTCATCGGCCGCGCCATGACGAGGGCGATCGGCTCCGCCGCGCGCAGGGCAAGCTGCTTGGGCACCAGCTCGCCGATCACCAGCGTCGCATAGGTGGTCAGCGCGATCACCAGCGCGAACCCTGCCTGGGCGGCCAGGTCGGGAGACATCCCCAGCAGACCTTCCAGCCGCTCGCCGATCGGGCCGCCGAGGCTGGCGCCGGAATAGGCACCCGAGATGATGCCCACCAGGGTGATGCCGATCTGCACGGTAGAGAGGAACTTGCCGGGATCGCCCGCCAGCTCCAGTGCGGTGGCAGCGGCGGCGCTGCCACGCTCCGCCTTCGCCTGCAGGCGCGTGGTCTTGGCGGAAACGATCGCCAGTTCCGACATCGCAAAGACCGCGTTGAGCACGATCAGGCAGGCGATGATGAGAAGGTCTGTCCAGGGGAAAGGTGTCACGGTTCCTGTGCGCTAGCACAAAAGAGGCGCCACGCCAGCCGTCATCCCGCCAATGGCACGCACAGCAGCGGTTCATGCGCGGGCTGCTGTGGGAACCGGGCCGACCAGGGCGGCGTTACGGATTGGGCGAGCGTAGGTGGAACGCTGGCGCCGACGTGCGTGCGCATCACGGCGCATGAAGATATAAAAGAGGGACAGAAAAACCTATGAAGACCCCCCGCATCATTCTCTCCTCGGTGGCCGTTGCCGCCCTGGTGAGCACCTCCGCTTGCGTGACCGATCCTAACACCGGCGAACGCACCTTCTCCCGCACCGCCGCCGGCGCCGCCATTGGCGGTACCCTTGGCTACCTGCTGGGCGGCGTGATCGGCGGCGATGCCGCACGCATCATCGGCGCGGGCATCGGCGGTAGCGCCGGCGCGGTCATCGGCGACCAGTTCGACGACCAGATCCGCGAACTCGACGAACAGACTGCAGGCAGCGGCGTCGACGTCGAGGAAATCGGCGACCAGGAAGCCATCCTCGTCCGCCTGCCCGACGGCGTGACCTTCTCGACCAATTCGTCGACGATCAATGCCAATTTCCAGCGCACGCTCGATACGATCGCCAACAGCATGATCCAGTATCCCAACAGCCTGATCGACGTGTACGGGTTCACCGACACGACCGGCCAGCCAGGCTACAACCAGGATCTGTCGGAACGCCGCGCACAGGCCGTGGCAGACTATCTCGTCCGCCGGGGCGTTTCGCGTTCGCGCATCGCGACCCGCGGCTATGGCGAAGACCCGCAGTACCTGCGTGTGCAGACCGCCGACGGCGTGAACGAACCGCTCAACCGCCGGGTCGAGATCAAGATCGTTCCGATCAGCCAGGAACAGGTGAACGCAGCGCGCAACTAGGCGCCAGCGTCATCATCAGACAGGACGGGGCCGGCGCAGCGATGCGTCGGCCCTTTTCACATCCGCACAAATGTGGCGTGCGCTATTTCGGCCCGCGGGCGTTGCCCAGCCGCTCTCGGGCGCGTGCGCCGAAATGCTCGATCGCCGCAGGCTGCAGCTTGGGGGCGCACACCAGCAGGCCGAAGCTGCGTGGATCGCGCTTGTTGTAGCCCAGCGGCTGGCCGAAAATGTCGCTCACCGCCGCCCCCGCCTCGCGCGCGATCAGCGTCGCGGCGGCGATATCCCACTCGTAACCCCAGCGCATGGTCGCCAGCAGGTCTGCCTCACCCGCGGCCACCATCGCGGCGCGCAGGGCGATGCCGTTGGGCTGGTCGACCTGCGCGAGAACCTTGTCCTCCGCCGCGAGATCGGCAGCGGGTACGCGCGCGCCCTCGAACTGCGTCCGCGTCGATGCGATCAGCCGCTCCCCGTTGCGCGTGGCGCCGCGGCCCGCAGTGGCCTGCCAGCTTTCGCCCCGGGCTGGCGCCTCGAGGCAGGCGATCAGCGAACGGCCCGAACTGACCAGCGCGACAGAGACCGCCCAGCCGGTGCGTCCGCGCAGATAATCGCGCGTGCCGTCGATCGGGTCGACCACCCAGACCAGCCGGTCGGCAAGGCGGTCGGCCTGGTCGGTCGTTTCTTCCGACAGCCAGCCCGCGCTCGGCAGCAGGGCCGACAATTCACGCTTCAGGAAGCGGTCGATGGCAACGTCGGCCTCGCAGACCGGATCGTTCGTGCCCTTGTCCCAGCTTTCCACGCTGTTTCCGGCACCCGGCCAGAGGTCCATGGCGATTCGCCCGGCTTCCCGGACGATCGCATCGAGGCGTGTATAATCGATCATGACGACGCGGCGGCATGTGCGTCGGGACAGCGCCCTTTTCAAGCGCCCGCATCCATGCTTATGCGCGACGCGAAAACCTTTTCGCCGAAGATCCATCCCGCAAAGGACGAAGCGCCCCCATGAATATCCACGAATACCAGGCCAAGGAACTGCTCGCCGGACACGGAATCGCCATCCCCAAGGGCATCCCCGCGATGAATGTGGAAGAAGCGGTCGAAGGCGCGAAGCAGCTGCCCGGACCGCTCTATGTCGTGAAAGCGCAGATCCATGCCGGCGGCCGCGGCAAGGGCAAGTTCAAGGAACTGGGCCCCGATGCAAGTGGCGGCGTGCGCCTCGCCAAGTCGATCGACGAGGTCGAATCGGCTGCGCGCGAAATGCTCGGCAACACGCTGGTCACCGTGCAGACGGGCGACGCAGGCAAGGAAGTTAATCGCCTCTACGTCACCGACGGCGTCGACATCGCCAAGGAATACTACCTCGCGCTGCTCGTCGACCGCGCTAGCGGCGAAGTCGCCATGGTCGCCTCGACCGAGGGTGGCATGGACATCGAGACCGTCGCGCATGAAACGCCCGAGCGGATCACCACGATCACCATCGACCCGGCGCAGGGCTTCATGCCGCACCACGGCCGCGCGGTGGCCTTTGCGCTGAAGCTGGAAGGCGACCTCAACAAGCAGGCGCAGAAGCTGGCCAAGCAGCTCTACGAAGCCTTCCTCGCCTATGACTGCGCGATGCTGGAGATCAATCCGCTGGTGGAAACGAAGGACGGCCAGCTGACCGTGCTCGACACCAAGATGAGCTTCGATTCGAACGCCATGTATCGCCACAAGGACGTCGAAGCGCTGCGCGACGTCACCGAGGAAGACGAGGCCGAGGTCGAGGCGAGCGAGTACGACCTCGCCTACATCAAGCTCGACGGCAATATCGGCTGCATGGTCAACGGCGCCGGCCTCGCCATGGCGACGATGGACATCATCAAGCTGAACGGCGCGTTCCCGGCCAACTTCCTCGACGTGGGCGGTGGCGCCAACAAGGAGAAGGTGACGGCTGCGTTCAAGCTGATCCTCAAGGATCCGGCGGTCGAAGGCATCCTCGTCAACATCTTCGGCGGCATCATGAAGTGCGACATCATTGCCGAAGGCATCGTCGCAGCCGCCAAGGAAGTGAACATCCAGGTTCCGCTGGTGGTCCGCCTCGAAGGTACCAATGTCGAGGCCGGCAAGCAGATCCTCGACAATTCGGGCCTCGCGATCGTCAGCGCCGACGATCTTGGCGATGCCGCGCGCAAGATCGTGGCCGAGGTCAACAAGGGCAAGTAAGGTACGGGCCGGCGCGGCGGGTGGCTAGAACATCCCGCCGCTGCCGCCGCCCGAACCATCGCCCATCAGCATCCCGAGCACGACCTTCGTAATCAGGATGTAGAAGGCAGCGCCGCTGCCGATAAAGGCGACCAGCATCAGCAGCCCGTCGCGCACGGTCAGCGCGATACCGAACGCGCCGATGACCGCCATCGGCAGCGCAACCGCAAACGGCAACAGCTCGAGCGGCGGGATCGAAAGGCACAGCAGCGAGATCACGATCGCGGCGAGCCGGCCCGCCGTCCTGCCGGTAAACATGGTCAGCCGGCCATGGAACAGCTTGTCGAGCCAGTTGCCGACCTTCTCCATCTTCCGAGCTGCATCGGCGAGCTTCTCTCCCTCGACCGAACGGTCCTTGAGAACCCCCGGCAACCACAGGTGCTGCTTGCCGAAGACCATCTGCACAGCAAACAGCAGAAGCGTCACCGCGAGGAAAGTCGGTACGCCGGGAATGCCCCCGAGCGGCGATATGCCGATCAGGGCAGGCACCAGCAGGACCGGGCCGTAGGACCGGCTGCCGAACGCGCCGACGATATCGCCCAAGGTGACCTTGTCATTACCGCCCCCGATCTCGGCCAGCCGGTCCAGAATGCCGCAAACGCTTTTCGGGGTGTCGGACATAGTGATGCAAAACCTTGGTCGGTGAGGGGTTCGGATCGGCCCTTAACATGATTCGCAAGGGGTTTCGCCAGCCGGGATGCAGGTGCCGACGCCCAACCTTACGCTACGCCAAAGCGCGCCTGCGCGGCTGCACTTGACGGCGCTGTTCCCGGAACGCAACACCGCCCCCAGCCATTAGAAAGTCGGGACATTCTGCGGCCCGGTGGGCAAAACCCGGCCGACACGCGAAAGGGAAAACACAATGAAGATACTCGTCCCCGTCAAGCGGGTGATCGATTACAACGTCAAACCGCGCGTCAAGGCGGATGGTTCGGGGGTCGACCTCGCCAACGTCAAGATGAGCATGAACCCGTTCGACGAGATCGCGGTCGAAGAAGCGATCCGGATCAAGGAAGCGGGCAACGCGGAAGAAATCGTCGCCGTCTCCATCGGCCCGGCAAAGGCGCAGGAAACGCTGCGTACCGCGCTCGCCATGGGTGCCGACCGCGCGATCCTCGTCGAGACCGACGATGAGGTCGAGCCGCTGGCCGTGGCCAAGATCCTCAAGGCGATCGTCGAAGAGGAACAGCCGGGCCTCGTCCTGCTGGGCAAGCAGTCGATCTCGGACGACAGCAATCAGACCGGCCAGATGCTGGCCGCACTGCTCGACCGTCCGCAGGGGACCTTCGCCAACACGATCGAACTCGATGGCGAAAGCGTCACCGTGAAGCGCGAGATCGATGGCGGCCTCGAAACGGTCAAGCTGACGCTCCCTGCCATCGTCACCACCGACCTGCGCCTGAACGAGCCGCGCTACGCCTCGCTGCCCAACATCATGAAGGCAAAGAAGAAGCCGCTCGACACCAAGAGCCCGGCCGATTTCGGCGTCGACACCGCGCCGCGCCTCAAGACCACCAACGTCTCCGAACCGCCGGTTCGCCAGGCGGGCGAAAAGGTCGAGGATGTCGATGCGCTGGTCGCCAAGGTGAAGGCGCTGGGCATCGCTTGAAGCAACTCAATCTCCGTCCGCGCGCACGGTTGAGGCCGCGCGCGGACGGCCCGTTTTGAGCGCTTCGACAGGAACGCTGCGGACGGGCCCGATGGTAAGGAAACGAATATGAAAACTCTGGTTCTGGTCGAACACGACAATGAAAGCGTGAAGGATGCGACGCTTGCAGCGGTGACCGCCGCGTCCAAGCTGGGCGAGGTTCACCTGCTGGTCGTCGGCGCGAATTGCAGCGGCGTGGCCGACGAAGCCGCCAAGATCGCGGGCGTGGGCAAGGTCCACCTCGCGGACGACGCCGCCTACAAGGACATGCTGGCCGAAAACGTCGCCCCGCTCGCTGCCAAGCTGATGGCCGATCACGACGCTTTCGTCGCGCCCGCCACCACCACCGGCAAGAACATCGCGCCGCGCGTCGCCGCGCTGCTCGACGTAATGCAGGTGTCCGACATCCTGTCGGTCGAAGGCGAAAAGACCTTCACCCGCCCGATCTACGCAGGCAACGCGATCGCGACGGTCGAAAGCACCGAAGACAAGCTGGTCCTGACCGTGCGCGGTACCGCGTTCGACAAGGCCGAAGCCGAAGGCGGCAGCGGGACTGTCGAGACGGTGGAGACCACCGGCGATGCTGGCACCTCCGAATTCATCAGTCGTGAACTCGCCAAGAGCGAGCGTCCCGAACTGACCAGCGCGAGCGTGGTCGTGTCGGGCGGCCGTGCGCTGAAGGATGCGGAGACGTTCGAGGAATATATCACGCCGCTGGCAGACAAGCTGGGCGCCGCGATCGGCGCGAGCCGTGCGGCGGTCGATGCGGGCTATGTCCCCAACGACTACCAGGTCGGCCAGACCGGCAAGATCGTCGCGCCGGAAGCCTATTTCGCGATCGGCATCTCGGGCGCGATCCAGCACCTTGCAGGGATGAAGGATTCCAAGACGATCATCGCGATCAATAAGGACGAGGACGCACCGATCTTCCAGGTCGCGGACATCGGCCTGGTCGCCGACCTGTTCAAGGCCGTGCCGGAGCTGACCGAGAAGCTGTAACATACTGTCTTGATCCGGTCGCAATGCGCGAATAGTCTTCGCGATATGATCGGTAAAGTAACGACATCGCTGACCGCCGCGGGGGTTCTTGCCTTCGCGGCGGTTTTTTCTTGGCCCGCAATGGCAGCGAAGGAAAAGGAACCGGAAACACTTCAGCCGTCCTCGAACTGGCATGCCGACTATTCGCCCACCAGCTGCAAGCTGGTGCGCATCTTCGGCGAGGGGGACGATAAAGTCGTTCTGATGATGGAACAGCATCAGCCCGCGGGGACCTTTGAGACCACCGTGGCGGGCTCCCCCGTCGAGAAGCTGCGCTTGCCCTCATCCGTCGAGGAAATCACGTATCGGTTTGGACCTCACGAGGAGGAGCGCGAAACATCGGCTTTCTCCGGCACCCTCGGTGAGTACGGGTTAGCAGCTTTGTTCACGATCGGCGCTTTCGGCCAAGTGACGAGCGATGCGCTCGCGGATCGGGACGAAGAATACGTCCCTCCTGCGCCGGTGAACGTCTTCACAGGCAAGTTTTCCGCCGAGCGCGCAGCCCGGATCGAGTGGCTCGAGATCGAGCGGCGACGCAGACCCCTCCGTCTCGCGACCGGGCCGATGGATAAGGCTCTCGCAGTGATGGACAATTGCATGGAAAGCCTCGTTGCCGAATGGGGGGTCGACATTGCTGCCCACCGCGAGCTTCAACGAAGGGCGACTCCCAAAAACAATCCCGGCCTATGGATCAGGGACGTGGACTATCCCCGTTCCGCCACAAAGGCCGGCAGGCAGGGCATCGTGCGATTCCGGCTGATTATCGACGAGCGGGGAATGCCGGCCAGCTGCGCGATCGACGGAGCGACTGATCCGGACGATTTCTCCGACCTGACCTGTGAAAAGCTCATGTCACGCGCCGAGTTCGAACCCGCGCTCGATTCGCAAGGCAATCCGATCCGGTCCTACTATGCGGGCGCAGCCCATTTCCATATGGCCCGCTAGAACACCTGTACGATCGCGTGCAGCGTCACGCCGACCAGCCCGCCCACCAGCGTGCCGTTGATGCGGATGAACTGCAGGTCGCGGCCCACCGCACCCTCGATCCGGTCGGTCACCGTGCCCGCATCCCAGCGTTTCACGGTTTCGGACACCAGCGCCACGATCTGCGCGCCGTAGCGTGAGGTGAGGCCAACCGCGGTGCGCCGTGCGAAGCGGTTGATCTGGCGTTGCAAGCGCGGATCGTCCTGCAGCGCCTTGCCCACTTCGCGCAGGCCCTCGCGCAGTTCGCCCCCCAGCCCGCCTTCGGGATCGCGCGCGCGGGCAATCAGCGAATGGCGAATACGCTCCCACACACCCATCCACCAGTCGGCCAGCGCCGGGTTCTCCAGCAGGTCCATCTTCACGGCTTCGACCTTCGCGCGCATGTCGGGATCGGTCTTGAGCTGCACCGCCAGCTTCACCAGCGCGGCGTCGATCCGACCGCGCATGGGGTGCTCGGGATCGACCAGCACCTCCGCCAACAGGCGATACACCCCATCGAGCACCGAGCTGGAGATGCGGCTGTCCAGACCGGTCCAGCGCAGCACCGAATTCGCGCGACTGCGGATGATCTCGCGCACCGCCTCCTCGTTGTCCTCCAGCGTCAGGCCCGCCCAGCGGATCAGCCCGTCGAGCAGCGGCCGGTGGCGGCCATCGGCGATCAGGTTTTCGAGCAAGCCGCCCAGCAGCGGGGCCAGCTCGACCTTGGAGAGCTGCACGGCAAGCCCCGAGCGGACGCGCAGGCCCAGCCGTTCGGGATCGAGCGATTCGAGCACTTCGGCAACCAGCTCCGCCCCGCCGCCCATCAGGCGCGAGCGGGAGGTGTCCTCGCTCCGCATCAGGAATTCGCCCGCGCTCGCCGCGACGTTCATGCGCCGCATGCGCCGCGCGACCACCGACGGCGTGAGGAAATTGGCGCGCAGGAACTGCGCCATCGTGTCCGCGATCCGGTCCTTCTTCGTCGGGATGATCGCGGTGTGCGGGATCGGCAGGCCCAGGGGGTGGCGGAACAGCGCGGTCACCGCGAACCAGTCCGCCAGCCCGCCGACCATTGCGGCCTCGGCAAAGGCATTGGCGTAGCCGAGCCCCGGGGCCCACTGGGGGTAGGCCCCCATCGCCCAATGGCTGACGGCGAAGATTACCGCCATCAGCACGAGCATCAGGGTTGCCGTCCGGCGCATCGCCCGCGCGCGGTCGGGCGTGACGGCTCCCCCCGCGGGGCCGGTGGGCGGTGCCTCGGTCACTCTGCGGGCGCTGGGTCCGCTTCGCCGTCACCGGGCGCGCCGCGATGGCGGGAGTCGGTCGCATCGCCTGGGCGATAGCTGAGCATGCGATCGCGCAGCCAGGGGCCGACGCGTTTCTCAAAGCCGTCGGCAAGGCTGAAGCCTGCGGGCACGATGAGCAGGGTGAGCAGGGTGGAGACCACCAGCCCGCCGATCACCATCGTGCCCATCGGTGCGCGCCATGCCCCATCGCCCGATCCCAGCACGCCTGAAAGCGCGGTGGGGATCATCCCTGCGGTCATCGCGAAGGTCGTCATCACGATCGGCTGGGCACGCTTGTGGCCAGCGTCGAGGATTGCCTCCATCTTGCTCTGCCCGCCGGCCATCGCCTCGATCGCGAAGTCGATCAGCAGGATCGAGTTCTTGGACACGATGCCCAGCAGCAGGAGCACGCCGATATAGACCGGCATCGACTGGGGCTGGCCGACAATCCAGACGAGGAAAATGCCGCCCAGCGGAGCGAGCGCGAGGCTGGTCATGTTGACCAGCGGGCTCATGAGCCGCTTATACAGCAGTACCAGCACCGCGAAGACCAGCAGCACGCCCGCGATCACCGCGTACATCAGGCTGGTGACCAGCTCGTTCTGCCACTGTTCGTCGCCCACCGCGTCGCGGGTCACGCCCTGCGGCAGCTCCTGCAGCGCGGGTAGCGCGTCGATCTGCGCGCGCGCCTCGCCCGAGACGACGCCTTCGGCAAGATCGGCACCGACGAGGATGCGGCGGCTCTGGTTGTAGCGCTGGATCGCCGTCGGACCGGACCCGAAGCTGACATCGGCCACGCGGCTTAGCGGGATCGTGCCGCCGCGCAGCGTGGGCACGGGCAGGTTCTCGATCGTCGTAAGGCTTTCGCGCGAGGCTTCGGGCAGCTTCACCCGGATCGGGATCTGCCGGTCGGAGAGCGAGAACTTGGCCGCGTTCTGTTCGATCTCGCCCAGCGTCGCGATGCGGATCGTCTGGCTGAGCGCGGCGGTCGACACGCCCAGGTCCGCTGCGAGATCGGGACGCGGCGTGATGATCAGTTCGGGACGCGTCAGGTCGGCATCAATGCGCGGCGCGACCAGCGTGTCGAGCCCCTTCATCTGTTCGACCAGTTCGGACGCGGTTTCCTGCAGCACCTCCGGATCGGAGCCTGCCAGCATCACCGTGATATCACGCCCGCTGCCGCCACCGCCGCCCTGCTGCGACTGGAAGCGCACGCGCGCATCGGGAATTCTGGCGAGCGTCGGGGCCAGCTGCCGCTCGAACTGGATCGAGGTCCGTTCGCGATCGGGCGAGAGCGTGACGTAGATCGTCGCGTTGCCCATCCGCACGCGCTCGAGCGCGCGCTCGACCTCGGGCTGCTGGTAGAGCAGCGCGGCGACGCGGTCCGCAACCTCCTCGGTATCTTCCAGCGTGGTGCCCGGCACCATTTCGATCTGGACCTGGCTGCTGTCGCTATCGACGGTCGGCTGGAACGCGCTCGGCGTCATCATGAACAGCTGCACGGTCAGCAGCAGCGCGAAGAAGCCAATCATCAGCATCCACACGCGGTGATCGTAGAAGCGCGCCTCGAGGTAGCGCCAGACTTCGCGCGACCGACGGCCGAACATGGCGCTCACCAGGCCAAGCAGCTTGAGCAGGACGAAGCCGGCCGCGAAAGCGATCGCCATCGCAGCGACCAGCTGCGCGATCCCGACGAGCCGGTTGTAGAAGGTGCCGGCAATCGAATCGGGCGACGAGGCGACCGCATTGCCCGCCATGTCGGCAAGGCCAAGCCCGCCCAACGCACCATGCGAGACAAAGAAGGCCCCGCCCACGGCCCCGATCAGCAGCAGGACCGTCACCAGCAGCGCAATCATGTAGGCGAAGCGCTTATGCGGCTTCTCGATCCCTTCGCGCCGGCGGAGCATCTTGCCGCGTTCGAGCGACCAGTGAAGGATGCCCATGTAGCGGTCCATCACCGGACCCTCGCCGTGGCTGGCATGGCCCTTTGACTTGAGGAAGTAGGCCGCCAGCATCGGCGTGATCATCCGCGCGACCGCCAGCGACATCAGCACCGCGATGACCACGGTAATGCCGAAGTTCTTGAAGAACTGGCCGGAGATGCCGGGCATCAGGCCCACGGGCAGGAACACCGCGACGATGCAGAAACTGGTCGCCACCACCGGCAGGCCGATCTCGTCCGCCGCGTCGATGGACGCCTGGTAGGCGTTCTTGCCCATTCGCATGTGTCTGACGATGTTCTCGATCTCGACGATAGCATCGTCGACCAGCACGCCAGCGACCAGTGCGAGCGCCAGCAGGGACAGCGAGTTCAGGTTGAACCCGGCAAGATCCATGAACCAGAAGGTCGGGATCGCCGACAGCGGGATCGCGACAGCGGAGATGAAGGTCGCGCGCCAGTCGCGCAGGAAGAAGAACACCACGACGACCGCGAGCAGCGCGCCCTCGATCATCATTGCGATCGAGCTTTCGTACTGTTCCTCGGTATATTTGACCGTGTCGAACAGCTGGATGAACCTGACCCCGGGATTCTCGGCCTCGATCTTCTCGATCTCGGCCATCGCGTCATGGTAGGTTGAAACGTCGGATGCGCCCTTGGCGCGCGACATCGCGAAGTTGACGACTTCCTTGTCGCGCACCTTGCTGATCGATGTCTGTTCGGAGAAGCCGTCGCGCACGTTGGCGACGTCGGCAAGCTTGATCGTGCGCCCGTCGCCCAGCTGGATCTGCTGCTGCGAGAGGGCGAAGGCATCCTCGCTGTTGCCGAGCACGCGGACCGACTGGCGCGTGCCACCCACTTCGGTCGCGCCGCCCGCCGCGTTGAGGTTGTTCTGCCGCAGCACGCCGTTGAGCTGGCTGGCGGTAACCCCGTAGGCTTGGATCTTCTGCGGATCGAGGATCACCTCGATCTCGCGATCGACCCCGGCAAAGCGGTTGACCTCCGCCATGCCTTCGACGCCGAGCAGCCGCTTGGCGACGACGTCATCGATGAACCAGCTGAGCTGTTCCAACGTCATGTCGTTGGCCTCAACCGCGAAGATGCCGAGGAAACCGCCCGAGATTTCCTCCTTCGACACGCGCGGTTCCAGAATGCCGTCGGGCAGCGATCCGCGAATCGTGTCGATCGCGTTGGTGACTTCGGACACCGCATCGTCGGGATCGGTGCCGATCTCGAATTCGATGAAGGTGTTGGAATTGCCTTCCGACGCGGTCGAGTTGATCGTCTTCACGCCATTGATCGAGCGGACGGCGGATTCGACGAGCTGCGTGATCTGGTTCTCGATCTCGGTCGGCGCAGCACCTGGCTGCGAGATGCTGACATTGACCGCCGGAAACTCGACCTCCGGGTTGTTGACCACGTCCATCCGGGTGAAGCTGAGCAGTCCGGCCAGCAGCAGCGCGGCGAAGAAGACCAGCGGAATGACCGGGTTGCGGATCGACCACGCGGAGATGTTGCGGAAATCCATGATCGCCTACTCGCCCTGCATCACAGGATTAACCTGTTCACCGGGATTGAGGAAGCCGCCAGCCCGCAGCACGATCCGCTCCTTACCCGTAAGCCCGCTGTTGATCGCGATGCCCTTGCCAGTGACCATCCCGGTTTCGACCGCACGGCGACGAACCGTGTTATCCTTGTCTACGATGTAGACATAGCTGCCATCGTCATCCGCCATCACCGCGCTTTCGGGGAGCAGGGGCGCGACGGTCGTACCGCTGCGGATGGTCGCGGTGGCGAAGCCCCCGGGGCGCAGTCCGGGCGCGTAGTTCAGCGCGATGCGTGCCACGCCCTGGCGGCTCTGTTCATCGACCGTCGGCTCGATCTGCCAGATCTGGCCGGTGTAGGTCTGGGTCGAGCCCACCGGCGAAATCTCCGCCTCGACGCCGACACCCAGGCGCTGCAATTCGCTTTCTCCGACCTGCGCGCGCAATTCCATCTGCCCGCCCTGCGCAAGCACGAAGGCGGAAGATGTGCCCGCGCCCACGGTCTGGCCGGGTTCGATATTGCGTTGAAGCACGAGGCCTGCGGCGGGCGCAACGATGTTAAGCCGCGCATTGCGCTCGCGCAGTTCCGCCAGCTGGGCCTGCGCCACGTTGACCCGCGCACGCGCAGCATCGCGCGTCGCCGTCAGCCGATCGACGTCGGCGGTGGAGACGAAGCCGCGCTCGACCAGCTGCAGGGCGCGGTCGAGGTTGTTCTGTGCCAGTTCGGCATCGGCCCGCGCGACCTCGACCTGCGCGGCCTGTGCGCGCGCCTGCTCGTTCTGGACCGACCGGTCGATCGAGGCGAGCACCTGGCCGGCACGGACCCACTGGCCCTGCTCGACATTGACCGAAACGACGCGCCCGCCTTCGCCGACCACACCGACCGGCAGCGCGCGCCGCGCACCAATGGTGCCGGTGGCGGTGATCGTGCCTTCGATGGTGGCGCTGCCGGGCTGCATCACGGTGATCTCGGGCGCCTGGTCGTTCGCACTCGGCTCGTCCGGCGCATCGTTCGTTGCGCTCAGGAAAAACCATCCCGCCACCAGCGCGGCGACGATCAGCACCGCGACGATGATGATGATGATGCGGGTGCGTCCGCCCCCGTCGGTCTGCTCGGCCGTGGTTGAGTAGCTCGCAGTCATGCTCGTTTCTTTGTCCTCATCACCGACCGGGATTGGCAGTTCATCTGTCTTTGGCGGTGTACCAGCTCGCCCCTTCGTCATCCCCCGGGGCGATCCACTGGTGCCTTAGTCCGAGCATACAGTGCAGGCAATCGGGCGCTCTACGAAACGCATAGCCTGCCGGACGAAGGAAAGTGAGGGGCAATCGCTGCAGACGCGCGCCTCGTCGCACCCCGAACACGAAAAAGGGCGGTCCGGCATGTCGCCGAACCGCCCCGAAGCGTCATTTTTCGCGTCGGTCTGGTTAGCGAACGCGGCCGCGCTGTACCAGATTGGCAATCGCCAGCAGGATCACCGCGCCCAGAATGGCCACGAGGAAGCCTTCGAGGCTGAACGATCCGATCGGGCCGCCGACGCCGAGGAAGGCATTGCCGACCCAGTTACCGATAAGCGAGCCGATCAAACCGACGATAATGTTCCAGAAAATGCCCATCGAGGCATCGCGGCCCATGATCATGCTTGCGATCCAGCCGGCCACACCACCGATAATAATGGCGATAATCCAACTCATGTCCCAACTCCTGTTTTTGCCGAACCCGTCCGGGTTACGGGGCAGCAACGGAGTTAAGCGACGGGGAGTTCCCGCGCCACGAGGAATAGTCGCGTGGAAAATTGGCTGGCCGGCGACGAAAACGTGCGGCGGTTCAGTATTTCAGCTGGCGCTCGTACAGGTCGCGGTAGTGCTGGATGCGAGTCACCCGCAGGCCCTGCATGCCCGACCGGTCGACCGCGCGCTGCCACGAGGCGAACTCTTCCAGCGTCAGCCCGTACCGTTCGAGGACTTCGTCGATCGTCAGCAGGCCGCCATTCACCGCAGCGACGACTTCGGCCTTGCGGCGGATCACCCAGCGCTTGGTCTTGGGGCTCGGAAGGTCTTCCAGGGTCAGCGGCTCGCCCAGCGGGCCGATCACTTGGTCGGGTTTGATTTTCTGGTTCTCAATCATCGGTTCTCTCGGTGCGCCTGGGGGAAAGCTCTGCGCTGAGCGTAGCGCTATCTCCGGGTGCTTTTCGGCGCGCTAAAGAGCTAAGGTTAACGCCGCGTTCGTATTTGGTTTCGCCGCGATCGAAGAACGGTCCGGCGCGAGACAGCACCCCTTGCTCGGAAGGGGCCGGATCGCGTGAGAGGCGGATCGCAACGGCAAGCTCCGCCCAGCGGACGCGCCTGAGACCTTCGGTCAGGGCCGGGTCCTTCGCCGCAGAAATATGTTCAAGTCCTTGGAACATAGGAAAATGTCTAGCGGGGAGATGGTCAATATAGGGTAAACCGCGAGGCGCATTCTCGTTCCGCATCGGGCCGCCTTCGCTTGTCTCGCGGCCGGTGAAGGCTATATGCGCAGGCTTAACGCCTATGTCCGACACCGCATATCTCTCCAACGCCGAAGAGGCCGCCCGCCTGTTCGATCTGCCCCGCGATCCTGCCGACTGCCGGATCGTGGTCGCCATGTCGGGCGGAGTGGACAGTTCGGTAGTGGCGGCGCTCGCCGCGAGAACCGGCGCGGACGTGGTCGGCATTACCCTGCAGCTGTACGATTACGGCGCGGCGACCGGCCGCAAGGGCGCGTGCTGCGCAGGCGACGATATCGCCGATGCGCGCGCCGTGGCCGACCGGCTGGGCATCGCCCATTACGTGTTCGATCACGAAAGCGCCTTTCGCGAAACGGTGGTGGAACAGTTCGCCGACGATTATCTCGCGGGTCGCACTCCCGTGCCCTGCATTCGTTGCAACATGGGGCCCAAGTTTACCGATCTGCTGGCGATGGCGCGCGAACTGAACGCCGATTGCCTTGCAACCGGGCACTATGTGCGCCGCGCGATCGGAGCCGGCGGCCCCGAACTGCAGCGGGCCGAGGATGCGAGCCGCGACCAGTCCTATTTCCTCTTCGCGACCACGCAGGAGCAGCTCGATTTCCTGCGTTTCCCGCTGGGCGGCATGCCCAAGACGCAGGTGCGCGACCTTGCCGAGGCTGCGGGCCTGCGCAACGCGGCCAAGCCCGACAGCCAGGATATCTGCTTCGTGCCCGACGGCAATTACGCGAAGATCGTGAAGGGCCTGCGCCCCGAGGGAGCCAGGCCCGGCACCATCGTCCATGCGCGCACCGGGGAGACGCTGGGCGAGCATGCGGGGGTGATCCACTTCACCGTCGGGCAGCGTCGGGGCCTCGAAATCGGCGGCCAGCCCGAACCGCTCTATGTGGTCGAGCTCGATGCGGAGACCGCCGAGGTCCGCGTCGGCCCCAAGGCCATGCTGGCGACGAAGTCCGCGCGCGTGGTCGAAACCAACCGGATCGGGCCGCTGCCCGACCTGCCGCTGACCGCCAAGGTCCGCTCGCTCGCGAAGCCCGTTCCGGTGAGGATCGATGGATCGCTCGGCGAAGGTGGCAGCGTGGCGCTGGAATTCACCCAGCCCGAATTCGGCGTGGCACCGGGGCAGGCGGCGGTGATCTATGCCGGAGAGCGCGTGGTCGGCGGCGGCTGGATCGACGCGACAGAACCCGCCGCGTAAAGGCTTGGCCACGTAAGGCCCCGCCAGGGCGCGCCTAGTCTTCCCAAGGTTCGAGCACGCAGCCATACCCTTCGCGGAAACGCGCGGTCTGGCTGGCGACGAGAGGAAAGCTTGCGGTGACGCTTTTGCTCGCGGGATCGTCCGAGAGACGGACCATTTCCATCCCCGCAATCCTGTCCTTCGCGCAGTCGCCGATATCGCGCCCGCCGATATAGCGGCACGAGCATCCGACCCGTGCGGCATAGGCCGCGCCGGTCGTGGCATAGCCGTTGATCGCCTCGCGATTGGCGAACCATGCCACCGCCAAGACGCTGGCGAGCACCAGCGCCGCAACGAGGAGGATGCGCGGCCACAGGCGGCGCTTTCCGGGGGAGGTTCGATGGACGTCGGCGGGAGTGGTTTCGGTCGTTGCCAAGCGGGCTTCTCTCGTGCGATTTGCTGCGACCATGCTTTCGCCCCGCCACCTCCTGCTTGCAACCCCCGTGCTGCTCGCCATCGCCCTTTCCGGATGCAGCGGCGGGAGCGAACCCGATCCAGGCCCGACGGCCGAGGAACTTGCTGTCATTAGCGATTCACCGGGCGTCGGGCGTGATCGGCTGGCGATGGAATTCGGCGACCTGTTCGAGGAAAATCAGGGCCTTGGCGAAACGCGCGCAGCACTGGTGATGCACGGGGGCGAGATCGTGGCAGAGCGTTACGCGCCCGAATATGATGCGGATACGCGCTTCATCAGCTGGTCGATGGCGAAAACGGTCACTGCGGTGATGATCGGCATGCTGATCGCCGACGGCGCGCTGGAACTGGACGCGCCCGCGCCGGTGGCAGGCTGGCAGCGCCCGGGCGATGCGCGCGCCGAGATTACCCTGCGCCACCTGCTCCAGATGCGGTCGGGCCTCGACCATACCGAAGGCGGGGATGTGCCCTATGAGTCGAGCGAGGTGCGCATGCTCTTCCTCGACCAGCGCGACGATATGGCCAGCTTCGCCAAGGAACAGCCGCTCGAAGCCGAGCCGGGCGAAAAGTTCGAATATTCGAGCAATACGACCGTCATCCTCGCAGACATCGCGGCCGATGTGCTGACCGAGGGCAGCAGCGATCCGGACGAGCGGCGCGAGGCGGTCGACACCTATCTGCGCACCCGGCTGTTCGGTCCGCTGGGCATGACCTCGATGGTCCCGGAATATGATGCGTCGGGCACGCTGATCGGCGGCAGCGCGATCCATGCGACCGCACGCGACTGGGCGCGCTTCGGCGAATTCCTGCGCAACAAGGGCAGCTATCGCGGCACCCAGCTGGTGCCGCGCAAGTGGATCGATTTCATGCTGGAGCCCAGCCCGCCCGCGCCGTTCTATGGCGGGCAGATCTGGCTCAACACGCAGGCCTCCGATCCGCAAAACCAGCTCTACCCGATCGACGATCCGCAAGGCATCTTCGCCGCGATCGGCCACATGGGGCAATACATCGTGGTCTCGCCCAAGCAGAGGCTGACGGTCGTGCGGCTGGGCCATTCGGATGCCGAGCAGCGCCGCGCCCTGCTGCGCCAGATCAACGACGTGATCGAGCTTTACCCCGCGCAATAGGCGTCATCCGGGCAGCCGGAGGCCTATTCGGGCAGGCGGAACTGCCCTTCGACCACCGTCACGCACGGCCCGCCGAGCCACACCCGTTCGCCATCCATCCGGCATTGCAGGGTGCCCCCGCGCCTGGAGGCCTGGAACGCGCTCATGCTGTCGCGCCCCAACCGCTCGGCCCAGAAAGGCGCGAGGGCGGCATGCGCCGAACCGGTCACGCTGTCCTCGGGCACACCCCAAGCGGGAACGAAGACCCGGCTGACGATATCCGCACCCGATCCCGAGGGGTCGCCCGGCGCGGTACAGATCACCATCCGGTCGATCTTGCCGAGCGCGCGCATGTCGGGCTTCAGGGCCCGCACCGCCGCTTCGTTTTCGAGCAGGACGATCGTCGTCTGTTCGGCGCCGCTGACCGATTCGAACAGCGGCGCGGTCACGTGCAGCGCGCTCAGCAGCGATTGCAGCTCACCCTCTTCGACACGCGTGATCGGCAGTGCCAGTTCGTAGCCGTCGCCGGCGCGGCGCACTTCGAGCACGCCGGCCTTGCGGGTGCGGAAGGTTACCGTATCGTCGGCTCCTTTCGAAAATCCGTTGGCCTTGTCGAGCAGCACGTGACCTGCTGCGAGCGTCGCATGGCCGCACAGCGCGACCTCACTGGTTGGCGTGAACCAGCGCAGTTCCCAGTCAGCGGCGCCGGTGGTGTCGCGGACGACGAAGGCGGTCTCGGCGAAACTGTTTTCCTCGCCGATCGCCTGCAGCGTCGCATCGGGAAGCCACGACGACAGCGGCATCACCGCTGCCTGATTGCCGGCGAAGGGCCGGTCGGCGAAGGCATCGACGTGCCAGTAGGAGAGCGAGCTCACGCTCCTTCGTCCGCCGGGCGTCCGTGTGTCTGGCTGGTCATCGGTCTCTCTCCAAGCTGCTGGAACTGGTCTTCCTCGACCAGCCGGTTCGCGGGTTCGTCGACATGGCCCTCGGGGTCGATATGGATCAGGACCTCGGCGTCGGGGAATGCCCCGCGCAGGTCGTCCTCCACCCGCTCGATAATGTCGTGTGCGTGGCTAACGGAGTAATCGCCCGGAAGGTCCACGTGGAACTGGACAAAATCGATTCCGCCGCTGGTGCGGGTGCGCAAGTCGTGCAGCCGCGACAGCTCGGGATGGCGCGCGGCGACTGCGATGAAGCGACGGCGCTTTTCTTCCGGCCATTCGCGATCCATCAGGTGATCGATCGCCTCGCTGCCCGCGCGCCACGCGCCCCACAGCAGCCATGCGGCGATGCCGAGGCCGAACAGCGGGTCCGCACCGGCGAGGCCCGCATAGCGATCGAGCACCAGCGCCGCGATCACCGCCAGGTTGAGGAGCAGGTCCGACTGGTAGTGGAGATGATCGGTCTCGATCGCGAGCGATCCGGTGCGCGCGATGACAAAGCGCTGGTAGGCGAGCAGCGCAAGGGTCGCGACAATCGCGATCACGCTGACGATGATGCCCTCCTGCGCTGCGGCAACCCGCTGCCCCTCGGCCAGCGCCTCGGCCGAACGCATCGCGATTCCCGCGGCGGACAGCGCGATCAGCATGACCTGGAAGACTGCGGCGAGTGCCTCTGCCTTGCCGTGTCCGAAACGGTGGGAGGTATCCGCCGGTCGCGCGGCGATCATCACGCCCACAAGCGTCGCCAGGCTCGCGATCAGATCCAGCGCACTGTCGGCAAGACTGCCGAGCAGCGCCATCGAATCGGACTGCCAAACCGCCCACAGCTTGAGCGCGACCAGCAGCATCGCGGTGACGATAGAGGCGATCGCGGCGCTCCGCCCGAGGACCGCCCTGTCGCTCGCCGCGCGGCTCCTCATGGGAACAGCAGCGTGCTGTTCCAGCCGTCTGCGCGGCGCACGAACAGCCGCCGGTCGTGCAGGCGGTTCTCGCGGTCGAGCCAGAACTCGATCCGTTCGGGATCGAGGGTAAAGCCCGTCCAGTATAGCGGCCGATCGACCTCGCGTTCGGCGAAGCGCTCTTCAGCGGCACGGTAACGCTCCACGAAGGTGGTCCGCTCCTCCATCGGGCGCGACTGGTCGGATGCGACCGCGCCGAGCTGCGATGCGCGGGCGCGCGAGTGGAAATATTCGTCCGCGACACGGTCCGCCACCTGCGTCAGCGCGCCCTCGATACGGATCTGGCGGCGCAGGCTCTTCCAGTGGAACAGCAGTGCCGCGCGCGGATTGGCGCGGATTTCCTCGCCCTTGCGGCTGTGGGCATTGGTGTAGAAGGTGAACCCTTCGGGCCCATGCTCCTTCAGCAGCACCATCCGGACCGAGGGGAAACCCTCGGCCGTGGCCGTCGCCAGAGCCATCGCGTTCGAATCGTTCGGCTCGGCCTCGCGCGCTTGGGCATACCAGGTCTCGAACAGGCCCATCGGATCGTCCTCGGGCAGCGCGCTGGCGGTGGGGTTGGGCTCGGTATCGCTCATGCCCATGCCCTATACCCGCTCCCGCGTGCGGGCAATTAGGGCATTCATTTTGCAACCCTTGCCCGTTAGAGCTTGCGCAATGTCGGGGAAAATCCAGCCAGTGATCCTGTGCGGCGGCGGCGGAACACGCCTGTGGCCGCGCAGCCGTCACGCCAAGCCCAAGCCCTTCGTGCCCCTGCTGGGCAAGCGGACGCTGTTCCAGCAGGCGGTGGATCGCGTGGCCAATGCGGATCAGGGGGCGGAGGCATTTGCCCCGCCGATGGTCGTCGCGGGGGAGGCGCACGTGCCGCTGGTGCTGGAACAGGGTGGCGAGGCGCTGTCGATCATTGCCGAGCCCATGGGCCGCAACACCGCTCCCGCGATCGCGCTGGCCGCGCTGCGCGCGCCCGAAGGCAGCGTGTTGCTCATCTGCCCGAGCGATCATCACATCGCCGACGAAGCGGCCTTTCGCGATGCGGCCCGAGCCGCAGCGGGGCTGGCGCGCGAAGGCTATCTGGTCGCCTTCGGGATCGAGGCAACGAGCCCGCACACCGGCTACGGCTACCTTCGCAAGGGCGCGGAAGTTCCCGGCGGCTTCGCGCTCGACGCATTCGTCGAAAAGCCCGACCTCGAAACCGCAGAGAGCTTCCTGGCGGACGGGCGGTACAGCTGGAACGGCGGCATCTTCGCCTTCGGGCGGGAGCGTCTGCTGGAAGAGCTTCGCACCCACCGGCCCGAGATGGCGCGCCTGTGCGCGGATGCGGTGGCGGCGGGGATCGAGGACGGCAGGGTATTCCGCCCCGCCCGGGCCCCGTTCGCCGAAATCGACGGCGATTCGATCGACTATGCGGTGATGGAGAACACCCGCCGTGCCGCAATGGTCCCCGTCTCGATGGGCTGGTCCGATATCGGCAACTGGCATGCTCTGCGCGAGGCCCGCGGCGGGACCAACACCGGTCCGCACGAACTGCACGACTGCACCAACGTGATGGTGGACAGCGATGGCCCGCGCGTTTGTGTCGTCGGGCTCGACGATGTGATCGTGGTGGTTGACGGCGACGACATCCTCGTCACCAGCGCCAGGGGCGCGCAGGACGTCGGCAAGCTCGAGGGCGCAGGCCGCCCATGAGGAAGCTGCCGGTCCATCTCGTCGACAAGGTCTGGGGCAGGCACACGCCGCCGCCGCCGTTCACCAATCCGAGCGAGGAGCCGCTGGGCGAGATCTGGTTCGACCCGCCTCCCGAAATGGCCGATTTGCTGGTGAAGTTCATCTTCACCGATGCCGCGCTCAGCGTGCAGGTCCACCCAGACGACGCGCAGGCACCGCCGGGGCACCGGGGCAAGAACGAATGCTGGTACATCCTCGATGCGGAGCCGGGCGCGACGATCGCGGTCGGTATCGAGCGCGAGATGAGCATGGAGGAACTGCGTGCCGCCGCCCTCGACGGTTCGATCGAGAACGACCTTGGCCGGATCGAAGTCGCGCCGGGCGATTTCTTCTCCATTCCTGCGGGCACGATCCATGCGATCGGCGCGGGGATCAGCCTGCTCGAAGTGCAGCAGAACAGCGACATCACCTACCGCCTCTACGATTACGGCCGCCCGCGCGAACTGCATCTGGAGGACGGGCTGCGGGTCGCCCGGCGCGCGGGCTACGATGCGGCGCTACGCGCACGCTCTGCCGCGCGCGGATACGACGAACTGATCGACGGCCCGCACTTCCGGCTCGCGATTCTGGGCGCGGCGGGCACGGTGCCCGAAGGCAGGTTTGCAGGCCATGCGCTGATCCTGCCGCTGGCCGAGGGTGTGTCGCTGGAAGGCCGTCCGCTGGAGGTGGGCACCTGCACGTTGACGCAGGGAACCGGTGGACTTGCGATCGCGAACGGAGCCAGTGTCGCTCTGGTCGAGGACACTGCCCGCTAGACCCAGGCGCTCATCATAGCGGCCGCAAAAAACTGACCAACGCCGTGCGGGTGAGCTTGTCGATAAGGGCGTTCCCCAGGTGATTCGCAGAATTGCCAGCACTTTCGATCTCCAAGCGCCTTGCGCAGGGGGCCCGCCAATTCTAGCTAGCAAGGCATGGCGGACCCCTACGACATTCTCGGCATCGGTCGCTCTGCGTCCGAACAGGAGATCAAGAGCGCCTATCGCAAGCTCGCGAAGGAGCTTCACCCCGACCGCAACAAGGACAATCCCGACGCGTCCGAGCGATTTTCCGACATTACCAAGGCGTACGACCTGCTGTCCGACAAGACGCAGCGCGCGCGGTACGACCGGGGCGAGATCGACATGGAAGGCAACCCCGCCAATCCCTTTGCGGGTGCGGGCGGCTTCGGTGGCGGACGCGGGAGCCCGGGTGCGGGCTATTCGAATCAGGATTTTCGCGGCTTCGGCGGCGGCGAGGAAGTCGATCTGGGCGACCTGTTCGAAGGTCTGTTCGGCGGCGGACGTGCGGGCGGCATGGGTGGCGGCGGCAACCCGCGCGGCGGATTCGGCCGCAGTGCACCGCCCCCGCGCAAGGGCGCGGACACGGCCTATCGCTTGCGCGTGCCCTTCATCGACGCGGCACGCCTCGCCGAGCAGCGGATTACCCTGGCGGACGGCAAGACGATCGATCTCAAGCTGCCCGCCGGTGTCGAGAGCGGCACGCAGATGCGGCTGCGCGGCAAGGGCGAACAGGGCCCCGGCGGGGCGGGCGACGCGCTGGTGACGGTCGAGATCGACAAGCATGCCTTCTTCGAACGCGACGGCGACCGGGTCCGGCTCGATTTGCCGATCACGCTTGCCGAAGCGGTGCGCGGCGGCAAGGTGCGGGTGCCGACGGTCGACGGGCCGGTAATGCTGACGATCGCACCGGGCACCTCCGGCGGCACGACCATGCGCCTTTCCGGCAAGGGCTTTTCACGCAAGGGCGGCGGACGCGGCGACCAGCTGGTGACGGTCCAGATCGTTCTGCCCGAGAATGTCGACGCCCTGTCGCAGGCGCTCGAGGGGTGGAACGACGAGACGAATCCGCGCACAAGCCTGGGCGTGTAAACTGTCCGTGCTCCGCCTCATCCCTCGCTTGAGACAGGCGCTGCCGGACCCGGAAAACCGACAGATCCACTCGTTGACCCCGGAAGACCGGCGACGCGAAGCCGCCTCGGTGCGCAGCGGGCGGGCCGGTACGATTCCGGCACATTACAAATCCTATGAAGTCGTGCGGCGGGTGTTCGTCGGCACGTTCAACGACGGATTCCTCTACGCCGGCAATCTGGCCTACATGTCGATGCTGGCGATCTTCCCCTTCTTCATCACCGCGACCGCGATCTTCGCGGCGCTGGGCGAAGGGAGCGAACGCGCCGCCACGATAAACGCCCTGCTGCTGGCCATGCCGCCGGTTGTCGCCGAGGTGATCGAGCCGGTTGCCCGCAGCGTGGTCGATGCACGTCAGGGCTGGTTGCTGTGGGCGGGCGGCCTGATCGGCCTGTGGACGGTCGGCAGTCTGATCGAGACGATCCGCGACCTGCTGCGCCGGGCCTACGGCACCGAGGCGACGCAGGCCTTCTGGCGCTACCGCCTCGCCTCCACCGCGATGATCATCGGCGCGATCATCCTCCTGATGCTGTCGCTTATCGCGCAGGTCATGATCGGTACCGCGCAACAGGTGATCGAAGCGTATTTCCCGCTGCTCAACGATGCGCTGGGCAAGCTGGCGCTGGCGCGTTTCGTCCCAGGTTTCGGACTGTTCGGATCGATCTACGCGCTGTTCTACATCCTGACGCCTGGCCCCTACCGCAAGAAGCGCTACCCCAAGTGGCCGGGCGCCGTGGCAACCACGCTCTGGTGGGTCGGCGTGACGGTCGCCCTGCCGCCGGTTCTGCGCAGCTTCTTCGCATATAATCTCACCTACGGCTCACTCGCCGGCATCATCATCACGCTGCTCTTTTTCTGGCTGGTCGGGCTCGGCCTCGTTATCGGGGCGCAGTTGAACGCGGCGCTGGCCGAAACGCCGGAGGAGAAACGCATCTCCCGGCTGGGGGGCGAATCTCCGCGAATTGCGCCAGAGGCGCTGGCATACGAAAGGAAAAAACCATGACCGGTCTGATGGAAGGCAAGCGCGGCCTCATCATGGGGCTCGCAAACGACAAGTCACTGGCGTGGGGCATCGCCAAGAAGCTCGCCGAACAGGGGGCGCAGCTCGCCTTCACCTTCCAGGGCGAGGCGCTCGAAAAGCGGGTGCGCCCGCTGGCCGAGCAGCTCGGCTCCGACATCCTCATCCCCTGCGACGTCAGCAAGATGGAAGCGCTCGACGAGGCCTTCGATACGCTGAAGCAGAGCTGGGACAGCCTCGACTTCGTGGTCCACGCAATCGGCTTTTCGGACAAGTCCGAGCTGCGCGGCAAATATGTCGACACCAGCCTCGACAATTTCCTGATGACGATGAACATCTCCGCCTACAGCCTGGTGGCGGTGGCCAAGCGCGCAGCTGCGATGATGCCGCCCAAGGCCGAGGATGGATCGGGCGGTGGCAGCATCCTGACGCTGACCTATTACGGCGCCGAAAAGGTCATCCCCCACTACAACGTGATGGGCGTGGCCAAGGCCGCGCTGGAAACCAGCGTGCAGTATCTCGCCAACGACCTCGGGCCCGACAATATCCGGGTCAACGCGATCAGCGCGGGTCCGATCAAGACGCTGGCGGCCAGCGGGATCGGCGATTTCCGCTACATCCTCAAGTGGAACGAACTGAACTCCCCCCTGCGCCGCAACGTGACGATCGAGGATGTCGGAGGTTCGGGCCTCTACTTCCTGTCGGACCTGTCCGCCGGGGTGACGGGCGAGGTCCACCATGTCGATGCAGGCTACCACGTGGTCGGAATGAAGCAGGAAGACGCGCCCGACATCGCGCTGGGCTGAGGCCGCTCAAGACCGCGTCCGGGAGAGTTCGACCGCTTCGGTGCGGTCGCCCTCGCCCGGTCACGGCCCGCAGACTGCGCGCAAGGGGTGACAGCCGTTTGCGCCCTTGTTAGGGCCGCGCAATCCAGCGCATCTCCTTGCGTGCATGAGGACTTATCCCGTGAAAGGCATCATCCTCGCCGGCGGCAGCGGCACCCGGCTCTACCCGGCCACCATGGCGCTGTCGAAGCAGCTTCTGCCGGTGTTCGACAAACCGATGATCTACTACCCGCTCAGCGTGCTGATGCTGGCGGGGATCCGTGAGATCCTGGTCATTTCGACCCCGCGCGACCTGCCTATGTTCGAGCAATTGCTGGGTGACGGTTCGGCCTTCGGGGTCGATCTGAGCTATGCCGTCCAGCCCGAGCCCAACGGGCTTGCCGAAGCCTTCATCATCGGCGCGGATTTCGTCAACGGGCAGCCGAGCGCGCTGATCCTGGGCGACAATATCTACCACGGCGAGAAGATGGGCGAGAAATGCCGCACCGCGGCCGCCGAGGCTGCGGCGGGCGGGGCGAACGTCTTCGCCTATCATGTCGACGATCCGGAACGCTATGGCGTCGCCGCTTTCGATTCCGAAACCGGCAGGGCCACCAGCATCGAGGAAAAGCCCGCCAACCCCAAGTCGAACTGGGCGGTGACGGGCCTGTATTTCTACGACAAGGACGTGACCGCGATCGCGAAAGACGTGAAGCCCAGCGCGCGCGGCGAGCTGGAGATCACCGACGTCAATCGCGCCTACATGGAGCGCGGCGACCTTCACATCACGCGGCTGGGTCGCGGCTATGCCTGGCTCGACACCGGCACGCATGAAAGTCTTCACGAAGCCTCCAGCTTCGTGCGGACGATCGAGCATCGCACCGGCATCAAGATCGCCTGCCCCGAGGAAATCGCATTCCGCCAGGGCTGGCTGGAGGCCGACACGGTGCTCGAACGCAGCGCGATGATGGGCAAGACCGGCTATGGCGCCTATCTCAAGCGGATCGTGGAGAACCCGGCATGACCGAATTCATCCGCCACGCCATTCCCGAGGTGATCGAAGTCCGCCCGCCCAAATATGGCGACCATCGCGGCTTCTTTTCCGAAGTGTTCAAGCGCTCCGCCTTCGAAGAGGCTGGCATCGATATCGACTGGATCCAGGACAACCAGTCCTTTTCCGCCGCCGTCGGCACGGTGCGCGGGTTGCATTTCCAGGTCCCGCCGGTGGGGCAGGACAAGCTGGTGCGTGTGCTGCGCGGCGCGATCTACGATGTCGCGGTCGATATCCGCAAAGGCTCGCCGACCTACGGCAAATGGGTCGGTGTGGAGCTGTCGGCTCAGAAGTGGAACCAGCTGCTCGTGCCGATCGGCTTTGCGCACTGCTTCATGACGATCGAGCCCGACACCGAAGTGCTCTACAAGGTCAGCGGCCCCTACTCGAAGGAGCATGAGGGCGCGATCCGCTGGAACGACCCGGCGCTGGGCATCGACTGGCCCGATCCCAAAGAGAAGTTCGGCGTAGAGCCGACGCTTTCGGACAAGGACGAGGTCGCCCCGTTCCTCGCCGATTTCGATTCACCGTTCACCTACGAAGGTTAAGTCTGATGGAAACGATTCTCGTCACCGGCGGTGCGGGCTTCATCGGCTCGGCGGTCGTGCGCCAGCTGGTGCGCGACGGCAAGCGCGTGATCAATTTCGACAAGCTGACCTATGCCGGCAATCCCGAGAGCCTGAAGACGATCTCCAACGCGCCCAATCACCGCCTCGTCGAGGGCGACATCCTCGATAGCGAGCTGGTGCTGAACCTGCTGCGTGAAGAGAGCGTCGACGGGATCATGCACCTCGCCGCCGAGAGCCATGTCGACCGCTCCATCGACGGGCCGGGCGCCTTCGTCGAGACCAACGTGGTGGGCACCTTCCGCCTGCTCGACGCCGCGCTCGAATACTGGCGCGGGCTCGAAGGCGACAAGAAAGCGAACTTCCGCTTTCACCACATCTCGACCGACGAAGTGTTCGGCGATCTCGATTTCGACGATACGCTGTTCACCGAGGAAACGCCGTACTCGCCCTCTTCCCCCTATTCGGCATCGAAAGCGGCGAGCGACCATTTCGTGCGCGCCTGGCACGAAACCTATGGCCTGCCGGTGGTGCTCTCCAATTGCTCCAACAATTACGGGCCCTACCACTTCCCGGAAAAACTGATCCCGCTGGTCATCCTCAACGCGCTCGATGGCAAGCAACTGCCGGTCTACGGAACCGGCGAGAACGTGCGCGACTGGCTCTATGTCGAAGATCACGCACGCGCGCTGATCGCGGTGCTGACCACCGGCGAACTGGGCGAGAGCTACAATATCGGCGGCAATCAGGAGCGCACCAACCTGCAGGTGGTCGAAGCGATCTGCGATGCGCTGGATGAGCGCCGCCCGCTCGATGACGGCAAGGCGCGGCGCGAACTGATCACCTTCGTCACCGATCGTCCCGGCCATGATCGCCGCTATGCGATCGATGCCAGCAAGATCGAACGCGAACTGGGCTGGACGCCGGAAGAGACCTTCGAAAGCGGCCTTGCCAGGACGATCGACTGGTATCTCGACAACGAGTGGTGGTGGGGCCCGATCCGTTCGGGGAAATATGGCGGCGAACGGCTGGGTGAAAGCAAGCCGGGCGGCGCCCAATGAAGATTCTTGTCACCGGACGTGAGGGACAGGTTGCGCGGTCGCTGGCCGAGCGGAACGACGCCCACGAACTGGTCTTCGCCGCGCGGCCCGATTTCGATCTCGCCGACCCCGCTGGCATCGCGCGCACCATCGCCGCCGAGCAACCCGACCTGATCGTTTCCGCCGCCGCCTACACGGCGGTCGACCAGGCCGAGGACGAGCCCGAGCTCGCCCGCCTGATCAACGGCGTCGCCCCCGGACATATCGGCCGCGCAGCCGCCGAAATCGGCGCGCCGGTGATCCATCTTTCGACCGATTACGTGTTCGACGGCAGCGGCGACCGGGCCTGGGGTGAAGACGATGCGACCGGGCCGATCGGTGCCTACGGCGAAACCAAGCTGGCGGGCGAAGAGGCGATCGCCGCGTCGGGCGCGACGTATGCGATCCTGCGCACGGCATGGGTCTACAGCCCGTTCGGCGGCAATTTCGTCAAGACCATGCTGCGCCTCGCCGAAACCCGCGACACGCTCAACGTCGTCAACGACCAATACGGCAATCCCACCAGCGCGCTCGACATTGCCGACGCGGTGTTGACGGTGGCCGATCGCTGGCAGGCCGAGCCCGGCCATGGTGCCAATGCGATCTATCACTTCGGCGGAACCGGCTCGACCGACTGGGCCGATTTCGCGCGCGCGATCTTCGCCGCCAGCGCCCAGCATGGCGGGCCCACCTGCGAGGTTGCGGGGATCCCCTCGTCCGAATATCCGACCAAGGCGGCGCGCCCGGCCAATTCGCGGCTCGACAGCACGAAGTTTGCCGAGGCCTTCGGGCACACTGCGCCGCGCTGGCAGGATTCGCTCGAAACGACCGTCGCCCGCTTGCTGGGCGAAACCACCTAGGTCGGTACCGCCCCCTTCGCTCTAGCCTTGGGTCTACGGTCGCTTGGCCGAAGCGATCGGCGTCACGCTCGCTCCCCCATCCGATGGGCTCCGCGAAGCATCCGCGATCCGCCCGGAAATCTCCTTGCGCGTGCCCCTCGCCTCGCGGATCGCCTTTTCGGACGCGACCCAGTCGACCAGCGGTGACTGCGGCTGGAACTCGGGCACCAGCTCGATCAGCTGATCGCGCGCAAGCGCCGCGTCGCCCGCCTCGACCGCCTGCTGCAGCGCGGAGAGACCCAGTTCCAGCTCCGCCCACGGGACGAAATCCTCGCGCGAACGCATGATTCGCGGATGCTTGGTGCGCTGCGGCTTTTCCCCGATCAGCAGCTCTTCGTACATCTTCTCGCCCGGGCGCAGGCCGATCGTCTCGATCGCGATGTCGCCGGCAGGATTCTTCGCATCGCGCACCGTCAGGCCCGACAGCTCGATCATGTTGCGCGCCAGATCGACGATCCGCACAGGCTTGCCCATGTCGAGCAGGAACACCTCGCCCCCGCTGGCCATGGCCCCGGCCTGGATCACCAGCTGGGCCGCCTCGGGAATGGTCATGAAGAAGCGGGTGATCCGCTCGTCGGTAATGGTCACCGGCCCGCCCCGGGCGATCTGATCGCGAAACACGGGCACCACCGAACCACTCGAGCCGAGGACATTCCCGAACCGCACCATCGAGAACTGGGTGGGGCCCCCTTCGGCCGCGATCGCCTGCAGCACCATCTCGGCCAGGCGCTTGGTCGTGCCCATGATATTGGTCGGCCGGACCGCCTTGTCCGTGCTGATCAGCGTGAAGTTCGCTACGCCGTGGCGCTGCGCCGCGCGCGCGATCGTCAGCGTGCCGAAGACGTTGTTCTCGATGCCCTGCGTCGCGTTGTGCTCGACCAGCGGCACGTGCTTGTAGGCGGCCGCGTGGAAGATGGTGTCGGGCGCGAACTGTTCCACGACCTCGTCCATCCGGCCCGCGTCGATGACGGAGCCAAGAATGGGGATGACGCATGCCGGATCGACTTCGTACTTCCGGGGGCCGCAGGTCAGATCGCGGTGGATGGAGTAGAGGTTGAATTCGGCGTTTTCGACCAGCACCAGGCGGGCGGGCCCCTCTGCGGCGATCTGCCGGCACAGTTCGCTGCCGATCGATCCGCCGGCTCCGGTTACGAGGACGGTCTTGCCCAAAATGTTATGCCGGATCAGCGTCGGGTCGGGCGGTACCGCAGGACGCCCCAGCAGGTCGTCGATTTCGAGATCGCGCAGGTCGCGGACCGAAACCGAACCGCGCGCGAGGTCCATCACCCCCGGCAGCGTGCGCACGTGCAGGTGCAGATGCTTGAGCTGCGCGACGATCTCGGCGCGCCGCTTGCGGGTTGCCGAAGGCACCGCCAGCAGCACGTCGGTCACGCGCTTGCGGTGGACCACGTCTGCCAGCTTGGCGGGGGAGAACACCGGCGTATCGTTGATCGTCGAGCGCCACAGATCGGGATCGTCGTCGAGGAAGCCGACCACGCGCATCTCGCCGCTGGCTTGGATCGCGCTCGCCAGCTGGCGCCCCGCCCGGCCCGCGCCGTAAACCATCACCCGCGGCGTATCCTCGCTGGCCCACAAGGTGCGATAGGTCTCCCCCAGGTAGGCCCGCGCGGCGAGGCGCGAGGAGGCGACGAACAGGAACAGCAGGATGGGCTGAATCAGCCCGATCGTGCGCGGAACGCCATACACGCCGATAATGGTGTAGATGAACACGTAGGGCACGGAATACAGGGCCACCGCGCGGCCCACAGTGACCAGCGCACCGAAGCCGGCGTGCCGGAAGATGGCCCGATACAGGCCCATGGACACGAAGATCGGCAGGGCAATCGCAATGGCACCCATTGTCGGGTGCGGCGGGCCCACGAAGGGATCGACCAGCACGCCAAGGCGCAGATAGAATGCGAGATAGACCGTGAAGCCGCAGATCGCGGCGTCGAGGCTGAGCGCGATCCCGCGCTTGGCCGGTCGCGGCAGCCTCAGCAGCAGTTCGATCAAACGCGTCGGGCCGGATTGGGGTGCCATCTTGCGCGACACGGCTCTCAGACCTTGTTCTCGATCCGGCGCGCGGCGGCATCGCCGCGCCCGCTGCCGGTTGCAGTCGCAATCAGGATCGCGAGGTCGCCCCTAAAGGTGGCCTGATGCATATAGGCTGCGTCGGCTTCCGCCAGCCGGCGCGGCTCCGACATATCGATCCCGCGGATCTGTGCGGCACCGGTAACGCCGGGCCGGATGGCATAGACGCCGCGCTGCGCGCGTTCCTCGATCAGTTCTTCCTGGTTGGGCAGGCACGGACGCGGTCCGACGAGCGACATCGAACCGGCAAGGATATTGGCCAGCTGCGGCAGTTCGTCGAGCTTGAGCTTGCGCAGCACGCCACCAAGCCGGGTGATCTGCGCGGCACCGACCAGATGCGAGGCCGCGTGTTCAGTGTCCGAGCGCATGGTGCGCAGCTTGAGCATACGGAACGGCTTCCGGTCCCGGCCCACGCGTTCCTGCACGAACAGTGGCGCGCCCGGGGATTCGAGCCGGATCGCGATCAACAGCAACAGGCACAAAGGGAGCGCGATCGGCGCAAGCAATATCGCGACCGCAAGATCGAATGCTCGCTTGGCAAAGCGATGAGGAAAGCTGGTCTGGCTCATAATTTTTGCGATCTAACGGGCTGTCTGCCGGAAAGCTCCGGCTTAATACTTCAATGGTGAACGGGCGGCAACATTCTGCGGCTGCACCGCAGCATGCAGTTCTTCGCGCGGATCGAAGGGCGGTTCCATGCCGAGCGCACGCCAGCTGGGCGCGGTTTCCAGTTCCAGCGAGCCGAACAAGCGCTGTGCTTCGGCTCCGCGCCCGAGCAGGGAGGCGGCCCATGCCATGAGCCGGGGCGGCACGGGAAGGAGCCGGGGCCCGCGCCCCGCCGGACGCGCGAGTTCGCGGATCAGTTCGGGCGTGGAGACCGTAAGGTCGGCGATATGCAGCACATGGCCTTCGGCATCGCCGGCGTGCGTTGCGGCGATCGCGGCCGCCGCGAGGTTGCGGACCGAAACGACGCTGCGCGCGTTGCGCACCGCACCGAACGGCAGGGGCATGCCGCGTTCGATCAGGCGCACCAGGCGCTGCAGGTTCCCTTGGACGCCCACGCCATGCACCAGCGGCGGGCGGATGATCGTCCACCCGATGCCTGCAGCCTCGCAGCGTTCACGCACCAGAGCCTCGGCCTCGAGCTTGGACTGCCCGTAGGCGTCCTCGGGCCGTGGCTCACTATCGGGACGCAATGGCTCGCCGGGCCGCGACCATTCGCCGACCGCCTTGACCGAACTCATGAACACGAAACGCCGGACGCCCGCCGCAAAAGCGGCATCGAGCAGACACGCCGTGCCCTTCACATTCGTACGACGATATTCGGCCAGCGGATCGCTCGCCGTTTCATGCATCACGTGGGTCCGGGCGGCGAGATGGATGACCGCGTCGCAGCCGGCGAGGTCTTCGCCCGTCAGCGCGCCATCGGCGAGGTCCCCGGTCAACACTTCACCCGGAATGCCGCTGGCCCGGCGGACGAGGGGCACGGCATCATGCCCCGCCTCGCCTAGCTGGCGCACAACTTCGCCCCCCACCAGTCCGGTCGCTCCGGAAACGGCAATCTTCATCGACCAAACCCTTCTTGCAGATGGCTTTCCTAGCTTCGCGTTCGGGAAAAAGCGAGCGGTGCGGCATCGGGCAATCTCGGGTTGCGGCAACGGGGGAGTTGGCTAAAAGGCGCCCGACACTGGCCCGCCCTGACCGCGCCCATTTCCCGGAGCTATCGTGGACCTTTCCAACAAACGCATTCTCGTGACCGGCGCCGATGGCTTCATCGGCTCGCACCTAGTCGAGCATCTCGTCGATCTGGGCGCCGATGTGCGCGCCTTCGTCTATTACAACAGCTTCAACAGCTGGGGCTGGCTCGACCGCTCGCCCGATCATGTGAAGAAGGCGATCGACGTGTTCGCGGGCGATATCCGCGATCCCAACGGCGTGCGCACCGCGATGCAGGATTGCGACGTGGTGATGCATCTGGCCGCGCTGATCGCGATCCCCTTCTCCTATCACTCGCCCGACAGCTATGTGGACACCAACGTCAAGGGCACGCTCAACATCGTGCAGGCGGCGCGCGACCTGGGTGTCGAGCGCGTGGTCCACACCTCGACCAGCGAGGTCTACGGTACCGCGCGCTTCGTGCCGATCACCGAAGAGCATCCGCTGCAGGGCCAGTCGCCCTATTCGGCGAGCAAGATCGGCGCCGACCAGATCGCGCAGAGCTTCTACCTCTCGTTCGAAACCCCGGTGGCGACGATCCGTCCGTTCAACACTTACGGCCCGCGCCAGTCGGCGCGCGCGGTGATCCCGACGATCATCACGCAGATTGCCAATGGCAAGGACGAGATCCGCCTTGGCGCAACCCACCCGACCCGCGACTTCAACTATGTGCGCGACACGGTGCGAGGGTTCTGCGCGGTGGCCGAATCCGACAAGGCGCTGGGCGAAGTCATCAATATCGGCAGCAATTTCGAGATCTCGATCGGCGATACCGCCGCGCTGATCGCCGAACGCATGGGCCGCGAGGTCAGGATCGTCAGCGAAGACCAGCGCATGCGTCCCGAAAAGAGCGAAGTCGAACGGCTGTGGGCGGCCAACGCCAAGGCCGAGGAGCTGACCGGCTGGACCCCGCAATACGGGAATCGCGAAGGCTTCGGCCGTGGGCTCGACGAAACGATCGAATGGTTCACCGACCCGGCCAACCTATCGCAATACAAGGCCGACACCTACAACATCTGAGGCTCTAGCGGAGGGGCGGCACCCGCCGCGACCGACATGACCGAACTGACCGACGCCATTCTCCGTACCGTCCGCACCATTACGGGCGAGCGGGACGGCTTCGTCCCGCTGCACGAGCCGGAATTCGCGGGCAACGAGGCGGCTTACGTCGCCGATTGCATCGAGACCGGCTGGGTCTCCTCGGTCGGCTCCTATGTCGACCGGATCGAGAAGGACCTGGCCGAATTCTGCGGTACGGAGCATGCCATTGCCGTCGTCAACGGCACGGCGGCGCTGCACGTCTCGCTGCTGCTGGCCGGGGTCGAGCGCGGCGACGAAGTGCTGATGCCCACGCTGACCTTCATCGCCACCGCCAATGCGGCGAGCTATGCCGGTGCCGTGCCCCATTTCGTGGATAGCGAGGCGACCTCGCTCGGCGTCGATCCCGAAAAGCTGGCGGCGCATCTCGAAGAGATTGCCGAACGGCGCGACGGGGCCTGCTACAACCGCACGACCGGCCGCCGGATCAGCGCACTGATCGTAATGCACGCCTTCGGCCACCCGGCCCGGATGGAGGAGCTGGCGGCGGTCTGCGAACGCTGGAACATCCCGCTGGTGGAGGATGCCGCCGAGTCGCTCGGTTCTTCCTATCACGGCACCCACACCGGGAATTTCGGACTGGTCTCCGCGCTCAGCTTCAATGGCAACAAGGTGATGACCACCGGCGGTGGCGGCGCGATCCTGACCAATGACGCCGCCTTGGCGAAGCGGGCCAAGCACCTGACGACGACCGCGCGCGTGCCCGACCGCTGGAACTTCATCCACGACGAAATCGGCTTCAACTACCGCATGCCGAACCTCAACGCCGCGCTCGGCTGCGCGCAGCTGGAGCGGGTCCCCGACATGCTGGCGCGCAAGCGCGTGCTGGCAGAACGCTACGCCGAGGCGTTCGACCGGATCGACGGTGTCAGCTTCCTGCGCGAGCCGGACGGCACGGTCAGCAATTACTGGCTGTGCACGCTGATCCTCGATGCCGATCGCGCCGGGGAGCAGGAGGCCTTGCTGGGCGCGCTCAACGATGCGGACCTGATGGCGCGGCCGGTCTGGACGCTGATGCACCGCCTGCCGATGTTTGCCGACGCGCCCCGCGCCGATGTGTCCTGTGCCGAAGATCTGGCCGGGCGGGTCGTCAACGTGCCGAGCAGCCCCAACCTTGCCGGACCGGCAAAGGCGGGCGCGTGACCCTTGCGCTGATCCCTGCCCGCGGCGGCTCGAAAGGCATTCCGCGCAAGAACATCCGCTCCATCGCGGGCAAGCCGCTGATCGCGTGGACGATCGAGGCGGCGCGCGCTGCCGAGGGAATCGAGCGCGTGGTCGTGTCGACCGAGGACGAGGAGATCGCCGAAGTCGCCCGCGAATGGGGCGCCGAAATTCCGTTCATGCGGCCCGCCGAACTGGCGAGCGACGAGGCGCCCGGCATCGCGCCGGTGCTGCACGCGATCGAGCAATTGCCCGGGCATGATGACCTCGTGCTGCTGCAGGCGACGTCGCCGCTGCGCACGGCAGCGCAGATCGATGCGCTGCTAGCTTTCGCAAGGGAGAGCGGCGCGTCCTCGGTGGTCTCGGTACGCGAGGTGGACGACCACCCCGCCTGGATGTTCTACCGCGATGCCAATGGCGGCCTCGATCGCTACGACACCACTGCCGACGCCGCCCGGCGGCAGGACCTGTCCGAACTCTTCACGCTCAACGGCGCGATGTACTGGAACACCGCCGCGCGTTTGCGCGAAACCGAAACGCTGGTGGGCGAGGATACACTCGGCTTCGTAATGGATGCCGAAAGCTCGGTCGATATCGACACGATGCTCGACTGGCGGATCGCGGAGCTGTTGCTGGCCGACGCCTCGCGCGGGTAAGGAAGGCGCCATGACCAAACCGGCAATCTACATCTTCGGGACTTCGGGCTTTGCGCGCGAAGTGGCGGACATCGCACATGCGAACGATCATGCGGTCGCCTTCCTGACCAATGATCCCGACCAGGCCGACGACCTTTCCGATTTCGGCGAGGTTCTGCCCGAGAGCGAAATCGACTCGCTGTCGGACGGGCTGTTCGCGATCGGCATCGGAGACAATGCGGTGCGGCGCAAGATCGCCGAACGCTATGCCGGCACACTCCAATTCCCCGCGCTCATCCACCCGTCCGCATCGTTCGGCGTGGGGCAGCGCGAACGGATCGAAGCGATGCCGGGTGTGATCGTGTGCGCCGGTGTGCGCTTCACCAATCGCATCGCGGTCGGCGCTTTCAGCATTTTCAATCTCAATGCGACGGTCGGCCATGACGTTATCGTCGGCGACTATTGCAACATTGCGCCCGGGGCCAATCTTTCGGGCTATGTCCACCTGCACCCGGGCGTGTGGGTCGGCACCGGCGCGGCGGTCAATCAGGGGCAGCCGGGCGCCCATCTGGAGATCGGAGCCAATACGATGATCGGCTCGGGAAGCGTGGTGGTGAAATCCTGCGATCCCGACAGCATCTATGTCGGCATTCCGGCGAAGGCCCGTGGATAAGGATATGTCGATGAAACCGTGCCTCATCATCGCCGAAGCCGGCGTCAATCATAATGGCGACATGGACAAGGCGCGCGAGCTGGTGCGTCTGGCCGCAGAGGCGGGCGCTGATCTGGTCAAGTTCCAGACCTTCGACACCGCCAAGAGCATTTCGCGCAGCGCGGCCAAGGCGGAGTACCAGATCGCGGCGACCGGCGATGGCGAAACCCAATACGAAATGGTCAAGCGGCTCGAGCTCTCGATCGACGACCATCACATGCTCAAGGCGGAATGCGAGAAGCACGGAATCGGCTTCTTCTCGACCGCTTTCGATCCGCAATCGCTGCAATTGCTGCTCGACCTTGGCGTCGACCGGATCAAGGTGCCTTCTGGCGAGGTGACCAACCTGCCGCTGCTGCGGCATTATGCGGCGGCGCAGCTGCCCGTGATCCTGTCCACCGGCATGGCCAACCTCGAAGAGATCGGCGATGCGCTGGCCGTGTTCGAAGATGCCGGCCTGTCACGCGATGACATCACCGTGCTCCACTGCAACACCGAATATCCCACCCCCTTTTCCGACGTGAACTTGCGCGCGATGAACCAGATTGCAGAGACGTACGGCGTGGCGATCGGCTATTCCGACCACACGCCGGGGATCGAAGTTCCGATCGCCGCCGTGGCCCTGGGCGCGACGGTGATCGAGAAGCACTTCACGCTAGACCGCACGCTGCCAGGCCCCGATCATCTCGCGAGCCTCGAGCCCGACGAGCTGGCAGCAATGTGCTCGGGCATCCGCAACATAGAGCAGGCCGTGGCAGGCGACGGCATCAAGCGCCCTTCGGCGAGCGAAATCGGCAATCGCGCCATCGTCCGCAAATCGATCGTGGCGAGCCGCGATATCGCGAAGGGCGAAATATTCAGCGAGGACAATCTCGGCACCAAACGGCCCGGCACCGGCATATCGCCGATGCGCTGGGACGAGGTAATCGGCCGCCCGGCCCCGCGTGGCTTCACGACGGACGAATTGATCGAGCTTGAAACGCGCAAGCACGGGGAAGATGCGTGAGCGACGCCCCCCTCCGCGCGTTTTTCGTCGGTTGCGTCGAATCGAGCGATGTCGCGCTTGAGACGCTGATTGCCAATGAGAGTGTCGACCTGCGGGGGGTCCTCACCTTGCGCGCCAGCAAGTTCAACGCCGATTTCGTCGATATCGCAAGCCGCGCCGAGGCGGCAGGCCTCCCGGTGCATTATGCGGAAGACATCGAAAAGGCAGCGCTGCCGGGCCTGCTGCGCGAAGCCGATGTGCAGGTCGTTTTCGTGATCGGCTGGTCGCGGCTGATTTCTGCCGACGCGCTCGCGGTTCCTGCCATCGGCACTGTCGGCTACCATCCCGCCGCTTTGCCCGCCAATCGCGGACGACATCCCCTGATCTGGGCGCTCGCGCTGGGGCTGGAGCAGACCGCATCAACCTTCTTCCTGATGGACGAAGGCGCCGATAGCGGCCCGATCCTGAGCCAGGTGCCGCTGGCCATCGCGAACGAGGATGACGCGGCAAGCCTCTACCGCAAGGTGCTGCAGGTCATGCCGGGGCAATTGCAGGGCATCGTGGCGGCCATGGCCGATGGCACGCTCGCCCCGCAGCCGCAGGACCACGCGCTGGCGACCACCTGGCGCAAGCGCGGAGCTGCCGACGGCCTGATCGACTGGCGCATGCCCGCATCGGGGATCTACAACCTCGTTCGCGCCCTCACCCGGCCCTATATCGGTGCCGATTTCAGGCTGGGCGATGATCTTGTGAAGCTGTGGCACTGCGCCGAATTCGACGGCGACGTTCCGGAGAACGCAGAGCCGGGCAAAGTGCTTGAAGCCGGACCGGACGGCGTGGTCGTCAAGGCCGGGATCGGGGCGGTGAGACTGATCGAGACATCCGATATGCCCACTCCGACAGTAGGGGATTACCTGTGAAACGCCATCTCGTGATCGCACCGCATCCGGACGACGAAACGCTGGGTTGCGGCGGCACCCTGCTGCGCGCGCGCGCTGCCGGAGAGGCGATCTACTGGCTGATCGTGACCGGAATTTCCACAGACGCCGGCTTTGGTGCCGAAGTGGTCGACAAGCGCGAGCGGGAGATCGAGAAGGTCGCCGAAGCCTATGGTTTCGCCGAGACGATCCGGCTCGATATCCCGACCACCACACTCGACCACCAGCCGCTCGGCGACATCATTGGCGGGATCGCGCAGGCGGTGAAGCGGATCGAACCGACCGACGTCTATCTGCCGTTCCGACGCGATGCCCATTCGGATCATGCCGCGGTGTTCGATGCCGCCATCGCCACCGCGAAATGGTTTCGCTATGCTTCGGTCCAGCGCGCCTATGCGTACGAGGCGCAGTCCGAAACCGATTTCGACATGTCGCCCGATTCACCCGGCTTCAGGCCCAACGTGTTCGTCGACATTTCCGACCACATCGAAGACAAAATCCGCATCGCCGAAATGTTCGAAGGCGAGATCGGACAACACCCCTTCCCCCGCAGTGCCCGGGGCATGCGCGCTCTGGCAACCGTGAGAGGCGCTGCCAGCGGGTTCGATTCTGCCGAGGCGTTCATGCTGCTGCGCGAGCGGGTCGGGGGTGCGCCGAAATGAAGGGCGTTATGAAAAAAGTCTGCGTCATCACCGGCACTCGCGCCGAATACGGCCTGCTGCGCTGGGTAATCGAGGGATTGGATCGTTCGCCATCGTGCGAATTGCAGATCATCGCCACGGGCATGCATCTGTCTCCCGAATTCGGCTCTACCTGGAAGACGATCGAAGCCGATGGTTATGCGATCGACCGCAAGGTGGAGATGCTGCTGAGCTCCGACACTGCGGTCGGCATCACCAAGTCGATGGGCCTCGCCATGACCGGCTTCGCCGACGCGTTCCACGACCTGCAGCCCGATCTGGCGGTGATCCTGGGCGACCGGTTCGAAATGCTGTCGGTGGCGGCGGCGGCGATGATCGCCAACATCCCCATTGCGCACCTGCATGGCGGCGAGCTGACCGAAGGCCTGTACGACGACCCCATTCGGCACTCGATGACCAAGATGTCCTACCTGCATTTCACCGGGGCCGAGCCCTATCGCAAGCGGGTGATCCAAATGGGCGAGGACCCGGCCCGGGTGTGGAATGTCGGCGGGCTCGGCATCGACGGCATCATGAAAGTCCCGAGGATGAGCCGCGCCGAGCTCGAGGAATCGCTGGATTTCAAGCTGGGAGACCGCAATCTGCTGGTCACCTTCCATCCCGAAACCAGCACCGGAAACTCCGCCGCATCGCAGATGGACGAAGTTCTTGCTGCGCTCGCGCAGACCGACGCGAACATCGTCTTCACCATGCCTAACGCCGATAGCGAGGGACGCGGACTGTTCGGCCAGATCTCGAACTTCGTCGCCGCCCATCCCGAGCGTTCCTGCGCCCATGTCTCGCTTGGCCAGCGTCGCTATCTGTCGACGCTCGCGCTGGTCGACGGCGTGGTCGGCAATTCGTCCAGCGGCCTTGCCGAAGCCCCATCGATGAAGGTGCCGACGCTGAATATCGGCGCGCGGCAGGACGGGCGCCTGCGCGCGGACAGCGTGATCGACTGTCCAGCCGAAAGCGGGGCCATATCCGCGGGCCTGAAACGGCTGTTCGATCCCGAATTTCGCAAGCGGCTGCCCGACGTCGTGAGCCCGTATGGCGAAGGCGGCGCGTCGGAGCGGATCGTCGAAACGATCGAGGCCTGGACACCCGGAAGTGTCACGAAGCGGTTCTACGATATCGACTTCGATGTGGGCGCCGGTGCCGAAGCGAAAGGCGTGGCGGGCTGAGATGAGTATCGAGAACTGGCGACACGCGCTGCTCAATAGCGGGGCGACGATCGGCGAAGCGATCGGGTCGCTCGATCGATCCGCGCTTCAGATCGCGCTCGTGGTCGATGGCGATCGGCACCTCGTGGGCACGATAACCGATGGTGACATCCGGCGCGGCTTATTGCGCGGCAAGTCGCTCGACGATGCGGCCGAAGCGATCATGCAGACCGAACCAATGGTCGTGCCGCCCAGCCTCGATCGCGAGATCGTGCTGCAGATCATGTCCGCCAACAAGATTCACCAGCTGCCGATCGTCGACGACGCGCGCGCCGTCCTGGGGCTTCATGTGTGGGACGAGATGCAGACCGGGGCGCGACGGGCCAACCTGATGGTCGTGATGGCGGGCGGCAAGGGCACCCGCCTGCGCCCGCATACCGAAAACTGCCCAAAGCCGCTCCTGCCGATCGCGGGCAAGCCGATGCTCGAACACATCGTCGAGCGGGCCAAGCTGGCCGGGATCGAGCGGTTCCTGTTTTCGGTCCACTATCTGGGCCACATGATCGAAGACCATTTCGGCGACGGTTCGAAATGGGGCGTCTCGATCGACTACCTGCGCGAGGATCGCCCGCTGGGCACCGGAGGCGCGCTCAGCCTGATTGAGGACCGGCCCGAGGGTCCCTTCCTCGTCACCAATGGCGATGTGATGACCAATGTCGGCTACGGCGACATGATCGACTATCATATGCTGCACGCCGCAGAGGCGACGATGGCGGTGCGCAACCACGAGATGCGCAACGAATTCGGCGTGGTGCGCACCAATGGTCTCGACATTTCGGGGTTCGAGGAAAAGCCGGTCGTGCGCAGCCACGTGAACGCGGGGATCTACGTGATCGAACCGCGGGCGCTCGATCTGCTCGCGCGCGGCGAACATTGCGACATGCCGACGCTGTTCGAACGGTTGCGCAACGACGGCAAACGCACGATCGTGTTCCCGCTGCACGAGCAATGGCTCGATGTGGGAAGGCCCGACGATCTCGAGCAGGCCCATGAGGTCGGCAAGAACTCTCGTTCCGCCTGATCATGATCATCCCCCATGCCCAGCGGCTGCTGCGCGACGATCGCGCGCAATTTGTCGCGATCAACCTGCTGGTGAACCTGCTGTTCCTGCTGCGCAGCTACCTCTTCATGCTGGTGCTCGACTATCGCGATCTCGGCCTGGTGGCGCTGCTCCAGTCGATCGTGCTGCTGCTGGGGATGCTGCAGTTCGGGATGCTCAACGGCGGCTACCGCCTCCTGCTCTCGGAACAGGGCGAAGGGCGGCAGCGGATCGTCGATCTCGTCTACAGCTTTATCGCCATGCTGATCGCCGTGTGCCTGGTGCTCGCAGGGCTCGCGCTGGTTGCGACGCAGCAGCCCTACGATGCGCTGATCGGCCTGCTGGGCGTGGTGGGCGGCGGCGCCAGCCTGTTGCGCAACTGGCAGACCAATCTGATGATCGCGGCCGGCCGGCTCAAGCTGCTCAACACCATCAATTTTCTCACCGCGATCTTCTCGCTCCTGCCGCTCCTCTTCATCGGATCGGCAGCGCTCGAGGCGTGTATCGCGGCGATCGTGCTTCAGCCCGTCATGTTCACTCTCGCGGCCTGGCTGCTCGGCAACGCCGATCGGCCCGATCGCTTCCTGTTTCCGGGCGATCTCGTGCGCCGCGCGCTCGGCGCAGGCTTCCTGCCGTTCCTTGCGGCCATGCTGTTGCAGGTCAACGTCCAGGTCGAACGCTGGTATGTGACCGCCGCGCTCGGGGTCGAAGCGCTGGGGCACCTCTTCGTCGCGATCATGTTCGTGACCGTCCTGCAGCTGGTACCGACCGCGATCAACGCCGTCTTCCTGCCAACGGCGGTCGAAGCCCACACTGCCGGAGACGATTCCCGGCTGCGGACGATCATGCGGCAATATTTCGCGCTGCTTGGCGGATATGCGCTGCTCGCGGCACTGGCAGTCGCGGTACTCGCGCGGCCGGTGCTAACGTTGCTGGCGCCCAAATACCTGCCCGATCTCGCCTATGTCTATCTGATCTCGCCGGGCGCACTGCTGCTGTGCGTCTCCGGCGCCTTCACGCTCTCCTTCGTGGTTCTGATCCGGTACAAGGTGATGATCTCGGCCTATTCGATCGGCACTGGCCTGCTGATCGCTGTGGTCGCCCATGCGGTGGCCACACAGAACACTCTGTCGCTCGAGGGCGTCACCATCGCACGCTCGGTGGGATTGGGAGTCACGGCGCTGGGAACCGTCATCGCCTGGTGGCTGCTCGCCCGCGAATATCCCGGCATCCGCTTCCTGACGCGCGAGCGCGATGATTGACACCCGGCTTTGCCTTCTCGTAGCTAGCCGCGGCTTCCCATGGCCCTGAATACAGGAAAAAAATGCACCCCCTAAAGCGCCCGCTCTATGCCTTGATTGGCTTAAATCCCGTCAAGTGGGAACGCGCTCGACGGGTGATGGCTTCGCGCGTGGCCGAATTCCTGCCCGAGATACCCCAAGAACGAAACGGGCCCGACGCGATCGTGGTGGTATCGCCGTGGCTGGAGACGCCCGTCCCGTGGATCACTCTCGCCCTCGGACTGATGATGGCGCGGCGCGGCGCGCAAGTCCGCTTCGTGATCGACGATCTTCCCTATGGCGACCGCCCCTTGCGCGAAAAGTATCTCTTGGGGATCGTACGACAGGTGATGCAGCGCGTCGCCGGGCGTTTCGAAGTCGTCACGCTGAGCGACTATGCGCCGGAACCGCTGACCGATGCGGATCGGGCCGAGATTGACCGGCTGGCCCAGCACAACGCGACCTGGACCCTGCGAGGCGAAATGCCCCGGAACGGTCGCGCCAGACTGATCGCCCGCGAAACGGAACAAAACTCCCGCGCCCACGGGCATATCAAGGGCTTCTTCAAGGCGACCAAGGCGCCCGACGTGCTGCTGACCCCCGGAGGATTCTTCAGTCACTCGGGCCTGTGGATGCACGAGGCACGCGCCCACGATGTGCGGATAGGCAATTTCGATGCTGCAGGCTTCAGGGGCATGCTGATTGCAGCGAACGGCCTCGCTTGTCAGCTGCGCGACATCCCGCGCGCGTTCCGGCGGCTTCATCCGCAATGGGAAACCGACTCGACGAGCCGCGAATTCGCCCTCGCCCGTGCCGAGGAAGAACTGGCCAAGCGCCGCGCTGGCAAGGATCGCTTCAGCTATCAGATCGGCGATTCGGGCACTGGAGAGAGCGCACTGGAGGGCGGAATCCTTGTCGCGCTCAATTCTTCCTGGGACGCCGCCGCCCTCGGGCTGCATCGGGCTTTCGACACCAACACCGCATGGATCGTGGGCACCGTACGCTATCTCCTCGAGAATACCGACAGGCCGGTGATCGTCCGCCAGCATCCGGTCGAGCGCCAGCCGCTGGCTGCCACGAGCGACGACTACGCCGCGCTCCTGCGGCGCGAATTCGGTGCGCCCGAACGGCTGCATTTCATTGCCGCCGAAGATCCGGTCAACAGTTACGCCCTGCTTGAGAAAGTGGCGGCGGTGGTCGTCCATACGTCGACGATCGGAATGGAGGCGGTCGCCTTCGGCCGGCCGGTGATCACGGGATCGAGCAGCTATTATGCGGAACTCGGCTTCGTCGAATATGCCGACAACCGGGCCGACTACGAACGGCTTTTGAAGGCGGCTGCCCAGCGGGAGCTTTCGGTCAGCGCAGCGCAGCGCCAGGATGCCAAATTGTGCTTCTACCTCACCCAGTGCTGCAACTGGGTGTTTTCACCCTTCAACCCCGCGAACTACTACGAGTGGGTAGAACAGCCCTTGTCCCATTGGGCCGCCGAGCCGGCAATCGCCCGGGTGATTCATTCCCTTAATTCGGGGACGCCGGTGGCGGCGCTGAACCATCAGGCGATGGTGGATGGCCTGAGTGACGCGGGCTCTGCCTGAGGGCCGCCCGTCCCACCAGAGCGCTGACGGACTTGGCGGTTTCCCTTCTGATGCATTATTGGTAGCGAAGCGGCCATCTGCGCCGCGCGGGGCGCAAGCCGACGTCGCAGTCATTGTCAGCCGAGCCCTCGCGGGATCGCCGATCCGGAATGGAACCGTTCGAGAATAACGATGCCAGCACACCATACCGGATCATTCATTAGCGACCCTAAAGTCCGCCTTATCGCGCGGCGGGTGATGCTTTTTTTTGCCATGCTGGCCAGCGGCGGCAATCTCCTTTTCCCAAAGGCGATTGTTTACGCAGGTTTCCTGCTGCCTGCCCTGCTCCTGCGGCACCCGTCCGAGATTCTCAGCCGAACCCATCGCCTGATATGGCTGTTTCTTATCGCCTTCGGCCTGGTGGCGCTGATCGGGTACGGATCCGGCGCCGCTGGCGGAGTTGCCGGGCGCATCAGCGGGATATTAGGGGGGTGGCTGCTGCTGTGCGTTTATCTGCACGAACGGCGCGATGCGCTCGCATCCGATATTCTGATCATGCTCAAGCTGTTTGCCTATCAGGCCTTGGCGACATTCATTCTCGCGCTGGTCGAGCCGGACCTGTTCCAGGCCTTCAAGGTTTTCGGAACGACCGCAGAATATCGTAGCATTGCCTTGCTGTTCACCTATCACGAAACGTCCAGCCTGGTGTCGATCTTCAAGCGGCCCGACGGCTTCTTCTACGAACCGGGCGTTTTCCAGTTTTATCTCAATCTGCTGCTTTACCTCTCCCTGTTCTACAAGAGGCGCATGTTCGATGCAGGCGTCGCCGTCCTCGCCCTGTTCACGCTGCAATCGACGACCGGTCTGCTTATCGCATCCCTGATCTGTCTTGCCTTTGCCAAGAAGCGCTGGGCCACTTCGGCACCGTCGGAGCGATTCCTGCTCCTCTCGGTCGTTCCTTTGCTGATGGGTCCGATGCTGGTCTTTACGGCCGTGAACACGCAGGACAAACTCTACGGCGACATGCGCGGGTCGGCCATCGCGCGGCAATACGACGCAACGGCCGGTGTGGGCGTCGTGACCGAACATCCGCTCTTCGGTGTGGGCATCGACAGCGAGCGCCTGTCCCGGGAGATGTTGCGATTCGGCGACGCCAGAACCTCGGTGAGAACGTCACTCGGGAATGAGCGCGTGACGAGCAATGGCGTGCTGGAGATTGCCGGGATGATGGGCATCCCCTTTACTCTGTTCATCTTTTTCGGATTGCTGCGCCAACACTTTTTCCAGCACAGATTATTGTTTGCGATGATGGCTGTTTTTACCTTCATCAGTGAAACGCTCGTCCTCACTCCATTCTTCATGGCCATCATTCTCAGCGGCCTGATTGCGCCCGTTGCCGTGCGTACGGTCAGACAAAGGATGCCGCAGCGATCCGCTCTTCGCGGTACACCAATGCTCTCACCTGCGGGTGGCGCCGCCGCGAGCCCCAGGCGCGGGGCACGATGATCCCTCCGCGATACCGCGAACGGGCCGCCCGGCGGACCCGTTGCACAGTCCTCCCGTCACGAGAGTCGCCCGTCTTTCCGTCATGAAAATCCTGTTTATCGGCCTCGATTACCATCGCTACACCAAAGCGATCTCGGCGGAGTTCGAAGCGCTCGGCCACGAGGTGACCTTCTACGACATCTTCAAGCGGTCGGCCTATCACAAGTCGCTCCGGCTGATTTCGCTCGACCTGCAGCGCAAGGCCTATGACCGCTATCACCGCGACATTATCCTGCGCGAAGCAGGCACCGCTTATGACATGGTGCTCTTTCTGCAGTGCCATCAGGTGTCGGACGAGAACCTCGAGCTGGCGCGCAAGACATTCCCGCAGGCACGCTTCGTGCTCTACAACTGGGATTCGCTCCACACGCACGATTACGCGTCGAAAGTCCGCTTCTTCGATACCGCATTCACCTTCGACCGGCAGGATGCGATCGACCTCGATATCGAATACCTGCCGCTGTTCGGCCTGCGCGACTTTCAGGACGTCCCGCTGCGCGAGCAAAGCGATCCGCAGATCTATTTCGTCGGCAATATCGTCAATCCGACGCGCTATCTCGCGATCGACGAATTCCGCACTTACTGCGCGCAGCACGGGATCGCATTCGAAGCCTTCATGGCGGTGCGCCCGCCGGTGGTCCCCAAGTTGCTGAAGGTGGCGAGGCCCCGGGGTGTATCGCTCAGGCCCATCGCCCCGTCGCGCTTTGCCGCCATGGTTCGCAATGCGAGTGCGACCTTCGACTATGGCAATCACCGCCAGACCGGGCTGACCATGCGCACGATCGAGAATCTGTGCGCGCGCCGGAAGATCGTGACCACCAACGCACGCGTCTGCGACCACTGGTTCTATTCGCCCGACCGCATTCTGGTTGTGGAGACCGGCGATTACGACGCTGTCGCGCCTTTCCTCGAAACGTCGCTGGCCGAACCCGACCGCGCGTTCGAGGAGTTCCACATCCAGACCTTTGCCCGCTTCCTGCTTTCGCCGAGGGGCCATGCGCGCGATGGGAGCCGCCCAGACATGCCCTGAACGGCCCGCGCGTCAGCTTTCCCCAAGCGGGTTGCAAGCGCGCACCGAATGATGAGCGCGAGTGAAGGCCCAGAACGGTTGAAGGCGACGACTTTGCCAATTAGGGCGCACGGCGCACCTGTTCGGCCAATTCCTACGCCCTTCGCGACGGATTTTCTGAAACCGCTCTGAAAAGACAGCTTGTCCAGCGCAAATGGCAGACGTTCGAGGATCCAGTCGATGAATATCCTGATGGTGGCGCTCCACTACCATGACTACACCCGCGCTATCGCCGACGAGTTCGAGCGGATGGGGCACACCGTTTCGCTGCACGATATCCAGCCGCGCTCGCTGGCTTGGAAAGCGCTGAGCACGCTCTCGCGCCCGCTGTGGGAAAGGGCGCTGCACCGCCACCATGCCGCGATTCTGCGCGCGGAAAAGGGCAAGTCCTACGATCTGGTGCTGTTCATTCAGGTCCACCAGTTGCGGGTGCCCCAGCTCGATGCCTTCCGCGACGCCTTCCCGGCCGCGCGCTTCGCTCTCTACAACTGGGATTCGATCGACAACCACGATTACCGCCCCTTCGCGGACCGGTTCGACGATATATACACCTTCGACCAGGGTGATGCGGCGAGGCACGGCTACAAGTACCTGCCGCTGTTCTGCCTGCGCCAGTTCCAGTTCGAGGAAGACCCGCGCGAGGCGCAAAAGGGCGTCTATTTCGTCGGCAATCTCGTGAAGATCCCGCGCTATGTGATGATCGCCGAGTTTCGCGATTATTGCGAACAGCGTGGCATCCCGTTCAAGACCCATCTGGCCACCACGCCGCCGGTCAAGGCGGCCCTGGTCAAGGCCGGGCACGTGCCGCGCGGGCTCGCCAGCGGGCCGATTGCGAAGGAGGATTTCATCGCGATGATGAAGTCCGTCAGCGCGACCTTCGATTTCGCCAATCACCACCAGACCGGCTACACGATGCGGGTGATCGAGAACCTGTGCGCCCGGCGCAAGATCATCACCAGCAATGCCGGCGTAAAGCGCGAGAGCTTCTATTCGCCCGATCGGTTCCACGTGTTCGAAGAAGGCGACGGGTTCGCAGGGGTCGAGGAATTCCTCGACACGCCGCTGGCAGAGCCCGAGCGCATGTTCCCAGAATATCACGTACAGACCTTCGCCAGGCACCTGATCGAAGGGACGTCCCATCCCAATCCGCAGGCCTGATCCGGTGGCTAAGCCCGTCACCAAAACCTGCCTGCTGATCCTGCCGCGCACCTTCTACAGCTTCGCGAAGATGTTCGGCAACGCGCTGCGCGATCTGGGTTACGAGGTGACTGAAGCGAACGAGGAATATCCCGAAAATCCGCTCGGCAAGGTCATGGCCAAGCTCGACCTCGAAGTCGCGCGGCGGATCACCCGCCGCGTCATCAACGAGCGGTTTCTGGCCGGGAAACGTTATGACCTCGTGGTCATCATCAAGGGTCGCGGGGTCGGCAAGCAGCTGGTCGCGGACCTGAAGGCGCATGCAGGCAAGGTCGTCGGCTATCATTTCGATGCGCTGGCCTACGACCGCGCGACCGAGCGTTGGGCCGAGGGGATCGATCGCGTCTCCACCTTCGATTCGCGCGATGCGAAGGCCAAGGGCTGGCCGCTGGTCGAGTTGTTTTCCGCCGAGGCACCGCCCGCCGAGCCGCAGCCGATCGAAATCGGCTTCTCGGCGATCATGCGCAACCATTCGAACCGGCTCGCCTATCTCGATGCGGTGGTGCGCGCGCTCGACATCGAACCCGAGGACTCGTTTTTCTACATCTTCGAGCAGGACGTCCGCTCACTGGCGTGGAATTTCCTCAAGCAGCCGCGGCTCTATCGCCGCTGGCGCAAGCACATCCATCGCACGCCGTTGCCCTACGAGGAGTACCGCCGGGTGCTCGCGACGTCCGACTTCACGATCGATTACGCGCACGACAAGCAGACCGGCTTGACCATGCGCAGTTTCGAAGCGCTGGCGAGCGGGGCGAAACTCATCACCAACAATCCGCATGTCACCCGCAGCCCCCATTTCGACGAAGCGCATCGGATCGTCTTCAGGCCCGGCGACGACCCGGCGACGCTCCAGCGGGAGGTCGCCGCCAGGAAGGGCAAGCGGCCTGCGATCCGCTGGCGTTCGGTGACCGACTGTCTGCTCGAAATCATCGGCGAGCGCGAGCCTCCGCAAGCCGTTTGACTTGGCAGGCGCGCCAGCTAGAAGGCCTGCAAAATCAGCGTCGCGCGGCGCGCGCGCATCGTCCGTTGGATCGAACCTTCATCATGAACAACCTTCTGAAACTCGGGATCATCGGCGCCGGGCGCATGGGGATCACCCATTACTCGATCGCCAACGCGCACGACCATGCCAAGGTGGCGGCGGTGGCCGACCCCTCCAAACTGGTGACGACGATGCTGGGCAAATATGCCCGGATCGCCACCTACAAAGACTACAAGGGCCTGCTGAAGGGCGAGGAACTGGACGCGGTGCTGGTCTGCACCCCGCCCGCCTTCAATACCGACATTCTCGACGCCGTGCTCGAACGCAAGCTGCACGCCTTCGTCGAAAAGCCCTTCATGCTTTCGGCCGGAGACGGCGAGCGGTTCGCCCGCAGCTTCGATGCGGCCGGCCTCGTCAACCAGGTCGGCTACGTCAATCGCTGGAACGACATGTTCACGCGGGCCAAGACGTTCGTCGAAGAAGGCCTGATCGGCAAGCCGCTGCGCTTCCGCAGCGAGATGTTCAGCCCCACGATCACTCGCGATCCGGGCGATGCAGGCTGGCGATCGACCCATGCGAATGGCGGTGGCGCGGTCTACGAAATGGCGAGCCACGCGATCGACCTCATCAATTACATGCTGGGCGCGCCAGACCGGGTCGGCGGCACCAGCCTGACCAAGGTGTGGTCGAAGCAGGTCGAGGATGTGGTCAGCTCGTCGCTGTTCTACGATAGCGGGCTGGCGGGCACGATCTACGTCAACTGGTCCGATGCCAGCTTCAGAAAGCCGACCAACAAGTTCGAAGTCTTCGGCAGCGAGGGCAAGATCCAGGTCGATCAGCACGGCATGAAGATATTCCTCACCCGGGCGAACGAGGCGCATGGACTGAAAGAAGGCTGGAACCAGCTCTACATCACCGATGTGTTCTCGTCCGTGCCCTTCTATGTCCGCGGCATAGAATACACCGCGCAGCTGTTCGACTTCATCGACGCCGTACGCGCAGCGAAGGCGGGCGAGGCTGCGCCGGTACGCTGTACCTTCGCCGATGCGAGTGCCAATCTGCGGGTGATCGAGCAACTGTTCGCCGACGGAGCCGCCAACGCCCAGGGAGACGCCGCATGAGCACCAGCGGGCCCATCGACCGGATCGTCTTCGGCGACAACCAGTTCTTCGGCATCAACCACATGAGCCAGGACAAGGCGCAGGAACGCGCCGAGCGCTTCGCCAAGCTCGACAATGTGATGGCGGTCTACGACCATGCGATCGAGGCGGGCATCGAAGGGATCATGCTCAACAGCAATGATCGCGCGCGCGGCATCTGCGACCGGTTCCGCGCGGACAAGGCGAAGTACGGCCACCTCAAATGGTACCCCTCCATCCCCTATCCGCACAAATACGCGGCGATGGTCAACGACAAGGGCATGGTCGGCGCGGCGCAGGAAATGCTGTTCGCGCAAGGGGCGAAATCGGCGCTGGGCAAGATGGTCACCGGTGGCATGGCGGTCGCCACGCTCGACGCGGTCAAGCTGATGAAGATGCTCGTCGACCAGGAGATGGAGATCTACCACGATCTGGATATCCGGGTCGTGTTCCTGCAGAACATCATCGTCGACCTGATGCTGGGCTACGACGTGGCCGAGCCGTTCGTTGCGTATTGCCAGCATATCCGGAAGAAATACGGTGCCTATCCCGGCCTCATCACGCAGAATCTGCCGTTCCTGCGGCGCAAGCTGATCGAATGGGGAATCGAGGACGTCGTGATCTGCGCCTCGATCAATAAGATCGGCTACCTGATGTCGCCCGACGTGGCGGAATACGAGGCGGTTCTGGCCGGGAACGATGGTGACAAGTACCCGGTCATGGCGATGTCCACGCTCGCTTCGGGCGCGGTGCCGCCGACCGAAGCCTACGACTATATCAACCGGCTGAACGTGCAGTCGGTGGTGTTCGGCGCCTCGTCGCCAGGCAATATCCAGCAGACCGTCTCGCTTATCGAGCAGGGGAACGAACGGCCATGAAAATCCTGATCACCGGCGGCGCCGGCTTCATCGGCTCGCGCCTTGCGCTGCGCCTGGTCGAGAACGGGCACGAGGTAACCGTGCTCGATAACCTGCTGCCGCAGGTTCATGGGGACGATACCGAAGCGTCCGAAGGCTATCGCGCGATTGAAGGCAAGACCCGCTTCATCAAGGCGAGCGTGACCGAGCGCGATGCGATGGAGCGTGCGCTCGACGGGCAGGAAGCGGTCGTCCACCTCGCGGCGGAGACCGGCACCGGCCAGTCGATGTATCAGATCGAACGCTATTCGGACGTCAATATCGGGGGCACTTCGCTGCTGCTCGATATCCTCGCCAACAGCGATCATTCAGTGAAGCGCGTGGTGGTCGCATCGTCGCGCTCGATCTACGGCGAAGGCCGCTATCGCACGCCCGACGGCAACTATGTCTATCCGGAGCATCGCGCGGAAGCCGCGATGCAGGCAGGCGATTTCGACGTGACGCATCCCGGCGTGGACGGCCCGCTCGAACTGGTTGCGACGGACGAGGATTCGAAGATCCACCCCAGCTCGGTCTACGGCATCACCAAGCAGGTGCAGGAACAGCTGGTAATGACGGTGTGCCCGTCGATCGGCATCGAGGGCGTCGCCTTCCGCTATCAGAACGTCTTCGGCCCCGGCCAGTCGCTGTCCAATCCCTATACCGGCATCCTCTCGATCTTCTCGAACCTGATGATGCAGGGCAAGCCGATCAATATCTTCGAGGACGGCGAGGAAAGCCGCGACTTCGTGTTCGTCGACGATGTGGTCGAGGCGACCGTGCTCGGTGTCGAGCATCCGGGCGCCGCGAACGAGGTCTTCAATGTCGGCACCGGCGTTCCGGTGACCGTGATGACCGTGGCGCGAACGCTCGCCCGCCTGCTTCAGGCCGACGTACCGATCGAGGTCAGCGGCAATTTCCGTCTCGGCGATATCCGGCATAATTATGCGGATATGGAGAAGATTCGCGAGAAGCTGGGCTTCACCCCCGCCTACGACTTCGAAGCCGGCATTGCGCGGCTTGCCGCGTGGGCGCAGGCATCGGGCCCGCAGGCGAGCACCTACGAGGAAAGCCTCGAGGAAATGCGCCGCAAGGGCCTGATGAAGTAGGGCCCGGATGATGGGACGCGTGCGAGACACTATCGAACTGGGTCGCCAGAACCTTCCGCTGGTCACCCTCATGGTCCTGCTCGCGGTGACCTTCGCGACCGGTGGTAGCGCGCGTGCCGAGGTCATGTCGCTGGCGTTGTTGCGCCCGGTCGGCGTGATCTGCCTTGGCATCGGGCTGATAGGCATCGACGGAGCCGCATGGCGGGCCCACCGGCTCGCGCTGATCTTCATGGCCGCGATCCTGGGCCTGATCCTGATCCACCTCATCCCTCTGCCGCCCGCCATCTGGATGGCTCTGCCGGGCCGCGAACTGGCGGTGCAAGCGGGCGAGGCGGTCGGCGGCACGCAGCCGTGGCGGCCGATCGCGCTGGTGCCCTACCGTGCCTGGAACGCCTTTTACGCGATGGTGATCCCCGCCGCGGCAATGGTTCTCGCGGCACAGATACCGACCGACAAGCTGCGGCTGGCGCTGTATGCGATCATCGCCTTCGCGATCGCATCCTCGCTCTGGGCGATCGTCCAGACGGTGAGCGGGTTCAACGAGTCCTTCTATTTCTACCGCGTGTCGAGCGGAGGATCGGCCAATGGTCTTTTTGCCAACCGCAATCATCAGGCGGCGCTGCTCGTCCTGTCCCTGCCGACCCTCGCCCTCGTCGCATCCCGCATCACCGGCCCCAACCGGCTCGTGATGCTCGCACTTTCGGCCGGGCTCGGCATGCTGCTGCTGTTGCTCGTTTTCGCCACCGGTTCGCGCGCCGGCCTCGCCTTCAGCCTGGCGGCGCTCGGGCTGTGCTATCCGATCTGGCTCGCCCGGCCCCATGACAGACGCGTGCCGCGGCGCGGCCTCCGGCGCAACTACGCCGCCCCTGCGCTGGCGATAGGGCTGCTAGTCGCGCTCGCGATCCTTGCCATGGTCCTGTCGCGCGCCGAGGGGCTTGAGCGTATTTTCGCGGGCGGCCAAGTCGAGCAAAATCGACTTTCCACCTGGAGTACGATCGTCGGCTTCATGGGGCACTACATGCCCGTCGGATCAGGCGTCGGGTCGTTCGTGGAAATCTTCCAGGTCCACGAACCATCCGATCTGCTGAGCGGCCCCTACTGGAACCATGCGCATAACGACTGGCTGGAATGGACGCTCGAAGGTGGGGTTCTGGCGATCATTCCGATGGCCGCCGGGCTGCTCGCGTATGCCCTGCGAACCTGGCAGCTGATCCGGACGGACGGCAAGGGAAGGCTGCGTTACCAGATGGCCGTGCTGGCGGCAGCGGTCATTTTTATCCTTGGTCTTTGGAGCGTGGTCGACTATCCCCTTCGCACGCCGAGCCTTGCTGTAATCGCAAGCCTTTGTGCAGTGTGGCTAACACGTCCTCAGCTTGGAAAAGGGCAGGCAATGCCCGACGGTACGGTCGGATGATTGCCGCCGATATGATAGGTTCGGTTTTGTTTATGAATCCGAGGGGGATCTGAAATTGCGGAAATTCGCGCTTCTCCTCGCCCCGGTCGCGATGCTGGCCGGCTGCGCAAGTACCCCCGATCCGATCGGCGGCTCTCCCTCGCTGACCGTCATCCAGGGCGATCTCCCGGCCCCGTCTCAAGCCGATTACTATGATCTCGAAGGGGCGTTCCTCGTCGGTCCCTACGACGTGCTCAAGATCGACGTTTTCGGCGTGACCGAGCTCAGCAATCGCGAAGTCCGTGTCGATGGGAATGGCATGATCGCCTTCCCTCTGATCGGCGAAGTGGATGTGCGCGGCCTCACGCCTTCGCAAGTCAGTGCGATCATCGCCGAACGTCTGCGCGACAACTACATCCGCGACCCGCGGGTGACCACCAATGTCGAAAGTTCGGAAAACCGCACCGTCACGGTCTACGGGGAAGTGCAACAGCCGGGCGTGTTCCCGGTCCAGGGACGCACCACGCTGATCCGCGCCGTCGCGCGGGCCCGCGGTCTTGCCGAATTCGCCGACGCCCGCGACGTCGTCGTCTTCCGGACGGTCGACGGGCAGCGGATGGCCACCCTCTACAATCTCGATGCGATCAGCCGGGGCGCCTATGACGATCCGCTCATCTATCCCAATGATACGGTCGTGGTCGGCGAATCCGATGCCCGCCGGCTGTTTCAGGACATCGTAGGCGTCGCCACCGTTCTGGTGACTCCGGTTACCTTGCTGCTTCAACGAGCATTCTAAGAAAGCTTTGGTTTGGACAACGTGACGCAGGAATTCGATCCGCGCGAACCCACCCTCGCGGAAAGTGCTGCGGCAACACCTGGCGAAGGTGGCGCGGGCACTGCGGCCCCCATGCTGTGGCAATATGTCGCCATCTTCCTGCGGCGGAAATGGGTCATCCTCGCCGTCACGGCGCTTGCGGTGCTGATCGGGCTCGCGGTTACGCTGATGACCCCGCCGCAATATACCGCGGCCTCCCGGATCGAGATCAGCCGCAACCAGCAGCGTATTACCAATGTCGAAGGGGTCGAGCAGTCCGACCGCACCTTCGACACCGAGTTTTACGAAACGCAGTACGAGCTGCTGCGGACCCGATCCGTGGCGGAACGCGTCGTGCGCGACCTGCGGCTCGCCAACAGCACCGAATTCTTCGTCGCCCACGGCATCGAGCCTGGCGGTGCCGATTGGCTTTCAGCCGATCCGGACCAGCCGATCACGCGCGAAACGCTCGACAAGCGGCGCGAGGTTGCGACCGGCCTGCTGCTCGGCAACATCGCGGTTGCGCCCATCGCGCGTTCGGCGCTGGTCGACATCGCGTATACCAGCCAGAACCCCACGATCTCCGCCCAGGTTGCCAATTCGTGGGCAGAGCAGTTCATGGCCGACAGCATGGACCGCCGGTTCGAATCGACCGACGATGCGCGAGAGTTCCTCGAAGGGCGGCTCGAAGAGCTGCGCCAGCGCGTCGAGGAATCGCAGTCCCAGCTCGTCAATTACGCCAACGAGCGTGGCATCGTGGTTCTCGACCGCGTGGAGCGCGATGGACGAACGGTTTCCAGCCCGACCCTGGTTGCGCAGAACCTCCAGGCCGCCAACGCGGCGCTCGCCACCGCGTCCGAAGACCGGATCCAGCAGGAAGCCCGCGCATCCGCGGTGCGCAACAACAATACCGATCTGGTCAACAACCCGGCGATCAGCAATTTGCGCCAGCGGCGCGCCGATCTGCGGGCGGACTATGCCCGCCTGATGGCGCAGTTCGAGCCGGGATACCCTCCGGCGGAGGCCCTCCAGCGCCAGATCAACAATCTCGACCAGGCCATCGCACAGGAAGAAGGTCGCGTACGGCAGAGTGCGCAGGCCGATTATCAGGCTGCCCTGCAGCGCGAGCAGACCTTGCAGGCGCGGGTCGACGAACTGACCCAGCAACTTTCCAACCAGGAACGCGACCGGATCCAGTACGCGATCTACCAGAACGAGGTGGATACGAACCGGGAGCTTTATGACGGTCTGCTGCAGCGCTACAAGGAAATCGGCGTTGCCGGCGTCGCGGCCAACAATATTTCACTGGTCGACCCCGCGCAGATCCCGAAGGGTCCCTCGTCACCCAACCTGATCCTCAATCTTCTGATTGCTCTGGTGGGCGGGATTGCCCTGTCCGGGGTTGCGGTCTTCATCCTCGAACAGTTTGACGAAGGACTGAAGAGCCCCAACGACGTGAAGCTCGTCACAGGGCTCCCGCTGCTCGGTGCGATCCCGGCGATCGGGGAGGAGGAGAATCCTGTAGACTTGGTCACCGACCCCAAGACCGAGATTTCCGAAGCCTATCTGACGGTCCGGTCCAACCTCGCCTTCTCGACCACCGCCGGGGTACCGGGCACCCTGATGGTGACGAGCACCCGCCCCGCCGAAGGCAAGAGCACGACCAGCTTTGCGATCGCCAACGTGCTCGCCCGCACTGGCAAGCGGGTGCTGCTGGTCGATGCCGACATGCGCTCCCCCTCGCTCCATGCTTTCTTCGACATGGAGAACGGAGCCGGTTTCTCCGACTGCCTTTCGAGCCAGGCGGAGATCGCGAGCGTCATCCGCCGCACCGAGATCGAGAACCTCTCTTTCCTCAGTGCCGGGCGTACTCCGCCCAGCGCCGCAGAGCTGCTCAGCAGCGACCGGCCGCGTGAACTGATAGACACGCTGGCCGCGCAGTTCGATCACGTCGTGATCGACGCACCGCCCCTGCTCGGCATTGCCGATGCCACGCTGCTCTCGCGGGCCGTCTCCGCGCTGGTCTACGTGGTCGAAGCCAACGGCGCGCCAGGCCGTGCGATCAACAATTCGCTCGACCGCCTGCGCACCAGCGACGTCCCCATTCTCGGCATCGTCTTCACCAAGTTCTCGGGTCAGGCGATCGATAGCTACGGGTATGGCTATGGCTATGGGTACGGCCTGAAGTACGGAGCGGAGCCAGAGGAAGCCTGATGGCCGGCAGCAAGCTCGCCCGATGGCGGACCCCTGCCATTGTCGTCGCAACGATCCTGCTCGCGATTTCCGCGACGACATCGGCGCTGGTCAACTTCTTGCACGAGCCGGCACCTCAGCTGGCGCTCACGATCGATCCGCAAGACCCGGTCGCACTCGCAACCGATATGCAGACGCGGCTTGCGGCGGGCGGCGTTCTGACCGGCGGCCAGCGCGCGATCGGTGCGGTCGCACGGCGCTCGGTCACCCGGGCACCGATCAACCCGGAAGCCCTTCGCCTGTCCGGACTGGCCAGCAGCGCGGGCGGTGAAGACGCTGTCAGCAATGCATCGATCCAGATGCGGCTCGCCAACCGCATGTCGCGGCGCGACCTGGCATCGCAGCTCTGGCTGATCGAGGACGCGGTCAATCGCAACGACGTCGCTGCTGCGCTCTATCACTACGATGTGGCGCTGCGCGTCCGTGATTCGGTGCGTCCGCTCCTCTATCCGGTGCTCACTCAGGCGCTGGAAGAACCGGTGATCCGCAAGCGCTTCCTGCCTTACATGGAAGCGAAGCCCAGGTGGCTGCCGTCCTTCCTGCGCTTCGCCGTCGCCAATAGCGAGGACCGCCGGAGCCTCGCCGCGCTCTCACGGGCGGCCGGGGGCTTTCCGGAGGGTGAGTCCTATGCTTCGCTCGATGCCGAACTGATGGTCGGCCTGGTCCAGCAAAGCGCGTGGCAGAGCGCAGTCGACCACCTCAAGCGAACGACCGATGCTGCGGACGAATTGCTGACCACGATCGAGATGTCGCCAAACAACACCGATCTGGACTTCGCGCCCTTCGTCTGGCGCCCGATGCCGGTCGACAAGATCCAGTCGGGATTCTTCGCGTCCGAGTCCGGGCCAGTCGAACTCGAGCTGGTCGTCGAATCCGGCTACCAGGGTGGCGTGGCAACCAAGACGCTCGGCCTTACGCCGGGCAACTATCGGGTGCGAGCGAACATCCGTGCGCAAGACGCTTTTCGCGGGGCACAAATGAGGTGGCTGCTGCGCTGCGGTGAGGAAGGCTCGCCGCGCTATCCGGTCAACGAGACCTTCCCGGTCGAGCGTGAAAACCCGGTCGACGTCGCCTTCGTGGTGCCGAGCGGCTGCCCCACGCAGGAACTGCAGCTCGGCCTGATGACCAGCCCGGCGCCCGGAAACATGACCATCACCATCTCCGATCCAAAGCTCGTCCGGACCGGCTCCGCAGCCGCCGAATAGCCCCCGGGCCTGCGCACAATGCCGGAATAGCCAGCTACGGCTGCTGGTCGGCCATCGCGCGAATACATGCGATCGCGAGCCGGGCATGATCGCTCCGCCCGATATCCGGCGCTTTACTGCGCTGTGCCATGGCGGCCTCGACACTCGGGCCTTCGCCACCGCGCGAGGCTTCGGCGCGCTCGACGAACACCTTGCGCGCGGCCACCAGGCTCCGGACTTCGGGCGTGGTCTCGCCGCCGGAAATGCCCCGCAAGGCGTCGACCATCGTGTCGATCGCAACGGCGCAGTTCACATTGCCGGTAAATTCGCTCTGCCCTTCGACATCGAGCCGTCCCCCGAGCGAGAGCGCCTCGGCCGCGCCGGGCGGATCGGCCCCCTCGCTGTCCGGCATTTCGACCGGATCGCCGCCGGAGCAGCCGGTCACCAGGGCCGCAAGGGCAAGCGCGGGGAGGAAGCGTGAGAACATCGCGAAATCCGGATAAAATCTGTCGGTCGGCGGTCCTTATCCGGCGCGCCGTCCGGGGTCCAGCCGGGCGGCCCCTGCTGCGCCCTTACTGCTGCCAAATCCCGCGCGTGTCGTAGACCAGCGCATGCTTGCGCTCATCGGCGGGGATCGACCGGAACAGGTCGTGGTCGACCAGCACGATCAGGATGCCGCAGTTCTCCAGCGCGGCATCGATGTCGATCAGCTTCGCGCCGGTCTCCCCGAATTCTATCGGCAGTTCTTTCGCGTAGGGCTCGACGATGTTGATCCGCTCGCCGAACCTGCGCGCCAGCCGCGCGGCGATGAAGCGCGCCGGGCTCTCCCGGAAATCGTCGATATTGGCCTTGAAGGCCAGGCCCATGCACGCAACTGGCAGACCCGGGTTGTCCTCGATCAAGGTCGTCGCGCGCGCCAGCACGTGGTGCATCTTGGCATCGTTGACCTCGCGCGCGGTGCGGATCGTGCGCGCCTCGTCGGGCGCGCCGTGGACGATGAACCACGGGTCGACCGCGATGCAGTGGCCGCCCACACCGGGGCCGGGCTGGAGGATGTTCACGCGCGGATGGCGGTTGGCGAGGCGGATCACCTCCCAAACGTCCAGCCCCTGCTTGTCCGCGATCATCGACAGTTCGTTGGCGAAGGCAATGTTCACATCGCGAAACGCATTCTCGACCAGCTTGGTCATCTCCGCCGCGCGGGCATCGGTGGTTACGCATTCGCCGCGCACGAAGCGCTTGTAGAAGGCGAGCGCCTTGCGCGCACAGCGCGGCGTGATCCCGCCGACCGAGCGGTCGTTATGGACCAGTTCCTCCAGGATGCGCCCTGGCAGAACCCGTTCGGGACAATAGGCGATCGCGATGTCGGGCGTGCCATCGGCCATGCCGGGCATCATGAGATCGGCGCGGCGCTCCGCCAGCCGGTCCCGCACCGCATCGGTCGTGCCGACCGGGCAGGTCGATTCGACGATCACCAGCGCGCCCGGCTTCAGCATCGGCGCAATCGCGTCCGCCGCCGCCATGACATAGCTTGTATCGGGCTCGTGCTCGCTCTCCCGCCGAAAGGGAGTCGGCACGGCGATCACGTAAACATCGGCCTCGGGCATCTGCGTGCTCGCGCGCAGGGTGCCGCGGTTGACGACGGCCTGCACCAGCCCGTCGAGATCGACCTCCTCGATATGGATGTCGCCGCGATTGATCGTCTCGACCACCTCGGCCGAGGTATCGACCCCCGTCACCTCGCACCCGCTGCGCGCGATGATCGCGGCGGTCGGGAGGCCGATATAGCCCAGGCCGACCACGGCCACGGTGCATTTGTCGTTCGTCATGCCGGGGAGCCTCTGTCACGCGATGTCCTGTGGCGCGCTTTTGCATGGACACGGTAAAATTTATGGTAACGGCCCCGCTGCTAGGGATGCCCCGGCTAGGAGATGAGCGTGGATATACTGGTTACCGGAGCGGCAGGATTCATCGGCGCGGCCCTCGCCGAAGCGCTGTGCGCGCGCGGCGACCGCGTGATCGGGATCGACAACCTCAACGACTATTACCCCGTCAGCCTCAAGCGCGACCGGCTGGCGCGCGTTGCGAAAAGCGCGGGCGATGCCTTCCGCTTCATCGAATGCGATTTTGCCGATGAGCACGCGCTCGACAACGCGCTGGCCGGGGAAAACTTCACCCGGATCGCCCACCTGGGGGCACAGGCAGGCGTGCGCTATTCGCTGGAGAACCCGCGCGCCTATGCCCGCTCCAACCTTGCCGGCCACCTCAATTTGCTGGAGCTTGCGCGAGAGCGGGGCGTCGAGCACCTCGTCTATGCAAGCTCGAGCTCGGTCTACGGCGGGAACGACAAGGTGCCCTTTTCGGTCGGCGACCGGGTCGATCACCCTTTCTCGCTTTATGCCGCGACCAAGAAGGCGGACGAGCTGATGAGCGAGAGCTACGCCCATCTCTATCGCCTGCCGCAGACGGGCCTGCGCTTCTTCACGGTCTACGGCCCGTGGGGGCGGCCCGACATGATGCCGTGGATCTTCACCTCGAAGATCCTCGCGGGCGAACCCATCCCGGTGTTCAACCACGGCAAGATGAGCCGCGACTTCACCTTCATCGACGATATCGTGCGCGGGGTGATCGCCTGCCTCGATGCAGCCCCGGCCGATGACGGCTCAACCAAGCCCGGCGGCAGCGTGGGCCCGCACAGCATCTACAATATCGGCAACAACCGCCCCGAAGACCTGATGCGCGTGATCGGGATCATCGAGGAGGCGTGCGGCTGCAAGGCGACGATCGACATGCGAGAGATGCAGAAGGGCGACGTGCCGCGCACCTTCGCCGATATCGACGCCATCGCACACGATCACGGCTTTGCGCCCGAAACCTCCGCCGATGAGGGTTTCCCGCGCTTCGTGGACTGGTTCCGGCGCTATCACAACTTGGACTAAGCCACCGGCGCGAGCCGTCAGGTCTGCGCCAGAAGGTCCGCGATGCGCTGCGACGATTTTCCATCGCCGAAGGGATTATGCGCCTGCGCCATCGCGGCGTAGGCGGCCTCGTCGTCGAGCAGGCGGGCAACCTCACGGTGGATCGCCTGCGGATCGGTGCCGACAAGTTTCGCGGTACCCGCTTCGACGCCTTCGGGCCGCTCGGTCGTCTCGCGCATCACCAGCACGGGCTTGCCCAGCGCGGGGGCTTCTTCCTGCACACCGCCGCTGTCGGTCAGCATCAGCGTGCTCGCCTGCATCAGCGCCGCGAAATTGGGATAGTCGAGCGGGTCGAGCAGCGCGACATTCTCCAGCCCCGCCAGCTCGGCCTGCATGATCTCGCGCACATTGGGGTTGAGATGGACGGGGAACAGCACCGCCGTGTCCGGCCGTGCGGCAATCGCGCGGATCGCCTGCGCGATGGCGCGCATGCCGTCGCCGAAATTCTCTCGCCGATGGCTCGTCACGCCGACGATCCGCTTGCCCGCGAAAGGCGCGGCAGCGGCGTGGAGGTCCGCGGCGAGCGCGGGCCGCTCCTCGATCGCGGAGAGCACCCAGTGCAGGGCGTCGACCACGGTGTTGCCGGTAACGTAGATATCCGCATCGGCCACATTCTCGCGGTGGAGCGCGGCAGCGGCAGTGGACGTGGGCGCACAATGGAGCGCGGCCATCGTGCCGATGACCTTGCGGTTCACCTCTTCGGGCCAGGGATGGTAGATATCGCCGCTGCGCAGGCCCGCCTCGACATGGCAGATGCGGATCTTGCGATAGAAGGCGGCAAGCGCGCCGGACATGGCGCTGGCGGTGTCGCCCTGTACCACCACCCAGTCAGGCGCTTCGGTGTCGAGCACGTTGCCGATGCCGGTCAGGAGCCGCGCGGTGAGCGCATCGAGGCTCTGCTCCGGCCGCATTACCGCCAGATCATGGTCGGGCACGATTTGCGCAATATCGAGCACCTGGTCCAGCATGCCGCGGTGCTGGCCGGTCACGATCACCACCGGTTCGAACCGGGGATCGCCCCGCAACAAGTGGATCAGCGGGAAGAGCTTGATCGCTTCGGGACGGGTGCCGAAAACGAGCGCGATTTTCTGCGTGCTGGCCATCACCCGGCCATACGCAATGCCGGCTGCGAAGCCTAGTCGTCGGCGGCGCTGGCGCCGCTCGCTTCGGGCTCGGGCAGCGGCGCGTCGGGCACCTCGGCCTGCCGCTCACGCTCGAGCCGCTCCATATATTCGCGCTCGATCATCTCGACCCGCTCCTGCTCGGCGGCGGCATCGGCATCGATCGTGGAGAGGCGTTCGGCCCGCGCTTCGGCGATCAGCTGGCCAAACCGGGCGCTCGCTCCGTTCTCGCGCGCCTCGTAGGCGGCATCGATCATCTTCTGCGTGCACCCGGTGAACCCGGCGGCACCCGAAGGCGAGCAGCTCATCGCGCCGAAATCGCCGACGAAGCGGAAGCTTTCGACGCGCTGCGCCCAGGCCGTGCCCTCGGGGGAGTCGCTATGCCGCAGCGGGGCGGGAATGCGATAACGGTCGGCCTCGACCACGATGGTGCAGACCACGATTTCGTTCGCGGCGCTTTCGGTCGGGCATTCGTCTTCGTCGTAGGCGATGACCATGTTGACCCGGTCGCCCGCCTCGTCCTGCGCGAAGGCGGGTGCGGCGGCGCCCATGGCAAGCACTGCGGCGATGGTTGCGGTAGCGAGAGTCTTCATGGCAGGCCCCTTGAAGGCGTAAATGGACGGCTCTGGAGCCGGATCTTGCGCGTCGCATATAGGGCGACGACGGGTGAATACCGACTGAAGCGTTCGACGCAACAGCCGGGCTTCGCGCGCATCACACGCGCTCGGAAAGGCGGATCGCGGCGCGGCAGCCCAGCCGGATCGCGGCGGACAGCAGCGGATAGCCGGGCGCTTCCTCCGCCCCGGCGGCGATGGCGGCATCGTGATGCTCGCGCTCTTCCTCGCGGAACTGCTCGATCATGCCCTGAAGCTCGGGATCTTCGTCCGCTTCGCGCAGCGTATCGAGCTGCTTGGAATAGTGGTTGTCGATCTCCGTTTCGACCGCGGCGGTGCATGCCATCGCGGCCTTGGGCCCGATCAGCGCAGTCGCCGCGCCCAGCGCGTAGCCCGCGACCGACCAGAAGGGATGCAGCGCGGTCGGACGCACGCCGCGCTCTGCCACCAGCCGGTTGAAGGCTTCGTGATGATCGTCTTCCTGCCGGGCCATGGCCGCGATCTCGCCCGAATGCGGGCCGCGATCGCCCATCACCGCCAGCTGCCCGGCATAAATGCGCGTCGCGCCGAACTCGCCCGCTTGGTCGACCCGGATCATGCGTTCGATCTGTTCTTTCATGATGCCTTCCGCCTGGTTGCCAGCAGCACGAGGGCGGCGAGCCCTGCGCCTGCAGAGATCAGGAAATTATATCCTGCCAGCGAAACGCCCAGCAAGCTCCATGGTGCCTGGTCGCAGCGGATCAGCGGCGTGGCGAGGATCGCGTCGAGCGCGCTGCCCCCTTCGTGCGAGGATGCGATCTTCGCGCACCCGGTCACCCCCTGCCACCAGCCATATTCGACGCCCGCATGAAAGCCGCCGATCAGCCCGGACGCGACGATCGCGAGGGCGGCGAGGGCCACCCACAGCCGCTTCGGAGGCGCGACGAAGGCGAGCATGGCTAGCGCGAGAGCGATGAAATGGGGGTAGCGCTGCCACCAGCACATCTCGCACGGATAGAGCCCGAAGACGTACTGGCCGATATAGGCCCCGCCCAGCAGGAAGGCCGGTGCAAGCAGGACGATCCAGCGGGCGGTGCGCGCGTGCGGCGTAGCGATCATGTCCGGGCGCTTCGCTTACTTGAGCAACGCGACCGAACTGGCGGTGGTCCGGCGCAGCGTCTTGATCGCGTAGTCGAGCTGGAAGTCCTCGATCCCCTGCTCCTTGAGCTCGGCGGAGGTCTGGGTGAAGCGCGGATCCGCCTTCAGATCGCGCTCCATATCGTCTTCCTTGAGCTGCGCCTCGTTGATGAGGTGCCCGCGCAGGTCGCTCTCGCGCAGCTGGTATTTCATCCGCCGTTCGAGATCGGGGTCCGAGATTTGCGGCACGCGGATATCGGGATCGATCCCGCCTTCCTGCACCGAATGGCCCGACGGCGTGAAATAGCGCGCAGTGGTCAGCTTGAGCGCGGCGTCGTTCCCCAGCGGGACGAGCGACTGCACGCTGCCCTTGCCGAAGCTGCGTTCGCCCATGATCAACGCGCGATGGTGATCCTGCAATGCCCCCGCGACGATTTCGCTGGCCGAGGCGGAGCCCGCGTCGATCAGGACGATCATCGGCACATTCGCCGCGATCTCGCCGCGATAGACCGTCTCCGCATTGTAGGTGATCGATTCGCCGCGGGCCCTGCCGCGCTGCGAGACGATCCGCCCGTCGGTCAGGAACAGGTCGGACAGGGCAACCGCTTCATCCAGAGCGCCCCCCGGGTTGGAGCGCAGATCGAGGATCAGGCCGCTGATCCGCCCGTCCGCCTCGCGCTGGATATCGCCCCACGCGGCAAACACGTCGGCGCCGACATCGCGCGAGAATTCGTTGACCGTGATGATCCCGACGCCACCCGCGGCGACCGAATGGGTCACCGGCTCCAGCTCGATCACGCCGCGTGTCACGCTGGTTTCGATCGGCTCCTCGCTGCCCGGGCGGAAGATCGTCAGGTTGATCGAGGTGCCGGCGGGGCCGCGCATCTGCTCGACCGCCTCGTCGAGATCGCCGCCGTAGATCAGGGTGCCGTTGAGGTGGGTGATGAAATCGCCCGCCTTGATGCCCGCCTTTTCCGCCGGGCTGCCCCGGAACGGACTGATGACCTTGACCGCACCGTCTTCCATCACGACCGACAGGCCGAGCCCGGAATAATTGCCGTCGATCATCGTTTCGAGCCGCTCGAGGTCGCTGCCGTCGAGATAGGCCGAATGCGGATCGAGGCTCGCGAGCATCCCGTCGATTGCGCCCCGGATCAGCTTGTCGCTGTCGACCTCGTCGACATAGCTCGTCTGGATCCGCTGGTAGGTCGCGAAGAGCTTGGCGAACTCGGGCGCCACGCGGCTGTCGACCTGCGCAACGCCGGCAGTCGCGATGGGGACCATGGCGAGTGCGGAGACGAGCGCGAGCGAGCGGGCGACGACGGGCAGTTTCATATTCTCAAGCCTTCCGGACATTCGCCCCCGTTTATAGTGCGCAAGGCATTAACGCCAGATGCACTTGAGGCGGTGCCGCCCCGGTTTCGGGCGGTGCGCGCGCGGCCCAAGCTCAGTTCGACAGGTGGTCGAGCGGGTTCGCCGGACGCCCGCCGAGCCGCAGTTCGAAGCCGATCGCACCTCCGGCAGGCGGGGCAACGCCGAGCGGCGCGCCCTCGGTCAGATCGGCGCCCACGGTCACGTCGGTCCGCGCGAGCCCGGTGACGAGGCTCGTCCAGCCGCCCGGATGCTCGACGATCACGATCCGGCCATAGCCGCGGAATGGCCCGGCAAACGCCACCCGGCCAGGCGCGGGGGTGACGACCTGCGCCCCGCCTGCAGCGCGAATCGCGATCCCTTCGGACTTGGCGCCGCTGCGGTCTACCGATCCGAATCCGCGCAGCGTGCGCCCATCAACCGGCAGGCGCAGCCCGGCGGGCGAGCGGGCGGCACCGCGCGTTGCAGGGGGAATAGGGGTCGGGGTGCCGGTGCCCGGCGCGCGCGCCTCGGCGGGCTGCGCGGGGCGGATCATCGGCCCGGGCAGCGCAGCCAGTTCTTCGCGCAGGGCGCCTGCCGCGTCGATCCGGGCGACGAGCCCGTCGAGATCGCGCGCCTGTTCTGCATAAGCGAGCGCGCGCTCCTCCTGCCGGTCGGCCTCGCCGCCCCGACGGCGCGCGGCGAGCCGCTTGCGGTTTTCGATCTCGGCCAGCTGGCTGCGGCGCAGCGCCAGCCGCTCTTCCTCTTCGGCGAGCGTGCCGAGCACGGCCTCGGCCTGCTCGCGCAGGGAATTGCTGCGGTCGATTTCCGCCCGCAGCGCAGCAGTGCGCCCGCGCACCTCGGGAATCGTCGTTTCGAGGACGGCGCGCAGATACATGCTCTCGCGCACCGATCCGGGGCGAAAGACCGACAGCATCAGCGGCCGGCGCGAGAAGTTCTGCAGAGCCCCGGTCAGGCGGATCAGCGGTTCGCGCCGTTCGCCCAGCCGTGCGTCGAGCGCGCGTTGCTGGCGGGCGATCAGCGAGAGGCGCCCCTGCGCCACCGCAATCTCTGCTTCGGTTTCCTGAATCCGCGCGGCGAGCGCGGCGGACTGGCGGGAGACTTTCTCCGCCTCCTGCGCGGCCTCGGCGGCGGCTTTCTCGAGCGAGCGCCCCCGCTCGGCAGCGCGCTGCGAAGCGCGCTCGGCACGCTCGATCGCGGCGCGCACATCCTGCGCACTCTCGAACCCCGCAGCGCCCTGCCCGCGCACCTGCGGTGCCAGCACGAGGGCGGCAAGCGCCGCCAGCGGCACGGCGATCAAGGCGAAGCGTCGAGGCATCGCGGGCTATCCTGCCCGATGATAGGGATGGCCTGCAAGAATGCTCGTCGCCCGGTAGAGCTGTTCGGCCAGCATCGCGCGCGCCAGCAGGTGCGGCCAGGTCGCCTTGCCGAAGGCGAGCAGCAGGTCTGCTTCTTCACGCTGGGCATCGCTGTGGCCGTCCGCCGCGCCGATCAGGAAGCGCGCTTCGCGAATGCCGCCGTCGCGCCATTCGCCAAGGATGCCTGCCAGCTTTTCGGAAGAGAGATCGCGCCCTTTTTCATCGAGGGCGACGGTGCGGACCGGCTCCTTCGGGGCGGGAATGCGCCCGCCGGTCTCAGGCAGTTCGGTCAGCCGCGTCTCCCACGCGATCCGCGTGAGGTAACGGTCGACCAGCTCGGCCTCGGGCGAGCGCCCGATCTTGCCGCGCGCAACGATGTGAAGTTGCATGTGTGCCGGGAAACCCCGCTTATGCGTTGCCGCTGGCGGCGAACTTCTCGTCATCGCCGAACGACCACATCCGCTCGATATTGTAGAAGCTGCGCACTTCCGGGCGGAACAGGTGGACCACCACGTCGCCCGCGTCGATTACCACCCAGTCGGCGGCCGGCAGGCCTTCGAGCCGCACGGGGCCATGGCCGTCCTGCTTGATCTTCTCGGCCAGTTTCTGGGCGATCGAGGCGACCTGCCGGGTCGAGCGGCCCGAGGCGACGATCATGTGATCGGCGATGCTCGACTTCCCGTCGAGGTCGATCGAGACGATGTCCTGCGCCTGGTCGTCGTCCAGTTGCTGCATCACCATGGCGTGCAGTTCGTCGGAACGGTCATTGCTCATCCGCGCCCCCTTGCGGGAAGCGGCGATTCCGGCGGGCGCGCCGGAGGGTGCTGGGGTGGTCTGCGCATGTGCCATGGGCGTGGTCGATACTCCTGTCATTCCGGGGAGATAAGAATGGCCGGGAGCATATGCGAGTCATGCGCCGCCCGGCTCCGTTTCGGCCCCTGGTATGGGCCGATGGGTTATCTGGTCTCGAAGGGAAGCGGATGCGTGACGCCCGGCTAAACTCCGGGCCCAATCGGGCTCGCCAGCGCGGATCGCGGTGGCCGACCGCTCGTCGGGATCGAAACGCATTGTCACCAGCGTCGGTGCGCTCCATTCGCCCCTGCTACGAAACTGCGCCGCATCGATGCGAAAGCGCCGCAGCATGGCCGCCGCGGGGCTCGCGACGGTCGCCATCTCATACCCCGGTCTGGCGATAACCGCAATCGGCAGGCGTCGCGCAATATCGCGCCAGGCCTTCCACCTGTGGAATGTCGCCAGATTGTCGGACCCCATCAGCCACACGAAATCGCGCTTGGGATAGCGCGCCTGCAAGGCCCTGATCGTGTCGATGGTGTAGCGCGTGCCAAGCTCACGCTCGATCGCGGTGACCCTGATCGGTGCGCGACGCGCCTGCGCGACGGCAGAGCTGTAGCGCGCTGGCAACGGTGCCATGCCTTTCTTCGGTTTGAGCGGATTGCCGGGCGAGACCAGCCACCAGACCTCGTCGAGTCCCAGCGCCGCATGCGCGAACAGGGAGATGCGCCGGTGGCCGCCATGCGCAGGATTGAAACTTCCGCCCAGCAGACCGATTCGCGGGCCGCTTCGTGCAGAACCGGGACGGACACAAGCGCCGGATCGAAATCCGCCGATCGCTCTAGAGCGCGAAAAGGGGGGCACGGGCGATTCGGTCAAGGGTGCTAAACACCGCTCGACCCGGTTGGTTCCGGCAGCAGATAGGTATTTTCACAGTTCATCGCGGGCAGCCTTCGCTTCGTCCTGTCGACTCGCCGTACGATTCGACCGCCTTTCGCCGCCTTGCTAGCCCCCGCGCCGGACCGGGACAACGCTTAGGGGTCGCTTTGACACAACGCACGGAACAGCGCGTCACGTGGGCGCAGCGCATGGAGACATGGTTTCCGGAGCGCGAGTTCTTCATGCGCTCGCAGGGGCAGGTTCGCTTCATCAAGATCAGTTCGGGCCTGCAGAAGCGCACCGCCGCGCTCGCGCTGACCGCATCGGTCGCCTTCGTCGGCAGCATGGGCGTCTTAAGCTTCTTCCAGTACCAGGCGAGCGTCGAGCGCGCGTCGCTCATGGAACGCGAGACCAGCGTCGCAACCTCGGAGGAGCGGCTGGAAGCCTACCGCGAAAACATGGACGAGATCGTCCTCGATCTGAACAAGCGGCAGGACTTCATCGAGGAAATGATGAAAGTCGTGCCCGCAGACGCGGCGCAGCAGGGCGGCGTCCAGCCCGCGACGGCCGGCGATGGTCCGAAAGAAACCGACGAACTGGTCGAGAAAGTCTCGGTCGCCGTGCCCGAGGCCGCCGAACTGGCGCAGATCGAGGCCCGCCAGCTGGCCTTCGTCGAAGGCCTGACCCGCTATGCTGATCGCCGCTCGCGGCAGGCCATGTGGGCGCTGCGGGAGCTCGGGCTCGATCCCGAAACGATGCTCGCGGCGGCAGACACCGGTGCGCGCGGCGGCCCGCTGGAAACCGTGTTCGAGGATGGCGAGATCGACCCCCGGTTCGAACGGCTCGGCCTCAGCCTGTCGCGCATGGCCACGCTGGAGGCATCGCTCGACGGCGTGCCGCAGGTGCGCCCGACCGATGTGGCCGCGGCCAACAGTTCCTACGGCTATCGCCGCGATCCCTTCACCGGCCGGGCCGCGATGCACACGGGGCTCGATTTCCCAGGGCCCATGGGCGCTCCCATCTACGCCACCGCGCACGGCAAGATCACCTTCGTGGGGCGCCGGGGAGGCTATGGTAACGTTGTCGAAATAAGTCACGGGCAGGGATTGTTGACCCGTTACGCGCACATGTCGCGGTTTGACGCGAAGGTCGGCCAGCGGGTCGAGGCAGGCGATATCGTCGGAGCCATCGGCAGCACGGGGCGATCGACCGGCCCGCACCTGCATTTCGAGGTTCGAGTAAACGGCACAGCAGTCAACCCGCGCACATTCCTGGAGTTAGCCCCTGATGTTCTCGAAAAAGCACGTCGAAACCCCGGTACCAGCGGCTCCCGCACGGCCCGCAACGCCGAAGGCAGTGCCGGTGTCTAAGGGCGGCTCCTCCTCGGGCAGCTTCTCCGTCCTCGGGGCGGACGTCACCATCACCGGCAACATTGCCGCATCGACCGAACTCCACATTGATGGAACCGTCGAAGGGGACATCGACTGCGCCTCGCTCGTCCAGGGCGAAGGCAGCCAGATCGCCGGCGAGGTGAAGGTCGAGACCGCGCGGCTCGCCGGCCGGGTCGACGGATCGATCCACGCCCGCGAACTCGTGATCCTGCGCAGCGCGACGATTAATGGCGACGTCCATTACGAGGCGCTGACCGTGGAACAGGGCGCGACGGTGCAAGGCCGCTTCGCGCCGCGCGACGCGGTGCCGCAAAGCCAGCCCGAAGCCGAGGCAGGGCAGGACGGCGCGGCGGCTTCGAACGGCAACGGCTCCTCGACCACCGCCGACCTCGGCATTTCGTCCTTCGCGTCGGACAATGATGCCGACGGCGACAGCGAGAAGCAGCGCAGCTCCGCCTCCTAGCGATTCCGCCGCGCCACACCGGGAAGCCTCGACCACGCGCCGCAATGGTTGTGCGGGCTGCTCGGTTCGGTAGCCGCCGGGTGCGGAGCCGTGTCCGGACTAGGCCCTAGTCGCCAAGCACTTCCTGCCGCAGCGCCTTGCGATCGAGCTTGCCGACCATGGTGACCGGCAATTCGTCCCGGATCACGACTTCGTCGACCCGCTCGTGCTTGCCGACCCGCGAGTTGAGCCAGTCGCGCAGGCTCTCCCCGGTCGGTGCCTTCGCATCGCGGTTGAGCGTCGCGTAGGCACGCGGCACCTCGCCCTTGTAGTCGTCGGGCACACCGATCACGAGCACGTCGCGGATCGCCGGATGATCCTGCAGCACGTCCTCGACCTGGCTGGGGAAGACCTTGAAGCCGCCGACCGCGATCATGTCCTTTATCCGGTCGACGATCTCGACGAAGCCGTCGGGCGCGATGGTCGCGACATCGCCGGTGCGCAGCCATTTGCGCCCCTGATGCTCGACGAAAACCTCGGCATCGGCTTGCGGAAGGTTCCAGTAGCCCTGCATGATCTGCGGCCCGTTGATCGCGAGTTCGCCCGGCTCGCCCTCGGGCGCCAGCTTGTTCTCGTCTTCCTTGTCCAGCAGCAGCAGGCGGGTCTGCGGCAGCACCTGCCCGATGGTGCCCGCCTTGCGCTCCGCCTCGTACGGATTGGTCGAGACGACCCCCGAACTCTCGGTCAGGCCATACCCTTCTACCAGCCGCACGCCCGACACGTTCTCGAACCGCTCGCGCAGCGGGTCGGCCAGCGGCGCCCCGCCCGAGATGCAGATGCGCAGACTGGAGAAGTCGGCCTTGCGGATATCGGGGTGGTCGAGCAGCGCCTGGAACATCGTCGGCACGCCGGGGAAGCCGGTCACGCCGACGCGCTTGATCGTCGCCAGCACATCGCCCGCGTCGAAGCGCGGGACCATCGCGATGGTCGCGCCGCGCACGATCGAACGGTTGAGCACGCAGGTATTGGCGAAGACATGGAACAGCGGCAGCGCGCCCATGATAATGTCGGGCTCGGTGCGGTCGAACGGATCGATCGCGTTGACCTGCTGGGCATTGGCGGCAAGATTCGCGTGGCTCAGCATCGCGCCCTTGGGGCGACCGGTGGTGCCCCCGGTATATTGCAGCAGGGCGATCTCGTCGGGCGCGATGTCGAGTGCGCGCGGTTCGCTGCGTGGGAGCATCTCGCCCCATTTGACGATCCGGTTCGAATAGTCGGGTTTGGCAACCGCGCTCGCCTTGAAGAGGCGCAGGCCCAGGCCCTTGAGCGTCGGCAGCATGTTCGCGAGCCCGCCGACGACGAGCGTTTGGAGGGAAGACTGGTCGAGAACCTGCGCGGCCGTATCGTACAGCTGCGGGACGTCGACCGTGACCAGCAGCCGGGTGCCCGAATCCTCGACCTGGTGGGACAGCTCTTCGACCGAGTAGAGCGGCGAGAAGTTCACCACCGTCGCCCCGGCCATCATCGCCCCGTAATAGGCGGACAGGTAGATCGGCACGTTGGGCAGGAACAGGCCGACCCGGTCGCCGCGCCCGATTCCGGCGTCCTGCAGGCCGGCGGCGAACCGCCGCGCTTCGGCATGCATCGCCTGATAGCTGAGCTTGCGGCCCATGAATTCGACCAGCGTGCGGTTGGGGTGTTCGTCCACCGCCCGCCCGAAGAGCGCGGGCATGGTGGTGGTCTCGATCGCGGTGTCCCACGCGCGCGGGTGATGATACGGGAGCTTGCTTACATCCATGTAAACATGATGCAGACCCGGGGCCTCTCCCGCAAGCATTTGCTGGCGAGAGAGGGAGGTTTTTTAGCCCTCTTCGCCCGATTCCGTTTCGGGCTGCGGCTCTTCCTGCGCGTCGGGCTGCGGACCGGTGTCGACGGGCCCGCCCTTCAGCTGTTCTTCCTCGCTCGCGCGCTTGGCTTCGAGCCATGCGGCGGCTTCGGCTTCCTGCGCGGCTTCGGCGGCGGCCTTCTCGTTATCCTCGCGCTCGCGGCGCAGTTCCTGGATCAGCTTGGCCTTGTCGTCCGCCTCGACCTGCGGATCGGCGGCGGTATTTTCCACGCCGGCCTTCTTGGCCGCGGCCTTGACCACCGCGTCGAGCTCGCGCTGCGAACACAGGCCCAGCGTCACCGGATCCTTCGGCTGGATGTTCTGGATGTTCCAGTGCGTGCGGTCCTTCACCGCGCCGATCGTGTTGCGCGTGGTGCCGATCAGCTTGCCGATCTGCGCATCGGTAACCTCGGGGTGGTTGCGCACGATCCACGCGATGCCGTCGGGCTTGTCCTGTCGCTTGGACACGGGCGTATAGCGCGGGCCCTTGGTGCGGGTGACCTCGGCCGGGGCCTTCTGCATTTTGAGGCTGTAGGAACTGTCGGCCTGGCCGCGCTCGATCTCTTCCTGCGTCAGCTCGCCGGCATAGACCGGATCGCGCCCGGTATACTTGCTGCCCGCCAGATCGTCGGCCATCGCCTGCACTTCGAGGATGTGCAGGCCGCAGAACTGGGCGATCTGCTCGAAGCTGAGGCCGGTATTGTCGACCAGCCAGGTGGCGGTCGCATGGGGCATCAGCGGAGTGGGTTGGTCGGCCATGATGAGGTATTCCTGAACTGCCTGGGGAGGCGCCTGTACGGGCACCAGAAAACACAAGGGCCGCCCCTTTCGGAGCGGCCGCGTCGGTTACACTGTAGGGATCGCGCCGCACTTGGGCAAGGCACATCGCATGCGCGCGCTCCGGGTGCATCGGGGCGCGCGTCAGGGCGTGAGGCACTCGCCATCGAATTCCTCCAGCCCGGCAAGGAACTGCACCGTCGCCGCCTGCCAGCTGAACTGGCGCCCGTAGGCCGCACAGGCCGCGCGGTCACGTGTCAGCGCTTCGGCGATCGCCCGGTCCAGATCCTCGTCCATCTCGCCCGCCTCCGGGGTCAGAACGTCGCGCGGGCCGGGTACCGGATAGGCCGCCACGGGCGTACCGCAGGCGAGCGCTTCGATCATCACGAGGCCGAAGGTGTCGGTCTTGCTGGGGAAGACGAACACGTCGGCATTGGCGTAGCAGCGGGCCAGATCGTCGCCCGAGCGCTTGCCGAGGAAGATAGCCTCGGGATAGCGCGCCCTGAGATCCGAGAATGCGGGGCCGTCACCCACGACCACCTTGGTGCCGCGATGGCCGGTCTTGAGGAACGCCTCGAGGTTCTTTTCGACCGCGACGCGCCCGACATAGAGCTGGACCGGACCGGTCAGCCCTTCGTAATCGGCACACGGGCCGACATCGGGCCGGAACAGCTGGAGGTCGACGCCCCGGCCCCAGTGGTGCAGCCGGGTGAGGCCCTGCGCGCGCAGTTCCTCGCGGATGCTCTCGGTGGCGACCATCACGCGCTGCGCGGGGCGATGGAACCAGCGGATATAGGGCCAGAACGCGTCGGGCGGCAGATAGGTGCGGCGCGAGACGTAGTCGGGAAACTGGGTGTGATAGGCGGTCGTGAAAGGCACCGCCTTGCTCATGCAGTATCGCCGCGCGGCGAGGCCCAGCGGGCCTTCGGTGGCGATGTGGACCGCATCGGGCTGGAGCGTGGCGAGCCGCCGCCCCACCGCACCGGGCAGCGTCAGCGCGAGGCGGATTTCCGGGTAGGTCGGGCACGGGACCGAAGGATACTGGTCCGGCGTGATCACATCGACGCGATGCCCGCTCGCGCGCAGAAGATCGCAGGTGGTGGTGAGCGTGCGCACGACCCCGTTCATCTGCGGATGCCAGGCATCGCTGACGATCGCGATCGACTTCGGCGGGGCCCCGATCAGGTCAGCCACGCCGCCCAGTTCCTGCAACAGCATCAGGCGACTGCCCGGGCGCTTTCCGCCTCGGCCGCAGCGGGCGCCCCGGGTGCAGCACCGCGATCCTCGCGCCGGGCGATCTCGTCGGGCCAGTGGAGGATTTCCATCCGCCCGTCGAAATGCTCGACCAGCGCGTTGCACCCTTCGACCCAGTCGCCGTCGTTCCAGTATTCGATCGCGCGCCCGTCATGCGTGAACATGCGATGCTCGGCGGTGTGGATATGGCCGCATACGACACCGTCGACGCCCCGCTCCCCTGCGGCGCGGGCGACAATTTCTTCGTATTTCGAGATGAACTCGACGGCATTCTTGACCTTGTGCTTGGCCGCCTTGGAAAGCGACCAGTATGGCATCCCGAGCGCCTGGCGGGCCTTGTTGACCCAGCCGTTGAGCGCCATCATCAGATGGTAGGCGGTATCGCCGACGAATGCGAGCCACCTGTGCGTGAGCATAACCGTATCGAATTCGTCGCCGTGAAGCACCATCAGCCGCCGTCCGTCCGCCGTATCGTGGAACGCCGCGCGGCGGATTTCCACATCGCCGAAGTTCATGCCGCAGAACGGGCGGACCACCTCGTCGTGATTGCCGGGGATATAGACGATCCGCGTGCCGCGCCGGGCGCGTTTGAGGATGCGCCAGACGATGTCGTTATGCGCGGCGGGCCAGTAGAACTTCTTCTTCAGCCGCCAGCCGTCGATGATGTCGCCGACCAGATACATCGTCTCGCTGTCGGTACTGTCGAGGAAGTCGATCAGCAGTTCGGCATTGCAGCCCTTGGTGCCCAGGTGCACGTCGCTGATCCAGATCGTGCGATAGCGGCTGCGCTTGCCCTCCTCGGGTTCGGGCACCGAAGGCTCCACGGGTGGGAAGGCGGCGACATTGCCGAAATGGCCGGCGAGATCGGAAAGGTCCTGGGGCAGCCCCGGCGGCGAAGCTTGGTCGAGCATGAAGGTCGCTCCGTTTCTTCGTCGAAATCACTCCCGAAGAAGAAACGCCTTCGCCGGGTTGTATTCGACGATAGATAGCAGGGTATTGTTACACTCGACCCACAAACCCGTGACAATACTGCGACTATCCACAATCTTGGACACAATGGCGGAGCAACAGCCGTAATCGAACAGCCTCAGATCTCTTCGTCGATGGCGAGGACGATCTTGCCGATATGGTCGCCGTTCTCCATCCGCGCATGCGCCTGGGCCGCATCGCCCAGCGGGAAGATCTTGTCCATCACCGGGCGGATCGTGCCATCTTCCACCAAGGGCCACGCCTCGCGCTCGATCTCCTCGCACAGCGAGGCTTTGAACGAGTCGGACCGCGGGCGCAGCGTCGATCCGGTCAGCGTCAGGCGCTTCGACATGACCAGTGCCATGTTGATCGTGGCCTTCGCCCCGCCGAGCACCGCGATCGTCACGTGCCGCCCGCCGGTTTTCAGGCACTTGAGGTTGCGCGCGACATAGTCGCCCGACACCATGTCGAGCACCAGGTCCACGCCCTCCCCGCCGGTGATGAGGCCGACCGCCTCGACGAAATCGGTCGTCTTGTAGTCGATCGCGTGGTCCGCCCCCACGCGGCGGGCGGCGTCGCACTTTTCCTCGCTGCCTGCGGTCACGATCACGTCCAGCCCGAAAGCCTTGCCCAGCATGATCGCCATCGTGCCAATGCCGCTGGTGCCGCCGTGGACCAGCAGCGTCTCCCCGTCGCGCGCCATGCCCCGCTGGAACACGTTGTGCCACACGGTAAACATCGTCTCGGGCAGCGCGGCGGCTTCCGCCAGCGTCAGCGCCTCGGGCAGCGGCAGCACGTGGCCGGCGGGCACGGTGCAATATTCGGCATAGGCACCGCCCGGCGTCAGCGCGCAGACATGTTCGGCCAACCGCGAGGGCTCCACACCCTCGCCCACCGCAACGATCTTGCCCGAAGCTTCGAGACCGAGGATCGGCGAGGCACCCGGCGGTGCGGGATAGTGGCCTGCGCGCTGGATGCAGTCGGGCCGGTTGACCCCGGCATAGGCGATCTTGAGGAGCACTTCGCCCGCCCCCGGGCGGGGCACTGCGACCCCTTCTTCGAGTTCGAGCACTTCGGGCCCGCCAGCTTGCGCGAAGCCGATGGCGCGCATCGTTTCGGGAACGGTCGTCATGGTCTTTCCCCCCTCGTATCGCGCCTGTCCGAAGCGCGGATCCCGGGCCCTAGCTTTCGTCTCCATTGACAGCAAGGATGAGTGGGAGGACAGTGAGGTCCGATGGAAGAACCCGAAGGCCCCCGCCCCACCAGCGATGCGGCGAGCCAGCTGGCTGCCGAGGATATCTCGCGCCTGTCGCAGTTCGAACTCGACGAACGGATCCGCCAGCTGCAGATCGAGATCGCGCGGGTCGAACAGCACCGGCTGCGCTATTCCAAGCAACGCGATGCCGCCGAAGCGCTGTTTTCACGGAAAGACGGGGCGTGACCGATGCCCGCCCATCGCAGGAGACCTCTTCACATCGGCCGGGCGGCATCCAATATTCCTTCCATACCGTTCACCGCGCGCCATCCATTTGCGCTATATTATCGGTGACTCCCTGCAGCGCGACCTCTTGCTGCCAAACCGACCGGGATCATTATGCCTAGCTTCGCCCAGAACCTCGAAAAGACCCTCCATGCTGCGCTCGATGGCGCACGCGAGCGGCGGCACGAATATGCGACGCTCGAACACCTGCTGCTCGCGCTGATCGCAGACGAGGATGCAGCCGAGGTGATGGGCGCATGCGGGGTCGACCTGGCCGAGCTGGCGGACGTCGTGCGCACCTATCTCGATCAGGAATACCAGTCGCTCAAGGCTGAAGAATCGGGCGAACCGCAGCCGACCGCCGGTTTCCAGCGGGTGGTCCAGCGCGCGATCCTGCACGTGCAGTCGTCCGGCAAGGACACCGTGACCGGCGCCAACGTGCTGGTCGCGCTGTTTTCCGAACGCGATTCCTACGCGGTCTATTTCCTCCAGCAGCAGGACATGAGCCGGCTGGATGCGGTCAGCTTCATCAGCCACGGCATCGGCAAGGGCGGGCAGGCGCTCGAACCGCGCAGCGCGCGCGGAGCCGAGGAGCCCGAGACGGAAGAGAAGGAAGAGGCCAAGGGCAACAAAAAGGAAACCGCGCTCGACCAGTTCACGGTCAACCTCAACGTCAAGGCGGACAGCGGCAAGATCGACCCGCTGATCGGCCGCGGGCCGGAAGTGGACCGGACGATCCAGATCCTGTGCCGGCGGAGCAAGAACAACCCACTCTACGTGGGCGACCCCGGCGTCGGGAAGACCGCGATTGCCGAAGGTCTGGCGCGCAAGATCGTCGAAGGCGACGTGCCCGAGGTGCTCAACGACGCGGTGATCTACTCGCTCGACATGGGCGCGCTGCTGGCCGGCACGCGCTACCGCGGCGATTTCGAGGAACGGCTCAAGCAGGTCGTCTCCGAGCTCGAGAAGATGCCGCACGCGATTTTGTTCATCGACGAGATTCACACCGTGATCGGGGCCGGCGCGACCAGCGGCGGGGCAATGGATGCGTCCAACCTGCTGAAGCCCGCGCTTTCCAGCGGCGCGATCCGCTGCATCGGGTCGACCACCTACAAGGAATTCCGCAACCACTTCGAAAAGGATCGCGCGCTGCTGCGGCGGTTCCAGAAGATCGATGTGAACGAGCCGACGATCGAGGATACGGTCAAGATCCTCAAGGGCCTCAAGTCCGCATTCGAGGATCACCACAAGGTGACCTACACCGCCGATGCGCTGAAGACCGCGGTCGAGCTGAGCGCGCGCTACATCAACGACCGCAAGCTGCCCGACAAGGCGATCGATGTCGTCGACGAAGTCGGCGCGATGCAGATGCTGGTCCCGCCCAGCCGCCGGAAGAAGAAGATCACCGCGCGCGAGATCGAACAGGTCATCGCGACGATGGCGCGCATCCCTCCGAAATCGGTGAGCAAGGACGACAAGGCCGCGCTCGAAAACCTCGAGCGCGATCTGAAGCAGGTCGTCTTCGGGCAGGACGCGGCGGTCAAGAAGCTCTCGACCGCGATGAAGCTGAGCCGCGCGGGACTGCGCGATCCGGACAAGCCGATCGGCTCGTTCCTGTTCTCCGGCCCGACCGGCGTCGGCAAGACCGAGGTCGCGCGCCAGCTCGCCAGCATCATGGGGATCGAGCTCAAGCGGTTCGACATGTCCGAATATATGGAGCGCCACAGCGTTTCGCGGCTGATCGGCGCGCCTCCGGGCTATGTCGGTTACGACCAGGGCGGCCTGCTGACCGACGCGGTCGACCAGAACCCGCACTCGGTCCTGCTGCTCGACGAGATCGAAAAGGCGCACCCCGACCTGTTCAATATCCTGCTGCAGGTGATGGATAACGGCCGCCTGACCGACCATCACGGCAAGACGGTCGACTTCCGCAACGTGGTGCTGATCATGACCACCAATGCCGGCGCGGCCGACATGGCGCGCAGCGGCATCGGCTTCGGCGATGTGAGCAAGGAAGATGCGAGCGAGGAGGCGGTGAAGCAAATGTTCACCCCCGAATTCCGCAACCGCCTCGATGCGATCGTGCCGTTCGGTTATCTCGGCAAGGACACCATCGCCCGCGTGGTCGACAAGTTCATCATCCAGCTCGAACTGCAGCTGGCCGAACAGAACGTCGACATCCAGTTCGACGACGCAGCCAAGAAGTGGCTCGGCGACAAGGGCTACGACCGGTTGTACGGCGCGCGTCCGATGGGCCGCCTGATCCAGGAAAAGATCAAGCAGCCGCTGGCCGAGGAACTGCTGTTCGGCAAGCTGGCCGACGGCGGCGAGGTCAATGTGACCCTGAAGGACGGCAAGCCGCACTTCGAGCTGACCCCCGCCCCGCCCAAGGCCTCGAAGCGCAAGAAGGCCGCGCCGAAGAAGGCGTCGGAAACGAAGGATAATGCGGAGGGAAGTGGGGGGGAATAATCCCCATGTCGCTGACGCCGTAAACCCTCCCCGCTGCGACTAGCGCCCCGAAGAGCTTCGGGGTCGCAAGTCTCGCTACCCCTCCCTTGAGGGAGGGGTTGGGGTGGGTGTTCGGCAGTCGTGGAACCCGCGACCTTTGCAGCCCGTTCACCGGCAATGGCCGCGCCCTTTTCCTGGATACAACCCCACCCGCACGGCATCCACGTGGTGCCCGCCGATGCGTGGGTCGATCCTTCGCGGCCCGTCGACACTGCGCTCGTCACGCACGGCCACGCGGATCATGCGCGCGGCGGGCATGGACAAACCTTCGCGACGCCGGAAACGCTCGCGATCATGGAGCTGCGATACCGCACCGGGGCAGAAGACGACGCGGGCGAGATCCCGCACAAGGCGGTCCCTGTAGAGTATGGCGAAACGGTCCGCCTCGCGGGCGGCGTCGATGCGACCTACATCCCCGCCGGCCACGTGCTCGGCAGCGCGCAGATTCTGCTCGAGCATGCGGGTGAGCGGATCGTCGTCACCGGCGACTACAAGCGCCGCCCCGACCCGACCTGCCCGCCCTTCGAAGTGACGCCATGCGACATCTTCATCACCGAGGCGACCTTCGGCCTGCCGGTCTTCACCCACCCGCCGATCGCGGGCGAGATCGCCAAGCTGACGGAGCGGCTGGCGGCGCATCCCGATTCCTGCGTCCTCGTGGGCGCGTATGCGCTGGGTAAGGCGCAGCGCGTAATCGCGGAACTGCGCGCGGCGGGCCACAGCGATCCGATCTACCTCCACGGCGCGATGGAGAAGATGTGCCGCCTGTATGAAGAGCACGGAGTCGATCTGGGCGAGTTGCGGCTCGTCTCGGACTACGAGAAGGACGATATGCGCGGGAGCGTGGTCGTCTGCCCGCCTGGCGCGCTCAACGACCGGTGGAGCCGGCGCCTGCCCGATCCGATCACCGCGATGGCCTCGGGCTGGATGCGGGTGCGCCAGCGCGCGCGGCAGCGCAATGTCGAGCTGCCGCTGGTCATTTCCGACCATGCCGACTGGGGCGAGCTGACCGATACGATTCGGCAAGTCGCCCCGCAGGAAACCTGGATCACCCACGGACGCGAGGAAGCGCTGCTGCGCTGGTGCCAGCTGCACCAGCGGCCCGCCCGCGCGCTCGCAATGGTCGGATACGAGGACGAGGATGACTGAGAGGATAATCGGGGCCGCCCCCCGAATCAGGAGCGGCCCCGGCCAAGGCTCACTTGCTGGTGTTGGTCACCTTGCAGCGGCTCATCCGGCTGTGGCCGAAGGTGTAGCTGCCGGTGCCGTTCCAGCTGTCATCGACGGCCAGCGCGATGGAAGCCTGTGCCAGCCATGCCCCGATCGCGGGCGGCGGTACCGACTGCACATAGTGGCCGGTAAGCGCGACGAGCAGCTTGTCTTCCCCGAAACCGGTGTGGTGGATCACCCCGCTCACCGGGAATTCGTGGTCACCGCCCCGCACGGACTGCGTCAGCGTCGCCTGCCCGTTCACTTCGCCATTGCTTGCATTGACCCCCAGCTTGAGCGTCAGGTTGGGCGCACCCGGCTGCATCCCGCCTTCGGGCGCGACTTCCACATCGACGATGTAATATCCCACTTCAGCCATACGAATCTCCCCAATTCGCGGCCTCCGGCAATCGGCGGCCGCCCGGGGAAGATACCGCGTGTGCATCGGGCACGGCGGCGAACTGGATCGGCTTCGGGTGGTAGTGCGGGCCTATCGGGTCCGATTTGGCAGCAACGGAGAAATGTTGCGCGCACGCAGGCGAAGGTGGAAGCTCCGCCCCCGCCCGCGCGCCCGGCGTTACTTGATCTCGGCGAGGCCTGCGGCGATCTTCGTCAGCATCTCGTCGGTGATCATGCCCTGCGAATAGGGCTGCACGGCCTTGAGGCTCATCGCCTTGAACTGGCCGTAGGCGGGGTGCTGGTCGAGATCGGGCAGCTCGGCGAGGATGACGGCGCGGGCCTGCTCGTCCGCCATCAGCGTCTCGATCGGGGTTTCGATCGTGAACTTGGCATCGGGCGCCTCGGCTTGGTCGCCATGGGCGGAATGGTCTTCCTGCGCGATCGCGGGCGCGGTTGCGAGCAGAAGCGGCAGGGCAAGCAGTACGGTCTTCATGGCGGTCTCTCCCATCGGGCGGCGCGGTCCGGAATGCGCCGGCGGCCGAGCATCGCACGCCCCGCGCACGACGCAAGCGGTTTTGCATAATGGAGAAATTCGCCGCCCTGATCGACGCGCTGGTCTATACCCGCAGCCGGAATGAGAAGCTGCGCCTGATCGGCGAATACCTGCGCGCCACGCCCGATCCCGATCGTGGATGGGCGCTGGCCGCGCTCTCGGACGGGCTCGATTTCCCGGCGGTCAAATCCTCCACCATCCGCGCGATCCTGAAAGAGCGGGTCGATCCCGTGCTGTGGACGCTGAGCCGGGATTTCGTGGGCGATACCGCCGAAACCGCGAGCCTGCTGTGGCCGCAGCCGGACGACCCGCCCTCCCCGCCGGGCGTCGCCGAAACGGTCGAGCTGCTGCGCGCGATGACGCGCAAGTCCGTGCTGAGCGAACTCCCCGCGCTGCTCGACCGGCTCGATGTGTCGGGCCGTTACGCCCTGCTCAAGCTGGCCACCGGCGCGATGCGGATCGGCATCTCCGCCCGGCTCGCCAAGGTGGCGTTCGCCGACGCGTTCGATGTGCCGGTCGAGGATGTCGAGGAGTACTGGCACGGGCTCAAGCCCCCCTACCCCGAACTGTTCGCTTGGGCTGCCGAAGGTGCGGACCCGCCCGACATGGCGGGCATCCCGCTGTTCAAACCCTTCATGCTCGCGCATCCGCTGGAAGACACGGTGGTCAGCCTCGACGACTATGTCGCGGAGTGGAAGTGGGACGGGATCAGGGTGCAGCTCGTCCACGCTGGAAATGAGACGCGGCTTTTTTCGCGCGGCGGTGACGATATCTCGCACACCTTTCCCGAAATGCTGCCCGCGCTCGACTTTCCCGCGATCCTCGACGGGGAGTTGCTGGTCCAGGGCACCACGCAGGGCGGCGAAGCGGGCGGCGCGGCCAGCTTCAACGCGCTACAGCAGCGGCTGGGGCGCAAGACCGTCAGCAAGAAGATGCTGAGCGAGAGCCCCGCCTTCGTGCGCGTGTACGATGTCCTCTCGCTCGATGGCGAGAACCTGCGTGATAAGCCGTGGGAGGAGCGGCGCACGATTCTCGAAGCGCTGATGGAGCGGCTGCCGCCCGAACGCTTCGACTTGTCCGCGATCGTCGAAGCACGCGATTTCGAACATCTGGCGCAGATCCGCGAAGGCGCGCGCGACGATGCGATCGAGGGGCTGATGCTCAAGCGCCGCGATTCGCCTTACGTACCGGGCCGACGCACCGGCCTTTGGTACAAGTGGAAACGCGATCCGCTGCTGGTCGACTGCGTGCTGATGTACGCCCAGCGTGGGTCAGGCAAACGCTCCAGCTTCTATTCCGACTACACCTTCGGCTGCTGGGACGGCGATCCGGATCAGGGCGCGGAGCTGCTGCCGGTGGGCAAGGCCTATTCGGGCTTCACCGATGCCGAGCTGAAAAAGATCGACCGCCACGTGCGCCAGAACACCGTCAACCGCTTCGGCCCCGTGCGCGAGACCGACCGGAGCCTGGTGTTCGAGGTCGCCTTCGACAGCGTTCATTCCTCGAAGCGCCACAAGAGCGGCCTCGCCATGCGCTTCCCGCGCATCCACCGCATCCGCTGGGACAAGCCGCCGCACGAGGCGGACCGGATCGAGGCGCTGCAGGCGCTGGTACGGGACTAGTCCTCCCACTAAGTCACCCCGGCCCCCGAGCCGGGGTCGGTGCTTTCCTTGAATTAAATGGCGCGCCGCTCGCGGGAAGAAGCACCGGGCCCGGATCCCCTGCCTCCGCAGGGGCAGGCAAGTCCGGACCGACGAGTCGGGCGGGGGTGGCGCGGGGATCGACGTCACAGCAGCATAACCGCCGCATCTTCAATCCTGCGCGCGCGCGGTGTACCGCCAGCCCCATGCAGCGCTTCACGCCCACCCAGCGCCTGTTCGCGTTCGCCGTCGCAGCGCTGGCGGGGTTCGTCGATGTGACCGGCTACCTCCAGCTCGATGGCTATTTCGTCTCCTTCATGACCGGCAACACCACGCTGCTCGCGCGCGATCTGGCGGGCGGGGCGAGCCGGGTGGCAGTGCCTGCGCTGCTGATCGCGGGCTTCGTCATCGGCGTGACCGGCGGCACCCTGCTGGGCGATCGCGTGGCATCGCGGCGCAAGGTGGTGGTCACCGGGCTGGTCGCCACGCTGCTGGTCTGCGCCGCGCTGACGCGCGTGGCGGAGCTGCGGGAAATCTCGCTCGGCCTGCTGGTGATCGCGATGGGTGCGCTCAACACCGTGCTCAGCGCCAATCGCGAAAGCCCGGTGGGGCTGACCTACATGACCGGCGCGCTGGTGCGCACCGGGCAATTGCTTGCCGATCGCCTGTCGGGGGACCGCACGGCTAACCCGCTGCCCTTCGCGCTGCTGTGGGTCAGCCTGCTGACCGGCGCGGTGTGTGGCGGAGTGCTCGCGATGCAGTGGGGCGCCGCCTCGCTGTGGGTTGCAGGTGGGCTGGCGCTGACGCTGTGCCTGGCGGCAACGCGCATCGGGCCCGCTAGAGCGTAACGCCCAGCACCTTTTCGCGCGAAGTTGCGCCGCGCAACACCGCGCACCGCGATTTGGGGATGCCGAGCGCCTTGGCGACCAGCGCTTCGACCGCAGTGTTCGCCGCGCCGTCCTGCGGCTTGGCGCGCACCTTCACCTGCACGCCGCCGTCGACCAGCGCGATCGATTCGGTCCGCGCGCCCGGCGTCACCCGTACACGCAACTCGCCCGAGCGGACGAGCGCACGCAACGCCTGCGGATCGGGCAGGTCAGCCTTCGGGCGTGCCATCGCATTCGGCGCGGTTGCGCGCTGTCCTACAGATGCAAGGCCGTGGCATGATGGGGTGGCTCTTTCCTATAGTCGGTGTTCCTTTGCGCGTAGCGGTCACTCATGATCGATGATCGCGATCAGTCCGCGCGATTTGATCGAGTGGATTTGAACCCCTGGACACTGTGTCAGGTGTGTCAGGGCTGCCCGCTCTCGCCTACGGCCGCCATGTGATGCTTCGCGTTTTCCGCATAATGCGCCACGCCCAGCTGCATCCCCGCGATCGCCGCATCGTCGAGATCGCGCATCTTGCGTGCCGGCCGCCCGCCCCACAGCTCGCGCGCGCCCATCACCTTCGTCTCGGTCAGCATCGCGCCTGCCGCCAGCATCGCATCGCTGGCGATCACCGCCTTGTTCATCGCGATCGCGCCCAGCCCTACGAAGCCGCGGTCCTCGATGACGCAGCCGTGGACCATCGCCATGTGGCCGATCAGCACGTCGTCGCCGATCACCAGCGGGCAGCCATCGGGATATTGCGGCGAAGGCCCGTCGCAGTGGAGCACGCTGCCATCCTGCACATTGGTCCGCTCGCCGATCGTGATGCTGCTGACATCGGCGCGCAGCACGCAGTTGTACCAGATCGAACTGCCCGCCCCGATCGTGACATCGCCCACGATCACCGTGCCCGGCGCGATGAACGCGCTTTCATGGATCATGGGCGCCTTGCCGTGGATCTCGATCAGGCGAACTCCCGGCCTCGAAGGAGTCTGCGTCGGGTCGGTCATCGTCATTCTCCCAGTATCGCGCCCCAGTCGAGGTAGGGCAGGACCGAGGCATAGTCGTCGCTCCACGGCTGCGCCACCGGGTTGCCCAGCTCATGCCAGTTGGCATCGGTGTCCGATTGCAGCAGCTTGGCCATGGGCAGCGCATCGCTGGAAATGGCCACCCAGAAGCTGGCCGAAATGCCGTTGGCGGCGTCGCGCGGATCGTCGCGCATCAGGGCGATCCAGCCGTTCTCGAGCGCATGCGCCGCGATCACCGGCTTGAGGTCGACATAGCGGTTGGAAATGTGGACCAGCATCAGCCCGTCGGGCTTCAGCGCGCGGCCATAGGTGTGCATCGCCTCGCGCGTCAGCAGGTGGAGCGGGATCGCATCCGAGCTGAAGGCATCCACCGCGAGGATATCGTACTGGCGCGGCGGCTCGTTCTCCAGCGCGAGGCGCGCGTCGCCCATATGCACCTCGGCCTGCGGTGCGCAGTCGGCAAGGAAGGTGAAGGTCCGGTCGCGCGAATAGCGCAGCACCTTCGGGTCGATCTCGTAGAAGGTGTAGTCCTGCCCCGGCTGGCGATAGCAGGCGAGCGTACCCGTCCCCAGCCCGATCACGCCGATGTCCGCGCCCTCGCCATAGATCGCCTCCGCCGCCGACAGCGCGAGGCCGACGCCCGAAGTCGGCCCGTAATAGGTTGTGGGCGCATGGCGGCGTTCGGGGTCGAGAAACTGGTACCCGTGGACCGTCGTACCGTGGAGCAGCACGCGCCTGTCGGGATCGGTGTGCCGGCGCACGGTATAGACCCCGAAATAGGAGCGGTCGCGGATGCCGGCCGCACTGTCCTCCAGCGTGACCCATCCGCCACGCGCCAACATCAGGATCAGCAGGATCGCGAGGAAAGCCCAGCGGCTGCCCAGCGCCAGCACGCCGAGCAGCGCGATGCCGAGCAGCAGCAGATGCACGGCAAGGTCGTGCTCCGCGTCGAGCGCGCGCACCATCCACAGGCCGAGCGCGGCGGCCGCCGCGACCAGCACGATCCGGGCGATCAGGCGCGCGCGCGGCTCGAGCGCGAGCCGGTCCATCCAGTGGATCAGCGGGTTCTGGGGCAGCAGCGCCCCGGCGGCGAGCACCAGCAGCGGATGCTCCCACACCCAGTCGAACACCAGCGGCGCGACAATGGCCGCGAAGAGCCCGCCCAGCGCCCCGCCCGCGCTCATCACGAGGTAGAACAGCGTGAGCCGCTGCGGGCTCGGCCGGTAGGCATAGAGGCGGCGGTGGAGCGCGGTCGCGACCACGAACAGCATGAGGACCGCCGCCAGCGCGACCGAGACGCCGTCCGCCCCGCGGCTGACCATCGCCATCGCGCCCGCCAGCAGCAGGATCGTGGGTGCGGTGCGGGCAAGGGCAAGGCCCAGGCGGCTGCGTTCGTTGAAGGCGAACACGAAACTGAGGAGGTAGAGCCCCAGCGGAACCACCCACAGCAGCGGCATCGCGACGATGTCCGTCGTCAGATGCGTGGTGGTCGACAGCATCAGGCCCGAAGGCACGGCGGACAGTGCGAGCCACAGCGCGATGCGCCGCCAGCCGATCGGTTCGGTCCCTTGCGATGCGTCCGGCGCGTCCGAAGCGGGGGCCTGCGCGCCGGGCCCGCTCACACGCCAGCGGCTCCACGCAAGAGCGGCCATGGCGAGGATCAGCACGCCATAGCCGATCGCCCATGCGGCGCTCTGCCGCGCCAGTGGCAGGTTGGGCTCGAGCAGCAGCGGATAGCACAACAGCCCCGCGAAGCTGCCGATGTTGGATGCGGCGTAGAGCCAGTAAGGATCGCCAGCCTCCGGGTCCGCCGCATACCAGCGCTGAACCAGCGGGGCCTGCGCGGCGACGATGAAGAACAGCGGGCCGATGGTCGCCAGCAGCAGCAGCGGGACCGAAAAGACCTCGAAGCCCGGTGGGTGCGTTACATCGGCGAGCGCGATGGGCAGGAACAGCAGCCCCAGCGCCATCAGCGCAAGGTGGACCAGCGCCTGGTGCCGCAGGGCAAGCCGCGAGAGCAGGTGGGCATAGGCGTAGCCCGCCAGCAGCAGCGCCTGGTATACCAGCATCGCGCTGTTCCAGACATTGGGCGCGCCGCCCAGTGTCGGCAACGCGAGCCGCGCGACCAGCGGCTGGACGAGGAACAGCAGGAAGCTGCCGAGCAGGATGGTGCCGACGAACAGCGGGCGCGCCGGTGCTCTCATGGCGCGGCCCCGCGTCCCGCTTCCCAGGCCGGCCGATCGATCGAATACAGGATCGTCGGGTTGTCTTCGGCCGGGAACCGGTCGTCATGGAAATCCAGATCCTCGCACCGCGCCATCCCCAGCCGTTCCATCAAACGCCAGCTCGGCTCGTTGCGGGGCGACGTCAGCGCGACCACCCTTGGTGCACCATGTGTCTCGAACGCCCACGCGAGCACCGCATCGACCGCCTCGCGCGCATAGCCGCGCCGCCAGCGATCCTCGCGGATGATCCAGCCGATCTCGACCTCGCCCGTGTTCCTGGCGCCTTCGCTATCGACCCGCTTCAGCCCGCAATGACCGACGAGCTCTCCCGTCGCGCGCTCGAACACCATCAGCCAGCCGAAGCCCTCGCGCGCGTGGAACGCCATGCTCTTCGCATGTTTCTCCTCGATGGTCGCAAGCGTGTGCGGTCCGCCGAGATGCTTCGTGACGATGGGTGAGTTGAGGTGGCGGAACTGCAGCTCGGCATCACCGGGCCGGATCGGTCGCAAGGCCAGCCGGTCGGTCAGCAGCAGCGGATCGAAATCGAGCTCAGCCATTCGGCTTGTCCGCGCCCGCCAGCCAAACCGTTGCCGCGATCGAATAGACGATGATCGTCGGATCGTCCGGATCGAATTCGGCATTGTCGAAGTCGAGATCCTCGCGGCGCCGCATGCCGAGCCGCTTCATCAGACCCCAGCTTGCCTCGTTCCGGGCAACCGTCAGCGCGACGACCTCGTCCGCTCCGAACCGACCGAACGCGAGATCGAGGGAGGCGGTCGCGGCTTCCTTCGCGTACCCCTGTCCCCAGGCATCCTCGCGCAGCCGCCAGCCGACTTCCATCATCCCAACCGGGCCACCGGCCTGATTGGAGCGCTTGAGACCGCAAAAGCCGAGGATCGCGGCGTCATCCTTGCGCTCGACCGCCCAGAAGGTGTGGCCATGGTCGCGCTGATACGAAAGCAGGCGATCCTGCGCCGCGCGCTGCTTCTCCGGATCGCACACCCCGCCCAGCCAGCGCATCACTGCGGGCGTGTTGGTCCCCTCCCAGAAGCGCGGCCAATCGTCCTCCCGCCAGTCGCGCAGGATCAGGCGCGCGGTCTCGTGCCGGAAGTCAGCCATCAACGAGATCAGCCGTTGAGGATGCGCGCCGCCAGCGGCGCGTGATAGGAGAGAATGCCCGCACAGCCCGCCCGCTTGAACGCGATCAGCTTCTCCATCACCAAGGCATCCCGCTCGCCCACGCCTGCCGCCACGCCTGCCTCGATCAGGGCATATTCGCCGCTGACCTGGTACGCGAAAACCGGCACGTCGAACCGGTCGCGCGCCATGCGGATGATGTCGAGATAGGCGAGGCCCGGCTTCACCATCACGCTGTCCGCGCCTTCGGCGATGTCGAACGCGATTTCGCGCATCGCTTCGTCGCTGTTGCCCGGGTCGAGCTGGTAGGTGCGCTTGTCGCCCTTCAGCCTGCCGCCAGTACCCACCGCATCGCGGAACGGGCCGTAGAAGGCAGAGGCGAACTTGGCGGCATAGCTCATGATCTGGACGTTGGTGTGCCCGCCCTCCTCCAGCGCCTGGCGGATCGCAGCCACGCGCCCGTCCATCATGTCGGACGGTGCCACGACATCGGCCCCCGCATCGGCCTGGTTGAGCGACTGTTTCACCAGCGCTTCCAGCGTGACATCATTCGCGACATAGTTGCGATCGTCCAGCAGGCCGTCCTGCCCGTGGCTGGTATAGGGGTCGAGCGCGACGTCGCAGATCACGCCGATGGCATCGCCATAGCGATCGCGGATGGCGCGGACCGCCCGGCAGATCAGGTTGTCCGGGTTCCACGCTTCCTCCGCCCTCTCGCTGCGGAGTTGCGGAGGCGTATTGGGAAACAGCGCCACACACGGGATACCGAAGTCGATCGCCTCGCCGACGCGATCTAGCAGCAGGTCGACCGACCAGCGGCTGACGCCGGGCAGGCTGGCGACCTGCTGTTCCTCGCCCTCGCCCTCTATCACGAACAGCGGCCAGATGAGGTCGGCGGGCGAAAGCACCGTCTGGCGGTGGAGCCGGCGGCTCCATTCCTGGGTGCGGGTACGGCGAAGGCGGGTGGCGGGGAAGGCTGCTGTCATGGCTGCGCGGTGTGGCCCAAGCCCGCGCCGCCCGCAAGGTGTCAGCCGCGCTTTCAGCCTCCGCGCTTGTGGCGTGCGACCAGCGCGATCCGGTCGATCTCGCGCATGGGCTGTTCGGCGACCGGCCGGGTCGGGTGCATGTCTTCCAGCGCGGCCCCCGCATCGACCGTCTTGAGCGCGTCGAGCGTGGCGCGGAACCTGTCCAGCTCAGCCCCGCTCAGCTGGGCGCGGGTGACGTAGCGGACCGACAGCGGATCGACATGGCGGCCACCGCGATACATCTCGTAGTGGAGGTGCGGGCCGGTCGAGAGCCCGGTCGAGCCGACATAGCCGATGGTCTGCCCGCGCTGGACATATTGCCCGCGCGACACGGCCATCCGGCTCATGTGGCAAAAGCGCGTGCTCAGTCCGCCCTCGTGCGAAAGGCGCACGGCATTGCCACAGCCACCCGCACGCCCCGCACTCGTCACGCGGCCATCGGTCGGCGCGACGATCGGAGTGCCGTAGCGCGCACGATAGTCGACGCCTGCGTGCATCCGCTTGTAGCGCAGGATCGGATGGCGGCGCATGCCATAGCGCGAACCGATCGGACCCGGGACCGGTGCAAGCAGGCCCGAGCGCTGTTCACCCACGCCCGAAGCCTCGAAGAACTGGCCGTCCTTGCCCCAGCGCATCAGCTGGATCGTCTCTTCCCCCTCGCGCTCGACCCCGGCGTACAGCAGGCGTCCGGCCTGCCGCTCACCGGTCGCCGCGCGGCGATAGGAGACGATCATGTCGAAAGTGTCGCCCGCCTGCAGCGCCCGATCGAGATCCTCGTGGTCGCCGAGCGCCTTGAGATAGTCCTGGATGGCACTGGCCGGGGCACCGACCGCGCGGGCCGAACGGTACAGGCTGCCGCCCACGGTGCCGCGCAGGCGCAGCGGGGTCTCGTCCACCTCGATCGGTTCGCGAATCAGCGCGAGGTTGCCATCGTCGCCGCGCGCGACCGCCAGCGACAGGTCGAACCGCGCGCGAAAGCGCATTTCGGCGAGCGGGCGCTGAGCATCCGGGGCATCACGCCGGCCCAGCGTCACGTCGATCTGCGTGCCGGGTTCGATCTCTTCAAGAGCAATGGCCTGTGCCACCAGGTCAGCCGCGCGGGTCGCGTCGGCTTGCCCCACGCCCTGCCGTGAAAGGATGTTGGAGAGGCTGTCGTTGCGGCCGAAGGTGGCGGTGGTTTCCAGCTGCGGCCGCTCGGGCGCATTGGCGAGCGGGCGTACCAGCGCGCTTGCCGCCATGCGGGTGCCGATATCGCCGCCCAGCGCGAGCGGCATGATCGTCTGGCTGCGGAATTCCTCGCGCGCCTGTTCGTCCAGCCGCAGGGCGGGCGCAGCCTCAACCGGTGAGAAGCTTGGCCAGAAGGCAAGCGCGACTGCGGTCAGCGAGAGGAAGGTGGCCGCACCGCGAAACCAGCGCGCGCTGCCGATATCCGTGGCGAGATCGTGCGCGAGGTCGATCGTCGCCAGCTTCGCGATCCGGGCACGGACGGCACTGTGCCTGCCCAGCGCACGCGCCTGGTGCTCCGCGCGCGGGGCATCGTCGGCCTTGGCAAGCGATGCCGGAGAGGCCGGGCGTGAGTCGTCCTCGCTATGTGAATGGGTCGGCTGCGCATCGCCCGCGTCCGGCGATTGAGCGTCCGACTGGTCGGCGTAAGTCAGATCCCGTCTCCGATAGTCTGGTCGTGCCGCTGCCAATCCTGTTTTCGCATCGGGCGACACTTATCGGGTGAGCCGCGCTTGATGCCATCGCAGTGTTAATTGCCCTTTAATCACGGCCTAAGGACAATCCCGTGTTCGACGATCCGGGGCATGCCCGCGCCGAAATGCGCTGCGCTTGCGGGCACCTTGCGTACTTGCCACATTGGCCACCATGTCCGCGCCCGCGATCAAGGCCGTCCTCGGCCCCACCAATACCGGCAAGACGCATCTTGCGATCGAGCGGATGTGTGGCCATTCGAGCGGAGCGATCGGCTTCCCGCTGCGGCTGCTGGCGCGCGAGGTGTACGACCGGGTGGTCGCGATCAAGGGCGAGAAGGCCGTCGCGCTCATCACGGGCGAGGAGCGGATCGAGCCGAAGGACGCGCGCTATTTCCTCTGTACCGCCGAGGCGATGCCGCATGACGGCGGGGATCACGCCTTCGTAGCGATCGACGAGGTCCAGCTCGCAGCGGATCGCGAGCGGGGGCACGTTTTCACCGACCGGCTGCTCAATGCGCGCGGGCGCGAAGAAACCATGCTGCTCGGCTCGTCTACCGCCGCGCCGGTCATCAAGTCGCTGATCCCGCATGCCGAGCTGATCGAGCGGCCGCGCTTTTCCACGCTGACCCACGCCGGTGCCAGAAAGCTCTCCCGCCTGCCCAAGCGTAGCGCGGTGGTCGCCTTCTCGTCGGAACAGGTCTACGCCATTGCTGAGATGCTGCGGCGCCATCGCGGTGGGGCGGCCGTAGTGATGGGTGCGCTGAGCCCCGAGACGCGCAACCGCCAGGTCGAATTGTTCCAGAACGGCGAGGTCGACTATATCGTCGCGACCGACGCGATCGGCATGGGCCTCAATCTCGACGTCACCCATGTCGCCTTCGCCAGCCTCGCCAAGTTCGACGGGGTCAAGCGGCGGCGCCTGAGCCCGGCGGAGATGGCGCAGATCGCCGGCCGCGCCGGGCGGCACCACAAGGATGGCAGTTTCGGTGCGCTCTCCGGGATGGGCGGGCACGAAGCCGAGTTCACCGAGGAAGAGATCTACGCGATCGAGGAGCATCGCTTCCAGCCGCTGACGAAACTCTACTGGCGCGAGCCCGAGCCGCGCTTCGATTCGCTGGCCACGCTGATCGACGATCTGTGCGCCCGGCCCGACGAGCACGAGCTTGCCCCCGCGCCCGAAGCGATCGACCTTGCGGTGCTGCGTAAGCTGGCCGAACAACCGCTGGCGCAGACCGTGCGCGGCGCGGCGAGCGTGAGGCGCTTCTGGGAAGTGTGCTCGCTGCCCGATTTCCGCCAGTCGGGCGTGGACACCCATGCCCGCTTCGTCAGCCGCCTCTGGCAGGATCTGCGCGGAGGCTATATCGGCGCGGACTTCGTCGCCGCCCGCATCGCCGAACTGGACACGGTACGGGGCGACATCGCCGTGCTACAGGGACGGATAGCCGCCATCCGATCCTGGGCCTATATCTGCCAGCGGCCCGACTGGGTGCTCGCCCGCGACGAGATGGCGGCGCGTGCCCGGGCGGTAGAAGCCCGCCTGTCCGACGCATTGCACATGCGCCTGACCGAGCGGTTCGTGAATCGAAGGACCTCCGTTTTGATGAAGCATCTTGGCAACGACCCCGCGCTGCTCCCGATCAGCCTCGAAGACGACGGCACGCTGCTGGTCGAGGATCAGGCGATCGGCAAGCTGGAGGGTTTTCGCTTTGCGATCGATCCGCAAGCGGCGGCGGGCGACCGCAAGATGCTGCTCTCTGCCGGTGAGAAGGCACTCCCGCGCATCCTCGCCACCCAGGCGGAAAAGCTTCGCGAAAGCGGGCTGGAGGGCGTATCGCTGGAGGATGGCCGGGTGATGTGGGGCGTGCAGGAGATCGCCCGGCTGGAACATCCGGTCGATCCCGCCGCCCCTCGCTTGCAACCCGCTCGCGAACTGGATCGCCTGCCCGACGGTGCGCGCGAGGCATTCCTGGCCGCCATCGAAGGCAAGGTGAAGGAATGGCTCGCCCCGCTCGAACCGCTGCGCAAGCTGCAGCTCGCCTCGAAGAGCGAGGATGCGACCTCTTGGGCGCGCGCCCTGCTGCTCAACCTGCTCGACGGGCACGGCATCGTGACACGCGAACAGGCCGGAATCGAAAATCTGCCCAAGGAAGCGCGCCCGTTCCTGCGCAAGGTGGGAGTCGTCTTCGGCGCGCTCGACATCTTCGCGCCCGCCCTCCTGAAGCCTGCGCCCCGGCTGGCGATGAAGCAGGCCGGGATCGACCGGCGACCGATCGACGAGGCGATGCGCTCTGTCATCCCCGAATCCAGGCCGCTGCCCGCAGGCTACCGCCCGGCGGGCGAGCAGCTGGTGCGGGTCGACATCGCGGAAAAGCTGTTCAAGCAGGCGCATGAGGCAAGAGCGAAGGGGGCACAGGGCAAGAAGGCGCGCGGCGCGCCCTTCGTGCTCGATACCTCGCTGGCCGTGTCGACCGGCCTGACGCCGGACAGCATCAAGCGGCTGCTTGGTGCGGCGGGCTTCCGCTTTATCGAAGGCCAGGCGCTTGCCGAAGGTGCCTTCGGCCCCGCCCTGCCCGATCGCTGGCGCTGGCTGCCCTCCCGCAGGGGTGGTGACGACCGGCGGCAGAATCACAACCAGCATCACAAGGGCAGAGGCAAGCCAGGCGGGAAGCAGGGCGGGAAACGCTCCGAGAAGGGCCGCGGTCCACGGGGAGGCGGCGCGAATGCACCTGCCAAGCCGCGCGAGCCCCGGCCGGAAAACGCCTTTGCCGCGCTGAAGGACATGCTCTCCTGATGGCAGCGGGCGGTCGCTGATGCGGCTGGACCTCGCCCTGTGCCGCCTGCGCTTCGTGCGCACCCGCAGCGCCGCAAGGCGGCTTGTTGAGGGTGGCCATCTGCGATTGAACGGGTCGCGGATAGAGCGGGTTTCGCGCGATGTCGGGATCGGCGACGTGCTCACCATCCCGCGCAAAGCGGGCGTTCTGGTGGTCCGGATCGATGCGTTGCCAGAAAGGCGCGGGTCGCCCGTGCAAGCGCGCGAATGTTACAGCCTGCTTGACCGCGCGGGCACGGACCCACTAGCAGCAGCGCGAGATTCAAACGGCGCGCAAGGATAACGCCCCATGACCTACGTCGTCACCGACGCCTGCATCAAATGCAAATACACCGACTGCGTCGAGGTTTGCCCGGTCGACTGCTTCTACGAGGGCGAGAACATGCTGGTGATCAACCCCAGCGAATGTATCGACTGCGGCGTCTGCGAGCCCGAGTGCCCGGCCGAAGCGATTCTGCCCGATACCGAGGACAACCTCGAGAAGTGGCTGGAGCTCAACACCAAGTTCTCGAACGAGTGGCCCAACATCACCCAGAAGAAGGACCCGCCCGAGGACGCCGACGAGCACAAGGGTGAAGAGGGCAAGTTCGAAAAGTTCTTCAACCCGGAACCCGGCGAAGGCGATTGAGTCGATTCCCCTGAACGGGGGGAATCGAATGCTCGACACGCTTAAACGGACCTGGCGCGGCGCGACGCAGGACAATGTGGGCCTCGTCGCGGCGGGCGTTTCCTATTACGCCTTCCTCGCAATGGTGCCGCTGCTGGCGTCCAGCGTGCTGCTGTACGGCCTGGTGGCGACGCCGGAGGTCGTGGCGCGGGATATCGACGCGCTCGGTCGCGGGCTTCCGGCCAGTGCCGCCTCGCTGATCGGAAGCCAGCTGCGCGCGGTGACCGAGGCGAACGACGATGCCAAGGGCCTCGGGCTGATTCTGGCCCTCGCGCTGGCACTGTTCGGCGCGCGCAACGCTGCAAGAGGCGTGATCGGCGGGCTGAACGTCGTCTTCAATACCGAGGAAAGCCGTGGATTCGTCAAGAGCAATGCCATCGCGCTGGCGGTAACGCTGGGTGCGGTGATCGCGCTCGGGCTGGCGGGCACGGCGATCTCGCTCGCGGCGGCGTTACCGGGTGCGGCGGCGCCGATCGCCAGTTTCGGGCTGATGTTCGTGGTCGGCATGCTGGGCGCCGGCTTCCTTTACCGCGTCGCACCCAATCGCCCCGATCCGCCGTGGAGCGCCGTCTTGCCCGGCGCCGCGCTGTTCGCGCTGATATGGGTAGGGGCGACCGCGCTCTTCGGCAGCTATGTCGCGAATTTCGCCAATTACAACGCTACCTATGGATCGCTTGGCGCGGTCGTCATCCTGCTGACCTGGTTCTACCTGAGCGCCTTTGTCCTCATGCTGGGCGGCGAATTCGTCCAGGCTTCGATGCCGCCTGACTGAGACGCCGCATTTGTTTCATTGACTCGCAATAATCGCAAGAACCTGCTATATCGCGACTTCCGCCGTGGCTGACGCTGCGTCGGCCCAAGGAAGTTGAAAGGCAGGTACCCCCCAGCAGCACGAAGAAACCGGCCTCTCGCCCTTTCCGGGCGGCAAGCCAGCTATTGCGTGTGATGCATCCCTGCCTTGCGTACGAAAGGAATTTTCATGGCAGCCAAGGCTCTCGCCTTCGATGTCGGCGATTATGTCGTTTACCCCAAGCATGGCGTCGGCCGCGTGGTCGAACTGCAGAGCGAAGAGATCGCCGGGATGCAGCTGGAACTCTACGTTCTGCGCTTCGAGAAGGAACGCATGACGCTGCGCGTTCCGGTCAACAAGGTCGAATCGATCGGGATGCGCAAGCTTTCCAGCGACAAGACCCTCAAGGAAGCGATGGAAACCCTGAAGGGCAAGCCCAAGGTCAAGCGGACCATGTGGAGCCGCCGCGCGCAGGAATATGAAGCGAAGATAAATTCGGGCGACCTCGTATCGATCGCCGAAGTGACGCGCGACCTGTTCCGCCCCGACGACCAGCCCGAACAGAGCTATTCCGAACGGCAGATCTTCGAAGCCGCTTCCAGCCGCCTCGCGCGGGAACTGGCTGCGATGGAGAAGACCGACGAGCCGGCCGCGCTCGAAAAGATCCTTTCCGTGCTGCGCGAACATGCGCCGCAATATTACGAGAACGCCGAAGACGCCTGATCGACAGGCGACCGACTGGCTTCGACAAGGGCCGCTCCCGATGGGGGCGGCCCTTTTTCTTGCCCTTGATGCGTGAAGCGTGGCGTATTACAACAGTAACACACAAGCTCGGAGCTGGATGATGCTGAACGATATATTCAAGACTGTCGGACCGATCATCGCCGCCGCGCTGGCCGAAAAGGCCGGCAAGGCGGATGGTGCGAAGTTCCGCTTCGGCGGGCGGGAATTCAGATGGGAAGGCGAGGATGTCGGCGGAATCGCGCTGGACGAGCTGGACCTGACCGCGCAGGCACCGACCCGGATCACCCTCGCCGGCCCCACCCGGCTGCGGCTCGTGCAGGGCGATGCCTGGCGCATCTCCGCGAGCGGCACGGGCTCGGAAACGCTCCGCTTCATCCTGCGCGACGGCCAGCTCTCGATTCTTCCTCCCACCCAGGGCGCCACCTCGGATGGCAGCCCCGAGATCGAGCTCGCCCTGCCCGCGGTGCACGCGCTTGCCGTCAGTGGATCCGGGCAAATCGAGACGGAAACGCTCGCCGCCGAAGCCCGACTCTCGATCTTCGGGGCCGGACGCATCGTGGCCCGCTCCGTCCGCTGCGAGGAGCTGAAGACGGTGATCGCCGGGTCGGGCTTCGTGCAGGCGGAGGGTGAGGTCGAACGGCTGAAGGTCAACGTCACCGGGTCCGGAACAGCCAAGATGCGGGGGCTGACGGTGCAGACCGCCCGAATCGTTCTTGCCGGCTCGGGCAAAGCCGTACTCTCCAGCGACGGCGAGGTGTCGGCAAAGCTGATGGGGGCGGGCGACGTCATCATCCACGGCAGCCCCCGCTGTTCGGTCCGCGGGATGGGATCGGGCCATATCCAGATCGTGCCGGAAGGTCGCGAGGACGCGCCCGATGCGCCCGATGCGCCCCCTCCCCCCAAGCCGCCGAAGCCGCCCGAGCCGCCGGTCGCACCCGTTCCGCCGGTGCCCCCGGGCTCCGGCTCCTCTTCGGGTGGCGCGGCGCAGGCCGTGCCCGACGAAACGTCGACTTCCTCGACCGACGACTAGACTGCTGACGCAAGCCAAGGAGCAACGCATGAAACCGCTGACCCGCAATCCCGTCTCACTGGCGCTGCTGGGCGCCGCCGCCCTGCTACTGAGTGCGTGCGGCACCAATATCTCGATCAGTTCGAGCGACGGTGTCCCGCTGGAGGAACTGGACTATGCCGACGCGAAACCAACGGGAATTTCGCTCTCCGGGCCCGACCGTGTGGTCGTCACCTCGGGCGACAGGCTGACCATCAATGTCGAAGGCGACGAGGCCGCGACCGAAGGGCTGCGTTTCGAGCTCGACGACGACGATCTCGAAATATCGCGCGAAGGCAGCTGGCGCGACAAGGGCAAGGCGACGGTCCGGATTACCATGCCGACACCGACCAGCCTCTCGCTCGCCGGATCGGGAGAGATCGAACTCGACCGTCTCGGCACCGGCGGTGAGGCCGAGGTCTCCATCGCAGGTTCGGGCAAATCGCGCGTGGCGAGGATCGATGCCGACGAGCTCGAGGTGAATGTGGCCGGTTCGGGCTCGCTCGAAGCTGCGGGCAGAGCAGCCACTCTCGAGCTGTCGATCGCTGGCTCGGGAAATCTCGACCTGCGCCATGTGCAGGTTGGCGATGCCGATATTTCCATCGCCGGTTCGGGCGATACGGTCTTCTCCTCCGATGGAAGGGTCGACGCCAGCATCATGGGATCGGGCGATGTCGAGGTGATCGGCAGTGCCAGCTGCAGCGCCAACTCGATGGGCTCCGGCAAGCTGTCGTGCCGAGCCGCTTCGCCGGCCAGCGCAGCGGAATAGGCTTCCCGCAGGCGGCGACAGGGCATAGGCTAGCAGGATGAAGCCCATCCTCCCGCTCGCCCTGATCGCCGCCTTCGCCCTCCAGGGCTGCCTCGCAAAGACCGCGCTCGACGTGGTGACCCTGCCGGTCAAGGCCGGCAGCAAGGCGGTCGACCTCGCGACCACCAGCCAGAGCGAAGCGGATGAGAAGCGGGGCCGAGAGCTGCGCAAGCGCGAGGAACGGCTGGGCAAGCTCGAACGCCGCTATCGCGACCAGCGCGAGGACTGCGAGGACGGAGACCGCGAGGCGTGCGAAAAGGCGCGCGAGACCTACGCCGAAATCCAGCAGATCCTGCCGACGATTCCTTACGAACCCGACGAGGATTGATCGGCGGCGGCCGGTGTTGCGGCGCGGCGCAGCCGATCGTTGATCGCCCGGCCCACGCCCTCCGCAGGCACCGGCGCGACCGCGATCCGCGGCATGGGCGACGCGGCGCCGAGATGCAGGCAGGCATAGAGGTTGCGCGCGGCCTCCTCCAGGTCGCCACAAGCCGACAGCGTGACGTCACCCCCGATTGCCCCGAAGCCGATCGCGAATTCATCGGTTTCGGGATCGGTGACGCCAAGCCGCACTGGCTTGCCCGGCGAATAGTGGCTTGCCATCTGGCCAGGCGCCTCAAGCGTCGCGCGCTTCTCCGCCCGCGGCAGGCCAGTGTCGTAATAGTGCCGGTGGAGCTCATCGAGATCGATCGGGCCCGCGCGCAGTTCTTCCCATGATCCATCCTCGCGGATCGCGAGAATGCTCGATTCCACACCCGCTTCCGTGGGTCCGGCGTCGAGCACCATCTCGATCCGCCCATCGAGTGAAGTCATGACATGCTGCGCCGAGGTGGGGCTGATGAAGCCGCTGCGGTTGGCCGAAGGAGCTGCCAGCGGAAAATCCACGCGCGCCAGAAGGCGCTGCATGACCGGATGCGCTGGGCAGCGTAGAGCTACGGTCGGCAGGCCCGCCGTTACCGCTGACGCCAGTCCCGCGTTCGCCTTGCGGGGCAAAACCACGGTCAGCGGGCCCGGCCACGGCAGCGTGGCATTCACGGCGTCATCGCTCCACTCGGCATAATGCGCGGCCTGCTCCGCATCGCGCACATGCACGATAAGTGGATTGAAGCTCGGCCGGCCCTTGGCTTCGTAGATCCGCGCGACCGCTTCCTCGCTATCCGCACGCGCCGCGAGGCCGTACACCGTCTCGGTTGGCACGGCGACGAGTCCGCCCTCGCGCAGGATAACCGCTGCGCGCGCGATTCCGGCCTCATCGGCCAATACCGTTTCCGTAACGTATTTGCGGTCCATCCCCGCGCGCTATATCCGGGGGCAAAGAAAACCAAGAGGACGCTTCCCCCGTGACCCATTACAAGCCCGCCACCCAGGACCAGTTGCTCGCCATCCGGGCCAATGCCGGCATTGCCGAACTGGCCCAAACCGATCGCTTTGCGGCGGCCGAGCCCGATCTCGTCGAAGCCATCGTCGAAGGGGTCGGCCAGTTCGCCGCCGGGGAATGGGCGCCGCTCAACCGCAAGGGCGATCTCGAAGGCGCGAAGCTGGAGAACGGTGTCGTCCGCCTGCCCGACGGGTTCGAGGATGCCTACCAGTCCTATGTCGAGCAGGGGTGGAACGCGATTGCCGGCAGTGCCGAGCATGGCGGGCAGGGCCTGCCCTTCACGCTCGCCTGCAACGTGCTCGAAAACCTCGGCACCGCGAACATGGCGCTCAACCTGCTCCCGATGCTGTCGGTCGGCGCGATCGAGGCGCTGGAAGCGCATGGCACCGATGCGCAGCAGGCAGCCTACCTGCCCAAGCTCATCAGCGGGCAATGGTCCGGCACCATGAACCTGACCGAACCGCAGGCGGGCAGCGATGTCGGCGCGTTGCGGACCACGGCGGTGCAGATCGAGGATGGCGAGCACGCCGGCAAGTACCGGATCAAGGGCCAGAAGATCTACATCACCTGGGGCGAGCACGAGCTGGCGGAAAACATCATCCACCTCGTGCTTGCGCGCCTGCCGGGGGCGCCCGAAGGCAGCCGCGGCATTTCGCTGTTCCTGGTCCCCAAGTATCACCTGAAGGACGACGGCACGCCGGGCGCACACAACGACGTGCGCTGCGTGAGTATCGAGCACAAGCTGGGGATCAACGCCTCGCCCACCTGCGTGATGTCCTACGGCGATAGCGACGAGTGCGTCGGCGAACTGGTCGGGGCCGAGAACCGCGGGCTCGCAGCGATGTTCACGATGATGAACAATGCGCGGATCAATGTCGGCTCGCAGGGCGTCCAGATTGCCGAGCGGGCGACGCAGCAGGCCGTCGCCTATGCGCTCGACCGCGTGCAGTCGGCGCGCGCCGGGGCGGAGGACCGCACGCCGGTCGCGATCATGGACCATCCCGATGTGCGCCGGATGCTGTTGCGGATGCGCAGCCTGACGGAAGCGATGCGCGGGCTTCTCTACTACACCGCCGGGCAGGTCGACCGGGGCGACGTCGGCGATGCGGCGGCGAAGGCGCGGGCCGAGGTGCTGGTGCCGATGCTGAAGGCGTGGGCGACCGATACGGGGATCGATGTCGCCTCCCTCGGCATTCAGGTCCACGGCGGAATGGGCTTCGTCGAGGAAACCGGCGCTGCGCAGCATTGGCGCGACAGCCGGATTGCACCGATTTACGAAGGCACCAACGGCATCCAGGCCGCCGATCTGGTGACCCGCAAGCTGGGTCTGGAGGATGGCGAGGTGCTACAGGCGCTGTTCGCGGATATTGCCCGCGACGCAGGCGACGAACCGCAGCTGAAGGCGCTGGCGGGTGAATGCGCCGCCATCGCCAAGTGGATGCGCGAGGATGCCTCGCTCGATGACAGGCTCGCCGGCAGCGTGCCCTTCACCGCGATGTGCGCGGTTGCGGTGTCGGGCTGGTGCCTGATGCAGCAGCATGCCGCGCTGGCGGATGGCGAGGATGCGGATCGCAAGCACGCGAAGCGGGTGACGATGCGCTTCTTCCTCGATCACATCGTGCCCGAGGCGATCGGTTTGAAGGCGTCGGCCACCGCCGGCTCCGCCCTGCTCTACGAGCTCGACGGAAGCGTTCTGGCGGCCTGATCCCCCCGGGCTAGTTGCCCATTGGATTGAATTCCCGCGCGAAGTCGTCGGTAAAGGCATCGCGCGGGTCGCCGCGCAGTTCGGTCTGCGCCTCCAGCCGCTCGCCCTTCACCCGCTCGAACGCACCGGCAGGTTCGGCCTGCGGGTCGATCACGTGCCAGATGATCCCGGCCGTGTCGTCGCTGACCAGCAGGCCGCCACGATCGGTCCATTCGACCCAGGTCGGGCGACCGCGGGTCTCGCCATCGCCGTTGAGGAAGCTCTTGAGGACCGGGACCGGCTTGCCTTCGGGATTCCCGCGCTCGTCGAAGCGGACGAACACGACGTCGTAACCGGAGGGCGGCCTGCGATTCCACGAGCCGTGGCGGGCGATAAAGGCGCCGCGATTGAAGGCATTGCCCAGACGGTGGCCCTCTTGGCTGAACACGAGGCCGAGCGCCGCGACATGCGGGCCCAGCGCATATTCGGGATAGCGCGCATATTCGGTGAGGAAGTTGGGCATCGGGGCGTCGACGCGCCGATCGATCTCGTTCTTGTAGTAGACCCACGGCCAGCCGTAGTTCGCGCCGATCGGCACGTTGGTCAGGTAATCGGGCACCAGATCGCCGCCGAGCATGTCGCGCTCGTTCACCGTGGTCCACAATTCGTCCGAGAGGGGGTTCCAGGCGAGGCCGTTGGGGTTGCGCAAGCCGACGGCGTAGGGACGGGCCGAACCGCTCTCGAGATTATACTCGAGGATCGCGGCGCGCCCTTCCTCGGCCTCCATGCCGTTTTCGCCGATATTACTCGCCGAGCCGACCGCAACATACAGGCGATCGCCTTCGGGGGAGAGGATGATGTTGCGCATCCAGTGGTTGCCGCCGCCCGGCAGGTCCATCAGCTTGCGCGGCTCACCCGGGAGCTTGGGCGAGCCCAGCTCGTAATCGAAAGCGAGCAGCGCGTCGTGATTGGCGATGTAGAGCGTGCCATCGGCGTAGGCGATGCCGGAGGGCGAATGGAGGTTCTCCTCGCGCAAGGTGCGCTTCACGTCCGCACGCCCATCGCCATCGGTATCGCGCAGCAAGACCAGCTTGTCCGGCGACGGAACGCCGGCCCCCGCCTGCCCCATCAGATATTTCATCACCAGGCCCTGGATGCCGCCAGCCTCACGCGGCGGGCTGTTGGTCAGGGTGACGAGAATATCGCCGTTGGGCAGCCGATAGATGATACGCGGATGGTCCAGACCTTCGGCAAAGCGCACCACGCGCAGGCCCTCGGCAGCCTCGGGCACCTCGCCTTCGGCCCAGCCGACCGGCTCTGCGACCCTGATCGTGGGAAACCATTCGTTGTCGGGTTCGGCCAGCGTGGGATCGGTGCCGGACACCTCGTCGACCGTCAGTTCTGCCTTGCTGCCCCGCAGCAGCAGCGCGATGGCGATCGCAGCGATGACGAGAATGACGAGCAGCGCGATGCCGATATTGCGAAGAATGGTCATGCACCCGAAATAGGGCGCGAGCGCGCAGGCGGCAATCGCCAAACGCGTGCACCCCAAAAGGAGCCCGAATGTTCGACTTTCAACTGCCCGACGATACGAGCGACGAAGAACGGTATCGCGAGCTGGCCAACGCGGCCGCTGCGCTGACCGATGGGGAGCGCGACGCTGTTGCGAACATGGCCAACCTCGCGGCTCTGATCTGGAGCTTCGTGCCCCATCTCAACTGGGCGGGCTTCTACCGCATGGTGGACGGCGAACTGGTGCTTGGCCCCTTCATCGGCCGGCCGGCCTGCATCCGGATTCCGCTGGGCCAGGGCGTATGCGGGGCCGCAGCGCAGACCGGCGAGACCCAGCTGGTGGAGGACGTCCATGCCTTTCCCGGCCATATTGCCTGCGATTCGGCCAGCGCGTCGGAACTGGTCGTGCCCGTGCGGCGCGATGGCGAGGTGATTGCGGTGATCGATCTCGACAGTCCTCTCAAGGCCCGGTTCACGGCGTCGGATGCCTGCGGGATAGAGGCACTTGCCGGACGGATTGCGGAGCGGATCTGAGCGCACACCCTTGCCCCAGCGCGGGACAGGCCCTGCCAGCACAGGATATCTGCGAACGCAAATGCGCTAACCATTTCTTAACACATTGGTGAAGCTGCCGCCTTTGCGCAGCGCCCCTGGGGAAAGGTTCTGCGTCCGATGCGATCGATATTGATGACAGGTTCGGTGCTGCTCGCCGGCCTCGCCGCACCTGCCGCCGCGCAATATTATGATGGTGGAGAAGGTGAGTATATCCCTCCCCCCGCCTATGAAGACTATCGCGCCCCGTCCGCGCAAGATCAGTATCGCGGCCCTCCCGTTTATTACACGCAGCAGGTCTATTCGCAGGCGCTGCCCCCCATGCCGCCGAGCTACGATCGCGGCGACTGGATCCGGGACTGCAAGGTCTATCTGCGCGAACGGCGGCGCCGCGGCGAAGCTGGCGGCGTCATCGGCGGAATCGTCGGAGGTGCCGGCGGGGCCTATCTCGGCAACGAGATAGCGGGCGAAGGTTCGCGCCTCGCCGGATCGCTGATCGGCGGCGGAATTGGCGGGATCGCCGGTCTTGCGATCGGAACGCTCATCGGCCTCGCCGGAGGTGACGATGCCAAGCGAGACTGCAAGGACTGGCTCCGTGAGTACGAACGCGCGCTCGCGGACCGGGCCGCGAGCGGCAACGGCTATGCCTATGGGGGCAGCTACGGCTACGCCCCTCCACCCGCCGAGTATTACCAGGGCGGTTACCACGGCGGCTATGCCAGCCGGAGCTATGGCGGTTCCTATGCGACTGAGGGCAGCGTGGTCGTGGTGATCGAGGATCACCATCGCGAGCGTTATGTGCCGGTTATTCGGGAAGAGGTCGTCGAGGAATACTACGAGGTCGAAGAGCAGGAGGTCGTCCGCGAGCGCGTGATCGACTATGCGCCCCAGCCCCAGCCGCAGCCCCAGCCGACCAAGCGGATCAAGTATATCAAGCAGCGCTAGAAGCGCGAAGGATAACGCCAGGGTTGGCGGGCGGTCAGATTTCGCCGCCCGTCAGGCGCTGGCACAGCAGGTCCAGCTGGTCGAGCGTCTTGTAGCGAATCGTGATCGCACCCGAGCGCGGATCGGCATCGGGCTTGATGTTGAGCGACATGCCGAGGAATTCCTCGAGATGGCGCTCGACCGCTTCGATATCGGCATTCGTTCCGGGGGGCGCACCGGCGCCATCCTTGGCAGCCGCCTTTTTCGGCCCCTGCTTGGCGCGAACGCGCTTCTCGACTTCGCGCACCGAGAGATTCTTGGCGACGGCTTCTTCGGCGAGGGCTTCGGCCCGCTCGTGCCCGATGAGCGCGCGCGCATGACCCATGCTGAGCTTGCCTCCCTCAACCAGCTGAATGACCGGTTCCGGCAGGGCCAGCAGTCGCTGCAGGTTGGCGACATGGCTGCGGGACTTGTCGACCAGTTCGGCAATGTCGGCCTGGCTCATGTCCTCGGTTTCGGCGAGATGCTGGTAGGCGCGCGCCTCCTCGATCGGATTGAGGTCTTCACGCTGGATATTCTCGATCAGCGCAATGGCCATGACTTCGCGCCGATCGAGGTCGCGGATAATCGCCGGAATCTCGTGCAGCTTCGCACGCTGCGCTGCCCGCCAGCGGCGTTCGCCCGCGACGAGCTGATAGCGCCCCTTGCGCGGCAAGGGCCGCACGATCACGGGCTGGATCACCCCGCGCTGCGAGATCGACTTCGCCAGCTCATCCAGCGCCTCGTCGTCAAAGACCTTGCGCGGCTGGTCCGGCAGAGGCTCGATGCGCGCGATGGGGATCGAGGCAAGGCCACTGGTCGGCGCTGCACCGGCAGCTTCCGCGCCCCCGGCCGGGGTCGAAAGAGCCGTCGCGCCCCCTTCGGCCGGTGCGATGCTCTCTTCACGCTGGGTTTCGCCCAGCAGCGCGCCAAGCCCCCGGCCCAGCTTGCGTTTGCTGCGATCGGGGTTGGTTTCGGACGCGGGCTTCGTGCTCATGCAGCTTTCCTCTGGTCAGGCAGGCGGCCGAGCAATTCGCGCGCCAGCGACATGTAGGCGCGGCTTCCGGCACAGGAGTTGTCGTAGATGAGCGCGGGCAACCCATGGCTCGGCGCTTCGGACAGGCGCACATTGCGCGGGATGACGGTATCGAACACCAGGCCGCCGAGGCACTCTCGCACGTCTTCCGCCACCTGATCGGTCAGGCGATTGCGGCGATCGAACATGGTGAGTGTCACACCGATGATCTTTAGCGAAGGATTGATGCTCTGCTGGACGCGTTCGACGGTCTGCAGCAGCTGGCTCAGCCCTTCCAGCGCGAAGAATTCGCATTGCAACGGCACGAGGAGCGAATTGGCGGCGCTGAGAGCATTGAGGGTCAGCAGACCGAGCGATGGCGGACAATCGATGAAGCAGACGTCGTAGGCACTGTCTGCGCTCACGAGCGCGCTCTTGAGCCGCTCGACGCGGTCCGCCTCGCTGACCAGCTCCACCTCTGCCCCGCTCAGGTCCTGCGTAGCCGGAATGATGTGCAGATCGGGAATGCGCGTTTCCTGCGTGCACTGCGCAACCGTGCCTTCATCCATGAGCAGGTCGTAGGTCGAGTAGTCCCGATCGTGGCTGTGAATGCCGAGCCCCGTCGAGGCATTGCCCTGCGGGTCCAGATCGACGAGAAGCGTCCGCCAGCCACTTGCCGCAGTTGCTGTTGCGATGTTGATGGCAGTGGTGGTTTTTCCCACCCCGCCCTTCTGGTTTGCAATCGCAATGGTGATCATCTGCGGCTCCCAGCTTTGGGCCGGCCCGTGCCGACCAGGATTGCAGCGTCTTGGCTTGTGATCGATTGTTTCACGTGAAACATCTCGCGCTGCGAAGAATCGAGCTCATCCCTTTCCTGCGCTGCCGAGCGACCCTTCGGCAAGAGCCAAGTTGTCCGCTCGGTGGAAAAGCGGGCGGACAAGTCGATCAGCTGCGGCAGCGGAGCGAAGGCGCGGGCAGTTATGACACCCGCCTCGAAGCTCTTCACCTTCTCCAGCCGAGAGCCAGCGACCGTGCATTGATCGAGCCCCGCGAGCGTCACCATCCGCTCAAGCCATTCGATCCGCCGCGTACGGGACTCGACAAGCAGATGCGGCACATCGGGGCGCATGATGGCAAGCACGACCCCGGGGAAGCCCGCGCCGCTTCCCAAGTCGAGCCACGTACCCGTTTCACGTGGAACAAAGTTCAGCAACTGGGCGCTGTCGGCAATATGCCTCTGCCAGAGCATCGGCATCGTCGAGCGCGCGATGAGGTTCTGGGTTTCGGCCTCGACAAGCAGTTCTGCAGCGAATCGCTCGAGCGCGACGAAGGCTTCGGGGGAGCAGCGTTCGGCAACGAAGGCCTTCGCCTGATCTTCGGTCTTAATCATCATGCAGCAGAGGATGCGGGCTGTTTGCGGGCAAAGACCAGCAAGGCAGCGAGAGCGGCCGGCGTCACCCCGGGCACGCGCGCAGCCTGCGCTAAGCTGTCAGGCCGGGACGCACTCAGCCGTTCGACCATCTCGTTCGAAAGGCCGGGAACGGAGGAAAATGGGAACTCGGGGCCGAGGCCCACCTGCTCGTTCGCCCGCAGCTCGCGCAGCTCAGCGTCCTGACGCGCTACATAAGGCGCGTAATGCAGGTCCTCAGAAATCTCACCCACCAACTCTCCATTTGTTTCACGTGGAACAAGGCCTGCCGCGGCGAATCTATCGAGATCGAGACCAGGATAGCGAGTCCAGGAACTCAAGGCCTGTCGACCCGCGTCATCGTTCGCCGAGAAGCCTAGCTCGCGCATCCGTGCCGGCGCGTATTCGACTGATAGCGCATCCTCCAAGCGGGCACGTGCTGCCTGTCGCTCCCCGAACCACACCCGCCTTTGCTCGGACACGCAGCCCACGTTGATCGCCATCGGCGTGAGACGTGTGGTTGCGTTATTCGCACGGAGGCGGAGGCGATACTCGGCCCGGGCGGTCAGCATCCGGTAGGGCTCGCTCACCCCATGCAGAGTCAGGTCGTCAACCATCACCGCCATATAGCTGTTCGCCCGATCGAGCTGCGGCGCGGCCAAGCCTGCCGCTGCGCATCCCGCGTACAGACCTGCGACCAGGCCCTGCGCAGCTGCCTCTTCGTACCCAGTCGTGCCGTTGATCTGCCCAGCACAGTAAAGGCCCTTCAGCGAACGCATCTGTAAGCCCCGATCGAGCGATCGCGGATCCACGTGATCATACTCCACCGCATATCCCGGCTCGGCAACCACCACATTTTCGAGCCCCTCAATGGCGCGCAGGAAACGCTCCTGCACATCGACGGGGAGCGAGGTGCTGATTCCGTTCGGGTATACCAGCGGCGTATCCAGGCCCTCCGGCTCAAGGAATATTTGATGCCCGTCGCGGTCGCCGAAGCGATCGATCTTGTCCTCGATCGACGGGCAATAGCGCGGCCCTTGCGCACCGATCGCGCCCGAATAGAGCGGCGATCGGGACAGGTTCGCCCGAATGATCTCGTGGCTGGCCGCATTGGTGCGGGTTATCGCGCAAAACACCTGCGGATTGCGCCGCCGCGGTGTGAGCGGCGACATCGTCCATTGATCGTCATCGGTGGGCTGCTCGGCAAGCCGCGCCCAGTCGATACTGCGTCCATCGAGGCGCGGGGGGGTTCCGGTCTTCAGGCGCGCCATCGGAAGCGCAACTTCGCGCAACTGGTCCGCCAGCCTCGCTGCCGAACCTTCGTTCACACGGCCTCCCGTCATCCGCTCTTCACCGCGGAACAGCACGCCGCCCAGGAATGTGCCCGTACAAAGGATGGCCGCTTCACATGAAATGGCGGTGCCACTGGCCAGCACCACGCCGGACACCTGCGCACTTTTAATCCGCAGCTCCGCGACTTCTCCCTCGATCACGTCGAGCATCGGTTCGGCGGCAACGATCTGTCGCACGGTTGCTCCGAACAGCTTGCGATCGGCCTGAACGCGCGGGCCCCAGACCGCACTCCCCTTCGATCGGTTGAGCATGCGGTAATGGATCGCACCGGCATCGGCGGCCCGCCCCAGCACACCGTCGAACGCATCGACCTCACGGACGAGGTGGCCTTTGCCCAGACCGCCAATGGCCGGGTTGCAGCTCATCGCGCCGATCTTCGCGGCATCCATCGTCACGAGCGCGACGCGCACACCCATGCGCGCGGCGACGCAAGCCGCTTCAACGCCGGCGTGTCCGCCGCCGATTACGATAACCGGATAGTGCTGCATGCGACTCTCTATAATCTCGCTGACGCGCTATCGCCAGCACTGCTTGTGTTCCACGTGGAACATCACTTCCCGATGCAGAATCGCCCGAACAGCGTATCGAGCATATCCTCGGTCGCCACATTGCCGAGCATGGCATCCATCGCATGGCGTGCGCTGCGAAGCGATTCACCGGCCAGCAACAGGTCGGCAAGCTCGCTCGCTGCGGCAAGCGCCGCATGTGCTTCGTCAAGATGCTGCCGCTGGCGTTGCGATATCGCAACCTGACCGGGACGCGGAAGCAAGTCGCGACCGCGGGCGGCCAACGCTGTCATCAGATCGGCAATCCCCTCGCCCGTCTCGGCAGACACGTGAAGCGCACCATCGCTTTTTCCCTCCGTGTCCGAAAGGTCGATCTTGCTTGCAATCTCGATGGCACCTTGGGGGCCCTCCCCCTCATCGCCAAGCCAAAGGATCAGATCCGCCCGCGCCAGCTCCGCCTCGGCCCGCGCGATGCCGATCTGTTCGATCTCCTCGGCGCCCTCACCTCGCAGACCTGCTGTATCGACGAGCACAAAGGGCACACCCGCAATTGCTATCAGACGCTCGATGGCATCGCGGGTGGTACCCGCAATGGGCGACACGATCGCCGCGGCTTCATCGAGAATCGCGTTGAAGAGGCTCGACTTGCCCGAATTCGGCGGCCCAGCGAGCACGATCCTGATTCCGGTACGAAGACGATCGGCCGAAGGTATCGCGAGCCATTGCGCCATCTCTTCCACCAGCTCGCCGACGGCCTCACGCCAGGCCGCAGGCGACGGAGCGCCCTCCTCATCCTCGTCGGCAAAATCCAGTTCCTGCTCGACCGCCGCCGAAGCGGCCAGAACCTCATCGCGCCAATGAGCCACCCGGCGAGAGCCTTCACCCTTAGCCGAACTGGTGAGAACGGCGCGCTGCAATTCGGTCTCTGCCGCAAGCATGTCGCCGAGAGCTTCCGCCTCGAGCAGATCCATCTTGCCGTTCACGAAAGCCCGGCGGGTAAACTCGCCCGGCTCGGCGCGGCGCAATCCGCAGCCATGCTCGAGCGCATGCTCGATCGCACGGATCACCGCCCGTCCCCCGTGGCAGTGAATTTCCGCGCAGTCCTCTCCAGTGGCGCTCGCTGGAGCGGGGAACCAAAGGCACAGAGCCTCGTCCAGCCATCCCGCTTCGGGATCGCGTATCTGCCGCAGCCCGGCGGTGCGCGGCGCGGGGAGCGATCCGGCAAGACTCTCCAGCGCCGCCCCTGCCGCAGGTCCCGATAGCCGGATCACCGCCACGCCGCAGGGCGGCGCACCGGAGGACAGCGCGAAGATCGTATCGAGTGACTCAGGTGTCAGATTTCGTCTCGCCGTTCTTCGGCCGGCCGGCATTCGCGGTGCTGCCTTCCATGAATGCCTGGAACATCTTGAGCCCCGCCTGCCCCATCGGCGCCATGCTCCGCGCAAGCTCCTGAAGCTGATCCGGCGTGTTCACGCCACGCATCGCCTTCTCCATGCCTTCCGAATAGGCGGCCTGCGCCTTGCTGAGATCGGGAAGCCCCATGAAGGCGCGTGCCTCCTCCGGCGTGCAGTCGATTTCCACGTGGACCTTCATTGCGACTTCTCCGTTACCTCACGTACAAGGCTATTTGGGCCGCGCCACCACACCATGCAAGCGCGCGGATCGACCAACGACGGGAGCATTTCGATGAGCGAGACGACACGGATCACCACCCTCGACGCAAACGGCGACTTCAAGGCCTATGTCGCACGGCCTGAGGGTACCCCCCGCGCGGCCATCGTGGTCATCCAGGAAATCTTCGGTGTGAACGCCGGCATCCGCCGCAAGTGCGACCTGCTGGCCGAAGAGGGCTACCTCGCGGTGGCTCCCGACCTGTTCTGGAGGCTGGACGAAGGAATCGAACTCGATCCCGATATCGAACCCGAATTCCAGAAGGCGCTCGATCTCATGGGCAAGTTCAATCAGGACGCCGGCGTGCGCGACATCGAAGCCACGATCAAATGGACTCGGCACGACTCGGGCAAGAAGGTCGGCGCGGTCGGCTACTGCCTCGGCGGGCGCCTCGCCTACATGACCGCAGCGCGGACCGATTCGGACGCAACGGTCGGCTACTACGCGGTTGGCGTCGACGAGCTGCTGCGCGAGAAGGAGGCGATCGCCAATCCTCTAATGCTGCATATCCCGACCGAGGACGGCTTCGTCGACAAGGAAACACAGAAGGCGATGCACGAGGGACTGGACGACCATCCCAAGGTCACGCTGCACGAGTACGAAGGCATGGATCACGGCTTCGCGACCCAGTTCGGCAAGCGGCGCAACGAAGACTGCGCCGAACTCGCCGACAAGCGGACCATGGCCTTCTTCGCCAAGCATCTCGGATGACGCCCACGCAGCAAGGCCTCGCCGAATGGCACACCCTCGCCACGACGCCTGATTCGAAACGCTTGGCTCTGCTCGTGACGAAAGACGCCGTCTTCCACTCCCCCGTCGTCCATACACCGCAGGAAGGCCGCGCGCTGGTGGTTGCTTACCTCAGCGCGGCCGCCGCGACGCTCGGCCAGGGCAACTTCCGCTAAGTGCGTGAATTAGTCGATGGCGAGAACGCGATGCTCGAATTCACCTGCGTGCTCGACGGCATTCAGGTAAACGGGGTGGACATCGTCCGCTTCGATTCAAACGGAAAGATCATCGATTTCAAGGTGATGATCCGCCCGATTAAAGCGGTGAACAAGGTCTGGGAGATGATGGCAGAACAGCTTGGCAAGGGCAGCTAGTCCGCCACGTCCCCACCCTTCTTGCGCGCGACAAAATAGTCCGGTCGTCCTTTGGGATCGACCGGCACCGAATAAACACCAGCGGGATCTAGAGAAGCGACGAAAGCGGTGCACCGCCCGCCAGGACGCTGGAGCCGATGGTGAGCGCGTAAAATACTGCCAAGATTCCGGCCACCCAGGCCAACGTTCGGTTTCTCACGGGGTCGACAAAAGGTAGCTCTAGCGCGCCGGCCTGCCGGAGAATCTCAGAGGCGACGATATAGTCGGACCGCACGACCCGTAGGCGATGCCCGCCAAGCGCCAGCGAAATATACTCCGCCGACTCATTAGCCTCGGCATCGAGGCTGAAAATGCAGCCCGTATCCGCGCAGCATCCCCGCAACCACAATCGCCTCGAACCGCGAGACGAAGACGGCAAGCAGGACCACCGAACCCTCTCTTCGGTCCACGGCCCTGCCCCGCAGCCTACTGGTTCATGGTGTCGAAGAAGTCTTCGTTGGTTTTCGAATCCTTCATCTTGTCGAGCAGGAACTCCATCGAATCGATGGTGCCCATCTGCATGAGGATCCGGCGGAGTACCCACATCTTGGAGAGCTTGTCCTTCTCGACAAGCAGCTCTTCCTTGCGCGTGCCGGACTTGCCGACGTCGAGCGCGGGGAAGATGCGCTTGTCCGCAACCTTGCGGTCGAGGACGATTTCGCTGTTACCCGTGCCCTTGAACTCTTCGAAGATGACTTCGTCCATGCGGCTGCCGGTATCGATCAGCGCGGTGGCGATGATGGAGAGCGAGCCGCCCTCTTCGATGTTACGCGCCGCACCAAAGAAGCGCTTGGGGCGCTGCAGCGCGTTGGCGTCGACACCACCGGTAAGCACCTTGCCCGAGCTGGGCACCACGGTGTTGTAGGCACGGCCGAGGCGCGTAATCGAGTCGAGCAGGATCACGACATCGCGCTTGTGCTCGACCAGGCGTTTCGCCTTTTCGATAACCATTTCAGCAACTTGCACGTGGCGCTGCGCTGGTTCGTCGAAGGTCGAGGAAATGACTTCGCCGTTCACCGAACGCTGCATGTCAGTGACTTCCTCAGGCCGTTCGTCGACCAGCAGGACAAGCAGGAACACCTCGGGGTGATTGTCGGTGATCGCCTTGGCGATGTTCTGCAGCAGCACGGTCTTACCCGTGCGCGGCGGCGCGACGATCAGTGCGCGCTGGCCCTTCCCCTGCGGCGAGATGATGTCGATCACCCGCGCGCTCTTGTCCTTCACGGTCGGATCGAGCGTGTCGAGGTTGAGCTTCTGTTCGGGATAGAGCGGCGTGAGGTTGTCGAAGTTCGTGCGCATGCGCACCGCTTCGGGCTCGTCGAAATTGACCGAGGTCAGTTTGGTCAGCGCGAAATAGCGCTCGCCTTCGCGCGGCGCGCGGATCTGGCCTTCGACCGTATCGCCGGTACGCAGGCCCCATTTGCGGATCTGGTTCGGCGACACATAAATGTCGTCCGGCCCCGCGAGATAATTCGCTTCGGGCGAGCGCAGGAAGCCGAAGCCGTCCTGGAGAACCTCGATCGTGCCGATCCCCATGATCTGCTCGTCGTATTCTTCATCCTCGGCGAGTTCGCGCAGGATGCAGAACATAAGGTCCTGGCGCCGCATCGTGCCGGCCGCCTCGACCCCGAGTTCTTCGGCCATGCTCACCAGATCGGCGGGAGCCTTCTTCTTCAAGTCTTTGAGATGCATAGGTTTTTAGTCCGAAAAGAGCCGAGCCCGTGCCGTGGGATGCCTGGAAATCTTCATCGTGCTTGGGGAAAGCGAAAGATATGCGAACGGCCACGAAGCCGCCGGTACCCGGCCGGGTATAAGCATGAAATAGGTCGGTCGACCGCCGAGGTCAATCGAGCATGGCGGTCAAAAAGTCGATCAGAAGGGCTTAACGATCACCAGCACGACGATCAGCGCGAGCAGGATCGCAGGCGCCTCGCCAACCAGCCGCAGCCGCTTTTCCGCCATCGGGCGTTCGCCGCGCGCCATCTTTTTCGACAGCGCCATCATGTACCCATGATAACCGCTGAGGATCAGAACCAGCAGCAGCTTGGCATGGAACCAACCATCGTCCCACGCACCGATCGTGACCGACAGCGTCAGGCCGAGCAGCCAGGTAACGATGATGCTCGGCGTCAGGATGATCTTCGCGAGCTGGCGCGTACGGCCTGTCCACAGCGCCTCTTCCGCGGAACCCGGGGCCGCCGGATACATGTAGACCAGCTGGCGCGGGAGCATGAAGAGCCCGGCGAGCCAGAACACCATGAAGATGATGTGCCCGGCCTTGAGCCAGAAATAGAGCGTTCCAAGCGTTTCCTGCATGATCCTGGCCTCTAGCGACTATGCGCCCCGCTGCCAATTGCGAACCGTCGAGAGGACGCGTTCGACATGATCGATCGGAGTCCGCCGGTCGATCCCATGGCCAAGATTGAACACATGCGGGCGATCGGCAAATGCCTCCAGAATCGTCTGCACACGCTCTTCCAGCGCGGGCGTCCCCGCCAGCAGGAGCAGCGGATCGAGGTTGCCCTGGACCGGCATCCCCGCGGGCAGTTCGCGCGCGACCCACGCCGAATCCAGCGTTTCGTCGATACCCATCGCATTGACCCCGGTCTCGCGGGCATAGGCGGGCAGCTTCTCGCCCGCGCCTTTGGGAAATCCGATGATCGGCGTGTCCGGATGCGATTCCTTCAGCGCCGAAACGATGGCCGCGTTGGGCGCGATCACCCAGCGCTCGAACTCGTCGGGCGCGAGGCTTCCTGCCCAACTGTCGAACAATTGCACCGCTTCGGCCCCGGCATCGATCTGACCGCGCAGATAGGTGATCGTCTGCTCCACAATGGCCCCGACGATCTCGCTCAACCGTGCAGAATCGCGGTAGGCCATGGCCCGCGCCTCGTGCTGGTCCCGGCTGCCCTCGCCCGCGACCATGTAGGTCGCGACCGTCCACGGGCTCCCTGCAAAGCCCAGCATCGTCACCTCGGGGGCGAGCGCCTGTCGGCAGAGCCGCACGGTCTCGTAAACCGCTTCGTAGCGCGCGGGATCGGGCTCGAAATCGTCGAGCGTCGCTTCCACCAGCGGCGGCGACAGCTTCGGGCCCTCCCCGGCCAGAAACTCCAGCTTCTGGCCCATCGCATGCGGCACGATCAGGATATCGGAAAACAGGATGGCACCATCGAAGCCGAACCGGCGGATCGGCTGCAGCGTCACGTCACACGCGGCCTCGCTGTCGTAAACGAGATCGAGAAAGCCGCCCTTCTCTGCACGCAGATCGCGATATTCGGGCAGATAGCGCCCTGCCTGACGCATAAACCAGACGGGCGGAGTGCGGGCAATTTCGCCGCGCAGGCAATCGAGCAATGGACCGGGCATGCGTCTCTCTAACCCAATAAATAATATTATTAATAGATGGATGAAGATAGTTGGCCCTGTGGACAGGGCGGACAACTCTGCGGTTCACAGGGTCTGCGGGAAAACTCCCACCTCCTGCAGGGCGACCGACTCGCAGCCGCCTCGCCGTCAATCGAAACTTGTCCCCGTTATCAGCCCGCTGTCGAAAATGACCATCCCTGTTGGCAACCACCCCGCGCAAATCCGGCGGAGGATGGGCACCATTTTCGTCCCGGACTTGTCCTTGCATCGGTGAAGTGGTTTATCCGCAGGCCTTTCCACAGGCCGGAACGACCCTTGGCGCGCACGCACCTCCATCTCTTTTCCGATTCGACCGGCGAGACCCTGCAGATGGTCGCCAACGCGGCGCTCGCGCAGTTCGAGAACGTCGATGTGGAGCGTCACTTCTGGCCCATGGTCCGCTCCCGCCAGCATCTCGACCGGATCGTTCCCGAGCTGGAGAAGTCCCCGGGGCTCATCCTCTATACGCTGGTGAACGAGGAGACGCGCACGGCGCTGGAGGAAAAGTGCCGCGAGCTCGCCTTGCCTGCGGTCGACGCACTCGGCGAAGTGACTTCGGTGCTCGAAACCTGCTTCGGGCAGGAAGCGCACGGTCGGCCCGGCCGCCAGCACCGCATGGACGATGCCTATTTCCGGCGCGTCGACGCGATCCACTTCACGATCGCGCACGATGATGGTGTGGGGAGCGAGGAATGGCACAAGGCCGATATCCTGCTGACCGGCGTATCGCGTACGTCGAAGACGCCCACCAGCATCTATCTCGCCAACCGCGGCTACAAGGTCGCCAATATTCCGCTGGTAATCGAGAGCCCGCCCCCGCCCGTGCTGTTCCAACTGACCGGCCCGCTGGTGGTCGGTCTGACGACGGCGCCGGAACGCCTCGTGCAGATCAGGCGCAATCGCCTCCTCTCGCTCAATGAAGGCGCGGAGACCGCCTATGCCGAGCATGAGCGGGTCGAGGAGGAAATCCGTTTCGCGCGTCGGATGTTTGCCGACAATAACTGGCCGGTCATCGATGTGACGCGACGATCGATCGAGGAGACTGCGGCCGCGATCATCAAGCTGATGAACGACCATCGCACGCGCACCAAGCCGCGGGAGAAACCGATTTGACGCTCATCCTCGCATCAAACAGCGCATCGCGCAGGGCCATGCTCGAAGCGGCAGGCGTTTCGGTCGAGTGCGTCGGCGCACAGGTGGACGAGCGCGCGCTCGAGGCCGAGATGGCGGATGCCCAACCCGCGGAGATTGCGCAGGCGCTCGGCGCAGCCAAGGCGAGCGCAGTTTCGCAGGAGCGTCCCGGAGCGTTGGTGCTAGGCGGAGACAGCCTTGTCGTGTGCGACGAGCGCCGCTTCGACAAGCCCGCCAACCGCGACGAAGCGGCCGAGCATCTGAGGTTCTTCTCGGGCAAGGTCATGCGCCTGCACAGCGCCGCCGCCCTAGCGCGCGACGGCCGGATCGTGTGGCTGGGGGAAGATTCTGCCGCACTCCATGTGCGCGAACTCAGCGACGAGTTCATCGAATCCTATCTCGCTGCCGAATGGCCTGCAGTCGGGCAAAGCGTGGGCGTCTTCCGCATCGAAGCGATGGGTGTGCAATTGTTCGACCGCATCTTCGGCGACTATTTCACCATCCTCGGCATGCCCTTGCTACAGGTTCTCGCGGCCCTGCGGGACGAGGGCGAGCTCGCGTCATGACCCGCTACGCAGAGGTGATCGGCGACCCGATCGCCCAGTCCAAGTCGCCCACGATCCATCGCTTCTGGCTCGATCGGCTGGGTATCGACGCCGACTATCGCGCCACCCGGGTGACCGAGTCCGACATTGCCGATTATCTGGCGGACCGGCGTGCCGATCCCGACTGGCTGGGCTGCAATGTCACCATGCCGCTCAAGCAGGCGGTGGAACCGCACCTCTATTCGGTCGAGCGACCTGCCGCCCTGATCGGTGCGGTCAACACCATCTATCCTGCGTTCGACCGTCTCCTGGTCGGCACCAACACCGATGCGGGCGGCTTTCTCGAACCGCTGAGGAAAGAGCTTCAGCGCGAACACCTGTTTCGCATGGCGCGCATCCTGGGTGCGGGCGGCGCGGCGCGGGCCATCGCCCACGCTCTCGCGCAGCACAATTTCACGCTGGTCATCGCCGCGAGACGCGCCGAGCAGGCGAATGAGCTGGTGGCCGACCTGCCCAAAGGCACGCAGCACCACGTCGTCCCGCTCGACTATTTCGCGATGCCGACCGATTTTGCCTTCGATGACCGCCATGGTCTGCTCGATCTGGTGATCAACGCCAGCCCGCTCGGGATGCATGGCAAGGCACCGCTGGCGTTCGACTGGAGTCACGCCCCGCCAGGCGCGATCGCCTATGATATCGTAACACATCCGGTGAAGACGCCCTTTCTCGAGTGCGCGCAGGAGGCCGGCCATCCCACCATCGACGGGCTGGCAATGCTGATCGGACAGGCGGCGGAAGCGTTCCGCCTGTTCTATGACGCCCCGCCCCCGCGCGAACACGATGCAGAATTGCGGGACTTGCTGACCGCATGAACCGTCCGCTGATCATCGGACTGACCGGCTCGATCGGCATGGGCAAGTCGACCGTGGCCGGGATGCTGGAAGAGCTGGGCGTGCCGGTCTTCGACGCCGACTCGGAGGTGCGCGCGCTGCAAGGACCATCGGGCGCGCTTCTCCCCGCGATCGAGACTGCTTTCCCCGGCGCGACCGGGGCACAGGGGGTCGATCGCATCGCCCTGGGACAGAAAGTGTTCGGCGATGCGGAGCAACTCGCGCGGCTCGAAGCGATCGTCCATCCCGCTGTGGCCGAACGGCGTGCCGCGTTTCTCGCCGCGAATACCGATGCGCCCCTGATCGTGTTCGACATCCCGCTCCTGTTCGAAAAGGGTGGCGAACAGCAGGTCGACCGGGTCGTCGTTGTGTCCGCCCCTGCGCATACCCAGCGCGAGCGCGTGCTCGCCCGCCCCGGGATGACCGAGGAGAAATTTGCGCAAATCCTCGCGCTCCAGACACCCGATGCGGACAAGCGGGCCCGGGCAGACCATGTGATCAATACCGGAACCACGCTGGCAGAGACCCGGGCCGAGGTGGCCGATCTGGTCGATCGGTTGAAGGTGGAGGCAATTTCCGCGGGCTGACCTTGCCAGCACGCTTCGGGAGGCCGATACTCGCCTCATGCGCGAGATCGTTTTCGATACCGAAACCACCGGCATCGATCCCAGGCAGGGCCATCGAATGGTCGAGATCGGCTGTGTCGAGCTGATCGACCGGATGCCTACTGGCGAGACTTTTCACGCCTACTACAATCCCGAACGCGACATGCCTGCCGAAGCCGAGGCGATTCACGGCCTCGGCACGCAGTTCTTGGCGGACAAGCCGCTGTTTTCCGACGGGGTCGACGCCTTCCTCGAATTTGTCGGCAACGACAAGCTGGTGGCGCATAATGCCGGGTTCGACTTCGGCTTTCTCAACGCCGAACTCGAACTGTGCTCGCGCGAGCCGATTTGCCTGTCGCGTAAGATCGATACGCTTGAACTGGCACGGCGCAAGAATCCCGGCGGCAAGCATTCGCTCGACGCGCTTTGTACCCGTTACGGCGTGGACCGGAGCCATCGCGTCTTCCACGGCGCATTGCTCGATGCCGAACTGCTGGCGCAGGTCTACATCGAACTGACCGGCGGGCGGCAGATCGCCATGGGCCTGATGGCCGAGTCCGCGCCAGCCCGCTCGGACATGGCCGAAGCGGCAGCCATCCCGCTCACCCCCTCTGCCGACCGCCCGGTTCGACCGGCTCGCCCCCATTCGGCGAGCGTGGAGGAACTGGCGCGGCACGCGAACTTTCTTGAGCGTATCTCAAGACCTATCTGGAATAGGTAAGGCTGCGCGTCGTTTTGACCGCGCAGGAACAAAAGGAGACATTCAGATAATGGACGTCCGAATTTCCGGCCACCAGATCGACACCGGCGCTTCTCTGCAGGACAGCGCGACCGATCGCCTCGAAGCGATTGTCGACAAGTATTTCAGCCGCGCGATTTCCGCGAATGTCACCTTCGGCAAGGCGCCGGGCGGCGCTTTTTCGTGCGATATCGTAGCCCACATCATGCAGGGCCTGATTCTCAAGGCGCGGGGTGAGGCGCACGATATCCACCAGGCGCTCGAAGCGGCAGCGACCAAGTTGGAAAAGCAGCTCCGGCGCTACAAGCGGCGGCTGACTGACCATCACAAGCAGCAGAGCCATGCTGCCGCGGCAGAGGAAGCCGCCTATCGCGTGTTCGCGGCTGAACCGCAGGATGACGAAGCCGAAGCGGCCGATTCACCCGCCGTCGTTGCCGAGACGAAAACCGATATCCCGGAGGTTTCGGTGGCCGACGCGGTAATGCTGCTCGATCTGCGCGACACCGGCGCGCTGTTCTTCAAAAATGCTGGCTCCGGCCGCCATAATATGGTCTATCGCCGCCACGACGGGTCGATCGGATGGGTCGAGCCGCACTGAGCCTCCCGCGGCGAACCCCGAACAGGAGTTCGCCGCCAGCTCGCTTCCCCGAATGTCGCAGTGCCCCCCGCGACACAGGTCGATCCCGTCAGGGGTCCGCCCAGTTCAACGCCAGGCAAGGCAGGCATCATTTCGTGTCCTCACCATTCAGACTGCTTCCGCAGGCCGTGCGTCAGGCTTCCTGTGCCAACAAGCGCGCAATTCTTGCCGAGCTGGCAGAGGCGTTCGCATCGGCCTATGCGCTCGATGCCGAAGAGGTGCTCGATGCGCTGAAGGAGCGGGAGGCTCTGGGCAGCACGGGCTTCGGCCGGGCGGTCGCGATGCCGCATGCGCGGCTCGACGCGGTCGACAAGCCGGTCGCCGTGGTTCTCCATCTCGATCATGATGTGGACTTCGATGCGGCGGACGGCGTTCCCGTGCGGTTGGTCATGGGTCTCATTTCCCCGACCGATGCAGGGGTCCAGCATCTGCACGCCCTCGCTGCCATGTCGCGCTTTACCCGCGACGAGCGCATGCTGCACCAGCTGTTCGAGGCGACGGGCGAGGAAGAACTCTACGCACTCGTAGCCAATTCGGGGCTGCGTGACGCAGCCTGAGCGAGATCCCGGGCCCACCGCCCATTATCGCGCGCTCGAGCGGCTTTATCGCTCTGCGCCGATCAACAGCGCGTTCCTGTCCGATCTCGAGATCGAGGGCGAAGGGCGTGCGCGCATCACCTTCGACGTGACCCCCGATATTTTCCATGCGGCGGGCGCGGCGCATGGCACGATCTATTTCAAGATGCTCGACGATGCGGCGTTCTACGCCGCCAACAGCCTTGTGACCGACCGTTTCCTGCTCACGACCGCCTTCAACCTGCATTTCACCAAGCCTGTGCGCGAGGGTCGTGTAATCGCCTCGGGCGTGTGGATCAGCGGCAAGCGGCGCGTCCTCGTGGCCGAATCGCGGCTGACCGACGAGGAAGGTGAGGAGATCGGGCGCGGCACCGGCACCTTCATGCGCTCGCGAATCGCGCTTTCCGGCCTCGATGGTTACGCCCCGGAGGGTTCGTGAGCGATTCGCGCCTGCCGACTCACCTCGTCGTGGGGGGATTATTGCGGCAGATTTCGTCGCAGGGCGGCATGGGCGTTATCCTTGCCAAAGGTGACCCGGCGGGCGGGACCTACATTCTATTGCTGCGCGATCGCGCCGGGAACGTGAAATTAGTCGAAAGACGCCCTTCGGCCGATTTCGACTTCGAATGGCAAGTAACCCAGGAAAAAACCGCCGAAAATCAAAGGGAACTCGACGAATACTGCCAGCGCAGATCGGCTCAGGACCCTGATTTATGGATTGTCGAAGCGCAAATCGACGATGCGGAACGGTTCATCGCAGAATTGCGGCCGTAACTTGACCCCGAGCGCCTTATAGGCAAAGGGCCCGCGACTTCGAATTTGCGCAGGCGGTCGAGGCGGCAATGAGGCCGCGCCGATTAGCACGCAGTCGGGGAACGACCGGCAGGTCTTCTAGAACCCTCACATTTTCACAATCTACTAAAGCGCTTCGGCGCTCGATGGTTCCAACCTGCGTCTGTGTTCGTTCACCGCCCCTTGAACGGGATCAATGGGTAGCAAGACGAAATTTGGCTTTGTGGCTTCGGCCGCTGCCGTTCTGATCGCCTCCGCCGGCCTCAGCTACGCGGACGCGCAGGCCCAGCAGGGCGAAAACGAAATTGTCGTGGCCGAACCCGTAGAGGCGGCCGAACCGGTCTTCATCTCGGAAGAAGTGGTACAGCCGCTGCCCGAGCCTGAAGAGACCGAAGCCGAGGTTGTCGAGGTCGCAGAGCCGACCGCATCCTCGCTGCGCGAACTGATCGCGGATGTCGACGCGCCGCAGACCATGTCGCGTGAGCTCGAGTGTCTTGCCGGCGCCGTCTACTTCGAATCGCGCGGTGAGCCGATCGAAGGCCAGCTGGCCGTCGCACAGGTCATCGTCAATCGCGCCGAATCGACGGTCTTCCCCTCCGACTATTGCGGGGTCGTCACCCAGCGTGCGCAGTTCTCCTTCGTGAAGAACGGCCGCATCCCCAGTCGGCGCGGCAATTCCGGTGCCTGGGAGCGTGCGCGCAAGATCGCCCGCATCGCCCATGAGGGTCTGTGGAACAGCGAAGCGGGCGATTCGCTCTATTTCCACGCGACCTACGTCAAGCCGCGCTGGGCGCGCAGCAAGCAGGCGCGCGCGACCATCAAGAGCCACATCTTCTATCGTTGATTGTATGGGGCGGTAGCTGCCCCATAGAGCGCTCAGGCGGCGACCTTGACCCACACGGGTGCATGGTCGCTCGCCTTTTCGCGTCCGCGCGCGTCCTTGTCGACGCCGACAGCTTCGAGCCTGTCGGCCAGCTCGGGCGAAAGCAGGCAGTGATCGATCCGGAAGCCGTGATCGCGCTGCCATGCGCCGCGCTGATAATCCCAGAACGTCCAGACGCCGCCACGCGGATTGAGCGTGTCGACCGCATCGGTCCAGCCATCGTCGAGCAGGCGGCGGTACGCATCGCGCGATTCCGGCTGCATCAGCGCATCGTCCTGCATTGCGGGCGGTGACCAGACGTCCTTGTCTTGCGGAATGACGTTGAAGTCACCGAGCACGATGGCGGGTTTTTCCTCCGCCCAGATTTCGCGCATGCGCGTCCGCAGACGTTCCATCCATGCAAGCTTGTAATCGAATTTTGGGCCGGGCAGCGGATTGCCGTTGGGCAGATAGAGATTGGCGACGATCACTCCGGCAACCTCGGCCTCGAGGTAGCGGGCCTGTTCGTCGCTGTCGTCTCCCGGCAGGCCGCGCACCCGCTCTACCAGCTCGTGCTCGACCTTGGCGAGGATCGCGACGCCGTTGAAGCTCTTCTGGCCGTGCCAGATCGCCCTGTAACCCGCCTTCTCGAAGGCGTCGGCGGGAAAGCCTTCGTCCTGCGACTTGATTTCCTGCAGGCAGGCGACGTCCGGCTGCGTTTCCTCGAGCCATTCGATCAGGCGCGGCAGGCGCGCCTTGATCCCGTTGATGTTGAATGTGGCAATGCGCATGACGGCGTACGTGCCCGATGCGCGCGCGCTAGTCTAACTCAAATCCCGAAGCTGGAACCGCAGCCGCAACCGGCCGCCGCCTGGGGATTTTCGACTTGAAAGGCTGCCCCACCCAGCGATTCGACGAAGTCGACCTTGCTCCCTGCGACCAGATCGAGGCTGACCGGATCGACCAGCAGCTTCACGCCGCCAGTCTCGCTGACCGCGTCGTCTTCCTCTGCCGCCTCGGCGAGTTCGAAGCGGTACTGGAAGCCGGAGCAACCGCCGCCATCAACGGCGAGCCGAAGCATCGCAGGTTTGCCCTGCTTTTCGGCAATGGACTGAACGCGCGCGGCTGCGGCTTCGGTGAGGGCGGGAGTAGTGCTCATATCCGAGATATGGGCGCGCAGGCCCGCGACCTCAAGCCGTCTGGATATAGCTGCGCATCTCCTCGGCCTCCTGCTGCACCCGGTCGAAGCGGAACTTCACCAGATCGCCGATCGAGACGAAGCCGATGAGCGCGCCATCCTCGACCACCGGCAGATGGCGGATCCGCCTCTTGGTCATCAGCGCGAGCGCACGATCGATCGTCTCCTGCCGCGTGACAGTGATGGCGGGCGACGTCATCACCTCGCCCAGCGGACGGTCGAGACAATCGGGTCCCTGCCGCGCGAGGCAGTAGATGACATCCCGCTCGGAAAAAATTCCGGCGACCTTGCTTCCTTCCATCACGGGCAGCGCCCCGATCCGCTTCTCCGCCAAAATCGTGACAGCATCGCGCATCGGCGTTCCCACCCCGCAACTCACGATGTTTTCCGGATCACGATTCGCGGTTAGCCGCTCTATGGTCATGGCCTTGGGTCCTCCTTTCCCGAAGGACCGGATAATGCCACGAAGGCTCAAACTTGGCGAATCGACGCCAGCAGGAGCTACCATTGCCGCCCAAATCCCCGCTCGACGACCCGGAAAAGGCCGCTTTCGCATGGGCCCGCTACAAGCGAATCATGCGCTTCATGCTTGCCCTGACGATCCTGGTCGTTGGCGCTGCCATGCTGGCCATCTACTGGAGCGAAGCCTCGGTCAGTCCGCATTTCTTCGTCGCGGTGGCGCTCGGCATCGGGCTCACCATGCTGCTGGGCAGTGCGCTGATGGGTCTGGTGTTTCTCTCCAACGGCACCGGGCACGACGAATCGATCCACGATCCGATGAAAACCGACGAGACCTGGCGGCGAGACGACGAGGAGCGATAAGCGCTCAGCGGTCGGGGTGGAGGCGGTAGGCTTCCACCGGTTCTCCGCCGATCAGGTGCTGCTGGATGATCTGCTCAAGCACCTGCGGCGTGCACGAGTGATACCAGACACCGTCGGGCTGGACGAGCGCGATGGGTCCCGCATCACAGATCTGCAGGCAATCGGCCTTGGTCCGTCGGACAAGCAGATCCTGCTCCGCTGCCTTCGACGGGCCGATGCCCAGCTCCTTCAGGCGCTTCTTGAGGAAATTCCAGGCTTCCTTGCCCTGCGCGCGGTCGCAGCACTTTGCCTTCTCCGGCATGGCGCACAGGAAGATATGCCGCGCGGCCCGCTCGCCACCCGTCTTGGCCAGCGCGCCTTGCGCCTTGCGCAGTTCTTTCTCCGTACTCATCGGCGCATCACTCGGTGTCCTCGCCGAGCCAGCGGTCGAGCCAGTTGAAGACCGTCTCGTGCCATTGCAGGGAATTCTTCGGCTTGAGGACCCAGTGGTTCTCGTCCGGGAAAACCAGCAGTTGCGAAGGGACGCTTCGTTCCTGCAGCGCGGTGAAGGCGCCGATGCCCTGCGTGTACGGAACGCGGAAGTCCTTCTCGCCGGTGACGACCAGCATCGGCGTACGCCAGTTGTCGACGTGGTTCACCGGGTTCCAGCGCTCGTAGAGTTCGCTCTGCTCGGCGTAGGATCCGCCGAAGTCCCAGCGCGGAAACCACAATTCCTCGGTCGCGTAGTAGAAGCTGCGCATGTCGAACAGGCCGTCGTGCTGGACGAGGCAATCGAACCGGTCGGGCCAGTTGCCGGCGATCCAGTTCATCATGAACCCGCCGTAGGATGCTCCCATCGCGCAGGCGCGATCCCCGTCGATCTGCGAATCGAGCGCGATGGCTGCGGCGAGGCCTTTCTGCAGGTCTTCCAGCGGCTTGCCGCCCCAGTCGCGGTTGATGCTGTCGGTAAAGTCCTGCCCGTAACCGGTGCTTCCGTGGAAATCGACCGAGACCACGGCGTAGCCCTGGCTCGCCAGGACGCGCGGGTTCCAGCGGCTCGACCAGCCGTCGTTGAACGACCCTTGCGGCCCGCCGTGGACGTAGAGGATGGCGGGCAGGTTGCCGGTCGCACCCGATGGCTTGGTGATCTGGCCCCAGACGGTATCGCCGCCGGCGCCTGCAAAGTTGAACCGGCGCGTCTCGACCGGCGCCAGCGCGGCCATACGGCTCTTCGCTACGTCGGTCAGCCGGGTCGCCTTTTTCCAGCCTTGCGACAGGTAGAGTTCGGCAGGCGCGGCGATCGAATCGCGCGTGAAGAAGAGGCTGTTTTTACCGGCAGGCGTGACATTGCCGATATGCGCCTCGTTCCCCGGCAGCAGATCGAGTTCGGTCACCTTGCCACTGCGCGGGTCGATCCTGAAGGCGGGAGTATCGAGCACGCTTTGCGCCGTTGCGATGATCCACCGGGAATCGGGCGTCCAGGCGAGTGAGCCGAAGCTCCGGTCGAAATTGCCGGTCAGCGACCGGGTCTCGCCGCTTTCGACATTCCGGAGCATGATCTGCATGCGATCCGCTTCGTAACCGGGCCGCTCCATCGCGAGATAGGCCAGCCACTTTCCGTCGGGCGAAGGGGTAGGGACACCGTCGGTGGCCTTGTTGCCCTCAGTGATGTTGATCGGCTTGCTCGCGCCCATCGCGAAGCGGTAGATGTCCGTATTGGTTGAGGTTGGCTCGGCGGCGTCGCTCTGCCGGGCGACGAAATAGAGCGCGTCGCCCTCTGCGTTCCACGCCATGTCCTCCAGTCCGCCGAACGGCTGGACCGGCGTATCGCCCGTCAGCGCATCGGCGCCAGCCGGGCCATCTGCAGGGATGCCCGCCCCCTGCGCGGTGCCGTCCTCGATCGGGAAGACGAACACGCGGCTGAAAGTGCCCGGCGTTTCGTAGGTATCCCAGTGGCGGACGAACCCGTCCGCGCCGTCGAACAGCATGCCGCTACCCGATTCGGACCCGTCGCGCGCGCTTTCGCTGCGGCAAGCGAATTCGGCGCACTCGCGCGGTACATTACCGAAAATTGCCAGGCTCTTGCCATTGGGCGCGACCTTGAAGCCGCCGACCTCGCGGTCGAGGCGGGTGACCTGCTGGCTCTGCTCCAGAACGCCATCTACCGTCAGGATGCCCGTGAAGACCTGCATCCCTTCGGAGCCGCGCTCACCCGGCGCGAGGAAATAGAGTCGCTCGTCATCCAGGAAAACCGGCGAAGATGCACCATCGGGCATCGTCACCTCGACCTCTTCCCCCGAGCCGAGAGCCCTGACGTAATACCGCGTGTTCCGCGCCAGCGAATCCTCGTTGGTCAGCGTGACGGAATAGAGCGCGCGGGCCCCGTCTGCGCTTACGCTCTGCAGGCCGAGACGCGGCGTGGTGACCAGATCGCGCGCCGTCATCGCGCGCGCGCCATCGCCCTGCGGCGTGGTTTGGGCGAGTGTGGGGGTGGCGAGGAACGCGACCGAGGCGGCCAGAAGGGCGAGCGTTTTTGGGGCTTTGCGCATGGCGGCGGAAACTACTCCGCGGCGCGCCCCTCGCAAGCGAAATCTCGGGTGGTGGTGGCCGTCAGCCCTGCTTCTTGACGATCCGTGCGATTTCCTGGCGCACCAGTTCCTCGACCATCGGCGGCAGGTTCTTGTCGAGCCATTCGGCCAGCATCGGGCGCAGCATCTCGCGCACCATGCCTTCGAGCGAGGTTTCGCCCGAGCGGACGATCTGTGGCTGCGCGCCGGGTTCGGACAGCAGGGCCAGCGTGGCGAGGTTGTCACGCATGGAATCGCGTGCGGTCGCGCTCATCAGCGGTTCGCTCCGTTCATCGTCAATATCGCAGGTGTCGCCATCGGCTTCGTCGTCGACCAGGTCTGCGTCGGCGAGGTCGAAAACCTCTTCGACGTCCTCGTCCAGCACGCGATCGCGCGAGCGGGCCGATGTGCTCTCGCTCGCAGACCGTTCACGCCGCCGCCGCGCCTCGAGCGCACCGGCGCGGTTGTCCCGCGCGATCACCTTCTTGATGGAGTCGAGAATTTCCTCGACCGATGCTTCGCTGTCGTGCCGCACCTTGCCCGCCCCTAGGTCTGTGGAACCTCAGTTTTCGTCCCGACCCAGCATCGGGCCGTAGACGCCCCGGACTTCCGCGTCCGCCGCCGGAATGTCAATGGTGCGCGTGCCCTGTGCCTCGGGGTCGGGGTCGCGGCTCCAGTCGTTCCACTTGCCCGACACCCGATCGTAATTGACCAGCGGATCGTACAATGCGCCGCCCTCTATCCCGAGGTCGCGCGCTTCGGCGAGGCCCATCGACGCGAGCAGCGTGAAGCCCGCGACGTAGGCATTGCGCTGCGCGGTCACGAGATCGACCCGGGCAAGCAACAGCTCCTGTTCGGCATTGAGCACGTCGAGCACGGTCCGGTTGCCGATCGAGTTTTCCGCCCGAACGCCTTCGAGGCTCAGCTCCGCAGCCGCCACGGCTTCGCTGGAGCTGTCGATGATGGCCAGCGCTGCGGAGTAGCTGGCGAAAGCCGCGCGGACCTGCGCGATCACATCGCGCTCGGCCGCGATTACTTGATCGAGTGCGGCGGACGCGAGGGCCTGCGCCTGACGCTGCAGCGCGGCGGGGCGCCCACCCTGGAACAGCGGAATCGTGAGCGAGAGCCCCGCCGACGAGGCGGTCGCCGTCTGTGTACTGCCGACCAGCGGGCTGCCGGGGTCCGTCGGGTCGAGCGGCCCGTCGGCGACGCTGCCGAGGAAGTTCTGGTAATCGTACCCCGCAAAGGCGGAGAGGCGCGGCAGCCGGCCCGAGCCAGCGACCCTGATATCGTATCCGGCCGCCTGCGCACGCTCGCGCGCGGCGATCAGGTCCGGATTGCTGTCCAGCGCGACATCGACCGCCATGCGCGGATCATCGGGCAGGTTCGGCAAGGGCGGCGGCGCTTCCAACTGCCCCGGCGCGGAGCCGACCAGCTGGATATAGGTCTCGCGTGCCTGGATCAGCCCGGCCTGGGCCGAGCGCAGATCGCCGCGGGCCAGGGCGAGGCGCGACTGCGACTGCGCGACGTCGGTCCGCGTGACATCGCCAAGCTCGAACCGGTCCCCGGTGGCCTCGAGATTGACACTCAGGACCTCGACCTGATTGGCGCTGAGCCCGACGAGGGCCTCGCTGCGAAGCACGTCCATATAGGCGGCGACGACCTGGCTGAAGATCGCGCTTTCGGTGCCGCGCAGGTCCGCTCGCCCGGCTTGGACCCGTTCTTCCGCAGCGCGCACCGAATTCTTGACCGAACCGCCCGAATAGAGCGGCACGCCCAGATCCACTCCGGCGGTCAACGCGCGGTCGGGCGCGAAAAAGCTGGTCGAGTTCTTTTTCACGAACTCGGTCACGGCGGCCGTACCATTGAGGTTGGGGCGCCCGTCCGCCTTGTTGATCGGCACGTTCTCGTCCGTCGCGCGCAGCTGTGCGCGGGCGGCCTGCAAGGTCGGGTTCGTGCGATAGGCTTCGGCCAGCGCCTCGCGCAGCGTCTCGGCCTGCGCAGGAGTCGCGATCGCGATGGCCGCGGTCGCCACGAAAGCCAGGAGGGCGGGGCGCTTCATTGTCAGAAAGTCCAGCTCTGCGGTTTGTCGAATTGCGGCAGGCGCGGCAGCTGCGTCTCGTTGAGCGGGATCAGCGAGATTGCGTCGCCGCTGCGGCGGCCCAGCTCCAGTCGCGTAACGCCCTTGCGGATGACACCCGTCAGTAGGCGACCCTCGGGAGCGAGCGTGGCGAGAAGCTGCGGGGGAACTTCTTCCACCGCGCCTTCGATCACGACCAGATCATATGCCCCGTCGACATCGCCCGCCAGCACCGCCTCCGCCGTCGCTTCCCGCGTCTCGGCCACCAGCGGCCCGAAGAGTGCGGCAAGATAGCCGGTCGCGGGGCCGATGATCAGGGCACGTTCGCCCTTCTGCGGGCGCGCCTGGCTCAGAATCTGGCCGTGCGCCAGCGGCGGGGCGAAGAACGCCCCATGACCGAGCGGGATCGTCCGGTCGACATAGGCCCCGGCGCGGGCGCCTTCGGGAACATAATCCTCGCGCGGCACGTCGGCCATGCGGTCGAGCACGTACCAGTCGTTGATGCCGCTGGTGCGCAGCTGGCTTTCGATCATGTGGCGGCGCGCGGCTGCGAAGTCGGGCGCTTTTTGCGCGGTCTCGATCATGTTTCTCGTCTCGTCCATTGGGCCGACAGCAGATGGTCGGGTGCGGGCCTTGGCGTTCTGTCGCCAGGGGGTGCCTTATAGGGGGTGGAAAGGCTCGCCAAGACCTGCATCACTTGCTGGATAGGCCTTCGCTGCTCTATCGGCGCATCGGTTTCGATCAGCAGGAGGCGAGTGTCGATGAGCGACATGACCATTATTAGCGAAGACGATCTCATCGAAAGCGTCGCCGACGCTCTCCAGTTCATCTCCTACTACCACCCGATGGACTATATTCGCGCGCTGGGCGAGGCCTACGAAGCCGAGCAGGGCCCGGCGGCAAAGGACGCGATCGCGCAGATCCTGACCAACAGCCGGATGTGCGCGGAGGGGCATCGCCCGATCTGCCAGGACACCGGCATCGTGAACGTGTTCGTCAAATGGGGGCAGGAATGCCGGCTGGAGAGCAAGCGCAGCCTGCAGGAGGTCGTCGATGAAGGCGTGCGGCAGGCCTATAACCACCCCGGCAACAAACTGCGCGCCTCGATTCTCGCCGATCCGGCCTTCACCCGCCGCAACACGCGCGACAACACGCCGTGTGTCCTCTCGGTCGAGATGGTCCCGGGCAATACGGTCTTGATCGATGTCGCCGCGAAGGGTGGGGGCAGCGAGAACAAGTCCAAGTTCAAGATGATGAACCCGAGCGACAATATCGTCGACTGGGTGGTCGAACAGGTACCCAGCATGGGCGCCGGCTGGTGCCCGCCCGGCATGCTGGGGATCGGCATCGGCGGCACGGCGGAACATTGCGTGCGCCTCGCCAAGCAGAGCCTGATGGACCCGATCGACATGGGCCAGTTGAAGGCGCGCGGTGCCCAGACCGATATCGAGCAGCTTCGGATCGACATTTTCGATGCCGTGAATGCGCAAGGGATCGGCGCGCAGGGCCTCGGCGGGCTTTCCACCGTGCTCGACGTGAAAATCCTCGACTGGCCGTGCCACGCTGCGGGCAAGCCGGTGGCGATGATTCCCAATTGCGCCGCCACGCGCCACGCGCATTTCACGCTCGACGGATCGGGCCCCGCTTTTCTCGAAAAGCCCGACCTCGATCAGTGGCCCAAGGTGAACTGGCAGCCGGACAGCGCTGCCAAGCGCGTGAACCTCGATACCCTGACCAAGGAAGAGGTCGAAAGCTGGCAGCATGGCGATCGCCTGCTGCTGTCGGGCAAGATGCTGACCGGGCGCGACGCGGCGCACAAGCGCATCAAGGACATGCTGGAGGCGGGCGAGGAGCTGCCGGTCGATTTCCGGGGGCGCGCGATCTATTACGTCGGCCCAGTCGATCCGGTGATGGGCGAGGTCGTCGGCCCCGCAGGCCCGACCACCGCCACCCGGATGGACACCTTCACCGAAATGATGCTCGACCTCGGTCTGCTGGCCATGATCGGCAAGGCGGAGCGCGGGGCCGACGCGGTTGATGTCATCAGCCGGTTCAAGACCGCCTACCTGATGGCGACGGGCGGCGCGGCCTATCTTGTCGCGCGGGCGATCAAGGAAGCCAAGGTCGTCGCGTTCGAGGAACTCGGCATGGAAGCGATCTACGAATTCACGGTCGAGAACATGCCCGTGACGGTCGCGGTCGATGCGGACGGTAACAACGTCCACACCCTGGCGCCCGCGCAGTGGCGCAAGCGGATCGCGGAGGAGAAGCTGCTCGAAAAGTCCTGATGGTCGCTCGACCGGGGTCCTCCGGGGATCGACCGGTGGCATGGCCTTTGCGCCGGCGGGCCGCCAATCAGGAAGGATCGTGACAGAGTCCTATCCCGACCAGCAGACCATGCGCGAATCGAGTCGCCTGCCGCTCAGGCTGGTGCTGATCTCGATCATCGGCCTGTGGGTCACCTATTTCGTGCTCGTTTCACTGCGCGGCGTGATCGTGGGGCTGGAATTGCAGGACGCGCTGCTGTGGCGGCGCATGCTTGTGTGCCTTGCGGGTGGTGCGATCACCTTCGGCATGTGGCTCGTCCTGCGGCTGGTCGATTCGCAATCCCTGATCGTGAAGACCGCGACCGCACTCATCGTTGCCTTGCCGGCGGCGCTGATGATCGCGCAGGTCAACCAGATCGTGTTTGCGGACGTTCAGGAGAAGATGATCCGCGCGCTGGGTGAAAAACAGGGCGTGGTGATTCGGCGCGACGAGGCAGGCAATCTGCTGGTCGACCTGCCCCAGATACCCAATCCGCAGCAGACCGGCGGGGCCAGCGAGCAGGCCCGCGCCAGCGAGACCGGCGGGGCGCGCAGCTTCGTCCTTGCGCCCGCTCCGGTGGGGCTGGAACGCTGGCGGCAACTCTCCGACATCGCGCTGGGTCGCTATTTTCTCCTGCTGGCATGGGCGGCGCTCTACCTCGCCATGCTCGCCGGTGCGCAGGCGCGGGCGGCGCAGGCGCGTGAAGAGCGCTTCCGGAGCGCGGCCAAGGCGTCCGAACTCCGATCGTTGCGCTACCAGATCAATCCGCATTTCCTCTTCAACACGCTCAACTCGCTCTCCTCGCTCGTCATCACGGGCAAGGAGGCGCGGGCCGAGGCCATGATCCAGGCGGTATCGAACTTCTACCGACACAGTCTGGCGGAAGAGCCGACCGAGGATGTCGCACTGACTGACGAGATCGCGCTGCAGCGCGATTACCTCGCGATCGAGGAGGTCCGCTTTCCCGAGCGGTTGCTCGTTCGCATCGACCTGCCCCAAGAGCTCGAAAGGGCGAGGGTGCCGGGAATGATCCTGCAGCCGCTGGTTGAGAATTCGGTGCGTTACGCAGTGGCGCGTTCGACTACCCCCGTTCATGTGATGATCGAAGCCTTTGCCCTGAACGACCGGCTGCATCTGGTGGTTTCCGACGACGGGCCCGGCCTTGGCGAAGCCGGTACGGGCGGTTTCGGCATCGGCCTTTCCAACGTGCGTGACAGGTTGCGCGCGCGCTTTGGCGAGCAGGCAAAGGTTTTTTCGGGCCGGGCCGGGGACAGAGGCTATCGTACGGAACTCATCATGCCGCTGGATGTGAAAAATGGTCGATAAATCAGCCCTCAGAGTCGTCCTTGTCGATGACGAACCGCTCGCGATCGAGCGCCTCGAAACGCTGTGCGACAGGATCGCCGACGTGGACGTGGTCGGCACCGCCGATCATGGCGAGGCGGCCCTCGAAGTCATCGGCAAGGCCGATCCCGACCTCGTCCTGCTCGATCTCACGATGCCTGGACTCGACGGCATAGAGGTCGCACGGCGTCTGGCCGGCCAGGCGAACCCGCCCGCTATCATTTTCGTCACCGCGCACGAGAGCTTTGCGGTCGAAGCCTTCGATCTGGAGGCAGTCGACTACGTGCTGAAGCCGGTCGCGGCCGAACGGCTGGAGCGGGCCATCGCGCGGGCACTGGCCAAGCGCGGCGAAGAGCCCCGGCCGACGGAGACGCAGTGGCTGCAGGAATTGTGGGTGCCGCACCGTTCGGAACTGGTGCGCGTGTCGGTGTGCGACGTCAGCCGGATCGATGCGGAGCGTGATTACGTGCGGCTCTACGTGGGCGACAAGACCTACCTGCTGCTGCAGACGATCGCGGGGCTGGAAGAGAAGCTGGACCCCGATGCCTTCATTCGCATCCACCGTAGTACCATCCTGCGCAGGGATCACATCGCGGGGCTGAAGCACGATGGCCTGGGTGTCTGGTCGGTAGAGCTGGCCGACGGCGAGATGCTGCGGATCGGGCGGACCTACCTTCCCAAGGTCAAGAAGATGGCGGGGCGGTAAGGCCGATCCGGCAACGCCATGCCGCGCGTCTCGCCGCGGATAAAGAAAAGGCCCCACCGATGCGCACCGGTGAGGGCCTTTGATGTATCGGCAGCATGGAAGTCAGCCGCCCAAGCGGTCTTCTCCGATCTTGGCGGCGATTTGCGCACGGACCTGCTTCTTCGCGCTCTTTACGCAGCTGCGAACTTCGCGGCTCTTGAGGCGCGTGCCCATTTCGCTGCCATTGGCACCGCACACATCCTTGGCGGCCTTGTCGATCCGGCGTTCCAGTGCCTCCTGCCCCTCGGGCGAGGTCAGGTCGAGGTCGGAATACTGCACTGCGGCGGATTGCTGCTGTGCCAGCGAGGGGGTGGCGGACAGGCCTAGGCCAAAAGCGGCTACGAGAGCGAGCGACTTTTTCATGATGTTTTCCTCCATGGTTGCGGCGCACCTTGGGGGAAATGGGGGTTGGTGCGCCGCTGACGACAGGAGTGGAGGATCGCGCTGCGCGCTGCACCCCGCTATCGACCGGCAGCGTGAGTGTTAGACGGACGCTACGGAATGGCCGACGAATGATCGATCACGATCTGCGAACGACAAGCGGCGTTCGATCGACCCGGGCCCAACCGCCTCCGATCTGCGAATCGGAAGACCCCATTGCACGCCGCGCACTGGGTATTGTTCGGAACGGATACGGTGCGTGGTGGGGTGCACCGTATCGATTCAGCCGGGGATTACCGCCTGGGCCGAACCGCCGTCGCCTTCGGGCGCGGCGATGATGTCGCGCGTCACGCGGCCCTTGGCCACGGTCTGCGTCTTGGGGTCTCCGACGGCGGACCGGATGCCGGGCTCGGCCTCACCCGCGCGGCTGAGGGCTGCCGCCTCGACCGCGCTGCGGGCTGCCGGGCCGCCGAACAGCGCTTCGAGCGCCTGCTCGGCCGCAGTGCCTTCGGTCGGACGCGGGGCGCCGGGTTCGGGCGGGCTGAGGCTGAAATCGGGCGGAACCACCAGCGGGGCCTGGCGCTGCACCGCGAACTCGTCGGGACGCTCCCGGTTGAGAAGGCCGCCGCTGCTGCCGCAGGCGGACAGGCCCATCGCGAAGGTGGCGAGGATGAGGAGGCTCTTGGTGCGCATTTTCAGCTCTCTTTCGCAGCTAACTGCATGTCGTTGTCGGCGCTTTTGTCGCGCAGGAAGAAGGAACGGGCAAGGATGATGAGGACGCCGATGGTGATCGCGGCATCGGCGACGTTGAAGATCAGGAAGGGCCGGAATGTGCCGAAATGCAGGTCCGCATAATCGACGACGTAGCCGTAGAGCACGCGGTCGGTAATATTGCCCAGCGCCCCGCCGAGGATCAGGCCGAGCCCGAAAATGTCCCCTCGGCTGCGTTCGCGCAGGATCCAAAGCAGGACGACCACGGCGATTGCGGCGGTGCCTGCGACCAGGATCCAGCGTGCCTCGACGCTGTCGGCTTCGAAGAGCCCCAGCGAAATGCCGAAATTCTGCGTGAAGCGCAGGTCGAAGAAGGGCAGGATCTGCTGGACGTCGCCAATCGAATCGATCCCGAGCGGCCCGGTGACGAGCCACTTCACGAGCTGGTCGAGCCCGAAGATCAGTGCGGCGAGGGCCAGGCCGCTCATGCGGCCGTTCCAGGCACCGTCCATCAGCTTACTACCTCCTCACAGCGGCTGCACAGCGCATCGTCTTCCGAAACGCTTGGCAACAGGCGCCAGCAACGCCCGCACTTGTTACACGAAGAGCGCGAAACTTTCACCCCGCCGCCTTCGTGGGTTTCGACTGACGCGGCGATGAACAGCTCGGCCAGGTCGTCCATGTCGAACCCTTGCGGCACGGACGCGGCAGGCACGCTGACGGCGGCCTCGTTGCTGGAGCGGATCGTCTTTTCCCGCCGCAGCGGTTCGATCGCTTCGGTCACATCCTCGCGAAGCTCACGCAGCGCGGCGAAGCGGGTGGCGAGGGCTTCGTCGGTCCATTCGCCCGGCAGTGCATCGATCTGCTGCAGGTGCACGCTCTTCGCGTCGGGGAAGCGTGTGCTCCACACTTCCTCGGCCGTGAACACCAGCACCGGCGCGGCGTAGCGCACCAGCGCCTGGAACAGGACGTCGAGCACGGTGCGATAGGCGCGGCGTTCGACCCACGCGGGATCGTCGCAATAGAGACGGTCCTTGCGGATATCGAACAGGAAGGCCGAGAGGTCTTCGTTCGCGAACTCGGTCAGCAGGCGGGTGTATTCGTTGAAGTCGTAATCTTCGATTGCCTGCCGCAGCTTGCCGTCCAGCTCGGCCAGCTTGTGCAGCGTATAGCGCTCCAGCTCTGGCATCTGCGCGTAGTCGACCGCTTCCGACGCCTCGTAGCCTTCGAGCGCGCCGAGCAGATAGCGGAAGGTGTTGCGCAGTTTGCGGTACTGGTCCGCCACGCCCTTCAGGATCTCGTCGCCGATGCGGTGGTCCATCGTCGAATCGACGCTCAGCGCCCACAGCCGCAGGATATCCGCGCCGTACTGATCGACGATCTTGAGCGGATCGACCGTATTGCCGAGGCTCTTCGACATCTTCCGCCCGTTCTGGTCCATGGTGAAGCCATGGGTCAGCACCTGGTCGTAAGGCGCACGCCCGCGCGTGGCGCAGCTTTCCAGCAGCGAGGACTGGAACCAGCCGCGATGCTGGTCACTGCCTTCGAGGTAGAGATTCGCGGGCCAGCTGAGCGCGGGCCAGCGGTCGCTTTCGAGCACGAAGACATGCGTGCAGCCCGAATCGAACCACACGTCGAGGATGTCGTGGACCATCTCGAAATCGTCGGGGTTGTGCGCGTTTCCGAGGAATTCGCCCTTGCGATCCTCAACCCAAGCATCGACGCCGCCCTCGCGGATCGCATCGACCACGCGCTGGTTCACGCCTGCGTCCTGCAGATAGGTGCCGTCCTTGCGGACGAACAGCGTGATCGGCACGCCCCACGCGCGCTGGCGCGAAAGCACCCAGTCGGGTCGTCCCTCGACCATCGCGCGGATACGGTTGCGCCCCCGCTCGGGCACGAAGCGCACACGCTCGATCTCGGCCATGGCGCGGCTGCGGAGTGTATTCTCCCCCTCCACTTCAGGGGAGGGGGTCGGGGGGTGGGGCTGGCCTAGCGCATCGCCAGAAGACCCCTCTCCCAACCCTCTCCCCTCAAGGGGAGAGGGCGATAAGGGCTTGTCCATCGGCACGAACCATTGCGGCGTGCAGCGGTAGATGATCTTCGCCTTGGACCGCCACGAGTGCGGGTAGGAGTGCTTGTAATCCGCGCTCGCGCTCAGCAGTGCACCCGCTTCGCGCAGGTCCGAGCAGATCGGGCCGTCGGGCGCGTTGAACTTGGGGTTGATGACCGCGCGGCGGCGCTCGTCGTCACCGCCCAGCCACGGCCAGTCGTCACGGTACACGCCGCCATCGTCGACCGCGAAGACCGGGTCGATCCCGTTCTCGCGGCACAGATAGAAATCGTCCTCGCCATGGTCGGGCGACATGTGGACGAGGCCGGTACCGCTGTCCGTGGTAACGAAATCGCCCGCCAGCATCGGGCGGAGTTTTTCGTAGAACCCACCGAGATGGTGCATCGGGTGGCGCACCTTCGTGCAGGCGAGGTCGGCGCCTTTGCCGCGCCATTCCTCGGTTACGTCAGCGCTCACATCTGCTGTCGTGTTGCGGGTAAGAAACTGCGCTTTCAGCGGTTCCGCGACCAAGACGCGGAAGTCCATCGAGCCGTTTGCAGCATCGGCCCCATTTCCTGGAGCGAAGAAGCTGGTTCGCAGGAGAACATACTCAACCTCCGGCCCATAAGCCAAAGCCTGGTTGACCGGGATCGTCCACGGCGTGGTGGTCCAGATCACCGCATGCGCGCCGACCAGTTCGGGGATCGGCGATTCGACGATCTCGAACGCCACGTCGATCTGGGTCGAGGTAATGTCCTCGTATTCCACCTCGGCTTCGGCGAGCGCGGTCTTCTCAACGGGCGACCACATCACCGGCTTGGAGCCGCGATAGAGATTGCCCGCTTCGGCAAACTTCATCAGCTCGGACACGATCGTCGCTTCGCTGTCGAAATCCATCGTCAGGTAGGGATGATCCCAGTCGCCCATGATGCCGAGGCGCTTCAGCTGTTCGCGCTGGGTATCGACCCATTTCTGCGCATAGGCGCGGCATTCGGCGCGGAATTCGGCGCGCGGCACCTCGTCCTTGTTGAGCTTCTTCTTGCGGTACTGTTCCTCGACCTTCCACTCGATCGGCAGGCCGTGGCAGTCCCACCCGGGCACGTAGGGCGCATCCTTGCCGAGCAGGCTTTGCGTGCGGCAGACCATGTCCTTGAGGATGTGGTTGAGCGCGTGGCCGACGTGGATATCGCCGTTCGCATAGGGCGGGCCATCGTGGAGGATGAACTTTTCGGAACCCGCACGCTCGGCGCGCAATGCCCCATGCAGGTCGTCCTGCTGCCAGCCAGCCAGAATGCCCGGCTCCTTCTGGGGGAGCCCGGCTTTCATGGGGAAATCGGTTTTCGGCAGGAAGACGGTGTCCCGCCAGTCCTTTTTCATATCATCGCTCATCAGGGATGGGCGGATAAGAGCCTTTTCGCCTCTGCACAATCCCGGTCCATCTGCGCGATCAGCGCGTCGAGCCCGTCGAACTTCGCTTCGGGCCGGATGAAATGGTGCAGCGCGACCTCGATTTCCTGGCCGTAGAGGTCGCCCGAGAAATCGAAGAAATACGGCTCGAGCAGCTCCTTGGCCGGTTCGAACTGCGGCCGGATGCCGATATTGGCCGCGCCCTGCAGCTCCTCGCCCGAGGACAGGATGCGGCCCGTGACGGCGTAGATGCCGTATTTGGGGCGCAGGTAATCCTCCAGCGCGAGGTTGGCGGTGGGGTAGCCGATTTCCCGCCCGCGCTTGTCGCCATGCTCCACGATCCCTCGAATCGCGAAGGGGCGGGTGAGCAGGTGTGCGGCGGCCTGCGGCTCGCCCGCCTTGAGCAATTCGCGAATCCGGCTGGAGGAGACGACCGTGTCGCCGTCGCTCACCGCCGATACGGTGCGCGCTTCCAGCCCATGCTTCGCGCCGTGCTCTTTCAGCAGCGCGGCATTGCCCTCCGCGCCCTTGCCGAAGGTGAAATCCTCGCCCGTCAGCACGCCGTGCGCGCCGAACCGCTCGACCAGGATACGCTCGATGAAGTCCTCCGCGCTGGTCCCCGCCAGCTCGGCATCGAAGTGGAACACCAGCATCGCGGTCGCCCCGAACGCGAGATAGAGCTCGTGCCGCTGTTCGAGGCTGGTCAGGCGGAACGGTGGCGTGCCGGGTCGGAAGAACTGCACGGGGTGCGGATCGAAGGTGGCGACGATGACGGGGCGCTCTTCCTCGCGCGCCCAGCGAATCGCCTCGCCCGCGACCGCCTGGTGGCCCTTGTGAAATCCGTCGAAATTGCCGAGCGCTACGATGGCTCCGCGCAACGGCGCAGGCACCGGTTCGCGATGGTCGAGCCACCTCATTGCGGCACGATCCCTGCACGCAGAACCCGCAGTGCATTACCGCCCATCACCGCGCGAATCTCGTCCTCGGTGAAGCCTTCGTCGATCAGCGCCTGCGTCACCTGCACCAGTTGCGAGGTGTCGAACCGTACCGTCGTGGCGCCGTCGTAATCGCTGCCGAGCGCGACGTAATCGATCCCCACCAGATCGCGCACATGCTTCATCGCCTTTGCCGCATCGCGAGGGGAGGTGCCGCACACCGCCGCGTCCCAGTAACCGATGCCGACCACGCCGCCGGTCTTCGCGACACCGCGAATCTCCTCGTCGGTCAGGTTGCGGTTGACCTGGCAGGTCGCTTGCACCCCGCCGTGGCTGGAGACGACCGGGCGGCGCGCCATCGCGAGGATGTCCGCCACGCACTTGTGACTGCAATGCGCGATGTCGATCACCATGCCGAGCTCTTCCATCCGCCGCACTGCCCTGCGGCCCTTGTCAGTCAGCCCGCCCTTTTCGACCCCGTGCATCGACCCGGCGAGGTCGGTGTCGAAGAAATGCGTCAGGCTGGCCATGCGGAAGCCTTCCTTGCTCAGTACGTCGAGGTTCGACAGGTCGCCTTCGAGGTTCTGCAGGCCTTCGATGCTGAGCAGTGCGCCGACCGGTTTCGGGCCTTTGCCCGAGCGCGCCTGCAGCAGCGCGTCCAGATCGCCGAGGTCCGCGACCTTGCGCAATTCGCCGTTCGAATCGGCAGCCGCCCGGTCGAGCTTCTCGGCGTGCCACAGCGAGCGTTCGAGCAGGCTGGTCCATGTGCGCGCGGGTTGCAGCTGCGCGACGGCGAGCAGCGTGATGTTGTCGCTGTCGGCGGTGTTGGCGTCGTAGTTCTGCCCCTTGGGCGTCTTGGTCACGCTGGAGAACACCTGCAGCGCGACGTTGCCTTCTTCCAGCCGCGGCAGGTCCATGTGGCCGCGATCCGCGCGGCTGAGCAGGTTGCGGCTCCACAGCAGCGTGTCCGAATGCAGATCGACGATGGTCAGCGTCTGGTGCAGCGCCTTCGCCTCTTCGGAGACTTCGATCAGCGGCTCGCCGTCGATCTGGTTCATCCCCCGCTCGACCATCCCGGGGCCGAACTGGAAGAAGCCAGCAATGCCGATCAGCAGCACCAGCCCCACGATGATCATGACGGTTTTCTTCACGTGCGCCGCTCGTAGGTGATGAAGGAGAATGCGGGGGCGTTGCCGCTGGCCTCGTGATCTTCGCGCGCGACCTCGGCCCAGCGTTCGGGATCGGGCGCGTCCATGAAGGTGTCACCGTCGTAATCGGCGTGAATCTGGGTCAGTTCGATTCGTTCGGCGTGCGGTTCGAACAGCAGGAAGACGTCGGAGCCCCCGATGATCGCGGTTTCCTCGCCCCCTGCAGCAGCCAGCGCCTCGGGGACCGACATGACGTGCTCGGCACCGTCGGCCTGCCAGTCCGAATCGCGGCTCAGTACGATATGGCGGCGACCGGGGAGCGGAGAGGGGAAGCTCTCGAAGGTCTTGCGGCCCATGATCATCGGCTTGCCCATGGTCACGTCCTTGAAGTGCTTGAGGTCCGCCGGGATATGCCACGGCAGGCCGCCGTCCTTGCCGATCGCGCCATTGGCGGCGCGCGCATAGACGAGGAAAAGCGTGTCTTCGACCATCAGGCGTGATCCTCCTGAGGCCACTCGAGCCGCGTGATGTGGCCCATCTTGCGGCCCTCTGGCGCATCGGTCTTTCCGTAGAGGTGCAGGTGCGCGCCCGGATCGGCGAGCGCTTCGTGCGCCGTCGCGGCGGCGGGGCCGATCACGTTCTCCATCACGACGCGCGGCGCCACGCGGCGCGTATCGCCCAGCGGCAGGCCGCAGATCGCGCGGATCTGGTTCTCGAACTGGCTGGTCGCTGCGCCTTCGATGGTCCAGTGGCCTGAATTGTGCGTGCGGGGCGCCATCTCATTGAAGATGGGGCCATCCCTGCTGGCAAAGAATTCGAGCGTCAGCACACCGACATAGCCGAGCTTCTCGGCCACGGCCCTGGCCAGCTTGCGCGCCTCGGCCATCTGATCGCGGATGATCGCGGGACCCGGCAGGGTGGAGCGGGCAAGAATGCCGTCCTCGTGCCCGTTCTGCGAGCTTTCCCAGAAGGCGACCGCACCGTCTTCCCGTCGCGCGAGGATGACCGAGAATTCGCATTCGAAATCGACGAAGCCTTCGAGGATGCAGGGTGCATCTGGCAGGTCGAGCGCTTCGGCCTCTTCGCGAGAAGCGATCCGCCACTGGCCCTTGCCGTCGTACCCGTCGCGCCGCGTCTTGAGGATCGCCGGCGTGCCGAGCGCTTCGATCCCCGCGAGCAGGTCCTCATGCGAATCGACCGGATGGAAGGGGGCGGGGCGACCGCCGAGATCTTCGACGAAGCGCTTTTCCGCCAGCCGGTCCTGCGCGATCGCCAGCGCGCGAGGATGCGGCGCGAGCTTGTCGGCGATCGCTTCGAGCGGGGCGGCGGGCACGTTCTCGAACTCGAGCGTCACCACATCGCAGGCGTCAGCAAAGGCCTGGAGCGCGTCCGCGTCGTGCCAGTCTGCGCTTACATAGCGATTCGCGACCTGCGCGATGACCGCGTCTTCTTCGGGGGCATAGGCGATGACGCGATAGCCCATCTGCGCGGCCGCAATCGCGAGCATGCGGCCCAGCTGGCCGCCGCCCAGGATACCGATGGTGCCGCCCGGTGCGATCATCCGCATCAGGCGTCCGGCGCGTCGCTCGGACGCTCTGCCACGGCGGCGCTGCGCCTGGCGCGCCATGCGACCAGCCGGTCCATCACCTCCGGATCGTGTGCGCCGAGGATCGCTGCGGCGAGCAGCGCGGCGTTGGTCGCACCCGCCTCTCCGATGGCGAGCGTGCCGACCGGGATGCCCGCCGGCATCTGCGCGATCGAGAGCAGGCTATCCATGCCGGAGAGCGCGCGCGACTGCACCGGCACGCCTAGCACGGGCAGCGGCGTCATCGCTGCGATCATGCCCGGCAAGTGTGCCGCGCCGCCCGCGCCTGCGATCACCACCTTGAAACCCTCGCCCGCCGCACTGCCCGCGAAATCGTACATCCGGCCGGGCGTGCGATGGGCCGAGACGATGCGCGCCTCGTGCGCAATATCGAGCTCATCCAGGATATCTGCGGCGCATTTCATCGTCGGCCAGTCGGACTGGCTGCCCATGACGATTGCGACAACAGGAGCGTCGGGAGCACCGGCGGCCATCAGGCTTCGTCCAGGTAGCGCCGCTCGCCCGCGACATTGCCGTTTTCGAACGGGTAGATGATCGGGCGACCGGTGGGGATTTCCAGCCCGGTGATGTCATCGTCCGAAATGCCCGAGAGGTGCTTCACCAACGCGCGCAGTGAATTGCCGTGGGCAGACACGATCACCGTGCGATCCCCGGTCAGTTCGGGCAGGATGTGTGCCTCCCAGAAGGGCAGCACACGCTCGATCGTCAGCTTGAGGCTTTCGGTGTCGGGCACGTCGATCCCGTCATAGCGCGGGTCCGCACCCGGATCGTATTCGCTGCCCTTTTCCATCGGCGGGGGTGGCGTATCGAAGTTGCGGCGCCAGATATGCACCTGCTCGTCGCCATGCTTCTCGCGCGTCTGCTGCTTGTCGAGGCCGGTCAGCCCGCCATAGTGCCGCTCGTTCAGGTGCCAGTCCTTGGTCACCGGGATCCACACCCGGCCACATTCCTCCAGCGCGAGGTTGAGCGTGCGGATCGCGCGGGTCTGGAGCGAGGTGAAGGCGAGGTCGGGCAACACGCCCTTCTCTTTCAGCAGGCGACCTGCGGCGCGCGCTTCCTCGACCCCCTTTTCGGTCAGATCGACATCCCACCAGCCGGTGAAACGGTTGGCGAGATTCCATTCGGACTGCCCATGGCGGACGAGGATCAGCGTCGACAAGGTACCGGTCTCCCTTTCGGATCAGTGGCGTGCCGTTAGCGCTCGCCATCCTTTTTGGAAAGGTCGGGCTGGTCCGAGCTGTCATTGCCGGCCGCGCGGGCCTGCGCCTTGCGTCGCCTGAGGTTCGCGCGCAGCTGCTCTGCCAGGCGGGCGGCGCGCTGATCGGCTTTGGAGCGCTCATTCATCGCACCAGAAAATGCTCTGTGTTGCGCTTCCTGGCAAGCTTTGCTTGACTTGGGCGCGCGACGCGACAATAGCGCGCGGCCTGTGGCGGACTTCGGTCCCGCCGCGAGTCCCCTATGCTGCTGTAGCTCAGTGGTAGAGCGCACCCTTGGTAAGGGTGAGGCCGGGAGTTCAATCCTCCCCAGCAGCACCACTCTCTTCCACGCCAGAATCGGTCGTCCGTCGATTCGCGACGGACCCCGGCCCGAAAGGACTTGCCGCCTGCTGGCGGCTTGCCCATGTTTTCGCCATGGACGAACAGGGAGCACAGCCGGTCTCGAATCCGGCGAATGACGGCGGGGCCGACGCCGATGCCGATGGCCAGCCGCTTGAGCAGGGCCATCCCAACCACCCCAAGGCCATGCGGGTCGCCGCCCTGCTGACCGCCACGCCGCTGCTGATCGGCGCCCTGGTGGCCGAATATGCTACCCCGTTCCCGAATTTCCTCATCGTGGGTCCGGTCGCGCTCATCCTCGCCTGGCTGGTCATCTTCCTGCCGCATCGCCGCTATGCCGCGCGCGGACACGCGATCAGCGCGGATCGGCTGAGAGTGGTGAAGGGCATCCTGTTCCATTCGGATACCGTCGTGCCGTTCGGCCGGGTTCAGCATATCGACGTCGATCGCGGGCCGATCGAACGATATTACGGGCTCGCCACGCTGCAGGTGTACACCGCAGGTTCGCACGGCGACGTCGTCAGCCTGCCGGGCCTCGCCCATGAGGATGCGCTGGCGATGCGAGAGACGATCCGCGCGCATATCAAGCGCGAATCGCTGTGAGCGAGACCCTCGGCAACGCGCCGGTGGATCCTGCCGGAGAGATGCCGGCTGGCCACACGGGGGCAGGCGAAATCTGGGCAGAGGCGGCCGACGGGCTGCCGAAGCGCACCGATCCGCGCACCTTCATCGTCCAGGCGGTCCAGACCCTCCCCAACATGGCGGTGCCACTATTCGCGGTCGCTTTCGCGATGCGCGACAAGGGCCCCTTGGCGCTTGCGGGCATGATCGGAGTCGCCTTGGCGATTGTGGCGATCAGCATGCTGTTCACGTTTCTGCGCTGGTGGCGGCAGACCTATCAGGTGGGGGAAAGCGATATCCGGTTGGAAACCGGTGTGTTGTCGCGCGCGGCGCGCTCTGTCCCCTACGAGCGGATTCAGGATGTCAGCCTCGAACAGGGCTTCGTCCCGCGGCTGTTCGGCCTGACGATGGTCAAGTTCGAGACCGGCGCGGGCGGATCCGACGAGATCAAGCTGGCCTATCTTTCCAGCGAGGAAGGCGAGCGACTGCGCGAACTCGTGCGCGAGATGCGCGATGAAGCCGATGTGCCCGGCCAGCGTGGCGAGGTAGCGTCGGGTGAGGCGGCGGCGGGCGAGGCCATGCGCGAGGTGGAGACGCCGGTCCTGTTCGAAATGGGTCCACGCCGCCTGTTCGTTTTCGGCCTGTTCGAATTCTCGCTCGCGCTGATGGCCTTCCTTGGCGCGGCGGCCCAGCAGTTCGACTTCCTGCTGCCGTTCGACATCTGGGACTTCGATTTCTGGCAGGGCCTCGTGGCCGGGCCGGGCGGGCAGATCGCCGCGCTGGGTCCTCTCAGCCAGGCGCTCGGCGCGCTGGCCGCGATCGCTACGCTGCTGGTCATCGGCATGGTGTCGGGAATCGTGCGGACCGTCATGCGCGACTGGAACTTCCGCCTGGAGCGCAACCCCAAGGGCTTCCGGCGGCGGCGCGGCCTGTTCACCCGCACCGATGTGGTGATGCCGGTCCACCGGGTGCAGGCAGTGGAGATCGGCACCGGGGCGGTGCGCCACCGGTTCGGCTGGAAGAGCCTTAAGCTCGTCAGCCTCGCGCAGGATGCGGGCAATGCGAGCCACGTGGTCGCGCCCTTTGCCAAGGCGGACGAACTGACCCCGATCCTGAAGGTCGCGGGCTTTCCGCTGCCTCCGCGCGGGCTCGACTGGCATCGCACCACGATCGGTTATCGCGTGATGTCGGCGGCGCTCGGCGCGGCGGGGTACGCGATCCTCGCGGTGATTGCGGCCGGCGTGACCCTGTACCTCGCCGAACCGCGCTATGACTGGCTGTGGCTTGTGGCGCTGCTGTTGCTCGCGCTGTCGGTCTTCGCCGCGGTCCGTCAGCTGTTCCTGTGGCGGGTGGAGCGCCATGCGCTGTCGCCGAGCCACATCTACAAGCGCACCGGCTGGCTGGCCCCGGGCCACCAGATAGGCGACAGGCTAAAGCTGCAGTCGGTCACGATCGCGCGCGGCCCGCTGGGCCGCCTGTTCGGCTATGTCACCCTCCACCTCGGCCTCGCGGGGGGGAGCTATGCGCTCCCCGGCATTCCTCGCGAAGAGGCGGAGACGCTGCGCAGCTCCCTGCTGGCGAGCATGGTGGAGACCGATTTCTCGCGCCTGGTGCGCTAGGCGCGCAGATCCTTCCAGTCGGGATTCTCGTCGAACTTCGCCTCGACATAGGAACAGTGCGGCTCGATCAGGAAGTCCTGCTCGCGTGCATCGCTCACCAGCCGCCGGACGAGCTCGCCCGCGATGCCGCGCCCGCCGATCTCCTCGGGCACGATGGTATGCGTCGCGATCCGCACTTCCTTCCCGTCGCGCTCCTTGCCCGGTTCCCATTGGAGGGTGCCCTGCGCCTCCTCACCTTCGATGTGCGCGATATATTTGCCGCCCTGTCCCACGACGTGATGGGTGATGCTGGTACTGGCCATGATGCGGGTGTCCTTTCGATACGCTTGCATCGAACGCGGCCCTGCGTCAGCGCGTTCCGATGCGATTCCTTTCCGACAACGCCGCGACCGTCCATCCCAGGGTGTGGGAAGCGCTGCACGCCGCCGACAGCGTCGATTCGCCCTATGACAACGACGCGCTCTCGCAGCGGCTGGACGAGGCGTTCGGCGCGCTGTTCGGGCGGGAGGTCGCGGTCCTTTGGGTGGCCACCGGCACGGCGGCGAACTGCCTCGCGCTGAGTGCGATGTGCCCGCCGCACGGCGGTGTCGTGTGCCATGCCGAGGCGCATATCGAGATGGACGAGGGCGGGGCGCCCGGCTTCTATCTCCACGGCGCGAAACTGCTGTTGGCGCAAGGCGAAGGCGCAAAGCTGACCCCCAATGCGATTTCTGCGGTGATCGATCCGATCCGCTATGATGTGCATCAGGTGCAGCCCCACGCGATCTCGATCACGCAGGCAAGTGAATATGGCTGCGCCTACCGGGCGGAGGAGATCGCCACGATCGCCGGTCTGGCGCGCGAACGCGGCCTCGGACTGCATATGGACGGCGCGCGCTTCGCCAACGCGACTGCGTTTCTGGACTGCTCGGCGGCCGAGGCCGCAGGCGACGTCGATGCGCTGAGCTTCGGTTGCGTCAAGAATGGCGCGATGAGCGCGGAGGCGATCGTGTTCTTCGACCCCGCGCTGGCGGATGTGGTCCGCTACCGCCGCAAGCGTGCAGGCCACCTCCAGAGCAAGGGGCGCTTCCTCGCCGCGCAGTTGCTCGCGATGGTCGAGGGCGACCTGTGGCTCGAGAACGCGCGCGCCGCCAACGCCGCCGCGCAGGCGATTGCCGAGGACGGGGGAGAGCGGCTGATGCATCCGGTCGAAGCGAACGAGGTCTTCATCCGGCTGACTTCGCAGGAGCGCGAAATCCTGCGCGATGCGGGCTACCAGTTCTACGACTGGGGGGCCGATGCCGCGCGCTTCGTGGCCTCGTGGGACAGCGACCTTGCCGATGCGCGCTCGCTCGGCCAACGGATCGCAGCGCTGTGAGCGACGCTGCCAGCGGGATGCTGCGCCCGCGCGTCATCTTCCCTTTCCTCATTACCGGTACGATCTGGGGATCGACCTGGTTGGTCATCACCGGGCAGATCGACGGGGTGCCCGCCGCCTGGTCGGTCTTCTACCGCTTCGCGCTCGCCACCCCGGCGCTGTTTCTCGTCGCGGCGATCATGAAGCGGCGGCTGAAGCTGACCCGGCCCGAGCACCTGCTCGCGATGGTGGTCGGCATCTTCCAGTTCAGCGGCAATTTCCTGTTCGTCTACCATGCCGAACTCTACGTGACCTCGGGCATCGTCGCGATGATGTTCGGCCTGCTGATGGTCCCCAACGCGCTGTTCGCGCGCGCCTTTCTGGGGGAGCGGGTGAAGGGCGGATTCGTGCTCGGCAGCGCGATCGCCATTATCGGCGTCTCGTTCCTGCTGGTCCACGAATGGCGAGCCAATCCTGATGCCGGCGTTCTCGGTGGGAATGTCGTGCTGGGGATCGGGCTCGCGCTGCTGGGCATCCTCGCCGCATCGGTCGCCAATGTCGTGCAGGCGAACCCGACCGGGCGCGCGGTGCCGATGGTCAGCCTGCTCGCCTGGGCTATGATCTACGGCACGGCGTTCGACTTCGCTTTCGCCTGGCTCACCACCGGTCCGCCGCCGGTGCCGGACGCGCCGGGCTACTGGCTCGGCATCGTCTACCTCGCGCTGATCGGATCGGTCGTGACCTTCCCGCTGCACTACAATCTCGTGCGCGAGATCGGGGCAGGGCGCACGGCCTATAACTCGATCCTGACCATCTCGGTGGCGATGCTGCTCTCGACGCTGTTCGAGGACTATCGCTGGACTTGGCTGACCGCGAGCGGGATGGGGCTGGCGGTGCTCGGCATGGTGCTCGCCTTGCGCGCGAGACGCCGCAAGCCGGCGATCGTCAAGGCCGAGGGGGCCGCAGTGCCCTGAGCCCTTCGCGGTAGGTCGGGTAGCGTGGCTGCCAGCCCAGAACGCGCTTCGCCTTGCTGTTCGCGACGCGCCGGTTCTCGGCATAGAAGCCGCGCGCCATGGGGGAGAGATCGGCTTCCTCCAGCGTCAGCAGCGGCGGGGGCTCGACCCCCAGCAGCGCGCAGGCTTCCTCCACCACGGCGTTCTGACTCGCGGGCAGATCGTCGCCGAGGTTGTAGGCGCCTTCGGGTGCATCGCCGGTCAGCGCGGCGAGGACGCCGCTGACGATATCGTCCGCATGCACGCGGCTGAAGACCTGCCCCGGCATGTCGATCCGGTGTGCCTTGCCCTCCTCGATTCGCTCGAAAATGCTGCGTCCCGGGCCGTAGATCCCGGGCAAGCGGAAGACCCGCGCGCCCAGCTCCAGCCACAGCGAATCGGCATCGGCGCGGGCGCTTCGCCGTCCGCCGCCGGTCGGGGAGCTTTCGTCGACCCATGCGCCGGCGGCATCGCCATAGACTCCGGTCGAGGAGAGATAGCCGTACCAGGCGCGCCCGAACGCGCGGCCATGGGTGTCGAGCACCGGGTCGCGGCCGCTCTCGCGATCGGGCGGTACGCTGGAGAGAACGTGGGTGGCCGAGGAGAGGGCAGCGCGAACGCTATCCGTATCGTCGAACGAAAGCTTGCCGTCGCTGCCTGTCGCAACCACTTCCCACCCGAGAGATTGTGCTTCTTGTGCGATCCGCTTGGCGCTGTAGCCGAGCCCGAAGATGAAGAGTTTTGGCATCCTGTGCGGTGCTGCCACAGATTGGCCCGAGATCAAAAGGGCGAGAGGAAACGACGACCGATGGATCAGCCCAGCACACCCCAAGCCGCCGCAGACAGCCCCGCAGGCGCGCCGAACCTGCCCGATGCGGCGCCCGAGCCGCACGAGCCGGCGGTGATCCGCCGCGAGGATTATGCCCCCTTCGCGTGGCGGGTGCCCGCGATCCGGCTCGCGTTCGATCTCGGGATCGAGACCACGCGGGTCGAGGCGACGCTGGATGTCGAGCCCAACCCCGATGCGGAGGCTTCCGATGAGATCCGCCTCGATGGCGATGGCCTGGTGCTCGAAAGCGTGCACGTCGATGGCGCGGAGTGCACCGACTGGCGGCGCGAGGGCGAGGCGCTGATCGTCCCGCTGGCGCCGGGCGCGCACAAGCTGGCCATCGTCACCCGCATCGCGCCGGCCGAGAACACGCAGTTGATGGGGCTCTATGCCAGCAACGGCATGCTCTGCACCCAGTGCGAGGCGGAAGGCTTCCGCCGGATCACCTTCTTCCCCGACCGGCCCGATGTCCTCTCGATCTACACCGTGCGCATGGAAGGCGATGCGCAGACCTTCCCCGTGCTTCTGTCCAACGGCAACCCGGTGGACGAGGGTGAGCTCGAAGGCGGGCGCCACTTCGCCGAATGGAACGACCCCTGGCCCAAGCCTTCCTACCTGTTCGCGCTGGTCGCGGGCGATCTCGTCGCGCGGACCGATAACTTCACAACGATGAGTGGGCGCAAGGTCGAGCTGGGCGTCTGGGTTCGCGAGGAAGACCTGCCGCGTACAAGCCATGCGATCGAATCGCTCAAGCGATCGATGAAGTGGGACGAGGAGACCTTCGGGCGCGAATACGACCTCGACCGGTTCAACATCGTCGCCGTGGGCGATTTCAACATGGGGGCGATGGAGAACAAGGGCCTCAACATCTTCAACACGAAATACGTGCTGGCGGACGAGGACACCGCGACCGACGCCGATTTCGACGCGGTCGAGGGCGTGATCGGGCACGAGTATTTCCACAACTGGTCGGGCAATCGCGTGACCTGCCGCGACTGGTTCCAGCTCAGCCTCAAGGAAGGCTTCACCGTACTGCGCGACCAGCTGTTCAGCCAGGACCTGCACGGCCATGCGATCAAGCGGATCGGCGATGTGAAGGTGCTGCGCGCGGTCCAGTTCCCCGAGGACAGCGGGCCGTTCGCGCATCCGATCAGGCCCGATTCCTATAAGGAAATCAGCAACTTTTACACCGCGACCGTCTACAACAAGGGCGCCGAGGTGATCCGCATGATGCGCTCCATGGCGGGGGAAGAGCGTTTTCGGAAAGGCAGCGATCTCTATTTCGAGCGGCACGATGGCGAAGCCGCCACCTGCGAGGATTTCGTCAGCGCAATGGAAGACGGTGCCGGGCTCGACCTCAAGCAGTTCCGCCGCTGGTACGAGCAGGCTGGCACGCCGAAGGTGACGCTCGATCAGCGACAGGACGGTGACACGGCGGTCCTGACCCTGCGCCAGACCGTCCCTGCCACTCCGGGCCAGCCGGACAAGGCGGCCGTGCCGATCCCGCTGCGGATCGCCCTGTTCGATCGCGAAAGCGGCGAGCATGCGGGCGAACAGCTGATCGTGCTGACCGAGGCGGAGCAGGCGTTCACCTTCGACGGATTTGCCAGGCCACCGATCCTTTCGATCAACCGCGGCTTCACCGCACCCGTCGCGATCACCCGCGACATAGCGCGGGAGGATCTGGTCTTCCTCGCCGGGAACGACGACGACAGTTTTGCGCGGCATGAGGCGATGCAGGAACTGCTGCTCGGCTACCTGCTGGGCGGTGAAGACGAGTATGCGCGCGAAGCGATCGGCACCGCCGCCGGCGCGATTCTGGACGACGGCGCGCTCCATCACGAGATGCGCGCCGAGCTGCTCAGCCTGCCGCCGTTCGCCTACCTCGCCGAACGCTCCGAGATCTACGATCCGGCGGCGATGGTCGAGCGGCGCGAAGGGCTGATGGCATGGCTGGGCGAGCGCTTCGCGGATCGCTTCGCCGAGCTGCACGACCGGCTCGAAGCGCCCGCGCGCGAAGCGGGCCCGTCAGGCAAGCAGGCCCGGCGCATGCGCTCGCTCGCGCTTGCCTATATCGCGGCTGCCGATCCTACCGAGGGGGCCCGGCGCGGGCTCGCACAATATCGCGCTGCATCCGGCATGACCGAACGGCAGGGCGCGCTGTCCGTGCTCGCCGGGCTCGAAGGGCCGGAGCGGGAGGAGGCGCTGGCCGACTTTTACGAACGCTTCGAAGACAACCCGCTGGTGGTCGACAAGTGGTTCACCCTCCAGGCAACCGCGCTCCGCCGCGATGTGCTGCGGGACGTAGAGCGGCTGGGCGGGCATCAAGCCTACACCATGCACAACCCCAACCGGGTGCGCGCGCTCTACGGCGCGATGTCGGGCAACCCGCTCGCCTTCCACGATGCGAGCGGGGCGGGGTACCGGATGATTGCCGACCTGATCCTCGAGCTGAACCTCAAGAATCCGCAGCTGGCCGCCCGGTTCGTGCCGTCGCTCGGCCGCTTCCGGCGGATGGAGCCCAAACGTTCCGCCCTGATGAAGGCCGAGCTGGAGCGGATTTCGCAGGCCCCCACGCTGTCGCGCGACGTCGCGGAACAGGTCTCGGCGAGCCTTGGCTGACGAGCTGACCGCAAGCGCGCAGCCTTTCCGGGCTGCGGCGCTCGATCACGTTCCGCACGGCTTTTTTGGCCGCGCGGGGGGAGTATCGACCGGCGAGGTCGCGGGCTTGCAGGTCGGCTTCGGTGCGGACGACGATCCGGCGGCGGTCGCGGAAAATCGGCGTCGGGCCACCGGTGCCGTGCTGCCGGGCGCGGGCCTGGCCATGCCCTATCAGGTCCACTCGCCCGATGTGGCGATCGTCAGCCAGCCGGTCGAAGGCGAGGCGCGGCCGCGCGTCGACGCGCTGGTGACCGCGACACCCGGCCTGCTGGTCGGGGTGGTGACGGCGGACTGCGCCCCGGTGCTGCTCGCCGATCGCCAGGCCGGCGTGGTCGCTGCCGCCCATGCAGGCTGGCGAGGAGCGAAAGAGGGCGTGCTCGCGAATACCATTGCGGCGATGGTCTGTGCCGGGGCGGATCGTGCCCGCATCAGCGCGGCGATCGGGCCGACGATCGCGCTGCCGAGCTACGAGGTGGATGACGGGTTTCGCGACCGCTTCCTCTCCGACGACCCGGCATGGGACCGCTTCTTCGTCTCCGGCAAGCCCGGGCACTGGCAATTCGACCTGCCCGCATTCGTCGCGGCGCGGCTGCAAGATGAAGGAATCGCACGGGTCGAGGATCTTGCGCGCGACACCTATGACGATGCGGCGCGATTCTATTCCTTTCGCCGCGCAAGCCACCGGGGCGAGGCATCCTACGGCAGGCAGGGCGCGTTTATCGGCCTTGCAGGATAGGGCGCAGACCGCGCTCCTTTCCCCAAAGCCCGTATGATCTTGCGCGACCGAGCATGCTTGTTGCGGAAAAGGCCATTGGCAGCGTGCGGCTTACACGCTAACAGCGCCCGCTAATGGGAAGGGGGCCCGCTCCCGGCAGCCCCGTGGGTGAGCGGATCGCCCGTTTCCCTAGATATTCCAACCCGGGCGGATCGGATCGATCGCGATGCCCGCGACAAGGCAGGAACGATGGCAGAGGCAACCGGTGCCGCGACCGCGGAACCCCACGAAGCAGGCGACACCACCGATGGCGTGCGCCGCCGCGACTTCATCAATATTGCTGCGCTGAGCGCGGCAGGTGTCGGTGGTGTTGCGGTCGTCTACCCGCTCATCAGCCAGATGGCGCCTTCGGCGGACGTGCTGGCCGAAAGCACGACCGAGGTCGATGTCTCCGCGATCGAGCCTGGCCAGGCGATCAAGGCGGTCTTCCGCAAGCAGCCGCTGTTCGTGCGTCGCCTGACGCAGGCGGAAATCGCCGAAGCCAACGCCGTCCCGCTCAGCGCGCTGCGCGACCCGCAGACCCTGGAGGAGCGGACCAAGGCCGGTCATACCGACATGCTGGTGACCATGGGCGTCTGCACCCACCTCGGCTGCGTGCCGCTGGGTGCCGCCGAGGGTGAGAACCGCGGCGAGTTCGGTGGCTATTTCTGCCCCTGCCACGGTTCGCAGTTCGATACCGCGGCCCGCATTCGCAAGGGCCCCGCGCCGACCAACCTGGTAGTGCCGGATTACACGTTCACGTCGGATACCACGATCGTGGTCGGCGAAGCTTAAGAGAGAGATGCAATGAGCTTTCCCTGGGCCAAGGAATACACGCCGGCGAGCGGGTTCACCAAGTGGATCGACGAGAAGCTGCCCCTGCCGCGCTTCGTCTATAACGCCATCGGTGGCGGCTATCCCGTGCCGCGCAACCTCAATTACATGTGGAATTTCGGCGTCCTTGCCGGGTTCTGCCTGGTGCTGCAGATCGTCACCGGCGTGGTGCTGGCGATGCACTATGCCGCCAATGCGCAGGTCGCCTTCGGGACGGTCGAACACATCATGCGCGACGTGAACTGGGGCTGGATGCTGCGCTACATGCACGCCAACGGCGCCAGCTTCTTCTTCCTCGTGCTGTATCTCCACATCTTCCGGGGCTTCTTCTACTCCTCGTACAAGGCCCCGCGCGAGATGATCTGGCTGCTGGGCGTGGTGATCTTCCTGCTCGCCATGGCGACGGCCTTCATGGGCTACGTGCTGCCGTGGGGTCAGATGAGCTTCTGGGGCGCCAAGGTCATTACCGGCCTGTTCTCGGCCATTCCGTTCGTCGGCGAGCCGATCCAGGTGTGGCTGCTGGGCGGCTATGCGCCGGACAATGCCGCCCTCAACCGCTTCTTCTCGCTCCACTTCCTGCTGCCCTTCGTGATCGCGGCCGTCGTGATCCTGCACATCTGGGCGCTGCACATCCCGGGGTCCTCGAACCCGACCGGCGTCGAAGTGAAGCATGAAAGCGATACCGTGCCCTTCCACCCGTATTACACGGCGAAGGACGGCTTCGGGCTCGGCATCTTCCTGCTGCTGTACTGCGCCTTCGTGTTCTTCATGCCGAACATGCTTGGCCACCCGGACAACTATATCGAAGCGAACCCGCTCTCGACCCCGGCGCACATCGTTCCCGAATGGTATTTCTACCCGTTCTACGCGATCCTGCGTGCCTTCACCTTCGACTTCGTGCTGCAGGCGAAGCTGTGGGGCGTGCTGGCCATGTTCAGCTCGATCCTGCTGTGGTTCCTGCTGCCCTGGCTGGACCGTTCGAAGGTTCGCAGCGGCCATTACCGCCCGCTGTTCCGCACCTTCTTCTGGATCTTCGTCGTCGATATGGCGGTGCTGTTCTATTGCGGCGGCGCTCCGGCTGAAGAGCCCTATGTCATGATCAGCCAGATCGCGACCGCGTACTACTTCCTGCACTTCCTCGTGATCCTGCCGGTGGTCTCCTCTATCGAGAAGCCCAAGCCGCTGCCGTTCTCGATCACCGAAGCAGTGCTCAAATCGGACAAGAAGGCCGTGCTGGGCGAAAACACCCAGCCTGCGGTCTGATCGGCCGCGACTTCCAGACGACGGACTAAAGCTAAGGACATCCGATGATCCGCATTCTCTCCGCCCTTGCCGGAATCGTCTTTGCCGGCGTCGCACTTCTGGCGTTCTTCAACGGTGCCTACACCTTCTTCACCGAAGAAGCGGTTCACTCGGCTGAGCACGAATTCCACGAGGAAGCCCACGGTCCTGAAGGCGGCTATTCGTTCGACGGGATCGCAGGCACCTGGGACATCCAGCAGCTCCAGCGTGGCCTGAAGGTCTACAACGAAGTGTGCTCGGCCTGTCACAGCCTCAAGTACGTCGCCTTCCGCGATCTCCAGGAAATCGGCTACAGCGAAGCGCAGGTGAAGGCTTTCGCGGCGACCAAGCAGGTGCCGGGCATCGATCCGAATACCGGTGAAGCGACCACGCGTCCTGCCGAACCGACCGACTATTTCCCGTCGCCCTATCCCAATGCCGTTGCGGCGCGCGCTGCGAACAACAACGCGATCCCGCCCGACCTCTCGCTGATGACCAAGGCACGTCACCACGGCAGCGACTACGTCTATTCGCTGCTGACCGGCTATGCCGATCCCGCGACTTACCAGAAGGACGGGAAGGTTCTGATGGAGGAGTTCCCCGACTTCTCGACCCCGCCGGGCCTCCATTTCAACCCGTACTTCGGCAACCTCAACCTCGCGATGGCACCGCCACTCGGCATGGATGGCCAGGTGACCTACGACGATGGCACCGAGGCGACCATTTCGCAGATGGCGCGGGACGTTTCCGCCTTCCTGACCTGGACCGCGGAGCCCAAGCTCATCGAGCGCAAGCAGACCGGCTGGGCGGTGATGATCTTCCTGCTGTTCGCGACCGTGCTGGCCTATTTCGCCAAGCGGCAGATCTGGTCGAGCGTGAAGCCGAAGAAGGACTGATCCGATCGCGGCTCAGGCCCCGGCGGGAACCCGCACGCTGCTCGATACCGAGCAGCTGCGGGCGAGCATCCGCACGGTACCGGATTTTCCCAAGCCCGGGATCCAGTTCCGCGACATCACGACCCTGCTCGCCGATCCGGCGGCACTGCATACCAGCGTAAGCCTGTTGGCGGATCATGTCCGCGCCTCGGGTGCGGATGCCGTCGCCGGCATGGAAGCGCGCGGTTTCATCTTCGGCGCGGCCGTGGCGATCGAGGCGGGCGTAGGCTTCGTCCCGATCCGCAAGCCGGGCAAGCTGCCCGTCGAAACGATCGGCGTCGACTACCAGCTCGAATACGGGGTCGACCGGCTGGAGCTGGATGCCACCGCCCTGCAGAAGGGATCGCGGCTGGCGCTGGTCGACGATCTGATCGCAACCGGGGGAACCGCGCTGGCCGCCGCGCAGCTCGTGAAGCTCGCGGGCGCGGAGGTCGCAACGGCGCTGTTCGTGATCGACCTGCCCGATCTTGGCGGATCGGATCGGCTGCGCGAGGCGGGCCTCGACGTGCGAACCCTCGTCGCATTCGAAGGCGATTGAGCTTACGATAGACCGGGTTGCGGAACATAAACCGCATCCCTGCCGTTCAATGCGGATCGAAGGGGGCTGAATCGCAATGGATTCCTCAGCATTGGTGATTGCCGCGATCGGCGCGCTGGGTATCGGTGCGCAATGGATCGCGTGGCGCACGGGCTGGCCAGCGATCGTCCTTATGCTCGCCGCGGGATTTCTCGCAGGCCCCGTCCTCGGCATTTTCGACCCGGAAGCCACCTTCGGATCGTTGCTCGAGCCGATGATCGGCATCGGGGTCGCTCTGATCCTGTTCGAAGGCGGGCTCAGCCTCGATTTTCGCGAACTGCGCCATTCGGGCAGTGCGGTGTGGCGCCTTGCGACGATCGGCGTGATCGTCGGATGGGCGCTGGGCGCGGCCGCAGGCTATTACGTTGCCGGCATCGTCTGGCCGGTCGCCATCCTCTTCGGCGGAATCCTGGTCGTGACCGGGCCCACGGTCGTCCTGCCGCTGTTGCGCCAATCCTCGGTCCAGACCCGGCCCGCCTCGATCCTCAAGTGGGAAGCGATCGTCAACGATCCGACCGGCGCGCTCGCCGCCGTGATCGCCTACGAATATTTCCGCAAGGTGGCCGAGGCACCCGGCGCCTCGCTGTTTGAGGTCGTCCCGCCGCTCATCATCGCCGCGCTCGTCTCCGGCGTGATCGGTTACGCCGCGGCCTGGCTGATCGCCTTCCTGTTCCCGCGCGGTGCGGTCCCAGAGTACCTGAAGGTCCCCGTCCTTTTCTCGATGGTCATCGCAGTCTTCGTCGGCTGCAACATGATCGAGCACGAGGCCGGGCTGGTCGCGGTTACCGTGATGGGCGTGGCGCTGGCGAACATGGACGTGTCCTCGCTGCGCAGCATCCACCCGTTCAAGGAGAACATCGCCGTTCTGCTGGTCTCGGGCATCTTCATCCTGCTCTCAGCCTCGCTCAACTGGGACGATCTGCAATACCTCAACTGGCGCTTCGGTGCGTTCCTGCTGGTGCTGCTGTTCTTCGTCCGCCCGGCGACGGTCCTCATCAGCCTGTTCGGAAGCTCGATCCCGTGGAACGAGCGTCTCTTCCTTGCCTGGATCGCGCCGCGCGGGATCGTGCTGGTGGCAATCTCCGGCCTGTTCGCGCTGCGCCTTAGCGAGCTCGGCTACGGCGACGGCAACGTCCTCATCGGGTTGAGCTTTGCGGTCGTCGTCGCGACAATCGTTGCGCATGGCTTCACGATCAATCTCGCCGCGCGGCTCCTGAAGGTTAGGGGAACCAGCCGCCCGGGCTTGCTCATTGCGGGCAGCACGCCGTGGACCATCGCCCTCGCCAAGCAGATGCACGCGCTCAAAACGCCCGTGATGATCGTCGATTCCAGCTGGCAGCGGCTCGCCGCCGCCCGCCGCGAGGGACTGCCGTTCTATCACGGCGAGATCCTCAACGAGGCGACCGAACACAATCTCGATCTCAACCCCTATCAGGTGCTCGTCGCGGCGACCGAAAACGAGGCTTACAACGCACTTGTCTGCAACGAATTCGCGCACGAGATCGGGCGCGACAGCGTCTACCAGCTTGGCGAGGCGGCGGACGACGATCGCCGGGCGCTGCCGGAAAGCCTGCGTGGCCGTGCGCTGTTCGCATCGGGCTTCGGTGTGGCCGAGGTTGACCAGCGGCAGAAGGAAGGCTGGACCTTCCGCCGGACCAAGCTGACCGAAGAGTTCACGATCGACGATGCGCGCGATAAGTTGGGCGACAAGGCGCAGATGCTCCTGCTGCTGCGCGAAAACGGCGCGATGCGCTTCTTCACCCACGCGGCCAAGCCCGAACCGCGCGCGGGCGACATTGTCATCACCTATTCGCCGCAACACCTTAAGCGGGCGGAAGCGGAATCGGCGCGGCGCGAGGCCGAAACGGGCGGCGCAAAGCCGAAACCGGCATGAATTGGCAGTTAAAGGAGGTGTGGCCATGCGTGGCCCGTTGATAGTGTTGGCTCTCGGGGGGCTCCTCGCAGCTTGCGACAGGGATGATCCGCCCCCGGCACCCGAGCCGACCCCGACCGAGACCCAGGCCACGGATGGCCAGGAGCAAGCCTCCATCATCCGCCCCGAAATGGAGGTCGAGCGTCCGCCGATCGCGCTGGAGCCCCTGCGGGTGACCATTCCCTTCGCCGATGGCGGTTCGGATCTGGACGATGCCGGTCTCGGCGAACTGCGCGGGCTTCTGGAAACCGACCAGTGGGAGCAGGTCGAACGGGTCATCCTGCGCGGTCACAGCGATGCCGGCGGGCCCGATGCGGTCAACATGCGCTTGTCCGAAGAGCGCGCCCAGACTGTTGCGGACTGGATGGTCGCCCGTGGGCTGGACGAGGACGCGATCCGCGTGATCGCGTTCGGTTCGCAGAACCCGATCCAGCCCAACCTGCTGCCCGATGGCGAGCCGAACGAACGCGGCCGCGCCGCCAACCGCCGCGTGGAAGTCACCATCCTGGTGCCCGAAGGCGCGACCATTCCAGACCCGGGCCCCACAGCGCCCCCTGCACCGCCGAGTGGCCCGCCCAGCGGAGCCGCAACGGGCGGCGCGTCAAAGTCCACTTCGACCGGCAGCAGTATCAAGCAGTAAATGGGCTTCAGACGTGGGTCCAATCCGCGACTGCCCGCAAAATGGGCTCTGCCAACTCTGGCCGACAGATGATCAGGTCGGGCGACAGGGTATCGGCGCGGTTGTAGCGAAGCGGAGATCCGTCGATCCGCGAGCAATGCAGCCCATGTGCCTGCGCCACCGCGACCGGCGCGCAATTGTCCCACTCGTACTGTCCGCCGCTGTGAACATAGGCGTCGGCCTCTCCCCGGACGACCGCCATCGCCTTTGCGCCGGCGGACCCCATACCGACCAATTCCAATCCGAGCTCGGCGGCCACATGCTCCGCCTCAGCAGGCGGACGGCTCCGGCTGACCACAATGCGCCCGGTCGGTGGCGGAGAGGCACGCGACGGGTCGCGTTCGCTGGTCAGCACCATGCCCAGATCCGGCAGCGCGACCGCGCCTGCATGGGCGACGCCGTCCACCGCCAATGCGACATGCACCGCCCAGTCTTCCCGCCCTTCGGCAAATTCGCGGGTCCCGTCGACAGGATCGATGATCCAGAGACGCGAGAACGCCAGGCGGTCGGGGCTGTCAGCGCTCTCCTCGCTCAGGATGGCATCCTCGGGCCGAAGCTCGCGCAGCGCGGGCACGAGGAAAGCGTTGGCCGCCTTGTCGCCCCCGTCGCCGAGCGCGCGCCCCTCAAGCCGGCCCTCCGCACGCAGCGCGCGCGCGATCTCGCCTGCCTGCCGCGCGAGTTCGGCGGCCAGTTGCGTATCGGACAGCGCCCTCATTTGAGCGGCAGGATCCGGGCGATGATGTGGTCGGCGGCCTCTTGCACGCTCATGTCCACCGTGTTCACGCGAATCTCGGGTTCGTGCGGGGGCTCGTAAGGGCTGTCGATCCCGGTGAAATTCTTCAGCTGTCCGCTCCGCGCTTTCTTGTAGAGACCCTTTACGTCGCGTTCCTCCGCCACTTCCAGCGGGGTGTCGACGAAGATTTCGATGAACTCGCCCTCGGGCAGCATGTCGCGCACCATCTGCCGCTCCGCCCGGAAGGGGCTGATGAAGGCGGTCAGCACGATCAGACCGGCATCGGCCATCAGCTTGGCGACTTCGCCGATACGGCGGATATTCTCGATCCGGTCGGTCTCGGTGAAGCCGAGGTCCTTGTTGAGCCCGTGGCGGACATTGTCCCCGTCGAGCAGGAAGGTATGCCGGTTCATCAGCGCGAGTTTCTTCTCCACCGCATTGGCGATGGTCGACTTGCCCGAGCCCGAAAGCCCGGTGAACCACAGCACGCGCGGGACCTGGTTCTTGATCGCGGCGTGATGATCGCGGGCAATATCGGTCGGCTGCCAGTGGACGTTCTGCGCCCTGCGCAAGGCGAAGTTGAGCATGCCGCAACCGACGGTGGCGTTGCTCTCCTTATCGATCAGGATAAATCCGCCGAGCGCCTTGCTTTGCGCATAGGCCTCGAACGTGATCGGGCGATCGGTGCGCAGCTCGAGCACCCCGATACCATTCAGCTCCAGCGTCTTGGCGGCCAGATGCGCAGCGGAGCCGACCGGATTGTTGACGTCGATCTCGTATTTCGGAGCCTGCAGCGTCGCGGTCACGGTGCGGGTGCCCAGCTTGAGCCAGTAGCCACGGCCCGGCTTCAGCGCGGTCCGGTCCATCCACACCACGCTCGCCTCGAACTGGTCGGCGACCTGCGGCGGATCGTCCGCCAGCGCGATCACGTCACCGCGACTGCAATCGACCTCGTCCGCCAGCGTGAGGGTGACGGATTGCCCGGCCACCGCCTCATCCAGCGGCCCGTCGAAGGTCTCGATCGCCTTTATGGTGGTCCGGGCACCCGCGGGGAGGATGCGCACAGCATCGTCCGGCCGGATCGTGCCCTCGCTGACCAGTCCGGCGAACCCCCGGAAGTCCTGGTTGGGCCGGTTGACCCACTGGACCGCCATGCGGAAGGGACGGGCCTCCGCGTTCTCGCCCGTGATCGGCACGGCCTCGAGCGCACCGATCAATGTCGGGCCATCGTACCAATCCATCCTGGTGGAGCGATCGACCACGTTGTCGCCCTTGAAGCCCGAAATCGGGATCGCGGTCACATCGGCAAGGCCAAGATTGTCCGCATAGGTGGCGAAATCGGCGCGGATCGCCTCGAACACGCCCGCATCGTAATCCACCAAATCCATTTTGTTCACCGCGAGGATGACGTTGCGGATGCCCAGCAGCTGCGCGAGAAAGGCATGGCGCCGCGTCTGGACCAGCACGCCCTTGCGCGCATCGACCAGCAGGACAGCGGCATCGGCGGTCGAGGCACCGGTCACCATATTGCGCGTGTACTGTTCATGCCCCGGGGTGTCGGCGACGATGAACTTGCGGCTTTCGGTGGCAAAGAAGCGGTAGGCGACGTCGATGGTGATGCCCTGCTCGCGCTCCGCCGAAAGCCCGTCGACCAGCAATGCGAAGTCCAGCGCCTCGCCTTGCGTACCGACCTTGCCGCTGTCGGCGTGCAGCTGGCTCAGCTGGTCCTCGAACACGGCCCGCGAATCGTACAGGAGCCGCCCGATCAGGGTCGACTTTCCGTCGTCGACGCTGCCGCAGGTAATGAAACGCAGCATGTCCTTGTCGCGATGCCGCGCGAGATAGGCGTCGATATCCTGCGCGATCAGCGCATCGGGCCGGTAGGTGGTGGGGGATTCGGCATCGGCCATCAGAAATATCCCTCCGCCTTCTTCTTCTCCATCCCGGCGCCGCCTTCTTCCTTGTCGATCGCGCGGCCCTGCCGTTCACTGCTGGTGGTCAGGAGCATTTCCTGCACGACCGCCTCGATGCTCGATGCCTCGCTCTCGACCGCGCCGGTCAGCGGATAGCAGCCGAGCGTGCGGAAGCGGACCGAGCGGGTCTGCGGCTGTTCGCCATCCGCCAGCGGGAAGCGGTCGTCATCGACCATCAGCAGCATCCCGTCCCGCTCCACCACGGGGCGGGGTTCGGCGAAATAGAGCGAGGCGATCTCGATCCCTTCCGCCATGATGTACTGCCAGATGTCGAGCTCGGTCCAGTTGGACAGCGGGAAGGCGCGGATGCTCTCGCCCGCATTCTTGCGCGTGTTGTAGAGGTTCCAGAGTTCGGGCCGCTGGTTCTTCGGGTCCCACGCATGGGTCGCAGTGCGGAATGAGAGGACGCGCTCCTTGGCGCGGCTCTTTTCTTCATCGCGCCGCGCTCCGCCGAAGGCCGCGTCGAAGCCGTGATGGTCGAGCGCCTGTTTCAGCCCCTGCGTCTTCCACATGTCGGTATGGAGCGGCCCGTGATCGAAGGGATTGATCCCGCGCTCCTTCGCCTCGGGGTTTTGCCACACGAGCAGTTCCATCCCCGCCGCCTTCGCGGAATCGTCCCGCACCGCATACATCTCCCGGAACTTCCAGGTCGTATCGACATGCAGCAGCGGGAAGGGCGGGGCGGACGGGTGGAACGCCTTGCGCGCCAGATGCAGCATCACCGCGCTGTCCTTGCCCGCGGAATAGAGCATCACGGGGCGCTGCGTTTCGGCAACGACCTCGCGCATGATGTGGATCGCCTCGGCCTCGAGGCGCTGGAGATGGGTAAGCTTGGCCATTGGCGCCATTCATGGCGACTGCGTTCAGGCGCGCCAAGAAAGAATGGCTTGGGCCGGTGCAAGCGCATCGCATGCGGAATGCGCACAAGCGATTGACGCACGGCGCCCGCCGATGGCAAAGGCAGATCGAGCGGGCGGGTATAGCATAGTGGTAATGCTCCAGCCTTCCAAGCTGGCTAGAGGGGTTCGATTCCCCTTACCCGCTCCAGTCTCTTGCATCGCTGCCGAAACCTACAGGCTGCAGCCTCTTCAAAGGCTTGCAGCGAATGCGCGCTTCCTGCCGGTCAGGTCACCTCGGGGTTGCCGCGAGATTGTCGATCAGGCGGGTCCCCCCGATATGCGCGGCCACCAGCAGGCGGGCGGGGCGATCGCCCAGCGAATCGATCCGTTCGAGAGAAGCGGCATCGGCGAGGGCGGCATAGTCGACCTTCGAAAATCCGCCCTCGATCAGCTTGCGCTCCAGATCGCGCAGCGCGGCACCGACAGGGGCACCGGCTTCGATCCGCGCGATCGCCTGCCGCATGGCTGCGGGTAGCGCTGCGGCCTGCGCGCGCGCCGTCTCGTCCAGATAGCGGTTGCGGCTGGACAGCGCGAGCCCGTCCGCCTCGCGCACGGTGGGCACGCCGAGGATCGCGTCGGCGTGCGGAAGCGCCAAGTCCAGATCGCGGGCCATACGGCGGATCACCGCGAGCTGCTGCCAATCCTTCTCGCCGAACAGCGCAAAATCGGGGCGCACCTGGTTGAACAGCTTGCAGACCACCGTGGCGACGCCCGCGAAGTGACCGGGGCGGCTCGCTCCGCAGAAATCGGCGCTCACGCCCTCTACCGCGATGCTAGTGGCGAAGCCTTCGGGATACATGGTCGCCGCATCCGGGGCCCACAGCGCATCGACACCCTCGTTCTCCAGAAGCTGCGTATCGGCTTCCATCGTGCGCGGATAGGCGTCGAGATCCTCGTTCGGGCCGAATTGGGTCGGGTTGACGAAGATCGAGACGACCACGCGGTCCGCCCGCTCGCGCGCTGTACGTACCAGCGTTAGGTGGCCCTCGTGCAGTGCGCCCATGGTCGGCACGAGAGCGACACTCTCGCCCGCCGCGCGCCAAGCCGTCACGGTAGTTCTCAAGAGTTCCAGCCGGTCAATCGATTGCATGGGTCAGGCCCCTCCGATAGATAATAACGAGTGGCCTAGCGATGCTGGGGCCCATCCCGCAATCAACAAAGGATCGCCCGAAAGTGTCAGGTCGTCGCACCCATCGGATCGTGTTCGCCAACGAGAAGGGCGGAACCGGAAAATCGACGACGGCGGTGCATGTCGCAGTGGCGCTTGCCTATCAGGGCGCGCGGGTGGCTGCGATCGACCTCGATCATCGCCAGCGCACGATGGACCGCTATTTCGAAAATCGCGACGAGACGGCGAAACGGCGCAATATTCCGCTGCCGACCGCGCGCTGCGAAGTCTTCTCGGAGGGCGATGAGGCGGCGCTGGAAGCCCGGGCAAAGGAACTGGCGGAAGATGCGGACTTCCTCATCTTCGACACGCCGGGCCGTGACGATCCGCTGGCACGCCATGTCGCGCGCGAGGCCGATACGCTGGTCACCCCGCTGAACGACAGCTTCGTCGACTTCGACCTGATCGGCCAGGTGGATGCGGAAAGCTTCAAGGTCCGCCGACTCAGCTTCTATGCCGAGCTGATCTGGGAAGCGCGGCTTGCGCGCAGCAAGACCGCGATCGAGCAGGATCGACCGCAGATGGACTGGGTGGTGGTGCGCAACCGCACCGGCCACACCGAGGCGCGTAACATGGTCCGGATCGAGCGCGCGCTGGAAGAGCTCAGCAAGCGCGTGGGCTTCCGCGTATCTTCCGGCCTGTCCGAGCGTGTGATCTATCGCGAGCTCTTCCCCTCGGGCCTGACCCTGCTCGACAAGGGCTACCTCGGCGATCTGGGCACCAGCCACCTCGTCGCCCGGCAGGAACTGCGCCAGCTGGTGCACAACCTGCGCCTGCCGGTCCCCGAAGGCGCCAACCGCGCGCTCGAAGCGGCATGATCCGCCTGCTGGTCCTCGCCGCAGTGCTCAGCGTGCTCTGCCGCTGGGGCCTGGGGCGTTGGCCGTGGGACTTCCTCAAGCCCAAACCGACCAGTTCGCAGACCGTGTTCCGCGCGCGCAAGCTGCTGGGCGTTTCGGCCGAGGCCGGCCATGCGCAAATTATCGAGGCGCACAAGCGCCTGGTGCGCCAGGTCCATCCCGACATGGGCGGCACCGCAGCCCAGGTGCACGAGGCCAATGCCGCACGCGACACCCTGATCGACAACCTGCCGCAAGATGAGAGACCTTCATGAGCCATAGCTTCGACCCGTCCATCCTGCGCGAATATGACATTCGCGGCGTAATCGGCGAAACGCTGGAGGCAGACGATGCGCGCGCGATCGGCCGCAGCTTCGGCACGCTGCTGCGGCGCGCGGGCGGTTCCACCGTCGCGGTCGGCTATGACGGCCGGCAAAGCTCTCCCGTCCTCGAACACGCGCTGGTCGAGGGCCTTACGGCGAGCGGTTGCGATGTGGTGCGGATCGGCCTCGGCGCGACGCCGATGCTCTATTACGCGGAAGCCTCAGCGCAGGAGGTGGATGGCGGCATCCAGATAACCGGCAGCCATAACCCCCCCAATTACAACGGCTTCAAAATGGTGCTTCAGGGCCGTCCGTTTTTCGGCGACGACATCCAGCGTCTCGGAAAGATCGCCGAGGCGGGCGACTGGGAGGACGGCACCGGTGCGGTCAGCGATCGCCCGCTGATCGATGCTTTCGTCGAACGGCTGCTGGAAGGTCTCGAGGGGATCGACCCGGAGAAGCTCGCCAAGCTCAAGATCGGCTGGGACGCGGGCAACGGGGCGGCGGGCCCCGCGCTCGAAAAGCTCGTCGCGCGGCTGCCGGGCGAGCATCATGTCCTCTATGCAGAGATCGACGGCACGTTTCCCAATCATCATCCCGATCCTACGGTCGAGGAGAATCTGGCGGACCTGCGCGCGCTGGTCGCGGAGAAGAACCTCGATTTCGGGGTCGCTTTCGACGGCGACGGCGACAGGATCGGCGCGATCGATGGCGAGGGGCGGGTGATCTGGGGCGACCAGCTGCTGATGATCTACGCGCAGGATTTGCTGAAGCGGCACCCCGGGGCGACGATTATCGCGGATGTGAAGGCCAGCCGTGCGCTGTTCGATCATGTCGCAGCGCATGGCGGCAAGCCGGTGATGTGGAAGACCGGTCACTCGCTGATTAAGTCCAAAATGAAGGAAACTGGCTCGCCGCTGGCGGGCGAGATGAGCGGCCACGTGTTTTTCGCGGATACCTATTACGGTTACGACGATGCGCTTTACGCCGGGGTCAGGCTGATCGCGGCTTCGGCCCGGCTGGGCCAATCGGTGACCGAGCTGCGCGGCTCCATGCCGGCGATGATCAACACCCCGGAAATGCGCTTCCAGGTGGACGAGAGCCGCAAGTTCGCCGCGATCGACGAGGTGCGCGACCGGCTGGCCGGCTCCCCGGCAGAGGTCGACGCCACCGATGGCGTACGCGTAACCAACGCGGACGGCTGGTGGCTCCTGCGCGCCTCAAATACGCAGGACGTGCTGGTCGCGCGGGCCGAAAGCGACAGCGAGGCCGGGCTTGCACGGCTGATGGAGCAGATCGACGAGCAACTGGCCCTGTCGGGTCTCGAACGTGGCCCGCAGGCAGGGCATTGATAGCGAGGTAGGTCGCGGCAGTTTTGGCGAGTGAGTGGGGAACAGTGATGAAGAACATAGCACTGGCGGCCGTGATAGGGACGCTCGCATTTGCGCAGCCCGCGCTCGCCCAGGACGGAGAGCATGGGTCCGATCTCTCTGTCGACGATATCCAGGCCGAAGTGGATCAGGCGCAGGCAGGCGAGGCCGGGCAGGATCGCGGTGCCGCCATGGCCGAGATGATGGGCGCGATCTTCAATGCCGAGCCCCTGACCGAAGAGCAGGAGGCCCGCCTGCCCGCAGCGGGTGCGGTTGCGGCGGCTCTGGTGCCGGAAGGCGTCTATGCGCGCATGATGCGCGACATGATGGACGGCACCCTTGGCGGCATCTTCGATATGGCAGTGGACGAGAGCGATGCGATGAGCAGTCTCGACCTCGCCGATTACACCGGGCTCTACGGCCAGGAGGTCGAGGAATTGACCGAAGAGCAACGGCGCGAGCTCACCAGGATTTTCGATCCGGTTTACCAGGAACGCATCGCTTCGGACATGGCGGAAATGACCGCCCTGATGGAGCGGGTCTTCGATCGCCTCGAACCCGGCTTGCGCGACGGCCTTTCCCGTGCATTGGCGACGCGCTTCTCTGATGGCGAGCTAGAAGCGATAGACGCGTTTTTCTCGACCCCGGCCGGCGCGAAATATGCGGGCGAAAGTCTGATCATGTTTTCCGATCCGCAGGTTATGGCAAGCGTGGGGCAGGCTATGCCCACTCTGATGGAAGAAATGTCGGGCTTGTTCGACGGGCAAAGCGGTGCTGCCGATGGATTGCCAGAACCGCGCGGTTACGACGATTTGACCCCGTCGGAGCAGCGCCGCGCATCGGAAATTCTCGGGGTCGATCAGGATATGCTGCGCGTGAGTATGACCAGTGCCGATCCAGCACAGGAGGCCCCAGCAGTCGATGCCGCAGCCAGCTTGGAAGATGACGCCGAAGCGCCGGCCGAACAGGGTGAGAGCTTCGAGGAAGCCATGGAAGAAATTGGCGCCGAATAAGCTCCGGCTCCAACGCGCTGCCCATGCGTTGTCATGGCATGACGGGCACGGGCATACCGCCAGAAATTGACGAATGGTTCGCAGGTCGTGGATGGCGCATCCGCGATCACCAGCGCGCGATGCTGGAGGCGAGCGACCGCGGCGATCACGCACTGCTCGTCGCGGATACGGGCGCGGGCAAGACGCTCGCCGGCTTCCTGCCGACGCTTGCGGATTTCACCCCCTCGCGGCTCGGCGATGCGGCTCGGCCCGACGGGCTTCACACGATCTACGTCTCACCCCTCAAGGCTTTGGCTCAGGATGTGGCACGCAACCTCCTCGTCCCGATCGAGGAGATGGGCCTGCCCATCCGCGTCGAAACACGCAGTGGCGATACTTCGTCGGACCGTAAGCGGCGACAGCGCGACAAACCCCCACATGTGCTGCTGACCACGCCCGAGAGCCTCTCGCTGCTGCTCTCCTACCCAGAAAGCTTCGATCTCTTCGCGAGCTGCAGGCGGATCGTGATCGATGAGATTCACGCCTTCGCCACCGGCAAGCGGGGCGATCTTCTGGCGCTGTGCCTGTCTCGGTTGCAGGCCATCGCGCCGGATATGCAGCGCGCCGCACTCTCGGCCACGGTCGCCAACCAGGAGGGGTTTCGCGCCTGGCTCGCGCCGTGGGGCGAGATAGACCGTGTCGCGGTGGTGCAGGGCGAGCCCGGAGCACCGCCCGAGGTCGAAATCCTGCTGCCGGACGAGAACCGGGTGCCTTGGGGCGGGCATGCCGCGACCTGGGCGATCCCACAGCTCTACGAGGTGCTGCGGCAGAACCGCACCACGCTGGTCTTCACGAACACGCGCTTCCTCGCCGAATATATCTTCCAGAACCTGTGGGACGTGAACGAGGACAAGCTGCCGATCGGCATCCACCACGGATCGCTCAGCCGCGAGGCGCGCGAGAAGGTGGAGGGCGCGATGGCGGCGGGCGAGCTGCGGGCGCTTGTGGCGACCGCGAGCCTCGATCTGGGGGTCGATTGGGGTGACATCGACTGCGTGGTGCAGATGGGGGCACCGAAGGGCTCCTCGCGCCTGCTGCAGCGTGTGGGGCGTGCCAACCACCGGCTCGACCAGCCCAGCCGTGCGCTGCTGGTGCCGGGCAACCGGTTCGAATTTCTCGAGGCGCAGGCCGCCAAGGACGCGGTCGACGAAGGGCAGCGCGACGGCGAGGATTTCCGCCCTGGCGGGCTCGATGTGCTGGCCCAGCATGTGATGGCGTGCGTCTGCGCCGCCCCCTTCGAGGAGGGCGATCTGCTGGCACAGGTGCGCAGCGCGCTTCCGTTTGCGTGGGTCGATGAAGAGGTCTTCGCGCGGGTGCTCAATTTCGTCGCGACCGGGGGCTATGCGCTGAAGGCCTATGACCGCTTCCAGCGGATCGTGCGCGACCGGTCGGGCGAATGGCGGCTGACCCATCCGCAGCATGCCGCGCGCCACCGCCTCAATGCCGGGATCATCATGGATGCGCAGATGCTCGAGGTGCGTTTCCGAAACGGGCGCTCGCTTGGCCGGGTGGAGGAGAACTTCGCCGCGCAGCTCTCCCCCGGCGATACCTTTGCCTTTGCCGGGACCTCGCTGGAAGTCGAGCAGCTGCGCGACATGGAGATCATCGTGCGTGCCTCGACAAAATCGGCGATGATCCCCAGCTATGGTGGCGCGCGCATGCCGTTGACGACGCACCTGGCGGACCGGGTGCGGGCGATGCTGGTCGATCGCGCAGGATGGGGCCGCTTCCCCGACGATGTGCGCGAATGGCTGGAGATGCAGGACTGGCGCAGCGCCATGCCGGGTCCGGAGAACCTGCTGGTGGAGAGCTTCCCGCGCGGCGGCCGCGAATACACGGTCTACTACACCTTCATCGGCTGGAACGCGAACCAGTCGCTCGGCATGCTCATCACCAAGCGAATGGAAGATCGCGGCCTGATGCCCGGCGGCTTCGTGGCGAACGACTATTCGCTCGCGGTCTGGGGGCTGAAGCCGGTGACCGACCCGGCGCCGCTTCTCTCACCCGATATCCTCACGCACGAATTCGTCGACTGGGTGCAGGATTCGCACCTGTTGCGGCGATCCTTCCGCGAGGTCGCGGTGATCGGCGGGCTCGTGGAACGGCAGCATCCCGGCAAGCGCAAGACCGGCAAGCAGGTCACCTTCTCGACCGATCTGATCTACGATGTGCTGCGCAAGTACGAGCCCGACCATGTGCTTCTGGAGGCGGCCTGGGCCGATGCCCGTATGCGCATGACCGACGTCGGCCGACTGGGCGACCTGCTCGACCGGGCCCAGCGCGATCTGGTGCATGTCGAGCTGGACCGGGTCAGCCCGCTGGCCGTGCCGGTGATGGTCATGATCGGGCGCGAGAGCGTGCCCCAGGGTTCTCTCGACGATGAGCTATTGCTAGAAGCGGACAGCCTGGCGGCCGAGGCGATGCGCCCTCGCGCCTGAAAACCGCCCCGCAGTCCGCTCTATTGCTTCGGGAACTGGCGATACTTCTAGTTCCCGACGAAGCCGAATGTGGTGACGGGGGACGCCTCGATCAGGTTCAGGGTACGCGCCGAAAGCTCGTAGCTGGCATCGGCTTCCGGCTCGAACTGCAGCTCCGGCTCGGGCGCGATCTCGCTGGTCAGGGCGAGATTCGCCCTGAGCTGCGTCTGGCTTACGGCCTCGCCATTCCACAGCACGCTACCGCTTTCCGTCACCACCACCTTGTTCATCACCGGATCGACATCGAAACTGCCCTCACCGGTGCCGACATCGATATCGACCGAATGGGTCGCGAGGGGAATCATGGCGGCCAGCGGCGGGCCGGACCGGGAATTATTGCGCGAAGCAGCGAAAGCCATGATCATTCTCCCATAAGCGGGCCGTTATCGGCCTCTGCATGTGAGAGTATAACATTTTGGCCATAAGGACAGCAGGCACAAAAAAGGGGCGGATCGCTCCGCCCCTTGTCGTTCGCAGGTGCTGTCGCATTCGCGTATCGCGTGTCGCCTTACTCGGCTTTGCCGAAGGTGCGGTACTGCTCGTTGCCGACGAAGCCGAACTTCGTGACGCCCGACGCCTTGATGATGTTGAGCGTCTTGGCCGACAGGTCGTAGCTCGCCAGCGCCTCGGGCTCGAACTGGAGTTCGGGCTCGGGCTCGATTTCGCGGGTCAGCTCGAGATTGCGAACCAGCTGTCCCTGATTGATCGCTTCGCCATTCCACAGAATCTCGTCGTTCTGGGTGAGGACGATCTTGTTCTTGACCGGATCGATATCCTGCTGGGGATCGTTCGGGTTCGGCTGCGGGAGGTCGATATTGACCGCGTGGGTCGCGACCGGGATGGTGATGATGAACATGATGAGGAGCACGAGCAGGACGTCGATCAACGGCGTCATGTTCATTTCCATCATCGGAGCGCCATCATCGCTTCCGCCTGACATAGCCATGGGGGTAGTCTCCTAAGTTCTTCGTCGGGCCGGATCAGGCGTTCGGATCGACCGGGTTCGAGATGAACCCGACGGTCGGATAGCCGGCGGCCTGCACGTTGTAGATCGTCCCGGCCACGCAGCGCCACGGGGCGTTCACGTCGCCGCGAATGTGAACCTGCGGGATCAGGTCGGGATCCTCCATGATCGCTTCCGCTCCACCTGCGCCCTGAACGATATTGTCGAGCCGTTCGAAGGCCCGGTCGTACAGCTCTTCCGAGGTGACCGGGGTGATGTTGCCGAAATAAATTCGGCATTCGCCATCGCGCGCGGCGCCGGTGAAGTCCGAATTGACCGTGCCGGCGGTGCGGCCCTCGGAATCGGTCGTGCTGACAGTGATCAGCAGGTTCTCGACCTTGTCTTTCGATTCGGTCGATTCGAAAATCGGCACTTCGAGCTTTTCGATCGTCTGGATCGCGACCGGAACCGCGATCAGGAAGATGATGAGAAGCACCAGCATCACGTCCACCAGTGGAGTGGTGTTGATGTCTGCCATCGGCGTATTGCCGTCGCCTCCCGTGGAAATCGCCATGGTCTGCGTCCTATCCGTTAATCAGCCTGGGAATCATCCGAAGTGGGGCCGAGCGGTGCCCGGCCCCGCTCCAACTTACTTCTTGACGGTCTTGGCAGCCTGCTGCGTCGAAGCGGCAGTCATCGGGCGAACCGCGCCGTTCGAGTTGATGTAGGCCAGCAGATCGGTCGAGAAGCCGGTCAGCAGCTCGGCGATCTTCTTGTTGCGCGACATCAGCCAGTTGTAGGCGAACACGGCCGGCACAGCGACCAGCAGGCCGATGGCGGTCATGATCAGCGCTTCACCAACCGGGCCTGCGACCTTGTCGATCGAGGCCGAACCGGCGAGGCCGATGTTGATCAGCGCGCGGTAGATACCGATAACCGTGCCGAGCAGGCCGACAAACGGTGCGGTCGCACCGACGGTAGCGAGGAAGGCGAGGCCGCCGTTGAGGCGCGACATGATCGCATCCTGCGAACGGGCGAGCGAACCGTGCATCCAGTCATGCGCTTCCATGCTGTCGGTCATCTTGCCGTGCGAAGCCTGTGCGGCGACGCTGTCGTCGACCATCTGGCGCCATGCGCTGTTCTTGTCGAGCTTGCCGGCGCCTTCTTCGAGGGTGTTGGCGCGCCAGAACTGCGTGCGGACCTTCTTGTACTGGTTGAGCACCTTGTTCTGCTCGAGCAGCTTGGTGATCAGGATGTAGAACGAGCCTACCGACATGATGACGAGAACGGCCAGAATGGTCCAGGCGATCGGGCCGCCCTGTTCCATCGCTTCCATGAAACCGAATTCAGTCTGCGGACCTGCCTCGCCGGCGGCCGCCATAAGATTGATGAACATCGCGAACTCTCCAAAAGGTATTGGCTAACTTAGAAAATCGACGCGCGCCCGTGGGTCCCCCACGGCGGGCGCGCGCCACTCAAATCAATCCGGGATCTGCCAGCGGACCGTGCCGTTGAACGTACCGCCGCGGTTGAACCGGGCCCGACGTTCCAGCAAGCGGCAGGTCGCATCCTTCAGCTCGCCCGGAGCGCTACCACCGGTGATCGAACAGCCGGTGACCCGACCATTGTCGCCGATCGTCAGCGAGAACGAAACCGTACCGGCGTACTCGCGACTGGTCCAGCTGGACCGGTAGTCCGAATCCGTGATCCAGCTGCCCGGATTGCCCCTCGGCTTGAGCGGCTCTGCCGGAGGCGGAGGCGGCGGGGGCGGCGGGGGCGGCGGCGGCGGCGCGGGAGGCGCAACCGGTGCTGCCGGCGGAATCCGCAGCGCAGGCGGCGCTGGCGGCGGAATCGTCTGCTGCGTCCGGATCGGCGGCGGGTTGGTGGCCACGGATACCGGAGGCGGCGGTGCAACCGGAGGCGGCGGCGCCGTTTCCGGCTGCGGCTGCTCAGGTGGCGGGGGCTCTTCCTCCGGCTCGGGCGGCGGCGGTTCCTCGATATCGACTGTCGTCACTCGTTCCACGACCTTCTTGGCGGCTTCGTAAGCCAGGCCGGTAATAAGGACGTAGCCGATGACGACATGAATAAGACCGACGATGATGATCGCGACAATCTTGTTGCCGCTCATCTGTTGATCTGAATAAGCCATGCAGTCGCATCACTCCATCAAGCACCGGGCGCGGCCCGGCGATCATGTCCGGCGGCTGCACCGGACGGCGATAATTCCGACCTCCCCGGACCAATTCGGTTGCATCCCGGGAAGAACCCGAGGGCGCAATGAATTTAGCCGGAGGGGCCTTGTTCGGGTAATTTCCTACCGTCCACCCGAACTCGGCGGGTCTTAAACAGGATGCCTACCCTCTGCAAACCCTTAATCGGTTCAGTAGGGATTCACGGCGTAATCTGTCTCCACGCTTATAATCCGATCGAAACGGGTCCAGGTTGGGGCCCGCCATACTCAATCCCGGAGATCGAAGTGAAGTTCCTCGCCCCGATCATTGCCACGGCCCTTCTGGCCGTCGGCCCCCTGCCCGGCGGTGCCGTCGCCGCGCAGACTGCAACCCCGTCGCCCGCGGGCCCGCAACAGGCCAGCGATGCCGACCTGATAGATCTGGCCGACTATGCCGACCTCGTCGTGCGGGCGAAGATCCGCCGGCAAAGCGACGTGGAGCCGGAGCGTGCACCGGGTCTGCGCCCGGGACACGCGCGCTTCTACATTGAGGCGGATACGGTGAGCCTACTGGCGGGGAGCACACCGGTGGGCGAGCGGGTCCGCTACCTTGTCGACCTTCCCTTCGATTCGCGCGGGCGCAAGCCGAAGCTGCGCAAGGAAGAAGTGCTGCTCTTCGCCCGCCCTGTCGCCGGTCGTCCGGGCGAGTTGCAGCTGGTCGCGCCCGACGCCCAGCTTCTCTGGAACGAGCAGCTTGAGCGGCGTACGCGTACCATTCTGGAACAGCTGGTCGCACCCGATGCGCCGCCGCGAATCGTCGGCGTGCGCGATGCCCTGTCCGTGGCCGGTACCCTGGCAGGCGAATCGGAGACCCAGATCTTTCTCGACACCGTGACCGATGCTCCGGCCGCCATCAGTGTCGTGCGCCGGCCCGGCATGGAGCCGGTCTGGGGCGTCTCGTTCTCCGAGATCGTCGATCAGGCGGCTCGCGTCCCGCCGCAGGGCTCGCTGGCGCACTACCGGCTGGCCTGTTCGCTGCCGTCGACCCTGCCGAGCGAGGCGAACCTCGCCCGCGATCCGGCGGACCGGGCACGGGCGAGCGACGACTATCGCTATGTCGTTTCGCAGCTGGGCCCATGCACGCGGCTGCGCGGGGCCCCGACGCTGCGCTACTGATCCCCAAGAAGCGCGCTGACGCACGCCACAGTGGCGCAAAGGCTTGCCTTCGCGTGTGCGATGCCTAACGCGTGCCCATCATGAGTGAAGCATTCAAACTGGGAATCGCTGGGCTGGGCACCGTCGGGACGGGCGTGCTGCGCCTGCTGGCCGAGCATGCCGACCTGCTGGAGGCACGCGCCGGACGGCGCATAGACGTGGTAGCGGTGAGCGCGCGCGACCGTTCGCGGGACCGGGGCGTCGATCTCTCGTCCTACACATGGTGCGACGATCCGGCCGAGCTGGCGGGCCATCCCGGGCTCGACGCGGTGGTCGAGGTGATCGGCGGGACCGGCGGTTCGGCGCTTGAACTGGCGCGGTCCGCTCTCGCCAGCGGGCGTCCGGTGGTGACCGCAAACAAGGCGATGATTGCCGAACACGGGCTCGCCTTGGCCGAAGCCTCCGAAGCGAGCGGCGCGGCCCTGCTGTTCGAAGCCGCGGTTTGCGCGGGCACACCGATCCTGCAGACCCTGCGCGAAGGCATGGTCGGCAACCGGGTCGACCGGATCGAAGGCATCCTCAACGGGACGAGCAACTACATCCTTTCCGCGATGGAACGTTCGGGCGAGGACTTCGCCGAAACGCTGAGCGAGGCGCAGCGGCTGGGATACGCCGAGGCGGACCCGGCGCTCGATGTCGATGGCGGCGACGCGGCGCACAAGCTCGCGATTCTCGCGGCGCTGGCCTTCGGCGTGCAGCCCGATTTCGCGGGCGTCGAGGTGGAGGGCATCCGCGACATTCGCGCCGCCGACATCCTGCAGGCCGAACGGCTCGGCTATTCGATCAGGCTGGTCGCGATGGCCGACCTGGAACGCCGCGACGCGGAGCCTGCGCGGCTGCTGCAGCGCGTGCGGCCCTGCCTGCTCCCGGCGGACCATCCGCTGGCCGCGATCGACGGGCCGACCAACGCGGTGCTAGCGCAGGGCGACTATGCCGGGCCGATCCTCATCCAGGGCGCGGGCGCGGGCAGCGAATCGACCGCCAGTGCCGTCGTTGCCGATATCGTCACGCTGGCCCGGGGCGAGGCGCGGCCCGCCTTCGCGGTGCCGGGCGCCCGGCTGGTGCCCGCCGAGCGTGCCGATTCGGGTGCGCGAGAGGCGCGCTACTACCTGCGCTTCGTCGTGGCCGACCGGCCCGGCGTGCTGGCCGAACTCGCCGCCGCGATGCGCGATGCGCGGGTCAGTATCCAGAGCCTGATTCAGGAAGGCGAAAGCGCCGGCACGAACGAGGCGGGAATCACCATCGCGGTGGTCACCCACAAGGCCCCGGCCCGCAACGTGCGCGATGCGCTGGCCCGGCTGAAGGATTCGCCGAGCATTGCCGAGCCGCCGCTCGCCATGCCGATCATGATGGGCTGACCGGCGGCCTATTTGTCGGGCGCTTCCTCCTTTCCTTCCCTCGCCTCCGGTGCCTCACTGTCGGCGATTCTCTGCGTATCCGGCGCCGGCTCGCCTCCGTCGTATTGGCTGCCGCGGGGGGCGAGCCCGCGCGAGATGCGGTCCGCATCCGATCCGGGCGGGGCGTCGGGCAATTCGGAGAAGTCGATGAGGTAGGCAGGCGGCGGAGGCGCGCCGAAAGTGGCTGTCGGAGCGCCCCTGAAAATGCCGGGTCCGGAAACATCAGGTGCACCGCCGTCCCAGCTCAGGTGGCTGTCGTCCCCTTCGTCCAGCCGGGACTTTCCGCGAAACCGGGCCGGATCGCCCTCGATCGGAGCGCACACGACGATGATCGAGCCGTCGTCCACCTCGACACAATCGGCGGGGCGTTCGGGCGGCGGCTCCGCGACCGAATAGGTCTCCTTGGCGCGCTGGATCAGCTGCTCGGCCACCTCGTCGGGGGAGGCGGCGTCGCTTTCCTTCCCCGCGTCCCGGGCTGCAGAGGGCTGCGCCGCCGCCGGCACGGCGGCCAGCAAGGGGGCAGTGAATACAAGCGACCTTATCGACATCACCACGCTCCCGCACTAGGCGCATTGAGGAAACCGCACAGCAGACCAGAGGGACTGAATCGCATATGAACACCCAAAGCAACGCGACAGCGAATGAACTCGACCGGGTGCTGGTCCTCGAAATGGTGCGGGTCACCGAAAAGGCGGCGATCGCGGCCTCGCGCCTGATCGGCCGCGGGGATGAGAAGGCCGCCGATGCCGCCGCGGTCGAAGCGATGCGCCGGGCGTTCGACAAGCTCGACATCGATGGCACGGTCGTGATCGGCGAGGGCGAGCGCGACGAGGCCCCGATGCTCTATATCGGCGAGAAGGTTGGCGGTGCGCCGGGCACCGGCCCGAAGATCGACATCGCGCTCGACCCGCTGGAAGGCACCACCATCACCGCCAAGGCCGGGCCCAACGCGCTGGCCGTGCTGGCGGCGGCTGAAGAGGGCAACCTGCTGAACGCGCCCGACACCTATATGGACAAGATCGCGGTCGGCCCGGGCTATCCCGAAGGCGTGATCGACCTTGCAAAGTCGCCGTCCGAGAACGTGAAGGCGGTGGCTAAGGCTAAGGGCGTCGAAGCTTCGGACATCATCGTGTGCGTGCTCGACCGGCCGCGCCACGAAGACATGATCGCCGAGCTGCGCGGGCTGGGCTGCGGTGTCGTGCTGATCGGTGACGGCGATGTCGCCGGGGTGATCGCGACGACCGATCCCAACACCACGATCGACATGTACATGGGCCAGGGCGGCGCACCCGAGGGCGTGCTCGCCGCGGCGGCGCTGCGCTGCGTCGGCGGGCAGTTCAACGGCCGCCTCGTCTTCCGCAACGAGGACGAGCGTGCCCGCGCCGCCAAGTGGGGGATCGAGGACCTCGACCGGATCTACAAGCTCGAAGACCTCGCCAAGGGCGATTGCATCTTCGCCGCCACAGGCGTGACCTCGGGCTCGCTGCTCGACGGCGTGAAGCGCCTGCCCGGCGGCCGCATGACGACCGAGAGCGTGGTCATGCGCTCCTCCAGCGGCACCGTGCGCTGGATCAAGAGCGAGCACCGGGCGCGGTAAGACGTGGGGAGGCGCTGCCGGTTCCTCCCGAACGACGGTCCTCGCACGCCCGACAGGGACTCGCGCTGGATCAAGAGCGAGCACCGGGCGCGATAAGACGTGGGGAGGCGCTGCCAGTTCCTCCCGAGCTACGGTCCTCGCACGCCCGACAGGGACTCGCGCTGGATCAAGAGCGAGCACCGCGCGCGTTAGTAGGCGGAGGGACGCTGGTCCCTCCTCCCGCACGGCGGTCCTCGCACGCCCGTGACAGACATCGCGCCTCGCAATTCCGTCATCCCGGCCCCCGAGCCAGGCGCGTACTGCTTCCATCTTCTCATCACGCCAGGCCGAAGACAGCACCGACCCCGGGTCGAGCCCGGGGTGACGGGTGGAGGTGGGAGTGCCTTCTCCTTCTGCGTCGGCCCGGGCCAGGCCCGGGCCTGGTGCTTCCTTTCGCGCCGCCGGGTGAACCTGCGGACCCATGCTCTGCCAATGATCGGGTCGGGCCCTTCGGCGACACACCGACCCGGGTCTTTCGGAAAACTCCGACCCCTCTCCGCGCGTCATCCGCACGATCGGCCCGCCCGTACGGCGCGCCAACCGCAAAAGCGCGGCATTCTCTGCCTTGCGGCGGATTGCGGTCATCCTTCCGCGATAGATCACCGGCTGGACGAGCCCCGCCTCGACCCGCTGCGCGAGCTGCGCGAGCTGCGCGAGTGTCACCTTCCGGAAATCATCGCGCGGGGCGGCCATCCGGCCCGATCCGGGCGGCGTGAGCACCCGGTCCCACGCATAGGCGAAGGAGCGCGCTTAGGGCCGCTCGCGCAGGCGATAGGCGCTCGCCCGGCTCATCCCGACCCGCCGCGCCGCCGCAGCCACCGATCCGGTGAAGTAAAGCTGGGCGAGGAAAGCGCACTGGCGCCACGGGCTCCAGCCGTCGCGCCGCGCCCGCAGGGGCACGGGGCGGAACCAGCCGGGGCGGCGGCGGACATGGTGTGCGCAGGGCTTGCCCATCGGCGAGCATAAGCCACGCCCCGGCCCCGGTAGGAAAGCAATTTGTGTGTGGGGCGAGCCGGGGCTTGCGCGATCCACACATTGCAATCGGATGACGCGGGGGTTAGCCGCTTTCGGGACGCAGGGCTGCCCGCCCGGTCTACGCCAGCACGCCCCTTGCCCATATCCAACGAAGGAACGCCCCTCGCATGAAACTGATGGCCGGCAATTCGAACCTGCCTCTCGCCCGAGCCATTGCAGGCTATCTCGAGATCCCGCTGACCGATGCCAGCGTGCGGCGCTTCGCGGACGAGGAGGTCTTCGTCGAGATTCACGAGAACGTGCGCGGGGAGGATGTGTTCGTCCTCCAGTCGACCAGTTTCCCGGCCAACGACAACCTGATGGAACTGCTGATCTGCATCGATGCGCTCAAGCGCGCGTCGGCCCGTCGGATCACGGCGGTGGTGCCCTATTTCGGCTATGCCCGGCAGGACCGCAAGCCCGGCCCGCGCACACCGATCAGCGCCAAGCTGGTCGCCAACCTGATCACCCAGGCGGGGGCCGACCGCGTGCTGGCGGTGGATCTGCACGCCGGGCAAATCCAGGGCTTCTTCGACATTCCGACCGACAACCTGTTTGCCGCGCCCGTGATGGCGGCGGATATCCAGGCCCGTTATGGCGATCGTGACCTGATGGTGGTCAGCCCCGACGTGGGCGGCGTGGTCCGCGCCCGCGCGCTCGCCAAGCGGCTCGACAACGCGCCGCTGGCGATCGTCGACAAGCGCCGCGATCGGCCCGGCGAATCGGAAGTGATGAACATCATCGGCGACGTGCAGGGCCGCCACTGCGTACTGATCGACGATATCGTCGATTCGGGTGGCACGCTGTGCAACGCGGCCGACGCGCTGCTGGCCCAGGGGGCCGCCTCGGTCGCCGCGTACATTACCCACGGCGTGCTGTCGGGCGGCGCGGTGGCGCGCGTCGACGGCTCGCAGCTGACCGAACTGGTGGTGACCGACACGATCCCCGGTGCCGAAGCCGCGAAGGATGCCAAGCGCATCCGCTACCTCACCATCGCCCCGCTGATCGGCGAAGCGGTCCGCCGCATCGCGGACGAAAGCTCGGTCTCGAGCCTGTTCGACTGATGATCCTCAAGTTAATCGAAAAGCAGTATTATTTTGAGCTTGAGTGGAAAGATCGCCTGTATCAGCAGGCCAATTACACCTCTGTATTCGGCATAGCTTACTTTTCGGGCGCGGCTAAAATAATTCTAGATGCGCAAAGCGTGCCTGAGTTTAACTTTTTTCCTTGGGCAATTTCTATCATTTCCGCGGCGGCCGGAATATTCTTTGTGGTAAGGTTTTTCCAATTTTTTGGGAACGAGTATTACTACGTCTCAGAACCTAATGATCTCGTCGAAGTTTACAAAGGTTCTGTGGATTTCGATCAAGAGCATCCGGCCCGGAAGATTGGACGCAAGCTTTTCTATTCAGACTTGACCAGTTCGATGGCGAGATGTGCCTCGAAGAACCAAGAAGTTAACATGAGAAAGGCTCGGTGTTTGCTTGACTCAAACCGAGCTATCTTTCTTGCAATTATCTTGGGCGCTATAGCATACGTCCTGTATCATCTGGGATAACGGGGGTAAAAGGAGCCGATATGCGCAGACAAAATGACGATGACACATTTGAACAAGATACGAGCAGCGAGCCGACAAAGCCCACGCAGCCACCGCGCATCAAGCCGGAACGATCTAATCAGGAAAATATCCGGATGGGTCGAAACGATAAACCACGTTCCTAACAGTATCCTTAGAACCGTCGAAGCGCGGTGATGCCTATGAAACTAGACGACGAACTCGCGGTCGCGCACCGGCTGGCCGATGCCGCGCGCGACGCGATTCGCCCGCATTTCCGCAAGGCCAGCGCCGAGTTCAAGGGCGATGCCTCGCCGGTGACGGTGGCCGACCGCGAGGCCGAGGACGCGATGCGCCGGATCCTGATGGCGGAATATGCGCAGGACGGGATCGTCGGAGAGGAATATCCCGAGCATGAAGGCCGCTCGGGCCGTCAGTGGGTGCTCGACCCGATCGACGGGACGATCAGCTTCCTCGCCGGGCGGCCGATCTTCGGAACCCTGATTGCGCTGCTGCAGGACGGCTGGCCGGTGCTGGGCATTATCGACCAGCCCATCATCGGAGAGCGCTGGGTCGGGCGGATCGGCATGCCGACCACGCTCAATGGCAAGGAGGTGCGCACGCGTTCGTGCAAGAGCCTCGACGCCGCGATGCTTGCCACCAGCAGTCCGCACTATTTCGATTCGGCCTCCGCTGATGGCTACATGAAGCTGGCCCACGCGGTCGGCGGCAACAAGCGGCAGGGCATGATCGTCTATGGCGGCGACTGCTACAATTACGGTCTGCTCGCCAGCGGCCAGCTCGACATCGTGTGCGAATCGGGGCTGAAGCTGTTCGACTATGCGGCGCTGGTGCCCGTGGTCGAAGGCGCGGGCGGCACCATGTCGGACTGGCAGGGCAACCCGCTGGATGCCGAGAGCGATGGTTCGGTCATCGCGCTCGGCGATCCCGCGCGGCTGGAGGATGTGCTGGAAGCGCTGGGGGCTTAGACCCAGCGCTTCCTGGTCAGGCGGCGCTCCCCGCCTCGTTTGCATGCGCCCCGGGCAGCTTGTTGAACCGGGCGGTGGCGACAAAGCCGTAGACCACCTTCGCGACCACATCGAGCGCGAGGATGATCCACACGCTGGCCACGGTCGAGATCGACTGCAGGCCTTCGGGGCCGAACAGGAACACGAACGGATAGACCAGCCAGACCGCGGTCAGGAACACGAGGTTGCGGCGGTACACGCTCTCGATCCCGCCACCCAGGTTGTCGCCGATCGCCTTGACCGGGCCCCACAGGATGAACAGCACGCCGGCAAAGGCGGCGCACGACCAGGCGAACCAGATCCAGCGCGCGTCGCCCTCGCTCAGCGCGGCGAGCAGGCCGGTCGCGATCATGATCACGTCGAGGATGATCGCGGGCAGGATGAAGGTGGAATGGCGCGGGTGTTCGTGCAGGCCGGTCAGGATCAGGCCTGCCAGCAGGATCGGCGTCGTCACCGACCAGTCAGCATAGCGCGGGAAGAAGGTCTGCGTTCCGCCGATCTCGATCACGCCGGTGCCCAGGAACATCGCGAGATAGGCGGTCGCGGCGATGAAGGGCACGACCGAGTGGAACTGCGTATGGTGCCGGAATTCGCGCCCCTTGGGGCCGTGAAGGAAGATCGCGATCGATCCGATCGCCATGATGGCGAATCCGATCAGCAGCGGTAGTTGGGTAGCCGACATTCTTGTTACCTCTTCGTCTTGCTCCCGCTGATGTGGAAAGCGTCAGGTTTGGGACGAGTTCCCGGCACTTGCGCGGCGCTGCTGCATTGAAGCTGCATGATACAGAAAAGCATTTTCATCACTGGCATCGGTAACGGCATCGGCCGCGCCCTCGCCGTCTTCTATACCCAGCTCGGCTGGCGGGTCGCCGGACTGGATCCGGACGCTGAAGCGCTGGAGGAGCTGCGTGGCGGGCTCGACGGCGACCTCCTGCTGATCGCGGGCGACGCGGGACGCGAGGCGGACGTGATCGACACCGCCGATCGCCTGTCCGAATGGCTCGATGGCGCACCGCTCACCTGCCTCGTCAACAATGCGGGCATCGCCGACCCCTACGCCGGGCCGCTCGAAGACCTGTCGCTGGCCGATTTCCAGAGCTGGATCGATGCCAGCCTGACCGCCGCCTTCCTGTGCAGCCGCGCGATGCTGCCCTTCCTGCGGCGCGGGGAAGAGGGCGCCAGCATCGTCAACATTTCTTCCACCCGCGCGGTGATGAGCGAGCCCGATTCCTACGGTTACGCCGCCGCCAAGGGCGGGCTCGACGCGCTGACCCATGCGATGGCGGTCTCGCTCGGCCCGGACATTCGCGTGAACGCGATCCGCCCCGGCTGGATCGAGACGCGCAACTGGCAGAAGGAAGCCGAGCGCGAGAAGGTCGAGCATCGCGAGAAGGACCGTTCGCAGCACCCGGCCGGGCGCGTCGGCCGCCCGGCGGACATCGCGCACACGGTCAACTGGCTGATCGAGGCGGGCTTCGTCACCGGCCAGGCGATCAATGTCGATGGTGGCATGACGCGCAAGATGATCTACGAACACTAGGCATGAGCGCGGGGGGCAATCTCGATTTGAGCGGCAGATGTGCGCTGGTGACCGGCGCAGGCCGCGGGCTGGGCAGGGCGATCGCCTTGCGACTGGCGGAGAATGGCGCGCGTGTGCTGGTCTCGGGCCGTGACGAGGCTGCGCTTGCTGCGGTCGGCGGCGGGACGCAGCCGCTGGCGTTCGACCTCGACGATCCTGCCCAGTGCGAGACTGCTCTCGGCGAGGCGGGCACGATCGACATCCTCGTCAACAACGCCGGCATGCGGGACCGTCGCGCGCTGGCGGACCTGCCGCGCGAGGCATTCTCCGCGATGCTCGAAACCAACCTCGCCGCGCCCTTCGACCTCGCGCGCCGCGTGGCGCCGGGGATGATCGCGCGCGGCTGGGGCCGAATTGTCAACGTCAGCTCGATCGCGGGCCAGATCGCACGCGGCGACGTGGCCTATACTGCCAGCAAGGGCGGGCTCGACGCACTGACCCGCGCGCTGGCGGCGGAACTGGGCCCGCACGGCATCACCGTCAACGCGGTCGCGCCGGGCTACTTCGCGACCGAGACCAATGCTGACATGGTCGCCGACGAGGAGATTGCCGCGCATCTTCAACGCCGCACATCGCTCGGCCGGTGGGGTCGGCCGGAAGAGATCGCGGGCGCGGTGGCCTTCCTCGCCTCAGGCGATGCGGGCTATATTACCGGGCAGGTGCTGGCGGTCGACGGCGGCTACCTCGCCCACTTCTGACTTGCCTTTTGCGACAGAATCGCTAGATCGCGCGCCTTCACCGACACGTAATTCACCGCCGGCCTGGCTGTAAGGGCTGCCAGGGCTGGTTCGGACGTGTCTCTGTAAAGGAGATGAAAATGCCCAAGCTGAAGACCAAGAGCGGTGTGAAGAAGCGCTTCAAGTTCACCGCGACCGGCAAGGTCAAGCACGGCGCCGTCGGCAAGCGGCACCGCCTGATCAGCCACAACGCAAAGTATATCCGCCAGCATCGTGGTACCGACCTTCTTGCGAAGGCCGATGTCGACCACGTGAAAAAATGGGCCCCCTACGGGCTGAAGTGATCGCTTGAGGGCAACAGCCCTCGCGTCCCACGCATTTCTGAAAGGATTATACTATGCCTCGCATCAAACGCGGCGTTACCACGCGCCAGAAGCACAAGCGGCTGCTCGACCAGGCCAAGGGCTATCGCGGCCGTCGCAAGAACACGATTCGCGTCGCGCGCCAGGCGGTCGAAAAGGCCGGCCAGTACGCCTATCGCGACCGCAAGGTTAAGAAGCGCAACTTCCGCGCGCTGTGGATTCAGCGCATCAACGCGGCCGTGCGCGCCGAAGGCCTGACCTATTCGCAGTTCATGCACGGCACCAAGCTGGCCGGCATCGAGCTGGACCGCAAGGTGATGGCCGACCTCGCCATGAACGAGGAAGCTGCTTTCAAGGCGATCATCAAGCAGGCCAAGGACGCGCTTCCGGCGTAAGACCTTCCCTGATTGAACGAGATGAGGGCGCCAGGCACTTGCTTCGGCGCCCTTTTTCTTTGCCATTTCCGTCATCCCTGCGAAGGCAGGGACCCAGCTCCAAGGGGTTGCGGATGGCACGCGATTTCCAGCCGACGGTATAACCTTCTCGCATCGCGCCGCGACCGCACGCTGTATGTCGGGGTGACATCCGACCTGATCAAACGCATCGGCGAACACCGCGACGGGTTGATCGAAGGGTTCACGAAAGACTACGGCGTAAGGCGTCTCGTCTGGTTCGAACAGCACGCCACGATGGACGCAGCGATCCTGCGCGAGAGAAGGATCAAGAAATGGAAGCGCGAATGCAAGATCAACCTCATTCGCGAGAAGAATGCCGACTGGCGCGATCTGGCGGTCGATCTGGGCTTCGCAATGTTGCCACCGATCCCGTCACACCGGCCTTGAACGATGGAGATGGGTTCCTGCCTGCGCAGGAATGACGAGCATGACAGATTCTTCCCAACACGAAGCACAAGTCACCGAGACGCTGGAGCGGCTGCATGCCGCCGACGATCTCGACACGGTCGAGGCGATCCGGGTGGAGGCGCTGGGCAAGCAGGGCTGGCTCAACGCGCTGATGAAGACGCTGGGCAAGATGAGCCCGGAGGAGCGCCAGACCGAAGGGCCGCGCCTGCAGGGGATGCGCGCGCGCATTGCCGACGCGATCGAGGATCGCAAGGCCGTGCTCGAAGCCGCCGCGCTCGAAGCCAGGCTGGCGACCGAAGTGATCGACCTCACGCTGCCGGCGCCGCAGATGCCCCAGGGCAGCGTCCACCCGGTCAGCCAGGTGATGGACGAGATCGCGGAGCTTTTCGCCGACCTCGGCTTCGCAGTCGCCACCGGCCCCGAGATCGAGGACGACTGGCACAATTTCACCGCGCTCAACATGGCCGAAACGCACCCTGCGCGCGCGGAAATGGACACGTTCTATTTCCCCGACCGCGATGGCGACGGCAACCGCATGCTGCTGCGCACGCACACCTCGCCGGTGCAGATCCGCACGATGAAGGCGGCTTCTCAGAACGGCGGCGAACCGGTGCGGATCATCGCGCCGGGCCGCGTCTATCGCAGCGACAGCGACGCGACCCACACGCCGATGTTCCATCAGGTCGAAGGCCTCGCGATCGACCGCGACATTCACCTCGGCCATCTCAAATGGACGCTGGAAACCTTCTTCAAGGCGCTGTTCGAGCGTGAGGATATCGTGTTGCGCCTGCGCCCGTCCTACTTCCCCTTCACCGAGCCTTCGGTCGAGTTCGATGTCGGCTATTCCAACGAGGGCGGCCCCAATGGAGGTAGGCGCGTCGTGGGTGGCCACGGCGATGCCGAGGGGCACGACTGGATGGAGCTCGGCGGCAGCGGGATGGTCAATCCGCGCGTCCTCGAATTTGCGGGCTATGATCCCAACGAATGGCAGGGCTTCGCCTTCGGCCTCGGGATCGACCGCCTTGCCATGCTCAAATACGGAATGAACGACTTGCGTGCCTTCTTCGACGGCGACGCCCGCTGGCTGTCGCACTACGGCTTCTCGCCCTTCGACCAACCGACGCTTTCGGGCGGTGTGGGAGCGCGCGCATGAAGTTCTCGATCGAATGGCTGAAGTATTTCCTCGAAACCGACGCTTCGGTGCAGGAGATCGCCGACGCGCTCAATGCGATCGGCCATGAGGTGGAAGGGATCGAGGATCCTGCGGAAAAGCTCGCCGGGTTCACCGTCGCCGAAGTGCTCACTGCCGGGCCGCATCCCGATGCGGACAAGCTGCAGGTGCTCTCCGTCTCGACGGGTGAGGGCGAGCCTTTGCAGGTCGTGTGCGGTGCGCCCAATGCGCGTGCGGGGATGAAGGGCGTGCTCGGCGTGGCCGGTGCGGTCGTGCCCGCCAATGGCATGGAGCTGAAGAAGTCCAAGATTCGCGGTGTCGAATCGAACGGCATGATGTGCTCGGTGCGCGAGCTGGAGCTGGGCGAGGAACACGACGGGATTATCGAGCTGCCCGCCGATGCGCCGGTCGGGGCGAGCTTTGCCGAATATCACGCTGCCTCGCCGATCATCGACGTGGCGATCACCCCCGACCGCCCCGATTGCATGGGCGTGATGGGCATCGCGCGCGATCTGGCGGCGGCTGGCCTGGGTACGTTCAAGCCTGTCGAAGCGGACGAGATCGCGGGCGAAGGCGCCTGCCCGGTCGAAATCCGCACCGACGATGCCGAGGGCTGCCCCGCCTTCTACGGCCGCGTGATTCGCGGCGTGAGCAACGGCGCGAGCCCTGAGTGGATGCAACGTCGCCTGAAGGCGGCGGGCCAGCGGCCTATTTCGGCGCTGGTCGATTGCACCAATTACCTGATGCTCGCCTTCGGGCGGCCCGCGCATGTCTACGATCTTGCCAAGCTCACCGGCCCGGTTGTCGCCCGCCGCGCCAAGGACGGCGAGCAGATCGAGGCGCTGAACGAGAAGACCTACACGCTCGACGAGACGATGACCGTGATCGCCGACGATGCGGGCGTGCACGATGTCGCCGGGATCATGGGCGGCGAGCATTCGGGCGCCACCGAGGCGACCACCGACGTGCTGCTCGAAATCGCGTATTTCGACCCGGCGCGGATCGGCGTCACCGGCCGCAAGCTGGGGCTGACAAGCGATGCGCGCACCCGGTTCGAGCGCGGCGTGGACCCCGAATTCCTCAACGACGGGCTCGCGATCCTGACCTCCCTGATCGTGAAGACCTGCGGCGGCACTCCGACCGAAGTGGTGCGTGCAGGCCAGCCGCCGGTCGAGCCCAAGGTCGTCCAGTTCGACCCCGCGCGCACCGCGAAGCTCGGCGGGGTCGAAGTGGCCGAGGACCGCCAGCGCGCGATCCTGACCGCGCTCGATTTCAAGGTCGGTTCGGACTGGCAGGTCACCTGCCCGCCGCGCCGCCACGACATCGAAGGGCCTGCCGATCTGGTCGAGGAAGTCGTCCGGATCGAAGGGCTCGACAAGGTCGCCAGCGTCCCGCTGACCCGCGCGCCCGGTGTCGCGAAACCGACCGCCACGCCCGAACAGCTGGTGCAGCGCAAGCTGCGCCGCGCGGCGGCCGCGCGCGGTCTGCACGAGGCGGTGACGTGGAGTTTCCTGCCCGTGCCCGAGGCGGAGCATTTCGCCGATGGTGCCGATCTGTGGGTCCTCGACAACCCGATCAGCGAAGACCTCAAGGCCATGCGCCCCTCGCTCCTGCCGGGCCTGCTCACCGCGGCCAAGCGCGCGGCGGATCGCGGCGCGGCGGGTGCGCGGCTGTTCGAAATCGGGCGGCGGTACTTCCGGGGCACAAGCGGCCATAGCGACGAGCGCGCGACACTCGGCCTCGTCCTCGCGGGCGAAAAGACCCCGCGCGGCTGGGACGCCAGAGCCAATGGCGGCAAGGCGCAGGGGTTCGACGCCTATGACGCCAAGGCAGAGGCGCTCGCGCTGCTCGAAGCGGCGGGCGCGCCGGTCGACAACCTGATGGTGATGGGGGAAGCGGGGGTGCAGTTCCACCCGGGCCAGTCGGCGACGCTGCGGCTCGGCCCAAAGAAGGTGCTCGCCCGCTTCGGCGCGCTGCATCCCGCGACGCTCAAGGCGTTCGACATCGACGGGCCTGTGGTCGCAGCGGAGATCTTCCTCGATGCGATCCCGGCGAAGAAGAACGCCGAATTCGCCCGCTCCACCTACAGCCCGCCCGCGCTTCAGCCGGTGACGCGCGACTTCGCGTTCCTGGTGGATAGCGCCATGCCCGCCGGCGATCTGGTCAAGGCGGTGCGCGGCGCGGACAAGCAGCGGATCGTCGACGCGCGTATCTTCGACCGGTTCGACGGGCAGGGCGTGCCCGAGGGCAAGACCTCGCTCGCGCTCGAAGTCACACTCCAGCCGGGCGAGAAGAGCTTCACCGACGAGGAACTGAAGGCGATTTCCGACGCGGTCGTGAAGGCGGCGGCGAAGACCGGAGCGGAGTTGAGAGCATGAAGACGGCACTGATCACCGGCGCGACCTCGGGCATCGGCGAAGCGACCGCGCGCCTGCTCGCCACCGATGGCTGGCGGGTGATCGGCACCGGGCGGCGGCAGGAGCGGCTCGACAAGCTGGCGGAAGAGCTTGGGGCGGATCGCTTCCTCGGCCTCGCCTTCGATGTGCGCGATGCCGAGGCGCGCGACGCCGCCATCGACGGGCTGCCTGCCGAGTGGGCCGGGATCGACCTGCTGGTCAACAACGCGGGGCTGGCCAAGGGCCTCAATCCCGCGCAGAGCGCCGACCTGTCCGACTGGCAGGTGATGATCGACACCAATGTCACCGCGCTGGTCGAACTGACGCGCAAGATGCTGCCCGGCCTGATCGAACGCAGAGGCGCGATGGTGAACATCGGATCGGTCGCGGGCAGCTACGTCTATCCCGGCGGCAATGTCTATGCCGGGTCGAAAGCCTTCGTGAACCACTTCACCCTGGCGCTAAGGGCGGACCTGCACGGCACCGGCGTGCGCGTGACGAGCATCGAGCCGGGCATGGCGGAGACCGAGTTCACCACCGTGCGCACCGGCAGCCAGGACAAGTCCGACGAATTCTACGCGGGCACGCACCCGATGACGGGCGAGGATATCGCCGAGGCGATCCGCTGGGTCGCCGAGCTACCCCCGCACCTCAACATCAACCGGCTGGAGATCATGCCGGTGACGCAGGACTTCGCGGGCTTTCGCGTGGCGCGGGACGAGAACTGACCGTCACCCCCGCGCAGGCGGGGGTCCAGCTGACCTTTCCGCCATTGACCACTTATCTGGATTCCCGCCTTCGCGGGAATGACGAGGAAGCAGTATGACCTCCGAACGCCGTACTTTCGCGATCATTTCGCACCCCGACGCGGGTAAGACCACGCTAACCGAGAAGCTGCTGCTTCGCGGCGGGGCGATCCATCTTGCGGGCGAGGTCAAGGCGCGCGGCGCGGCGCGGCGGGCGCGATCGGACTGGATGAGTATCGAGCAGCAGCGCGGTATCTCGGTCACGTCCTCGGTGATGACCTTCGAGCGGAACGGGATCACCTTCAACCTGCTCGACACGCCGGGGCACGAGGATTTCTCGGAAGACACCTACCGCACGCTGACCGCGGTCGATTCGGCGATCATGGTGCTGGATGCCGCCGCCGGTATCGAGGCGCAGACGCTCAAGCTGTTCGAGGTCTGCCGGTTGCGCAGCGTGCCGATCATCACCTTCATCAACAAGATCGACCGCGAGGGGCGCGAGCCGTTCGAACTGCTCGACGAGATTGCCGAAAAGCTCGCGCTCGACACCGCGCCGATGAGCTGGCCGGTGGGCATGGGCGGGCTGTTCGAAGGCGTCTACGACTTCGAGGAGAACGAGCTGTATCTGCCCGAGGGCGACAGCAAGGAATTCCAGGGCAAGACCGTGAAGGTCGACGGGCCCGAGGATGAAAAGCTCGGCGAATATCTCTCCGCCGATGGCGTTGCGCGGGTCGCCGAGGAAGGGCTGCTGGCGCGCGAGGGCTATGCCCCGTTCGATTTCGAAGCCTATCGCAATGGCGACCTGACGCCGGTCTATTTCGGCTCCGCGCTCAAGGAATTCGGCGTCACCGCGATCATCGATGCGATTGCCAAATACGCGCCTGCACCGCGCCCGCAGCCAACCGACGAGGGCGAGATTGCGCCGGATCGCGACGAAGTGACCGGCTTCATCTTCAAGGTGCAGGCCAATATGGACCCCAACCACCGCGACCGGATCGCCTTCATGCGGCAGGTTTCGGGCACCTTCAAACGCGGCATGAAGCTGACGCCCAGCGGCCTCGGCAAGCCGATCGCGGTGCATTCGCCGATCCTGTTCTTCGCGCAGGACCGCGAGATCGCCGACAATGCCTACCCCGGCGATATCATCGGCATCCCCAACCACGGCACACTGCGGGTTGGCGACACGCTGAGCGAGAAGAACGAGGTCCGCTTCACCGGCCTGCCCAACTTCGCGCCGGAAATCCTGCGCCGCGTGCAGTTAAAAGACCCGACCAAGACCAAGCAGTTGCGTAAGGCGCTCGACGATCTGTCCGAAGAGGGCGTGATCCAGGTGTTCTACCCGGAACTGGGCGCAAATCATATCGTCGGCGTGGTTGGCCAGCTCCAGCTCGAAGTGCTGATCTCGCGATTGCAGGCCGAGTACAAGGTCGAGGCCGCGCTGGAGCCTGCTCCTTTCGCGACCGCGCGCTGGGTGAAGGGCGAGGACAAGGCGCTCGACGAGTTCGAGAAGTTCAACCGCGCCAACCTCGCCAAGGATCGCGACGGCGACATGGTGTTCCTCGCCAAGAGCCCGTGGGATGTGAACTACCAGCAGGACAAGAACCCGGACCTGACCTTCTCCGCGACCAAGGAGCGGTAGCACCTCCCGTTCGTCATCCCCGCCCAGGCGGGGATCCAGATAAGCTTGGTGGTGTAGCTCGAAGGTCCGGTTGGACCCCTGCCTTCGCAGGGGTGACGGATGGTTGGGGGCGAGGTAATTCTCTCGAGATGGCCGACTTCTTCGACACGCTCACCGACAAGCACATCGCGATGATCGCGAAGCAGCCGGTGTTTTTCGTCGCCACCGCTGCGGCAGACACTCGGATCAATCTCAGCCCCAAGGGCTACGACGCCTTCCGCGTGCTTGCACCGGACAAGGTCGCCTATCTCGATGTCGCCGGATCGGGCAACGAGACCCACGCGCATCTCGCCGCCGATGGCCGCATCACGCTGATGTTCTGCAATTTCGAACAGCCAGCGCTGATCCTGCGAATCTATGGCCAGGGCCGTCCGGTGCTGCCGCAGGATGCCGGGTGGGCCGATCTGGCCGAGCATTTCACGCTGCTTCCCGGCACGCGCCAGATCTTCGTGATCGACGTCGAGAGCGTGCAGACTTCGTGCGGCTGGGGCGTGCCCTTCATGGCCTACGAGGCGGAGCGGCCGACGCTGAAGAAGGCGCACGCGCAGTCCGACCCGGCCCAGTGGGAGGCCAAGGTCGCCGAACGCACCCGAAGCATCGACGGGCTGCCGGTGCGGCCGACCGATCGCTACATCGGTGGCGCTCCGGCCGAATAGGCGCGCTCGCCCCGCCAGCCGCGGGGCTTAAGCCGCCTTTTCCGCCTCGATCAGGAAGTCGGCGCACCGCTCCCCGATCATGATCGAGGGGGCATTGGTGTTGCCTGACACGATCTTCGGCATGACCGAGGCATCGGCGATCCAGAGGCCTTCGATGCCGCGCGCCTTCAGCTTCGGGTCGACCACCGCATCGTCGTCCGATCCCATCCGGCAGGTGCCGACCGGGTGATAGACCGTGTCCGCGCGCTGGCGGATCAGCGCGTCGAGCGCGGCATCGTCGTTGAGGTCCACCGGGTGCCTGTCGGTCAGGCCGTAGCCTGCCAACGGCATGACATCGGCGATCCGGTGCGAGAGGCGCACGCCTTCGCGCAGGGTAGCGATGTCGCGATCATCGTCGAGGAAGTTGGGATCGATCGCGGGTGCGGCGGCGGCATCGGGGCTGGCGAGCCGCACCGTGCCCCGGCTTTCGGGCCGCAGGACGCAGGCATGGAGCGAAACGCCGTGCCCGCTGACCTTCTCGCGCCCGTGATCCTCCAGCATGGCGGGCACGAAGTGGAACTGCACGTCGGGTGCGGGGGCGTCGGGCATCACAGTCCAGAATCCACCTGATTCGGCATAGGGCGTGGTCATCGCGCCGGTCCGCTTGCGGCGATGCTCGATAATCGCGCGCGCCATGCGCAAGGTCCCTTCGGCGCTGTTGCCGATCGGCACGCGGCTCTCGCTCTCCCAGCTCGAAACGTAGTCGATATGGTCCTGAAGGTTGCTGCCGACCGCCGGCCGGTCGACCGTTACCGGAATATCGAGCGCGCGCAGGTGCCTGCCCGGGCCGATGCCCGACAGCATCAGGATCTGGGGGGAGTTGAACGCCCCTGCGGAAAGGACGACGCCGCGCCGGGCGTAGATCGTCTCGCGATGGCGGCCCCGGCGGATCGCGACCCCGGTCACCCGGCCGCTTTCGATCACCAGTTTTTCGACCTGGCTATGGGTGCGGATGTCGAGATTGGACTGGTGCCGGATCGGCTCGACAAATGCGCGCGAGGATGACCAGCGCTCGCCCTTGCGCTGGGTGACCTGGAAGATGCCGAAGCCGGCCTGCTTCTCGCCGTTGAAATCGTCCCGCTCGGGAAACTGGAGCGCGGCGGCGCTTTTCACGAAGGCGCGGCTCGCTTCGTTGGGCCAGTGCTGGTCGGACACGAAAAGCGGGCCGCCCGCGCCGTGGTACTCGCTCTCCCCATGCTCGTTCGCTTCGGTCTTCCTGAACCACGGGAGCACGTCGTCGTAGCTCCAGCCATCGCAGCCCTTCGCGGCCCAGTTGTCGTAATCCCACGCATTGCCGCGGATATAGACCATCGCATTGATCGCCGAGGATCCGCCCAGCCCCTTGCCCCGCGGCTGGTGGCCGATGCGCCCGTTCAGTCCTTTCTGGGGGACCGTTTCGTAAAGATAATTGGGCCCCTTGCCGAGGAACGGCATCATCCCCGGCGTCCTGATACGGAAATTATTGTTGCGGCCTCCCGCCTCCACGAGACACACGCTGCGCGACCCGTCGACCGCAAGCCGCCCGGTGACCGCACAGCCCGCGCTGCCGCCACCGATGACGATATAGTCGTATTGGTTCATGTTTTTCTCTCCCGAGCGAGAGGTTACGCGGCGCGGCGTGGCCCCGCAATCGGCTTTTCCGTGGCCGTTGGCGGATCGTCGCCAAGCAGCTGCTGCGCCTGCCCCGCCTCCCAGCGCGCGCGGATCATGTCGGAGGTTTCGCGGCTGCCGTCGTGGCTCCAGCCGGGTTCGCGCAGCAGGTAGGACAGCTTGTGCTTCCAGGGCGCGCGGAAGATGTCGGACAGCATGCCGACCCATTCGTGGAACACCGCCCACAGCAGGTTGAAGCTGCCGAGCTGTTTCACGATGCCGTAGCGGATCGGCTCTTCCTCGCGTGGGCGTTCCGGCTCGAAGGTGCCGAACAGCCGGTCCCACACGATGAACACGCCAGCATAGTTGCGGTCGAGATAGCGCGGGTTGGTCGCGTGATGCACACGGTGGTGGCTGGGCGTGTTCATCACCGCCTCGAACCAGCGCGGCATCCGGTCGATCGCCTCGGTGTGGATCCAGAACTGGTAGATCAGGTTGAACCCGCCGCAGATCGCGATCATCGCCGGGTGGAAGCCCAGCAACACCAGCGGCAGCGCGAACACGAAGCCCAGCGTGAAGGCGCCGGTCCAGGTCTGCCGCAGCGCGGTGGAGAGGTTGTAGTGCTGGCTGGAATGGTGGTTCACATGGCTCGCCCAGAACCACCGGCTGCGGTGGCCGAAGCGGTGGACCCAGTAATATTTGAGATCGTCGAGCACGAAGCACACCGGCCAGGCCCACCATGCCCAGCCGATGGTAAACAGCCGCACCTCGCAGGCGGCGAGGAACAGTGCCAGCGCGAAGCCGCCCAGCAGCAGCCCGGCGACCGTACTGCCGAGCCCGAAGGCGAGGCTGACCAGCGTGTCCTTCGCTTCGTAGGAATGCGGCGCCCGGAAGCGCGCCCAGACCATCTCGATCAGCACCAGCGCGACAAAGGCGGGGATCGCAAAGGGGACGGGGTCGAAGTCAGGCATCGCCGGGCGAGCCTAGCGCCTCGATGCGCGACTCCCAAGTGCGGGCCGCCTGCCCGAGCGCGAGGGTGACCTCGCCGAAGCGGCGCTCGGTGGTGGCCACGACGAGCAGGTCGCCTTCGGCCCGTGCGCGTGCACCCGGTTGCAGCACGCGGGCCGCGAAATGCGCGCCATGGCGGCGCAGGACCATGATCCGCCCTTGCGCATCGGCGAGGATCGCGCCGCTGGCGTCCCGGCTGCGGGCCGCCTCGGCCGGGGTGAAGCCGCTGTCCGCCTCGCGGGCGAGGCGCATGGCATGGTCTTCATCGGCAATTTCGGGCGCGCCGCCCAGCTTCAGCGCCCGGGCGATTCCGGCCAGCACCAGAATCGCGACGAGCGAACCGAGCAGCTGGAGCAGCGCCGGGTCCATCGATCAGTGCGAGTTCGCCTTGCCCGCGCGGCGGCTGTTCCTGCGCCACATGTTGAGCATCTCGACCGCGACCGAGAAGCCCATCGCGGCGTAGATATAGCCCTTGGGCACGTGGAAGCCGAAGCCGTCGGCGATCAGGACCAGCCCGATCATGACGAGGAATGCCAGTGCCAGCATCACCAGCGTCGGGTTGTTCTCGATGAAGCGGGCGAGCGGATCGGCCGCGACCATCATCACGCCCACCGTGATGACCACAGCGGTGATCATGATCGGCAGTTCGTCGGTCATCCCTACTGCGGTCAGGATCGAATCGATCGAGAACACCATGTCGAGCGCGATGATCTGCGCGATCGCCGCGCCGAAGGTGATTTCGGCCACCTTCTTGGTCTTGTCGAACATGTCGTCGCTCTCGTCCGGCTCGACATTGTGGTGGATTTCCTTGGTCGCCTTCCACAGCAGGAACAGCCCGCCCGCCAGCAGGATCAGGTCGCGGCCCGAGAACGCGGTTTCGAACGAGGGCACGCCGTGTTCGGTCATCGGGCCGACCAGGCCGAGGTCGAACAGCGGGGTCTGGAGGGTCACCAGCCAGCCGATCAGGAACAGCAGGGCGATTCGCATCACCAGCGCGAGCGCCAGTCCGATTCTGCGGGCACGGCCCTGCTGGTTTTCGGGCAGCTTGTTGGAAATGATCGCAATGAAGATGAGGTTGTCGATCCCCAGGATCACTTCGAGAGCGATCAGGGTGATCAGCGCGGCCCATGCGGCCGGATCGGTCAATAAAGCAAGGATATCCACGGGGTCGAGCAATGCCCGCATCCGCAAAGGGGTGCAAGTAGGCCGGCCGTCACCCGTTCGAAATTGTCATAATCTTGCTGAATCATGGGTTCATTGCGATTTGGTTCGCGCTGGAACGTGTTCTGCGGTAAGGGTTGCAATAGCTTGGCGGGGGAATTGCGACTTCGACGTCGCCCGTTGGCCTTGCTAAAAGTGCTGGTGGGTGACCGTTCGCACCGACCGGGATGTCGATTTGAGGACGGATGGAAGTAGCAGGGTTTTTGGCGAGTTATGGGTTACGATAAAGGACGTCGGCGCGGGCGCGACAAGCGGGACAACATCGGCGAAGACGGTTTCGAACCGTTCCCCGGCGGTGATTTCGGCGGCGGATTCCAGGATCGCGGCGGTTTCGACGATCGCGGCGGTGGCGGCGGATACCAGGATCGCGGCGGTTTCAACGACCGCGGCGGGTTCCAGGATCGCGGCGGACCGGGCGGCGGTGGCCGTGGCGGCTTCGGCGGCGGTGGCCCGCGTGGCGGCGGCGGCGGCGGCGGCGGTGGTGGTGGTGGCGGTTTCAACCGCATGCCCGCTCAGGTCGTCGGCACCGGCAAGGGCCAGGTGAAGTTCTTCAACGGCCAGAAAGGCTTCGGCTTCATCCAGCAGGAAGGCGGCGGGGACGATGTGTTCGTGCACATCAGTGCCGTCGAACGTGCCGGGCTGGAAGGCCTTGCCGAAGGGCAGGAGCTCGAATTCAATCTGGTCGATCGCGGCGGGAAGATTTCCGCGCAGGATCTGCAGATCGTCGGCGATGTCATCCCCGTGACGGGCGGCGGCGCTGCCGCCCCGCGTGACGGTGGTGCAGGCGGTGCCGCTGGCGCGCCGCGGCGCGAGCTGACCGGCGAAAAGGCGACCGGCACGGTCAAGTTCTTCAACTCGATGAAGGGCTTCGGCTTCCTCGTGCGGGACGACGGCCAGCCCGATGCCTTCGTGCATATCAGCGCGGTGGAACGTTCGGGCCTGTCGCAGATCAACGAGGGCGAACGTTTCGAGTTCGATCTCGAAGTCGACCGACGAGGCAAGTATTCGGCGGTCAACCTCGTTCCCGTGCAGGAATGATGCCTTGGCCCCGGCGGGTTTGACCCGCGCGGGGCGAGGCAATAGATCGCCGACTAGGATTTCAGATGGCGGTTCCCTCACGGGGCCGCCATTTGTCGTTTACCCGTTCGAATTTTCTGGAGTTGTTATGTCGATCCCCGCGCTGATGCCCGTCTACCCCCGTTGCGATGTGCGCCCCGTGAAGGGCGATCACTGCCATCTGATCGATGAGGACGGGACGCGCTACCTCGACTTTGCCAGCGGCATTGCGGTCAACCTGCTCGGCCACAGCCACGAAGGGCTGATCGGCGCGATCCAGAAACAGGCCGAAACGCTGATGCACGTCTCCAACCTCTATGGCAGCCCGCATCAGGAAAAGCTGGCGCAGACGCTGGTCGACAACACTTTTGCCGACACCGTGTTCTTTACCAATTCGGGCGCCGAGGCGGTCGAATGCGCGATCAAGACCGCGCGCGCCTTCCACCAGCACGAGGATGGCGACCAGGGCCGGACCGAACTGATCACCTTCACCAGCGCCTTCCACGGCCGCACGATGGCCACCATCAGCGCCTCGAACCAGGCGAAGATGCACCAGGGCTTCCGCCCGCTGCTCGAAGGGTTCGCCTATTGCGAGTTCGACGATCTGGAAGCGGCGCGCAAGATGATCGGCCCCAAGACCGCAGGCTTCCTGGTCGAGCCGATCCAGGGCGAGGGCGGCATCCGCCCCGCCAGCCAGGAATTCATGCAGGGCCTGCGCGATCTGGCGGACGAACACGGCCTGATGCTGGTGCTGGACGAGGTGCAGTGCGGCATGGCGCGCACCGGCAAGCTCTATGCCCACGAACTCTATGGCATCAAGCCGGACATCGTCGCGACCGCCAAGGGCATCGGCGGCGGCTTCCCGCTGGGGGCCTGCATGGCGACCGAGCACGCCGCGCGCGGGATGACCTTCGGCACGCATGGTTCGACCTATGGCGGCAACCCGCTCGCGATGGCGGCTGGCCAGGCGGTGATGGACGTGGTCGCCAACGAAGAGTTTCTCGCTGGCGTGCGCGACAAGGGCGCGCGGCTGAAGGCGCGGCTCGAACAGTTCATCGGCAACTATCCCGAGCTGTTCGACCATGTGCGCGGCGAGGGCCTGATGCTGGGGATCAAGATGAAGGTCGAAAGCCGGCCCTTCTTCCAGCATCTGCGCGACCATCACCAGCTGCTGACTGTAGCCGCAGGCGACAACACGCTGCGCGTGCTGCCGCCGCTGGTCATCGGCGATGCCGAAATGGACGAGTTCTTCGACAAGCTGTCGGCAGGTGCAGCGGACTATCAGGTGCCGGACGCCAGCTGATGGGCACGCGGCATTTCCTCGACCTGTCCGACGCTGGCGGAGATGCGCTGGCGGCGATGATCAACGATGCGCAGGATCGCAAGACCGCACGCGCGGGCTGGCCCAAGGCGCGGCCCGATGCGGATGCACCGCTGAAGGATCACGTGCTCGCGATGGTGTTCGAGAAGAACTCCACCCGCACGCGCGTCAGCTTCGATATCGCGATGCGCCAGCTCGGCGGCAGCGTGGTGGTGCTCGACTCGGGCACCTCGCAGCTGGGCCGGGGCGAGAGCGTGGCCGACACCGCGCGCGTGCTGAGCCGGATGGCCGACGCGATCATGGTCCGGACCGACGATCACGCCAAGATCGAGGAAATGGCCCGCCATGCGAGCGTGCCGATCGTCAACGGGCTGACCGATCGGTCGCATCCCTGCCAGATCGTCGCCGACCTGCTGACCATCGTCGAAAGCGGCAAGGCGCTTCCCGGTCTCGAGGTCGCGTGGCTGGGCGATGGCAACAATGTGCTGCACTCGATCCTCGAGGCCGCAGGGCTGATGAAGTTCAACGTGCGCATCGGCGTGCCTCAGGGCTACGAGCCCGACGCCGAATTCGTCGAAATGGCCCGCGCTGGCGGTGCACGGGTGACGCTGACCAACGATGCCGCCGACGCAGCGCGCGGGGCCGATGTGATCGTCACCGATACGTGGGTGTCGATGGGGCAGGACCATGCGGATGCGAAGCTGGCGGCGATGGCGCCGTTCCAGGTCGATGCCGGGCTGATGGCCAAGGCCGATCCGCAGGCTCGCTTCCTCCACTGCCTGCCCGCGCATATCGGCGAAGAGGTGACGCAGGAGGTGTTCGAAGGTCCGCAATCGCTGGTCTTCGAGGAGGCGGAAAACCGCATCCATGCGCAGAAATCGGTCCTGCTATGGGCCTTCGGAAAGCTCTGACGTCTGGACCTAAAATCGCGTCAGGGGTTGGGCGTACGCGCGCAGCCCCCATATAGCGCGCCGTGAACGACACTGCGAAACAGACCGCGCTCTCCGACAGCGCCACCTACGCCGATCGCCTGCTGGGCGCATCGATCCCCGCGCGCGATACGCGCCTGCGCCTTGTCCGGCTGGACGAGACGCTGGCCGAGATTCTCGCGGCGCACGATTACCCGCCCGCGATCCGTCACCTGCTGTCCGAGGCGCTGGTGATCGCCGCGCTGATGGGCGGCCTGATCGACGAGGACGCCGGTGGGCAAGGGGGCCAGATGACGATGCAGGCCCAGACCAAGGCCGGCGTCGTCAAGCTGCTGGTGTGCGACTACCGCCAGGGTGCGGTGCGCGGCTACGTCGATTTCGACGGCGAAGGGCTCGCCGCGCTCGGCGCCAATCCCTCGCTCTCCGCGCTGTTCGGCGAAGGCTATCTGGCGATCACCTTCGACGTGCCCGAGCGGGGCGGACGCTATCAGGGGATCGTGCCGCTCGAGGGCGACAGCCTGGCCGAGGCGTGCGAGCAGTATTTCATGCAGTCCGAGCAGGTGCCCACGCTGGTGCGCGTCGCGGTGCGGACCGAAGGCGAGCGGACGATCGCCGCCGGCCTGCTCGCCCAGCACCTGCCCGATGGCGAAGTGGGCCGCGAACGCTTGCACGTCCGCCAGTCGCATCCGGAGTGGGAGCATGTCGAAGTGATGGCCTCCTCGATCCGCTACGAGGAGCTGCTGGACGAAGACATCTCGCTCGAAGCGCTCGTTTGGCGTCTGTTCCACGAAGAAGACGAAGTGCGCGTCTTTCCCGGCGCGAAGCTCGCCCGCGGATGCCGCTGCAGCGTCGAACACTACGAATCGGTGATCGGTCGATTCCCCGAAGAAGAGAAAGCCGCGATGCGCGACGAAAACGGGGACATTCTGGTCGATTGTGCGTTCTGTTCGCGAGTTTTCACGATTGTAACGTGATGCGTTCAGGTTGGGTGGTGTGTTGATCCTATAAGACAGGATGACAATTCGCCTTTTTGAGATAATGCAGACGGAAGGAAACGGGCCATGCGCCACCGGACGATGAAAGCTGTCGCCGGGCTTGCTCTGGGCACAGGTGCGGTGCTGGCAGCCCCCCTGGCTGCAGGCACGGCAACGACCGCGCTATTCGGGCAGCTGAATCTGGGCGCCTGGGAAATCCGCGAGCGTGGCAGCGACACGACCCGGCGGATCTGCGTCCGTTCGGAGCGCGATCTGGTGCAGTTGCGCCACCGGGGCCAGTCCTGTCGCCGGATCGTGATCGAGGACGGGGCAACGATGGCGACCGTGCAGTACAGCTGCAATGGCTCCGGCTACGGCCGCACGCGCATCCGCAAGGAAAGCGCGAACCTGGTGCAACTTCAGAGCGACGGGATCGAAGGCGGCGCGCCGTTCTCGCTTGAGGCGGAGGCCCGCCGGGTGGGAAGCTGCAGCTGAGCGATCTGCCCTGTCAGTCTTGCGGTCCTGCGGCATGAAGCGCTAGCGCGGACCTATGGCAGCCGAACAACGAGACGATATCGCCGCAGTCCTGCTTTCCGGCGGACTGGACTCCATGGTGGCCGCGGGGCTTGCGAAAGAGGCGGGCCGCGAGGTCCATGCGCTCACCATCGACTACGGCCAGCGGCATCGCCGCGAGATTGAGGCGTCGCGCGCGATCGCGCGCACACTCGATCTGGCGAGCCATTCGGAGATCGCCCTGGACCTGCGCAAGTTCGGCGGATCGGCACTGACCGCGGATATCGACGTGCCCAAGGACGGCGTCGGCGACGACATACCGGTCACCTATGTGCCGGCGCGCAATCTCGTATTTCTCTCGCTCACGGTCGCCTATGCCGAGAGTATCGGCGCAGGCCGGATCGTGATCGGCGTGAATGCGCTGGACTATTCCGGCTATCCCGACTGTCGGCCCGAATTTATTGCTTCATTTGCCGAAACGGCGAGGCTGGGGACCAAGGCGGGGCTGGAGGACGGCTTTGCGGTCGACACCCCGCTGCAATTCATGACCAAGGCCGATATCGCGCGCGAATGCCACAGGCTCGGTCTCGATCCGGGATTGAGCTGGTCCTGCTACGATCCGACCGAGGACGGGCTGGCATGCGGGGCATGCGATTCCTGCCGCTTGCGCCGAAAAGGCTTTGCCGAAGCAGGCCTAATCGATACCACTCGCTACCCAGAGGATAAGCCTGAATAGACGGAGTGAGGGATTGAGCATCGCAGTAAGAGACGAGCAATCGCAGAATTCGGCGGTCGATCCCAATGCCAAGGTTCCAGCCTATAGCTGGTACGCGCTGAGCGTGCTGGTGCTGATCTACGTGCTCAATTTCGTCGACCGGCAAATTCTTTCGATCCTCGCCAACGACATCAAGGCCGATCTGGGCGTCGACGACGCCTTCCTCGGCTTCTTGTACGGCACGGCTTTCGCGATCTTCTACGCGCTGTTCGGCATCCCGCTCGGCAAGCTGGCCGATAGCTGGCACCGGATCCGGCTCATGACCATCGGGCTCGCGTTGTGGTCTGCGATGACCACATTGTCGGGATTTGCGAAGAACGCAGCGATGCTCTCGGGTGCGCGGGTCGGCGTGGGCATCGGCGAAGCGACCGCCAGCCCGGCGGCCTATTCGCTGATTTCCGACTGGTTTCCCGCGCGCCTGCGCGCCACCGCGCTCGCGATCTATTCGTCCGGCCTGTATGTGGGCGGCGGCATTTCGCTGGTGATTGGCGGGCTGATCGTCGAGAACTGGAATGCGGCCTATCCCGATGGCGGGCCGCTCGGCCTCGCCGGCTGGCAGGCGGCCTTCGTGGCGGTGGGCCTGCCGGGGCTGCTGCTGGCCGTCTGGGTCTTCACCCTCAAGGAGCCCGTCCGCGGCCTGATTGATGGCATGCCGACCGAGCGGGTCGAAAAGCCGTTTCGCGGGTTTGTGGAGGAACTGCTCCAGATCATTCCGCCCTTCACATTCGTGGGTGCCGCGCGCCGGAGCATGTCTGCGCTTGCCTTCAATGTCGCCGGCTTCCTGGGCTTCTTTTTCACCGGGTGGTTGCTGACCAGCCTGCTGCAGACCGGGCAGGGCTTCATCATGGGGGCGATCGCATCGGGCGTCCCGTTCCTCGATTTCGCCATTTCGGATCAGTGGTTCCTGCTCGCGGTCGGCTATTACGCGATCTTCAGCTGGGCGAGCGCATTGCGCTCGCGCGATGCGCAGACCTTCGCGCTCACCTGGGGATCGCCCGCATTCCTGTGCACGATCCTGGGCTATGGGGTGGTCGCCTTCATCTCCTACGCGACGTCCTACTGGGGCGCGCCGTACGGGGAGCGCGTGTTCGAGATTTCCAAGAGCGAACTCGGCCTGTTGCTGGGTGCACCCGCTGCCGTGACCGGCTTCCTCGGTGTGGTGCTGGGCGGGCGTGTGGCGGACTGGCTGTTCACCAAGCTGCCCGGCGGGCGTCTCTACGTGGTCCTTTTCGGCCTCCTCGCGCCGGTGCCCGTGGTCTGGGTGATGTTCACCACCGAGAGCAAGGCAATCTTCCTCATCTTCGCCGCGATCGCGCAGCTCTTCGCCTCGAGCGCGCTGGGGGCGGCCGCGGCGACCAGCCAGTCGCTGGTGCTGCCGCGGATGCGCGGCGTGGCGACGGCGACCTTCTTCCTCGCGACGACGCTGGTGGGCCTCGCCCTCGGGCCGTATCTTGCCGGACTGATTTCGGCCAAGGCGGAAGAGAACCTGTCGCTCGGTATGCTCAGCCTGCTGTGGGCGGCCCCGATCGGCGTCGTGCTGCTACTGTTCGCGCTGAAGCTGGTGCCGGCGGCGCAGGAAAAGGTGCTGGCAATGGGCAAGGCGGAGCCCACCAGCACCTGATCCTTTCCGTCAGGTCGGCAAAGCGCCGCGGGTCAGGTGCGGGTGAGAACCCCGCACCGCTCGCGCGAGCCGGCATTGCCCGAAGGATCGGTGCGGCCGTCGTCCGCATCGGCGTGGATGACCACCGCCGTGCCGTCGGCATCGAAAATCTGCTCCAGAACATAGCTCGGCGATCCGCCGACCGGGACCTGTGCGCTCGCGGTGCCATTGGCCCGTGCGGTCAGGTTGGGCAGGTCGCCGAGATGGTTGCCGTCATTGTCGAGCAGACCATGCCCCTCGCCCGAGGGATTGAGGTGGCCGCCGGCCGACTTGAAGTCGGGCAGCGTGCAGGTCCCGGTGGTGTGCAGGTGGAAGCCATGCTGGCCCGGGCTCAGCCCTTCGGCCGTGACGGACAGCTCTACCCGGTCGCCCACCGCGAGAAGGCGCGCCTCGCCACGCGGGGCACCCGAAGTGTCGAGCAGCGTGGCCGTGGCCAGCGTCTCCGTCCCGGCGGGAGGCGTGGTGGCGCAGGCTGCGAGCGACAGCGAGGCTGCAACGGCGAGCGAGAGTTTCGCGAAGGTGTGTGCGGCGGGGGTGGTCATGGGCTTTTTCTCCTTGATCTACCCGCCCAACGAAAAAGGGGCCGGATTGCTCCGGCCCCTTCTCGTGTTTCGTAGCGGAAGTCCGCTCGATTACATGCCCGAACCCGGACCGTACGTGATTTCCACGCGACGGTTCTGCAGCTCGCGGACACCGTCGGCGGTCGGAACACGGGGGTTCGCTTCACCGAAGGCTTCGCTGCTGATGCGGGCGTCGGGGATACCGCGGCCGGTCATGTACTGACGGACCGAAGCGTTACGACGCGACGCGAGGCCGAGGTTGTACTGCACGGTACCCGAACGGTCGGTGTAACCGGCGAGCATCACCGAGGCGTTGCCGCAGTTCTGGTAAGCCGAGATCGCGTTGTTCAGAACCGAGGCTGCTTCGGGCGTGATGTCCGAACGATCCCAGTTGAAGAACACGATGTACGGACCCGTGTTGCACTCCACTGCCGGCGGCGGAGGCGGCGGCGGGGGCGGAGGCGGGGGCGGAGGCGGCGGCGGGGGCGGCGGAGGCGGCGGCGGAGCTGCCGGCTCACCGAAGTTGTAGGTCAGCGTGCCCATCAGCGAGTGCGAACGGAAGTCGCCTTCGACCGCATCACCATAGGCGTCGACCATGTCGATGTTGTCGTGGTTGAAGAAGCGATACTTCACACCGGCGTCGATGCGATCGGAAAGCGGCGCGCGAATGCCAGCCAGGATCTGCCAGGCAAAGCCAGTGTCCGAATCGTCGAGACCATAGGGCGCGCCGAGCGAGACACCCGTGCTGACCTTGGTGCGAGCCACGCCGACACCACCGCCAACGAATGCCTGCAGGCCGTCGTCAGAACCGAAATCGGCAAGTCCGTTGACCATGAAGCTCAGCGAATTCGCGTCGCCCTTGGCGGGGTAGGTTGCTGCATTAGGAGCAAGGCCCGTGGCCGGGATCGGGAAGCCTTGGCTGCCGACGATCAGGTCGCTGATGTCTGCCTGACGGTAGCTGCCTTCAGCTTCAAGGCGAACCGGACCGAAATCGTACCCGACGAGGCCACCGAAGTCGAACCCGGTATCCATGTCGGCAGTCAGGTCATCCTCGACGCCGTTCACTGCGAAGTCGACGTCTTCGACCAGCATCACACCGCCTTCGACCTGCACGTAGAACGAATCGTCCCGTGCGAGTGCCGGCGTTGCGAGCATCGTCGAAGCCATCGCCATTCCGATGACGATATTGCGCATTACTCAAAATCCCCTTTTGTAATGATTGGGAGCCACCAGGAGGCCCCCACTTAACTTTTCCCCAGGTCCGAGGCAAGCAGACAGGCCATCAATCAAGCAAAGCGATGGTACTGTTGCACGATTGCCTCAGAGGTGGTTTCAAGCGTCTGATGGAAGCCGGGCTGCAACCCTGTTCCTCCCGCCGCAACAACGGCGCGGACGTGTGCCGGTTCCCGAAGAAAGATCACACTCCAATTCCGATCACGCGCAACCCCTCGATAAGCGCGGCAATGGCATTTCGCGCTTGGCTGTCGACTGTCGTTCCGCCCGCAGGCACAGGCGGCAGCGCCAGGGCCTGCCAGCCGTCGATCCAGTGGCGGTATTGGTCGGTCGACAGATCGAAGACGGTCATGCCGGTGCGGGGCCTGGCAAACATCCAGGTGCCCGCCGAAAAGAAGGCAAGTTCGCCCTTGTGGCCCGCCCAGTCGCCCTGACCGTCCGCGCCGACGATCCAGCATGACCCTTGCGCAGGGGAGCCGGGCGGGGTGGCGACTTCGCCCTCGACAAGCGGTGCGATCAGCGCATCGATCCGCGCCAGTGCTTCGTTGATCGTCGCTTCCTTCTGCGCCTGCGCGGCAAACAGAAAGGGCAGATCGAGGCGCGGGGAACGGGCGGTAAATTCGAGGGGGTCGCTCATCAGAATATCTCCGAAAGGATCGGCAGGGGAAGGTGGCTCGGCAGCGAGAGGGCATGGCTGCCCGCCTGGCGCACCCAGAGGCTGGCGGCGGGGTGCGCCCGCCGCAGCGCAGCCCATTCCGACACCGGCAGGCCGAAGCGGGGGGCGATAATGTCCCACTGTGCGAAAGGCGCGTCGACCGGACCGAACCCGACGCGATAGGCCTCGCGCTCCTCGACCAGCGGCACATCGAGCCCGTCTGCCCAGCGCCATGCGCCACGCGCCCGGCGGATCCAGTGCCACTCGGGGTCGCCCGAGGCGGTCCGCCTCACGCCCGGGTGGACGGGGGCGAGCGGCCGGGTGCCAGTGCCTGCGCCGAGCACCTCGGCATAGGTGGGCGCGGCGTTGCCGAGACCGCTCAAGGCTGCGATCTCGGGAAAGGCGACTTCGCCCAGCGCCAGCAAGCGGTCGTCGAGCAGCACTGCATTGGTGCCCGCCGCATGGCCGGCGGCGGCGATGTGCTCCGTACCGCCGCGCCCGCGCAGCAGCCCGGTCAGCCGCCAGTCCGTGCCGCCGAGTGGCTCGGCCTTGAGAAACTGGACGATCTCCTCGCCGAGCAGCAGCCTGTTCGCACCGTCGAGCAGGGCGCGCATGTCGATCGATTGCAACCGGTCGCGGGCGGAGGAAAGGGCGATGTCGAGGGTGGCCCCCGGCTCGAACAACAGAGCAGCTGACGGCCCGAGCGGAAGGCGGCTGTGGCCCTGAACCGCGCTGCCATCTGCGGATAGCCCGAGCGGGACGAGCGCATCGCCCTCTACGCCCGAGAGCGCGACGCCGCCGCGCCCTCCGGCCATGCTCACTGCCGCATAGCGTCGCGCGACATTGCTCGCGCCCGTCCCGTCCCACGGCAGTTCGAAATAGCGCAGCACGAGATCGCCGGGCAGCACGTCTTCGGGAGGGAGCGAGCCGCCGGGGTCCGCCGTCGGCATGCCCGATGCGGCCTGCACCACACGCTGCAGGACGAGATCGACCCCGTCGGCGTGCCATTCCGAACGCATCACGCGCCAGACCCGCGCATCGCCGTCCCGCAACACGCAGCGGCCGGGCGCGGCATCGCCCATCGGTTCGGCAATGCGGTAGGAAAGCGTTTCGTGCGCGCGCAGCGCGGCGCGCCTCACGTGGTCGATGCGGGCCTGCGCCATCGGCGCGGCGAACATGCCGGCGAACTCGATCACCTCGCTATCTGCACTCGCAGCGCCGGACGCGCGCTGGAGCGACGGCTGGAAATCACGCGCCGGATCGTAATAGCGCAGCGCACCCGGCAGCCTCGCGTCGCTCGCATCGCGATTCACGATCGGCTCGGCCCGGTCCTCGCCGTCCGCACGCCCCGAGATGGGGGCGGACAAATGGCCGGACGGGATCGAGGCGTGGGGCGTGAGCGCCACGCGCCCTTCGACCGTGGTGGCCGAAAAGGGAAAGATGCGGCCGATTTCTTCGAGCAGCGCCGTGCGTGGCCCGCCGCCATCCGCATAGCCGCCAAGCCCGGTCAGCGTCACGCTCGATCCCGGCGCGAGGTCCGCTTCCGGCAGAAGGTCCACGATATCGAGCGCGCCATCGGGTGCCACGACCTCGAAGCTGAGCGCGGGGATACGATTGCCGAAGCTTGCGAGCTCCAGGTCTTCGAAGACGACATAAGCGAGCCCGCGAAAGGCGCAGGCAAGGCCGCCCTTGTCCGCCGCGATCAGCGGATCGACCGGCGCGTCGCCAAGCCCAGGGGAGAGCCGCATCGCACCGCCGACCTTGAGGTCGCCTGCCGCGCCGCGCAGCAGCGCGCCATCGGCCCAGATCCGTCCGACCGAGGCGACCGGGCGGCTCGACAGGGCGACCGCGAAGGAGATCGAATAGCTATAGGTGGTCGTCGAGGGCTTGCCCTTGCCGCCGCTGGTCGTGCTGCTTTCGACGAGGTCGGTTGCCCACACGATGGTGCCGGGAAGCCGCATGGTCCCGAAGACGCGCGGCACCGGCAGCCCGTAGCTGGAGGTGGTCACCGCGAGTTCGGTCAGGCGCGGGCCCTCGCGCGATGGCCGGGGGATGATCGCACTATCGATCGCGCGGCCCAGCAGCGTGCCGATCGCGCCGCCGACGGGTCCGCCGACAGCCGTGCCGACGGTGGACAGGATCAGCGTGGCCATTGGTGTTCTCCATCGCAGTGCGGATCGGGGCCGAGCCGCCAATGCGAGAGCACGGCCCAGCTATCGGGCAGGGGGGACAGGACGACCCGGCCCAGCCCGGCATGGGCATGGACGATATCGCCCCCGCCGACCGCGACTGCGGCATGGACCTGCGCGGGGGCCGGCCGCAGGATCAGGATGTCTCCCGCAGTCCGGGCGCCGCGTGCCTCGCACAGACCGGCGGCACGCAGGGCGTCCGCTGGAAGCGCTAGGCGTCGACGGTGCGGGCGATAGTCTGCAGGAAGCGCGATCCCCGCGCCGACCGCATCGAGACAGGCGAGGACCAGGCCGATGCAGTCGAGGCCGTGGGCCGGATCGCGCCCCTGCAAGCGGAAAGGCGTGCCGACCAGATCGCTCGCCGTGCTGGCAAGCGCGGCTGTGCGGTCCATCAGCTGCGCGAGGGGTAGCGGGCGACGAGATCATTGCCCGGAAGGAAGGGTTCGCCGCGAAAGTTCAGCGCATTGTCGAACCGCGCGCTGCAGGTCGCGATCGTTCGGTCGCACCCCTCGCGCAGCTCCGCCCGCGTCCCGGGGCCGACACCCTCTGCCAGCGGGCCGTCCAGCACCAGCATCCCGCTTTCTCCGGCGACGATGCCTTGGCGCAGCCCGGCGGCCGGGCCATCGAGCCAGCGCAGCTCGCCGAAAACGAAGGGCGCCGGCGCAAGCTCGCCGAAAGACACCGCATCGGCTGCCCGGTCGAGGACGAGGACGCTGGCCTCGTGCGTGAACCGGGGCGGGGAAAGGTTGCAACCGGGCCCGCAGAATCGCGCACGGCACGCGGGACTGGTCCGGGGCACGGGGTCGAAGTCGAGCGCGGCCTTGGGAGAGCGCAGCTGGGCCGAGAATCCGTCGCTCACCTGCTCGGTCTGCCCGATCGTGCCGCCGAACAGCGTCTGCGCCTCGCCGGTCTGCCAGTCGATCCGCCCCATGCTGACGCTGGCCCCGTCGAACCGGCCTGCGGCGAGGTCCGCCGCAGAAATCGCGGCATGGGTCAGCACGCCTTCCATCTGCGCGTCGTCGCCCTCGATCGCGGCCGTCTGGCGCAACGCACCCGGGCGGATGCCGGGGGCTGCCTGCAGCACCAGCCCGTCGAGCGCGAGATTGCGATCATGGCTTGTGAAGCCGAGCGTAACGCCGTCGCGCCGCTCGATCCGCCAGAAGAAGGCGCGCGTGGCGAGCATGTCGCCGCTCATATCGCCTCCTTGATCTCGATCAGCGGGACGCTGGGGGCCTGCCCGGCCGCGAAGCCCGCCGCGCTGATCGCCAGCCGGTCCTCGGCAAAGCGCACGGGCACGTCGAACAGGAAGCCCGCGCGCACCTCTGCGCCTTGCGCCGGGGCCGTATCGAGCACGATCTCGCCCAGCGGGTCGAGCGTGAAGGCGGCGGTCTCCTGCCCACCTACGGAGACGCGCACGCTTCCTGCACGCGGGCGGGTGATCCGCCGCACTTGCGGTTCGGGGCCTTCGCCATAGCGTTTGACGAGTGGGAAGCGGGAGGCTTCGCCATCGCCCAGCCCGAGCAGTTGATCATTCGCGGAAGGCGCCTGCGCGCTGCCGGCGGATGAATGGTCGAACGGATCGGTCAGGCGAAAACCGCGGGCCGGGCCGTGGCGGGCGCGGAAAAATGCCGCGAGCGTCGCCAGCTCGCTTTCGGAGCGGATGCCGGGACCGACGTCGAAGCGCAGCCGCGCATCCGCCCATTGCGCAGTGCGCCGTTCGTGGCCCGAGGTGGTGACCAGGATCGCGGTCGAGAATTCGGGGCTCGCGCTGGCATCGGTACCGAGGGCGAGCGGGTAGGGCACGTCGTCGAAGGCTTGCATCTCGGTCTCCTGCGGCGGCGCGAGCCGCGTGTATCCATCGCGTGCGATCTGGGGCAGCGCCCAGACGAAGCGCTGGCCCACCCCGCGCGCCCGCGCTTCGTCGAGGGCTCCGTCGATCCGTGGCCAGAACGCCGGCGCGTCCTCGTTCGAAAGGACGAACCCGGCGAGGTAGTCCTGCCGATCGCGCGGGTAGCCGAGCCGTGCGTCGACCGCGGCATAGGCGGCGCGGCGCTTCGCGGCGGCGCCGGCCGTCAGCCAGTCGTAATCCTCCACCTGCAGCCGGTCGAAGGCGGGAAAGGACCAGCCGACCGGCATGTTGGCGCGCCTGAGTTCCGGCATGCGCGGATCGAACACGGTCGGGGTGAAGACCAGCAGGAGCAGTTCGGCCGGACCGTCCGCCGCATTGCGCACCGCCTGCGCCAGCGCGGCGGTCGAAGCGGCCAGCAGCGTGCCGATCCAGTCGAGAAAATCGAGATGGTTGCGGTAGAGCGGCAGCCTCATGTCCGGGATGTGCGGCGCGAAGGGCCGGGCGTTGGCCTTGATCCAGTCGTCGTAGAAGCACGGGGTGCCGTCGGGCATTACCCACCACCACGGTTCGCCGATCTGGAAGCGGACCGGCAGGCCCGCCGCCTCGACGAGCGCGACGAAACCCCGCGCGACCGCCTGCAGCCACGCCATGGCCGCATCGCTGGTGGGGCGCAGCAGGGTCGAGGGCGGGTCCCACCCGGTCAGCGCCTGGCGGCCGTAATAGCTGCGCTGGTACCAGCCTGCCGGGCAATGTTCGGCGAGCAGTTCGTAGGACAGCGAGACGACCGGTTCGAACCCCGCCTGCGCCAGTTCCGCGAACCAGCTGGCGTGCCATGCGCGCGCCGGTTGGCAGAGCGTTCCGGCGGCGTCGGCGAGCAGGCGGCCCTCGCCCGGCACCAGCCGGAAGAAATGGCTCATCCCGACATAATGCACCACCCGCCCGCGATAGCCGAGATGGCGCACCTGCCGCGCGAGGCGTGCGGGCGTCTGGTTGAAGGCATCGTCGTAGGCGGTGGCGATCTGCTCGCCATGTTCGGGCAGCATGCACTCGCCGATCGCGAGCATGGCATGCGCGCCGTCGCAGGCGATCTCGCTCAGTTCGACCCAGCCGTTCGTGCGTTCGGGCAACAGGTCGTTGCTGTCCGGCACATATCCGGGCGGAACGAGCGAGACGAACATGCGCTCGATGGCGGAGGGATGGACCGCCTCACCCGGCAGGGCAAAGCCGCTTTCAAGTTGGGAGAACGGGAGAACGACCCGCGCGTCCTGGGGCGTGCCTTCGGCATAGTTCCACAGCCGAACATACCATGTGCGCTCGGCGCCCGAGGAATCGCGTCCCTCGATCGTGAGCGTGGGGCCGTGCGCTGCATCGAGCGGAATTACGCCCCCGCTGCGCCAGCGGAAGCTCAGCACGGTGTGGGCGTAGTCGCGGCATGTTTCGTAGCCGTGGAGCGGATGGTCGAGCCTGTCCTCGCTCTCCCAGATGAGCCCTGCCAGCGCGCCGGCATGGTGAAATTCGCACTCCACCCGCAGCGCATCGGGGGCGGTCGTGACCACGCTCGCCATCATCGGGCGTGGGAAATTGACCGTCCAGAAGCGCGGATCGAAGCGCTGGATGAAGTCGTGCTCCTGGCCGTTCCGGCGCGACGCGAGCCAGTAGGCCATCACGACATCTCCATGGCACGGCGCACCGCCGCGGCGATCTGGCGGCTGGATCGTTCGAGCGCGACCGGCGCTGCGGTCCCTGCGGGCGCCGCGAGGGTGATCGACACGTCGACGCGCCGCGCGCCATGGTCCCCGGCGAACGGCAGGATGCGCCCGTCGCCGGGGGGGACGAAGAGTTCGGGGCCGCGCTCTCCGACAAGGTAGCCGCGCTGCGCGCTCACCGTGCCGCCACTCGCGCGGCCCGGCAGGCCGAGCGCACTGCCGATCAGCGTGCCGACGATCCCGCCCAGTGGGCTGTTCGAGCCGAACACTTCGCCGAGCCCGAGCTTCAGCGCTTCCGCCGCGATCCGGTCGATCGCCTTGCTCGCCGCGGCCTGCAAGTCCTCGAACCCCAGGCTGCCCTTGCGGATCGCGGACAGCAGACCGCGTTCGAGCACGTCGCCCGCGCGGGCGAAGCCGGCGACGAGGTCTCCATCGAGGTCGCGGCGCATCCGCGCCATGTCTTCGGCAAAGCCCTGCGTGTCGGCGCGTACCCCGATCAGGAGGTCGTCGATGCCATCAGTTCCCGGATCGGTCATTGCTCTCGCGCTCCATCATCGTGTCGAGTTTGTCGCGGGTCATGCCTTCGGCGCGGGGCGTGACCGGGCCGAGCGCAGCCGCGAGTTCTGCCGGCGTGGCGCGCCAGAATGCGTCCGGCGGCCAGCCGAGCGCCTGCGCGGCGAGAGCGGCGAGCGGGGGGATACCCTGCCGGAAGTCGTCCATCGGAATGCTCACCGCCCCTGGAGGATCGCGGCGAGCAGTGCCCGCAGCGGTTTCGTGCTGGCGGCGAGCCCGCCTGCGAGGATCGCCTCCCCCACCGTATCGCGCGCCGGGCGCTCGCGCGGGTCGAGGCAGTGCCAGAACAGCGCGGCGATCTCGGTCAGCCGCAACTCACCGTTTCCGGCGCGTTCGACCAGTGCGAAGAGCGGGCCAAGTTCCTCTTCCGCCGCGACCAGCGCGGTGAAGCTGGGGCGCAGCACATGGGTTTCGCCTGCGATGCGGATCGAGGCTTCGCCGCGCAGGCGATTGGGTTGCGGATTGGGTGCGTCACCCCGGACCTGTTTCTGGGTCATACCGCGGCGACCGGGCCCGAGCTTTCGAGCTGGATCGTGTAGTTGCGTTCCCCGTTGAAATCGCCCGAATAGTCGAGCCGCTGGATGAGGAAGCGCCCGCGCAGCCGCGCGCCATCCTCGAACGACAGCTCATAGGCGTCGATCGTCCCGGCAAGCGCGTGGGCCTGCACCCGCGCCTCCGCCGCCGAGCCGAGGAAGATGCCGCCCGCGCTGACCGAGACCGAGCGCGTGCCCGCGCCCGACAGCAATTCGCGCCAGCCGCCCGAATCCTTGTGCGTCACCACCACGCTGTCACCGTTGATGGAGAGCTGCGTCGTGCGCAGGCCGGCGACGGTTTCGTAGGCGGGCGGGCCACCCGATCCTTGGGCGCCATCGCCGATCTTGAGAAGGAAGGCGGAGCCTTTCTGGGCGGTCATGGAAATGTCCTTTCGATGTAAGGAAGCGCGCCCGATCAGCCGCGGGCGAGACTCAGGCGGCCAGCAGCCGGAAGCGGTATTCGCGCAGGAGGGCGCGGGCATTGCGGGGTCGGCGTTCGGCCCGGCCGCGCAGGAAGGCGGCGCTCACCACGCGAAAACCGTCCTGCCCGGCGGGGAGCGAGAGGATGCGGGCATCGATCCGTTCGGCGGTCTCGCCACCGGTCGCGGGATCATCGCCGTGAAGGCGCAGTTCGAACGCCACGCGCACCTCGCGGCCTGCGTGCGTCTTGGTGCCCCAGTCGATCGACGCCGAAGCGACCAGTGCGAGCCAGGGCGCGCTGGCCCGTTCGATCTCCGCCTCGTCGACGAGGTTGATCGCCGCCGCGATCCCCGCGTCGGCAGCAAGATGCGCGATGAGTGTCGCGCGAAGCTGCGTTTCCATCAGTCGTCTCCGAAGTCGGGCCAGAGCCGGTCGGGCGAGCGCCACGAGTCTCCGCCGGCGCTCCGCCCGCATTGCGCGCGGCGCATGGCGAGGCGGAAGGCCCGGCGTTCGAGGGCGAAGGCGATCCGGTCGAGTGCCGGAATCTTCGCCCGGATCATGCCAGCCTCACGATGCGCCACGGCCGCCACAAGGCCGCGATCGCTGCCGGGGGTTCGGCAGCTGCGGCCTCACCTTCGCGATAGAGATAGGCGGCAAAGCGCAGCACCCCGTGGCGCAGACCATCGGGAATGGCCGCCCAGTCGGACGCAAGCCCCGCCTCCAGCGTCGCAGCCACGCGGCTGACGAAGGGACCGCGCCGCAGCCGCAATTGCGCCGAGCCGTCGCCCGCCAGATGCAGGTCGTATCCCTCGTCCGGCAGGGTGGTGCGCGCGCCCTGCGCATCGACCAGCGCCACGCCGGTCACCTGCACGACCGGCTGGGTGGTCAGCCGCGCCCACTCGTGGCTCGCATCGTGCGTTTCCTCGATCGTGGCGGCGAGCGGGGTGAGGCCGGTGAAGCGCTCGCATGCCTCCAACCCTGCACCGATCAGGGCGATCAGCTGTGCATCGTCGGCGGAGCGCGTGATGCCGAGCCAGTGCTTCAGCTCGGCCAGGGCGGGCGCGAGATCGCCGCCGGCAAGGACGCGACGGAGTATGGGCCGTGTCATGGCGGTCTCCTGAAAAGGGAAGGAAAGGCGCCCGCGCCGCAGGGTCCTCAACGGCGAGGGGAGGAGCCGGAGGTGCAGCAGCGGCGCGGGCGCACGGATGCAGGCGGGCAAGAGCCGCCTGCATCCCCCGGCGTCAGGCCTCGATGCGCAGCAGCTTGATCGCCGCGCTGTCGAGCACCTGTCCGCCGATCCGCTTGGTCGCGTAGAAGTGGACGAAGGGCTTGTTGCTGAAGGGATCGCGCAGCACCTGCGTGGCCGAGCGCTCGGCGATCAGGTAGCCGTGACGGAAATTGCCGAAGGCGATCGGGCAGGCATCGGCCGCGATATCGGGCATGTCCTCGGCCTCCACGACCGGATAGCCGAGCAGGCGATCGGGCTGGCCTTCGACCAGGCCCGGCTGCCACACGAACGCGCCGTCGCTGGTCTTCAGTTTGCGCACCTCGGCCAAAGTGGCCGAGTTCATCACGAAGCTCGCCCCCTGCCGGTGGCCCGCCTTCAGCGTATGGACCAGATCGATCAGCGTCAGGTCGGGTTCGTCGCCGAGCCCCGTCGCGCTGCCGGTACCGACATATTGCAAGGTCCCGAAGGCGCGCGCCGCATCGTCCAGCGTGCTGGTCGGGGCCTGCAGGAAGCCGCGCGGCTGGTTGATGCCGCTGCCATTGACGAAGGCGCTACCCTCTGCGCGAGCGAACTCCATCGCGATCTCGCTCGCCAGCCAGCTCTCGAGATCGAAGGCCGCATCGTCGAGCATGGCCTGCGATGCGGCGGGGTTGGCGTAGAGATCGCCGGTGGGCGGTGCGATCTCGGCGAAGGTCGGCGTGTCGGTCTCCGGCCGCTCCGCCACCTCGCCCGCCCAGCCGCTGGCGGTGCCGCCGGTCGCGATCAGCTTGCGATAGCCTGCGGTGCCGGTCTGCACGACCTGCGCAATGGCGCGGATCGGGCTGATATCGGTGAGCGCGCGGGCGATCATCGCGTCGATTGCACGCGGCACGGCGTAGCCGCCATCGCTCGGGCTGGTACCGGAGAGCGACTTGATCTCATGAACTGCGCCGCGCCGCAGGTAGCCATCGACGAAGCCCTTCACCTCGGCAGGTGCGCTCTCGCCGGCAGAAAGCGCGGGACGCTGCGCCGCGCGGCCGATCTTGTCGACGCGCGCCTTCACCTCGTCGAGTTCGGTGCGGATCGTGGTGACGTCTGCTTCGAGCGCGTCCTGCCGGGCGACGATGTCGAAGCTGGCATCGAGGGGATCGGTCGCAGGGGTCTCGGTAATCGGGGTCTGGATATCCATGGAGAGCCTTTCTCTTGGGCACGAAAAAGCCGCCCATCGGGCGGCTGCGGAGGGAGATGGGGTGTTGGCGGCTGGTTCAGGCGATCAGGTGGACCCGTGCGCCATGTTGCAAGGGATGCGTGACGAGGCTGACTTCGATGAGATCGACGGCGATCAGTTCGCGGCCTTGCGGACCGTGTCGCGTCTGTGTTGCGCGGTATCCGAAGCTGAGCCCGCTGACGGCGCGCGCAGCCAGCATGGCGGCAGCCCGGCTCCTTGGGCGGTCGATCCGGGCGACGACTCGGAGGCCGCGCTGGTCCTCACCGATCCACTCGACCCAGCCGATCCGCTGGCGCGGGTCGTGCTGCCAGTAGAGCGGCAGCGGGTCGCGGTTTCGGGCGAGCGTGGCGGCGAAGGCTCCACGCCGGATCGTGTCGCGCGCGGCATCGGCAATGTCGAACAGCGCCGCGTAGCCGGCGATCCTGAGACTCCCCTCCCTTGGGGGAGGGGCTGGGGGTGGGGGCACTGCGCTTTCGGACGGCGGTACACCCCCACCCGACCTCCCCCTCCAGGGGGAGGAGACACGCGGCACCGCGCTCACTTGAGCAGCTCCGGCACGCCCAGCCGCACCGCAATGCCGAGCAGCAGCAGCGCGCACATCCCGCGCACCAGCCACTCGATCGCGGCCTTCCACGCGCTCGCCTTGGCATCGCGCCACGCCTGCAGCAGCTCGCGCAGCTCGCCGATATCGCCCGAGGCACCCTCGTCCGACAGGCCGATGCGGGTGAGCGCGCGCTGCGCACCCAGCTCGCTCGCCTCTTCGGCGATGGCGCGCAGCGTAATCAGCTCGGCCCCTTCGCCATTCGCCTGCGACAGCAGCCGGGCGAGCATATCGTCATTGGTCATGGGTTCACTAACCTCTCGTGATGGGGCAGGATCGACCCGCTGAAGGGGGTCGGAAGTGGTAAATCTGCGCCGGGTGTTGGTCATGGTGGCGGCGTGTGCCGCGCCGGTGCTCGCCGGTCTGGTATACCTGCAATCGCGTGACTTCTGGGCGGCGGACACGTGCGTCGACCGTGGCGGAAGCTACCATTACGACCGGCACGAGTGCAGCTTCACCGATAATTACCAAGGCGAAGTGCCGCCTTTATGGCCGTTCTAGCCCCAGCATCGCACGGCGCTCCTCGTCGGTCAGGAAGTTTGCCTCGCTGACCTGCTTCCACAGCCGCTCGCGGTCTTCGGAGAGCGCGGGCACCCGGTCGAGGTCGACGGCAATCGCCGCGTCTGCGAACCAAGGCGAAAGGCCCTGCGCGATGCCGCCGAAGATCTTGTCCGCCAGCGGCAGCAGCGTCAGCCGCCACAGCGCGCGGTTGGCCTCGCGGTAATTGGAATAGGTGTTGTCGCCCGGCAGGCCGAGCAGCATCGGCGGCACCCCGAAGGCGAGCGCAATGTCGCGCGCCGCCGCTGCCTTGAGCGTCGCGAAGTCCATATCGGCAGGCGAGAGCGCCATGCTTTGCCAGCTCAGCCCGCCTTCGAGCAGCATCGGACGCCCGGCATTGCCCTGCCCCTGAAAGGCGCTGGCAAGCTCGGCCTTCAGCCGCTCGAACTGGTCGGCGGTCAGCCCCTGCCCGTCGCCCGGCGCATAGACCAGCGCGCCGGAGGGCCGCGCGGCATTCTCCAGCAGGGCATGGTTCCACTGGCTCGCCGCGTTGTGGATCGCGATTCCCTGCGCCGCGGCGCTCAATGCGCCCGCACCATAGTGATCGTCACCGGGGTTGAGGCATTTGAGGTGGATCAGCTCGGGCCAGCCATCCTCATCCTCCAGCGGGATCACATGCGTTTGCGCGCCGAGGTGGTAGGCGAAGCTTTCCGGCCAGCCGTCGGCGCGCTGGCGGATCGTCACCCGCTCGGGCCGGAGTGCGAACAGTTCGACCGGCCTGCCGCTGCCGTCCTTGAGGACCTGCACGAAGGCATTGCCGTGGAGCAGCAGGTGTGCCGCGATGGTCTCGATCAGCGACTGGCCAGCCGACGGCGCGGTGACGAGCGCGAGCAGCGCCTCCGCATCCTTCGTTTCCGGAGTCGAGACGGGCGCGGCCCCCACCCCCTCGGCCACGATCCGCACCGCCCGCTGGGCGACGGGGTTGGAGGCGTATCCGGCCTGCAGGCTCGTCGAATAGTCGAACGGCGGCGCAGATGCCCCGCGCATCTCGAAGGCCGAAGCCCACGGCGAGGCAAACCCGCGCGCAATAGGCACACGGGCGCTCCCCCCGCCCTTGAAGGCGGAGGTGATGGTATTGAGGAAGGACATGGGGGTCTCCGGTCAGGAACTACTTTAGGCGCAGCAGAGCATCGAGGACTTGCGCAATATTTGGCTAGTTGTCAGTAAGGCCGTGATGAGCCTCTCAGGTGCACAAGTGGCTGTCTTCGTCGAAGAAGCTAAAAAAAACCGCTCTGTATGGGCGGTCAGGGATGATGGCGGCTATCCGGCACCCAAGAACGCGGAAGGTGAGCGGGCGATGCCATTTTGGTCGACCAAAGGCCGCGCTCAGAAGATCATCGAGACAGTACCTGCCTATGGCGGATTGGAGCTCGATGAGATCGATCTGGAAGACTGGCTCGATAAATGGCTGCCAGACCTACAGAAAGATGGACTGAAAGTAGGACTCAATTGGTACGGCAAACGTGCAACGGGTTGGCACCTTTCTGGCGACGACGTTAGATCGAAATTTGGACGGCGGACCTCGCCGACCGCGCTGGGACCGGGCGACCAAGAAGGGCCGACACACGGTTTCCCTACATTTGGGAAATTCGTGGCTTGGTTGCGGCGGTAAGCATCAGCTCGGTCAGCGCCCAGACCAGCGCATCGGCGCGGTCGGGCGATCTGCCCGGGCCTTCGTAGCCGCCACCGATCGTAAGGCCGCACAGCTGGTCCTCCAGCTTCGCGAACAGCCCCGCGTGGCGCACGCGGCCTGCTTCGTAGAGCGCGGCGACAGGTTCGGCGCGGGCGACCTTGCCGCGGCTGGCGTGGACCAGTTTGACCGGCAGCGAGACTTCGCCAGCGCGCAGCACACTTTCTACCATTGCGCCGCCCTGGTTGGCCTCGGCAATCACGCGGTCGGCCTCCCATTTCTCGGCAGCGCGAGCGACCGCGCGGGCCCATTTCTCGGGCGAGGCGCGTTCGACACTTGCGTCGGCGAGGACGGTGGCGAGGCCTTCCTCATCGCTGCCGCAGACCACGATCCCGCAGGCATCGCCTTGTGCGCTCGCGGGTGGATCGACGCCTATGACGACGCGGGTGAGGGCGTCTGCGCCGGTCGCGGCCCCTCCCCCCAGCGGTGCGCCCGCCGATCCTGTCAGGGGGACAGGACGGCAGCCCCGCTCGCTCCCCTGAAGGGGAGGGGGAGTCATGCGGCATTGCTCCAGCAGCGCGCGGCTCCACAGCGCGCCTTCGATGTCGGTCAGCAATTCGCCGTCGAGTTCCTGCCGGCCCAGCGTCGTGCCGGAGAACTGGCGCTTCATCCGTTTGACGAAGCGCGTCGGCAGGTTGTCCTTGTTGTCCCACGTCGTACCGCGCGTCAGCGCCGCGTCGCCGCCCTCCGCTTCTTCCAGCAGGCGGCGGACCAGCGGGACGGCGCGCGGCGTGGTTGTCGCCAGTACGCGGGGGTGTTCGCCCAGCCGCAGGCCCATCAGCAAGTTGTCCCATGCCCGCGTGGCACGCTCCGAAGCGATATCCCATTTGGCGATTTCGTCGCGCCAAGCATAACCGTTTTGCGGGCCGCGCAGGCTTTCCGGCTCGGCCGCCGAGTAACAGGTGGCCTGCGCCCCGCCGCGCCATGAGAGACGCCGCAGCGATGGTTCCCACACAGGCGCATGGTCGGGCGCGCACACCGCCAGGATGCCGCTTTCGCCTTCGATCATCACGCTGCGCACCTCGCCCAGCGAGGCGCCGACCAGCGCGATCCGGGCATCGGGATCGCTGTGGGCGATAGCACGCACCCATTCGGCACCCGCGCGCGTCTTGCCGAAGCCGCGCCCGGCGCAGATCAGCCAGGTGTGCCAGTCGCCCGGCGGCGGCAATTGTTCGGGGCGCGCCCACAAGTGCCAGTAGAAACCGATCGCGTTGGCCTCTTCGTTCGACAGCGAACCGCACCAGTCCGCCAAGCCGGCAGGCGCAAGATACGCCAGCCGGTCGAGTGCGCTATCCTCCATCCGTTGCGCCCTGAGCGGGTTTCTGTGTGGCATCGATCACCTTTCCCGAAGGGGCGATCCGGCGCGAACGGATTTTCGCCAGCTTGCGATCGAGTGCGGCGAAGATTTCCGCCTCGTCCCGCCCGCCACGCCGGGCGCGCTCCTCCACCACGGCGGCCCGGTGCGCGGCAAGCAGGCGAATCGCGTTGGCGATGTCGATCTTGCGCTGCGGGTCCTGCCCGCGCAGGCAAGCCAGCACTTCCATCTCGAGATGTTCGTACCCCTCGAACAGTGCGGCGCGCCAGTCGGCCGCGAAATCGGCATGCTCGCGCCGCGTCTTGTAGGCGCGGGCGGCAGAAACCCCGGCGAATTGGGCAGATGCGGCAACGTTCGAGGTCGCGGCAAGCTCTTGGAGGAAATAGGTCCGCCAGTGCCTGTTGAGCGGGCCTTCGCCCTCGGTGTCCTTCTGCGCTTGCGTAAAGCGCACGTTCTTGCGCTTCGGCCCCGGGCGGGGCGAAGAGCGATTGCTGCTGGTCATGGAGAAAGGTGCCCTGAAATCTGGTGTGGGCCGTGGCGACAGGCTTGCCCCCATGTCCGGGGCGTCCGCACCATCGCGATGTTCCTAACGACTAACCAAAGAGCGTCACGATGTCAAGATTAAAATAACCCATATGGTTATTATGCAGGTGCGAGCCGTGCTTGCGCGCCCATCGCACCTCGCCTAAGCGGCGGACTTCACGGGAAAAGGCTGGGGCACTGCCATGCTGCGCGGTTTGTACGAATGGACGATGCAGAAGGCTGCGCACCCGCACGCCCAGTGGTGGCTGGCGCTGTTCGCCTTCGTCGAATCGAGCTTCTTCCCGATCCCGCCGCACCCGTTGCTGGGCCTGATGTGCCTCGCCGAGCCGAAAAAGGCGGTCCGTTTCGGGATCATCGCCACGCTCGCGTCGGTGGTCGGCGGGCTGTTCGGCTATGCCATCGGAGCGTTGCTGTACGATGCGGTCGGTGCCTGGCTGATCGGTATCCTCGGCCTGTCCGACGCCTTCCCGCAGGCGGCATGCTACCTCAAGGCAAACGATTGGTGGGTGATCTTCGCCGCCGGATCGACGCCGATTCCGTTCAAGCTGCTGACGATCACCGCCGGGTTCGTCCACATGAACCTGCTGACCTTCACGCTGGCCGCGCTGGCGGGCCGCGGGCTGATCTTCATGGCGGTCGGAATCCTGTTCCGCCTGTTCGGCGCGCCGATCAAGCGGATCATCGATGCCTATCTGGTGCCGCTCACCACGCTCTTCGTGGTGCTGTTGATCGGCGGTTTCCTTGCCCTCACGCAGCTGGGCCACGGGGACGAGACGGGCACCGACTCAGGCGTCTGTGCCAGTGCCACGCTCGAAAACCTGGACGGATCGCCGGCGCGCTGACTCCGCGAAGCGCGGGTCAGCTATCGTAGCCGGTCGACCGGCTGACCGCGTCCCACTGCGCCAGTTCGGCGCGCATCGAGTCGAGCTTGCCTTCGACGAGGCCGAGCGCGTCTTCTCCAAGGAACAGCCGCACAGGTGGGTTCTCCGCTTCGACAAGCTCGAGCAGTGCCGCCGCCGCCTTGGCCGGATCGTTGGGCTGCTGGCCGCTCTTCGCCTGCCGCGCGGCGCGCAGCGGGTCCATGACTGCGTCGTAATCCGGGATGCTGCGCGGGGTCCGCTGCATCGAGCGCCCGGCCCAGTCGGTGCGGAACTGGCCCGGTGCCAGCGCAGTCACGTGGATGCCCAGATCGGCGACTTCCTTGCCGAGCGCTTCGGATATTCCCTCCAGCGCGAACTTGCTGCCACAGTAGAAGCTGATCCCGGGCATGGTGATGAAGCCGCCCATCGATGTGACGTTGACGATATGCCCGCTGCGCCGCGCGCGCATTCCGGGCAGCACCGCCTGGATCATCGCGACCGGGCCATAGACGTTGGCGGCGAACTGGCGCTCCAGCTCGTCGATCGTCGATTCCTCCAGCACGCCCTCGTGCCCGTAGCCCGCATTGTTCACCAGCACCTCGATCGGCCCGGTGGTGTTCTCCGCCTCCGCGACCGCCGCAGGGATGGCGTCGAAATCGGTCACGTCCAGCACCAGCGGATGCGCCCGCTCGGGGGAGAGGGCGGCGAAGGCCTGCGCATCGGCGCTGCGCCTGACGGTTCCGATGACCCGGTGTCCGGCCTCGAGCGCGGCTGTGGCGAATGCCTGGCCGAGGCCCGAGCTGACGCCGGTGATCAGGAATGTCTTGGTGGAAGGGGTGCTCATACGATACTCCGGAATGCAATGGCTCTATATCATGATATAAATAAGCGATGAGTGCGAACGAGGCAAGGGGCAGCGGCAGAAGCGGCCGCGCCGACGCGATGCGGATGCGGATCGTGGACGCGGCGGAGCGGCTGCTGCGCGACGGGCGCGCGGACTTCACCATGCGCGATCTCGCCAGCGAAGCGGGGGTGAGCTTCGCGACGCCGTTCAATCATTTCAAAAGCAAGGCGGCGATCATGCAGGCCATCTCCGGTCGCCGGATCGATCTGATGATCGCGCGTTACACCGCGGCGCAGTTGCCTCGCGATGCTTCAAAGCGGGTGGGTATCGCGATCGACACGGCCGTCGATGTGATGCTGGAAGAGCCGGAAGTGAACCGGGTGGTCATGGCGTCGATCGGCACACCGCCGCCCGAACCTTCACAGGTCATGGCTCATTCGACGGGCCTGTGGGAACGCGCGCTCGTTACGGAGCAGGGCGAGGGCGCGGATGGCGAGGTCACCGCCCCGCTGGCAAGGCAGCTGGCGATCGGCTTTCGCGGCGCGCTGTCATTCTGGACCGCGCGCGAGCTGTCTGACGACGGTTTGCGCAGCGCGGCGCGGGAGATGGGGGAAGCACTGTTGAGAGGGGCGCAACCGCCGCCGTAAACGCGATCGCGGTCACGCCCCTGTCGCACGAACTTAACCGTTGAAGGCGGTTTCCAGCGTGATCTCGGTGTCGAGCAGCTTGGAAAGCGGGCAATTTTCCTTGGCCGTCTTGGCGCATTCCTCGAACGTGGCCTTGTCCAGACCTTCGCCGCTGCCGGTTACCGAAAGCGCCGACTTGCTGACTTTGAAGCCGTCGCCGTCCTTTTCGAGCGTCACCTTGCAGGTCGTCTCGATCGTGCCGTCAGAGTGGCCTTTGTTGGCCAGCTGGAACGACAGCGCCATGGTGAAGCAGCTCGCATGGGCCGCGCCGATCAGTTCTTCGGGGTTGGTACCGGGCTCGTCCTCGAAACGCGTGTTGAAGCCATAGGGCTGGTTGGAAAGCGCGCCCGACTCGGTCGAGACGTGGCCTTTGCCATCCTTGCCGAAGCCTTCGTACTTCGCGCTGCCGGTGCTGATGTTTGCCATTAGAATAATCTCCTTCTGTCCTGACAGACGAGAGGCACGGCAGGCGGTTCCGGATCATCCGCACCCCTGCGGAGCGGCACCCGCTCAGACCAGAGAATTGGCGATGACCCACAGGCCTACGCCCGCAACGAGGAGAGCGAAGCCAACCTCCAGCGCGCGCTTGTGTGTGGCCAGACGCGCCCCGGCTCCACGCCCGAGCACGCTGCCGCCGATGCCCCCGGCGACCAGCCAGGCCACAATCGTCCAGTCGACCATGCCCGAAAGGGTGTAGGACCCGGCAGTGGTGATCCCGAAGGCACTGACCGCGACCAGTGAGCTGCCAATCGCGAGCGACAGCGGCATGGCGGTTGCGAAGACCAGCCCCGGCACGATCAGGAAACCGCCGCCGATCCCGAAAAATCCGGCCAGCAGTCCGGTGCCGAAGCCGATCGGCAAAATGCGCGAAAGCAGCGACCTGGCATTGGCTCGGGTCATCCGCACCAGCGGGTTCTCCGCCGCCGTGCGCCCGCGCAGCATCAGCAGCGCGACCACCACCATCAGCCCGCCGAAGAGACCCAGCAGGCTTTCTCCGTCGACCGCCTTGCCCGCTTCCGCCCCCAGCGCCGCGCCCGCCGATCCGGCAACCGCAAAGCTGAGCGCACATTGCCAGCGGACATTACCCGCTCGTGCATGTCCCACCAGCCCGACCAGCGCGTTGAGCGCGACGGCAACGGCGGCCGTGCCGATCGCCATGTGCGGCGATTGCATCCCCACCGCATAGACCAGCAGCGGCACGGCGAGGATCGAGCCTCCGCCCCCGACCAGCCCCAGCACGAAGCCGATCACGCCGCCCGAAAGCAGCGTGAGGAGGATGTGGACCGCGTCCATCGATCAGGCCGCTGCGGCCCGCCGGTTCCACGGCATGATCGCAAGCAGATACGCCATGCCGCACCAGCCGGTGCTGCCTGCGAAGACCAGCCCCGCACCGACGAAGCCCGATAGCGCGAACCATCCCGGCGCAACCAGCAGACCGAGGATCACGCCCAGCAGCACCAGCGACCCGGCGGCGATCTGAACCTGCCGCATGATCTCGATCGGCTGGCTGCGGTCTTCTTCCACCGGAAGGTCGGCCTTGCGCCAGCCTTCCAGCCCGCCTTCGAGCAGGAAGGCCTCGCCATCATGGCACGCGGCGAGCCGCTGCGCATTGCTGCCGGTCCGCATGCCGGAGCGGCACATGAACACGATCGGGCCGTCGCAATCGATCCGCTCGATCTGGTCCAGCGGGCGATTCTCGGCGCCCTGAGCGCGTGCGCGCGCGAACTCGTCGGTCCCGCGAATATCCACCAGCCGAGCGCCCTCGGCGATCATGCGCTTGGCTTCGGCAGGGGAGACGGTCTTGGGGGTAGCAGTCATCTGGGTCGCGGTCATGGGGGGTCACTCCTGACAATAGAGATCGTGAAGGGTCGCCAGCAGGGTGCGGCAGCGCGGGTCGGCGATGCGGTACCAGGCGGTCTGTGCCTCGCGCCGGGAATCGACCAGACCCTCGGCCCGCATCTTCGCAAGGTGCTGCGAGAGCGCGGACTGGGACAGGCCGACCTCCTCGGCGAGCGCGTTCACACGCATCTCGCCATGTTCGGCCAGCTTGCACATCACCATCAGGCGACGCGTGTTGCCGAGCGCCTTGAGCAGCTCGGCAACGGAAGATGCATTGGCCTCGAAAGTGGCGAGGTCTGCGGGGGCGAGAAGAGGTTCTGTTTGCATTAGGACTTGCTAAATAAGCAATCGCTAATATATGTCAAGCGTCAACAACAAGCCCGATGGAGACCCGTCATGACGCACCCCCGCATTCGCGCCTTCTTCGACGAACCGACCAACACGGTCAGCTATCTGGTCTGGGACCCGGCCACCGCCCATGGCGCGGTGATCGACCCCGTTCTCGACTTCGATCTTGCTTCGGGCGAGGCGGATGTGCGCTCCGCCGAGGCGATCGTCGCTGTCGCGCAGGAGGAAGGCGTGACGATCGAGCGCGTGCTCGAAACACACGCCCATGCCGACCACCTGAGCGCGGCGCCCTTCATCAAGGGCAAGACCGGCGCGCGGATCGGCATCGGCGCGCATATCCGCGATGTGCAGAAGATCTTCCGCCCGGTCTTCGGGCTCGACGATCTCAAACCCGACGGGTCCGATTTCGACGACCTGTTCGAGGATGGCGACCGGTTCGCCATCGGCTCTCTCAATGTCGAAGTGCTGCACGTGCCCGGTCACACCCCGGCGGACGTTGCCTACAAAATCGCAGACGCGGTGTTCGTCGGCGACACGCTGTTCATGCCCGATTTCGGCACAGCCCGCGCGGATTTCCCGGGCGGCGACGCACGCCGGCTCTACCGCTCGATCCGCCGCCTGCTGGAGCTACCCGAGGATACCCGTCTGTTCCTGTGCCACGACTACAAGGCCCCGGGGCGGAGCGAGTATGCGTGGGAAACGACGGTCGGCGAACAGAAGCGCAGCAGCGTGCATGTGCACGAGGGCGTGAGCGAGGACGAATTCGTGGCCATGCGCGAGACGCGCGACAGCGACCTTGCCGTGCCGCGCCTGCTGCTCCCCTCGGTCCAGGTCAATATCCGCGCCGGCCGCTTCCCCGAAGCGCAGGACAACGGGGTCGCCTACCTGCGCATTCCGGTGAAGCCCGTGAGGAATACGCCGGGCGGTGGCCATTGAGCGCCGGCAGTCGCCCTGCCCGCTCCGTCCTAGGCGTGCACCGCGTCCGTTCTACCGGCTGCGATGCTTAAAGACGAACGATGCCTCTTCGACCGGACGACCGGACTGGTCGGCGGGCGTCGAAAAAAGCGTCGTCGTCAGTTCGTCGCCGCTTATGCCGACATGCACGAAGCCCCAGGTCGACCCCCGCGAGAACAGGTTGGTCATCTGCGGATTGGCGGCGATCTGTTGCTCGGCGAAAGGCACATGCTGCTGGCGATATTTCGATCCGGCACCCGAAACCATCATCGGCACCGGCGCATCGGGCGCGCCCGCCACGGTCGAGCAATCGTCGGTATACGCCTCGATCAGGTGATCGTCGCCCGCGATATAGGCATCGGCATAGCGGCAGATCGGATCGAGCGGCAGACGGCGCAGGCTGCGCGCCTTCTCGTACTTGCTCCCCCCGCTCGACCACAGTGCATGGTGGCCCATCACGATCTTCCATTTCGCCTGTGACCGGGCCAGCGCTTCGGTCAGCCAGCCGACCATGTTGGCTTCTCTCTCGTTCGACGCGCGCACGAAATCGGGCCATTCTTCCAGCTCCGTGTCCGGTATCGGGTTGCCTTCGGCATCGAGCGCATCCTCGCGCACCCGCGTCCCGGCGAGCAGCATCTCGGTGTCGATCACGAAGACTTCGAGCTGGCCTTCCATTCCCGCCGGTACGGCCGAATAGAACAGGTCCGGCATGGTGAAATTGGGGTGAGCCTGCAAGTAGGCGAGCTGCGCCTCGGTCGCTTCGCGCGAAACGTGCCAGTCGTGGTTGCCCATCATGGCGTAGAGGGTGAAATCCGGCGTGCCTGCACCGAAGCGGCCATAGGGCTGGTCGAGCATTTCGCGGAAACGGCGCTCGTCGGAAATGCCGTCCGCGCCGAGCGTCGCACCGTCGGGGTAGATATTGTCGCCCAGGATTGCGCCGAAATCGCAGCCCCTGCGTTCGCACACTTCGGCCGCAGCCTTCGCGACCGGGTACATTCCACTGGCAGGGACGAAGCCTCCGATTGACGATTCGAACTGCCACGGCGTCGGACGGAATTCGGACAGGTCGCGATGATGCTCCAGCCACTCCTCGGCCTCGTTGCCGAGATAGGCGCCCAAGGTGCGGAATCGTTCGTCGTCCTCGTCCGGCGTATCATAGGCCGGGATGTAGCCCGTATCGCCGATCGCGACGAAGCCGATCTCGTAGCCGCGCGGATCGGCATTCTCGGCCTGCGCGGCGGCGGGGGTTGCACTGAGGCAAAAAGTGGCGGCAAGGGCCGCGAAGAACGGGCGCATGGCGGAGGGCTTTCTTATGGAAGAGAGACTCCGCGCCGTGCGGACCGAATTTTACGCGCGTGTGTCAGTGCGCCGGACCTCGCGGCTCGTCAGATAATCCCCGTCGCCTTGCCTGCGCGCTCGAACATGCCGAGGATGGTCGAAACCTCCTCCTCGCTATGCTCCGCGCACAGCGAGCAGCGCAGCAGCGTCATGTTGGCGGGCGTTGCGGGCGGGCGGGCGAGATTGACGTACAGCCCTTCCTTCAGCAGCGCCTCCCACATCTGCGCGCCCTTGGTCAGGTCGGGCATGATGACGGCGATGATCGCGCTCTGCGGCTCGTCGGTGCCGAGATGGAAGCCGAGTTCCTTCAGCCCCTTGTGCAGCGTGCGGGAATTCTCCCACAGGTGCGCGCGCTTGTTCGACCCGTGCATCAACTTGCGGATGCTGGTTGCGGCAGTAGCGACCACGCTCGGCGGCAGGCTGGCGGTGAACACGTAGGGGCGGCAGACCAGCCGCATGATCTCGAAATCCGGGTGGTTGGAAACGCAGAAGCCGCCCACCGTGCCCACGCTCTTCGAGAAGGTGCCGATCACGAAATCGACATCGTCGAGCACGCCCTGGTCCTCGGCAACGCCGCGGCCATGTTCGCCGATGAAGCCCATCGAGTGCGCTTCGTCGACCAACACCATCGCGCCCGCTTCCTTGGAGACGCGGACCATCTCCTTCAGCGGTGCGACATCGCCGAGCATCGAATAGACGCCTTCGAGCACGACCAGCTTGCCCGCATCGGCGGGAATGCGCTTGAGCCGCTTTTCGAGCGCTTCGATATCATTATGGCGGAAGGGGACGATCTCGGCCCGACCCATCGCGCAGCCATCGTAGATCGAGGCGTGGCTATCGATATCCAGCACCACATAATCGCCCTTGCCGGCGATGGTGGAGATGATCCCGAGGTTGGCCTGGTACCCGGTGGAAAAGACCATCGCGTGGTCCATTCCATAAAATTCCTTGAGCGCGTCTTCGCACTCCTTGTGGCCCTGGTACGTCCCGTTGAGCACGCGGCTGCCGGTCGTCCCGCTGCCGAACTCCTCGAGGGCCTGCTTGCCCGCGGCGATGACATCCTCATCGAAGGTCATGCCCATGTAGTTGTAGGTGCCCAGCAGGATCGTCTCGCGCCCGTTGCAGATCGCGCGGGTGGGGGAGAGGACCTTTTCCATCACGAGGTTGAACGGATCTTCGACCCCGCTGGCGAGCAGGCCCTCTCGCATCGCGATCAGTTCGTCGAACTTGGCGAAAAGATCGCCCTTGCCGCGACCTTCCCGCTCAACCGGCGCGTCCGGCTGGCTGATACCTTCGCTCATCAGGCTTCGACCAGCTTCTTCACCGCGTCGACGAGCTGGCCGTAGGTCTCGATCTCGGCCTGCTGGTTCATGCTGATGATGATGTCGAATTCATCCTCGATCGCGGCGACGAAATCCATCACCGTCAGACTGTCGAACTCCAGATCTCCCTGGAAGGTCGTGTCGTCGGTAATCGTAACGTCGTTCTTGTTAAACGGGGCGATCAGATCGCGGATTCGCCGGTCGATTTCGGCACGGTCCATTTGAGGATTCCTTCGGTTTCCACTCGTGCGCGGGCAAAGCTTGTTCGCCCCTCATTTGTCAAGCGCACCAAAAGGCGCAGGCGCGGCCTATGCGCCCATATCCGCCCCTATTCGCCGATCAGCGAGATGACCTTTGTCGAAAAGGGGCCGATGGAAACGGGCTTGGCGAGGTAATCTTCCGCGCCCGCCGCGCGGATGCGATCCTCGTCGCCTTTGCCGGCATAGGCGGTCACGGCCAGCACCGGCACGCCCGAAAGCTGCGTGTCGGACTTCATCTGCGCAATCAGGTCCAGCCCGGAAACATGCGGCAGCTGGATATCCATGATCGCGAGGTCGGGCCCGAAGCGGCGCGCCGCCTCGATCGCCGAGTTGCCATCGGCGCAGCCCAGCACCTCGTACCCCTTGGCGCGCAGGACATCGCAGAACAATTTGCGGTTGAGATCGTTGTCCTCGACAACAAGGATGCGCTTTGCCACGTGTCGCCCGTTCCTTCCCTTGACGCTTCGAATAGGCCAGCCGCGCCCAGCATGACAACGCCCGATCCCGATAAATCCGCGCACCGGCCCGCGCATGGCAGCGCCGAGGCGATCGCGCTGAACGCTCTGGGCTGGATTCTCACCGACGAGCGGCGGGCGGATCGCCTCCTGTCGCTGACCGGGCTGACGCCCGAACGCCTGCGCCACGGGCTGGAGGACAGGGGCGTCCAGGCCGCCGTGCTCGAATTCCTCGCCGCGCACGAGCCGGACCTGGTGCTGGCCGCCGATGCGCTCAATATCGAACCCGCCGCGATTATCGCCGCCCATGCAGAGCTGTCCCGATGAACACGTCCCGCCCGCTGGTGATCACCGATTGCGACGAAGTGCTGCTGCGCATGGTCACCCATTTCCGCGACTGGCTGGGCGAGGCGCATGATATCGATTTCGCCTTCCAGTCCGATTTCGTCAACGCGCTGACCCGGCGCGAGGATGGCGCGGTCGTCGAACAGAAAGAAATCTGGCGCCTGCTCAACGCCTTCTTCGATACGCAGATGGACCGGCAGGATCCGGTCGAGGGCGCTCTGGAGGCCTATGGCCAGCTGACCGAGAAAGCGGATGTCGTGGTGCTGACCAACCTGCTCGACCACCGGCAGGCGGATCGCACCCGCCAGCTCTCCCGCCACGGGATCGACGCGAAGGTCTATACCAACCAGGGGCCCAAGGGCGGTGCGATCGCGCGCATCGTGGAAGAATACGGCCCCCGTCGGACCGTCTTCATCGACGATCTTTCGCAGCACCACAATTCGGCGCGCGAGATCGCGCCCGATACGCTTCGCCTGCACCTGTGCGGGGAGCCGGACCTCGCCCCGCACATCGCGTGCGGCGAGAAGGCCGGCGACGCCCATGCCCGGATCGACCGGTGGGACGAAGCCTTGCCCTGGATACTCGAACAGCTGGAGAAACCTGCATGACCATCGAAGCCCGTCTCAACGAACTCGGCATCTCCCTGCCCGAAGCCGCTGCACCCGTGGCCAGCTACGTGCCCGTCGCGGTGCACGGCAACCTCGCCTATGTTTCTGGCCAGCTTCCCTTCCTCGATGGCGAACTCGTGACCGGGCGGCTGGGCGACGATGTGAGCCTGGAAGACGGTACTGCCGCGGCGCGCGCATGCGGCCTGATGATCCTCGCCCAGCTGAAGAACGCGCGCATCCCGCTCGACCGGGTGGCGCGGATCGTCAAGCTGGGGGCCTTCGTCAATTCCACGCCCGGCTTCACCGATCAGCCCAAGGTCGCGAACGGCGCGTCGGAACTGATGTTCGACGTGTTCGGCGAAAAGGGCCGCCACGCGCGCGCGGCGGTGGGCGTGCCGAGCCTTCCGCTGGGTGCGGCGGTAGAGGTCGACGCGATCATCGCGCTGAACGACTGATGGTGGTGCGCGCAGGGGCGGGCCAAAGCCGCCCCTGCAAGCGCGCGCATCGCATCCTATATCACGCAGATGGTTGATCCGATCGCCGAGCCCGAGCTTACCGCGCGTATTCACGGCGGCGTCGCCGGGATCGATGGTGCCGCGTGGGACCGGCTGGCGGGCGCGGGCAACCCCTTCATGAGCCACGCCTTCCTTTCCGCCATGGAGGATTCGGGCAGCGTGGGGCCGGGGACCGGCTGGCAGGCTGCGCCGATCACGATTGCGGACGAGGCGGGCACCATGCATGCCGCGCTGCCCGCCTATCTCAAAATGCACAGCCAGGGCGAATACGTGTTCGACCAGGGCTGGGCCGATGCGTACCAGCGCGCGGGCGGACGCTATTACCCCAAGCTGCAGATCGCCGCGCCGTTCACCCCCGCGACCGGCCCGCGCCTCCTGTTCGAGGACGAGGCCTTCGCCGCCCCGCTGCTGCGCGCGGCCGAGCAGGTGTGCCACGAACACGGCCTGTCGGGCGCGCATGCGACCTTCATCGAGCCGGGGCAGGAGGCCCTGTTCGAACAGGCGGGCTGGCTGATTCGCCGCGATCTGCAATTCCACTGGGAAGATCGCGGCTACCGGGATTTCGACGGCTTTCTCGATTCGCTCTCCAGCCGCAAGCGCAAGAACCTGCGCAAGGAGCGCGCGAAGGCGCAGGAACTCGTGGAAATCCGCCACCTGTCGGGCGACGATCTGACCGAGGATGTGTGGGATGCTTTCTGGGACTTCTACCAGGATACCGGTGCGCGAAAGTGGGGCACGCCCTACCTCACGCGCGAGGCCTTCACCCTGCTGGGGGAACGGATGGGCGACAGGATCCTGCTGATCTACGCCTATGTTAACGGACAGCCGGTGGCGGGCGCGATGAACGTGATCGGCGAAACCACGCTGTTCGGGCGCTACTGGGGGTGCCTCGCCGACATTCCCTTCCTGCATTTCGAGCTGTGCTATTACCAGGCGATCGATGCCGCCTTGGCGCGCGGCCTCTCCCGCGTGGAGGCGGGGGCGCAGGGCGGGCACAAGCTGGCCCGCGGATACGAGCCGGTGCAGACGCGCTCGGCCCATTACATCGCCGATCCGGGCCTGCGGGACGCGGTGGCGGAATTTCTCGACCGGGAGCGTCAGGGCATCGCGGCGGAGCAGAACTTCCTCGAAGAGCGGACGCCCTTCCGGAAAGGCTAGGTTGGGCGCGTCACGCGCTGCGGCGCTGGTCGACCAGCCACTGGCGTGCGCGACGCTGGGCTTCGGCGATTTCGCGCGCGGTCATCTCGTCGGAAATGTCAGCGCGGCACCAGGCGGCTTCCTGATGGCCTTTTGCGGCGGCCAGGTTGAACCACTGATGCGCCTCGATCAGGTCGCACGCGAGCCCGTGCCCGCCGGTCGACCATACGACGCCGAGTTCGAAGCAGGCCTGGGTGTCGCCCTCGGCAGCGGCGGCGATCAGCCGGGCAATAGCCAGGTCGGCAATATCGTTTCCGGCAGGTCGGGCATTGCTCTTTTCAATTGCAGTCAGTCGCATCTTCGATCCCCTATATTCGTCCCCTTCACTACGGGTCGCTGCCCGTCGGACCCACTCAACTCCTTTATGGTAAACAGGCCGTTAATTGCGGCTCGGCTTTTTCGGGACGCAGGGCGGCGCGTATTAGGAGCCTGTTCAGGCCAACAGCGCCACAGGTGGCCCGCTAATCGACCGCGCATCGGGATAAGCGCTTGTTCGTGCATGCATGGATGCTAATAGCGCGGCGCAAGACACGAACGGGCTATCCCGGCGTGGCCTTGGCTTTCGATTACGGGTGGGACCAAAAGGGTAAGGGACACAATGGCCGCAAGGGCGCTTAGCGAAAGCGAGATTCTGGCCCGGGCCAATGACGCCCTGCCGCCGGACTACGTGCCCCATGAGGACGAACCCTACATGGACGAGCGGCAGCAGCAGTTCTTCCGCAAACTGCTGATCGAGTGGAAGCGTTCGCTCCATTCGGAAGCCGGCGGCACCTTGCAAAATCTGGCGGACGGGCCGCTGCGCGAACCCGACCTGACCGATCGCGCCTCGAGCGAGACCGACTGGGGCATCGAACTGCGCACGCGCGACCGGCAGCGCAAGCTGATCTCCAAGATCGAAGCGGCGTTGCGCCGGATCGACGAGGGCGAATACGGCTATTGCGAAGTCAGCGGCGATCCGATCGGCCTCCAGCGCCTGATCGCGCGCCCGGTAGCGACGATGACGGTCGAGGCGCAGGAGGCGCACGAGCGGCGCGAGAAGGTCTCCCGCAACGACTGACCCCTTGCCTTCCCTGGGCACAAACTCGGTAAAGCGGCGTTTAAACTTCTTTAGCCAGTAAGGGGCTAAAACGGTGGAGAGCCTCCATGGGGGGCTCGCCGTGAACCATTTTTTCCCGAGCCGAAGGGTCAGCCAGGCTTCATGAATCCCATCGATACCCGCTCGCTGAAGCGCGACAGTCTGTTTCTGACCGCCGAACTCAAGCTTTCGGACGACGGTGAAGCCGTGCGCGTCAAGGTGCGCAACCTCTCCGACGGCGGGATGATGGCGGAGGCCGACGTGCGTGTGGAGCGCGGTACGCGGCTGAGTGTCGAGCTGCGCAATATCGGTGTCATCAAGGGGTCGGTCGCCTGGACCCAGGACAACCGCTTCGGGATCACCTTCGACAACGAGATCGATTCGAAAAAGGTTCGCGAACCCGCCCCCACGGGCGAGGGTACGCCGCGCTATGCCCGACCGTCCTCGATCGCACCCCCGTCTGCTGGCGGCTTCGGTTCGAAGCCCCTGCGCAAACTCTGACGATTGCCGCGCTGACCTGCGCGTGAAGGGCTGCTAAAGGCCCCGGTCGTGACCTTCCGTTCGTCCCTTGCCTTGCTCGCCATGCTGGCGTTTGTGCCGCTGCTGGCGGCGTGCAGCGTGGGCGATGACGAGGACGGCCTGCCGGTGGTCGTGATCGGCGAGCCCGAATCGATCTTCGAGGAGGGATTGCGCCTTTCATCGGGCGCACAGCTGGTCCGCGATGCGACCAGTTCCGGCATCGTCGCGCTCAATGCAGAAGGCGAGGTCGTACCGTCGCTGGGCGAGAGCTGGATCGTTACCGAAGACGGGCGCAGCTTCATCTTCCGCCTGCGCCAGGTTACGTGGCCGGATGGCGAGCCGCTGACCGCGCAAGAGGCGCGCGACAGCCTGGTTCGCACCATCTCCGAATTGCGCGGCACCTCGCTCGGGCTGGACCTGCGCAAGGTCGACGAAATCCGGGCGATGACCACCCGGGTGATCGAGATCCGCCTGACAGGCCCGATGCCCGAATTCCTGCAGTTGCTGGCGCAGCCCGAACTCGCGATCACCCGCGATGGCGAATCGATCGGCCCCATGCGGCTGGAGCGGGACGGCGCGACCGCGATTCTCGAACCCACCCCGCGCGAGGCGATCGGCCTGCCGGAGAATGATCGCGAATCCTCGCGCCGGCCGGTGCGCCTGCGCGCGCTGCCTGCGGTCGAGGCAAACCGCGCCTTTTCCTCGGGCCAGGCGGCCGCGTTGCTCGACGGGACGATCTTCACCCTGCCGCTTGCCGACACCGGCCCGCTGGCCCGCGGAACCGTCCGCCTGGACCCCGCGATCGGCCTGTTCGGGCTGATCGTCACCAATGATCAGGGTTTTCTGGGCGAGGTCGAGAACCGCGAAGCGCTGTCGATGACGATCGACCGCGCCGCGCTGGTCGAACAGTTCAGCCTCGGCGGCTGGCAGCCTTCGGCGCGGATCGTCCCGCTCAGCCTGCCGGCCGAGCCGGGCCTGCAGGCCGAACGCTGGCCCGGCCTCTCGCTCGAACAGCGGCGGCAGCAGGCGCGGGGGCGTGTCACCGCATGGAACCGGCAGACCGGTCAGACCGCACGGGTGCGCATCTGGCTGCCTGAAGGGCCGGGGGCAGACCGGCTGATGGATGCGCTCTCGCGCGATCTCGGCACCATCGGGGTGGAGCTGCGGCGGGTGCAGTTCCCGCAGGGCGCGGACCTCGTGATGATCGACCGGCTGGCCCGCTATCCCAGCGCCCGCTGGTTCCTCAACCAGTTCAACTGCACGCTGCTGCCCGGCCCATGTTCGCCCGATGCCGACGCGCTCGTCACCGAATCGCTGGTGGCGCCGAACGCGCAGGACGCAGGCAACCTGCTGATCGAGGCGGAGAGTGCGCTGATCGCACAGGAAGTGTATATTCCGCTCGGCGCGCCGGTTCGCTGGTCGCTTGTGCGCAGCGGGCTGAGGGGATTTTCCGAGAATTCCTGGTCCCGACACCCGCTTTATGCGTTGGCCGGGGTAGAGGCATGGTAGGCCGGGCCGTCTGAAAAGGGCGCCCGGTGGCTAAACGGGGACCGATCGAATGGCCGATACGCGCACGATGAGCTTGCTGGGGATGCAGGTGCCTGCAGGCAGCGATCCCGCATCGGTTTACCGCCGGATCCAGATGATGGAGCAGCTGACCGAGCGCAGCTTGACCATCCCCGGGATCAACTACCCCATCGGAATGGACGCGATCGTGGGTCTCGTGCCGTTCGTGGGCGATCTCTTCGGGGTCGCCATGGGCAGCTACATCGTGTGGGAGGCGCGCAATCTCGGCATGCCGCGCTGGCAGATGATGCGCATGGCCGGCAATGTCGCGATCGACGGGGTGATCGGCTTCGTCCCGCTGGTGGGCGATCTGGCCGACCTCGCCTTCCGGTCCAACACCCGCAATCTGAAGATCGTGAAGAAATACATGCGCAAGCACTACCCCGACGTCGCGCTGGTCGACTGCTGAATCGGGTTTTGCGCTGCGCCCGCGAGACGCTAGGGCTTCGGCATGGCCGATAATGATCCCCAGAGCGAAGTCACCTACGCCTCCTACCTCGATCTCGATCGTATCCTGAGCGCGCAGCATCCGCGCTCGGACGCGCAGGACGAATTGCTGTTCATCATCGTCCACCAGGCGAGCGAGCTGTGGCTCAAGCTGTGCCTGCACGAGCTGTTTGCGGCGCGCGAAGCGATTGCGGCCGACCGGCTGCGGCCCGCCTTCAAGATGCTGGCCCGGGTCGCGCGAGCGCAGGAGCAGCTGATCCAGAGCTGGGACGTGCTCAGCACGATGACCCCGCACGACTATTCGCTGGTGCGCCCGCATCTGGGCACCTCCAGCGGCTTCCAGTCCGCACAGTACCGGTTGATGGAATTCATCCTCGGCGGGCGCAAGCCGAACATGGTGACCATGCACGAGGCGGTGCCCGAAGTGGCCGAGAAGCTGCGCGCCGAACTCGCGCGGCCCAGCCTGTACGACGAGACGGTCAAGCTCCTCGCCGCGCGCGGGTTCGACATCCCCGATGCGGTGCTGAACCGCGATCGGGAAGAACGGTGGGAGAAGTCCGAGGCGGTCGAGGCCGCGTGGGTCGAAATCTACTCCAACCCGCACGATCACTGGGACCTCTACGAACTGGCCGAGAAGCTGGTCGACCTGGAATACCATTTCCAGCGCTGGCGCTTCGGGCACCTCAAGACGGTGGAGCGGATCATCGGCTTCAAGAAAGGCACCGGCGGCACGGCGGGCGTCGGCTATCTCGAAAGCGTGCTGAAGGAAGTGTTCTTCCCCGAGCTGCTTTCTGTCAGGACCGCGCTGTGAAGATCTGGGATATCTCACAGACGCTCCGCCCCGCTCTGCCCGTGTGGCCGGGCGATACCGAATTCGCGTTCGAGCGGACGTGGCGGATGGACGAGGGCTCGCCGGTCAATGTCGGCCGGATGACCATGTCCACCCATTCGGGCACCCACGCCGACGCCCCGCTGCACTACACGGCGGATGGCGCGGATGCAGCCAGTATGAGCCTCGATCCGTATCTGGGCACCTGCATCGTGGTCGATGCGCGCGGCGTCGAAGGCGAGATCGACATCGGTGACCTGCCGCGGCTCGATTACGCCAACCGCGTGCTGTTCCGCACGTGGGATGCCTTCCCGCACGACGAATGGCGACCGGACTGGCTGCCGATTTCCGCCGAGGTCATCGAATGGCTCGCCGCGCATGGCGTGGTGCTGATCGGTACCGACGCGCCCTCGGTCGATCCGCAGGAGAGCAAGACGATGGACGCGCATCTCGCGGTGCTGAAGCACGACATGCGGATTCTCGAAGGGCTGGTGCTCGATGACGTGCCAGAGGGGCAGTACGAGCTGATCGCCCTGCCGCTGAAGGTCGGCGGCGGCGATGCGGGGCTATGCCGCGCGATTTTGCGGGAGCTGCCCGATGACTGACATGCTGAGCCAGGCGCGCGACCTCGATGCTGCCGACGCCATCGCGCATTTCCGCGACCGGTTCGACCTGCCCGAAGGCGTGATCTACCTCGATGGCAACTCGCTCGGGCCTTTGCCCAAGGTGAGCCGCGAGCGGTTGCACCGGGTGATCGATGCCGAGTGGGGCGAAGGGCTGATCCGCAGCTGGAACGAACTGCCCGGCGGCGGGGGCGACTGGATCGCGATGCCCCAGCGCGTGGGCGCGAAGATCGCCCCGCTGGTAGGCGCGCAGCCGCACGAGGTCATCGCGTGCGATTCGGTCTCGGTGAACCTCGCCAAGCTGATCGGCGCGGCGCTGTCGCTCAATCCCGACCGCAAGGTGGTACTGAGCGAGCCGGGCAATTTCCCGACCGACCTCTACATGATCCAGGGCCAGCCTCGGGTCGAACAGCGGCTGGCGCCGCGCGATGCGATGGTCGATGCGCTCGACGAGAGCGTCGCGCTGCTGCTGCTGACGCATGTCCACTACAAGACCGGCGAAATGTTCGACATGGAGCGGCTGACGAAGGCCGCGCACGATGTCGGCGCGATCGTGCTGTGGGACCTGTCGCATTCGGGCGGCGCGGTGCCGGTGGACCTGAATGGTGCTGGAGCGGATCTCGCGGTGGGCTGCGGCTACAAGTACCTGAACGGCGGCCCCGGCGCGCCCGCCTATGCCTTCGTTGCCGAGCGCCACCACGGCGATTTCACCCAGCCGCTGACCGGCTGGTTCGGCCACGCGCAGCCCTTCGCCTTCTCCGACGCATACGAGCCTGCCGAGGGGGTCAAATGCCTGCTCGCGGGTACACCGTCGGTGCTGGCGATGGCCGCGCTGGAATCCGGCGTGGAGCTGATCGCCGAGATCGGAATGGACGCGCTGGTCGCAAAATCGCGCGCGCTGAGCGAGTTCTTCCGCGAATGCGCCGCGGACCTCGATCTCGATCTCGTCAGCCCGCGAGACCCCGCGCAGCGCGGCAGCCAGCTGAGTTTCCGGCACGAGAACGCCTATGCGCTATCGCAGGCACTAATCGCGCGCGACGTAATCGGCGACTTCCGCGATCCCGACATCCTGCGGCTGGGCTTCGCGCCTGCGTACCTGCGGTTCGAGGATATTGCCGAAGCCGCGCGCCATTTGGCCGAGGTGCTGGAGACCGGCGAATGGCAGGAGCCGCGCTATCAGGAACGGGCTGCAGTTACTTAACGACTGGCGGCCGCGTTGGCGTGTTTCAGTCGCGAGGCTCTTCCAAGCTCTTCAGATACTGGTCCGGAGTCATAGCGTCCTCATAGCCTTCATCGGTTGGACGAAGACATTCCCCCGTTCCGACATAAGAGCCAAAAATTCCGCCCTTCAATTCAGGGTCCTTGATCCTGACGCGCACATCATCACCATAGGATGCGCACTCCTGAGCAATCATGCGGCTCAGATCCTTTTTAGAGGTGTAAACGCAGCCACTCGTGATCACGGCACCAAGGATGCAGGCGAAAGCGTAATTTCTGTTCATGGGAAAAATCGTCCGGGAGGCAGGATGTGCTCGCCCAACCGAATAAATCACTCGCAGGAAATTCGGAAACACAAATGCGGCAGCCACGACCTGGCTCCAACGAATTTCGGGGTCAGTGATCGCAAAGTCACGCCTCGAGCTCGATGTCCCAATACAGCCAGTCGCGCCAGGTTTCGTGGAGGTAGTTGGGCGGGAAGCTCTTGCCGTGCTGTTGCAACTGCCAGCTGGTCGGCCGGATCGGCTCGAGCATCAGCCGCATGCCCGCCTGTTTCGGCGTGCGTCCGCCCTTCTTCATGTTGCACGGCGCGCAGGCGGTGATGATGTTCTCCCACGTGGTCTTGCCGCCCAGCCGGCGCGGGACGACATGGTCGAAGGTCAGGTGGCTGGGGCTGCCGCAATACTGGCAGGTGAAGCGGTCGCGCAGGAACAGGTTGAAGCGGGTGAAGGCGGGGAACTCGCTCGGGCGAACGAACTGCTTGAGCGCGATCACGGATGGCAGCTTCATGTCGAGCGAGGGCGAATGCACCTCGCGCTCGTAGCTCGCCACCACATCCACCCGGTCGAGGAAGATCGCCTTGATCGCGGTCTGCCACGGCCAGATCGATAGCGGATAATAGGACAGCGGCGTGTAATCCGCGTTGAGAACAAGTGTCGGGCACGCCGACAAGTTCCTCGTCGGGTCTTCATCTGCGCTGCGGAAACTTGCCGCGCGTTCGATCAGATCGGCCTTGAACACTTCGCTGTGTCCTCCCTGATGCGATGAAAGGACCATTTGCCTGCAAAAGCGTCAAGCCTGTTACAAATCGTCTTTCCACAGTCCTTTTTGACGACTTGCCGGTTTTGCGGGTTAAGGACGTCCCGTCATGACGATTACCCGCTTCGCTCCCAGCCCGAACGGCCCGCTGCACTGGGGCCATGCCTTGTCGGCCATTGTCGCGAACGATTTGGCGCGAGAGGCCGGTGGGCGGTTCCTGCTGCGGATCGAGGATATCGACGGGCCGCGCAGCCGCCCCGAACTGGCCGACGAATTCCGCCGCGATCTCGAATGGCTGGGGCTCGAATGGGACGAAGTGCCCGCGCAGTCGACGCGAATTGCCAGCTACGAGAAGGCGGCGCGATCGCTGTTGGAGCGCGGCCTGCTCTATCCGTGCACCTGCACGCGCAAGGAAATCGAATCGCTCGCCCCGCGCATGGGCCCCGAAGGACTGATCTACCCCGGCACCTGCAAGGGCCGCCTGCTCGATCCTGCAAAGCCCGCGGCGCTGCGGCTCGACCTCGACCGTGCGCTGGCGGAAACGGGGGAGCTCGTCTGGCACGATGCAATCGCGGGCGAGCAGCGCGCCGACCCGCGTGAATTCGGCGATGTCGTGCTGGTGCGCAAGGACCTGCCCGCCAGCTACCACCTGGCCGCCACGCTCGACGATGCCGCCGACGGGGTCACGCTGGTCACGCGCGGGTTCGACCTGTTCCATGCCAGCCCGATCCACCGGGTGCTGCAGGCGCTGCTCGGCCTGCCGGAGCCCCGCTGGCACCACCACCCGCTGCTGCTGGACGATGAAGGCCGCAAGCTTGCCAAGCGGCGCGGCTCGCCAGCGCTGGCGGACTACCGCCTGCGGGGCGAGGACGGGCGCAGCTGGGCGGAAAAGCTGCGTACCGCCCAATGGCCATGTGGCATTTCGCTTGGTAAGGCCCACATCTAACCCATGAACACGATCCTCATCATCGCCGTCATCCTCCTCTCGATCATGGTCGTGGTCTCGCTGGTGCGCGGGGTCATCGCGTTCCTGAAGACGACGAAGATCGATCTCGAGAACAACACGGGCGAAACCGTGTCGGAGATGCAGATGCTGCAGAACAAGGCGATGTTCGACCGGATCAAATACCAGTTCGCCGCGATCGTGGTGGTCATGATCCTGCTTGCGGTGGCGAACTGACCGGGCCATCTGGCCGGCATGGTCAAACTCAACAAGATCTACACCCGCACCGGCGATGACGGCACGACCGGACTCGTCGACGGCAGCCGTAGTGCCAAGCATGCCGCGCGGATCGAGGCGATCGGCGCGGTCGACGAGGCGAACAGCGCGCTGGGCCTCGCGATCGTCGTGGTCGAGGATGCGGACGACCTGCGCCGCATCCAGAACGACCTGTTCGATCTCGGCGCGGACCTCGCCACGCCCAAGGGCGCGCTCGACGGTGAAGGCTTCGAGCCGGGCGAGATGGTGCTGCGCGTGGTGCGGGGCCAGGTCGAGTGGCTGGAACACACGATCGACACCGCTAACGAGCAGCTCGAGCCGCTGACCAGTTTCGTCTTGCCGGGCGGGTGCGAGGCGGCGGCGAGGCTGCATGTTGCACGGGCTACGGTGCGCCGGGCCGAACGGGCGATGACTGCGCTGGCCAGTCACGAGCCCGTCAATCCTGCCGCGTTGCAATATATCAACCGCCTGTCGGACCTGTTGTTCTGCCTTGCCCGGCTGGAGAACGACGGCGGCCGCTCGGACGTCACGTGGGTTCCGGGCGCCAATCGCTAACTCGCGGGTAGCCAGCGGGCGGCGTGCGCGCTAGCCAGCGGGCTTTGCTGCATATGCGAAGGACGAAAGCCAGTCATGCAAACCATCGGTGTCATCGGCGCGGGCCAAATGGGCTCGGGCATCGCGCAGACCATCGCGCAGCACGGCATCGACGTGCTGCTGACCGATCGCGAACTGGCGATCGCCGAACAGGCGCGCGAGGGGATCGAACGTGCGCTCGGCAAGCTGGTCGGCAAGGGCAAGATCGAAGCCGCCGATGCCGAGGCTGCGCTCGCCCGGATCAAGCCGGTCGCCGACGTTGCGCCGATGGCCGAAGCCGACATGATCATCGAGGCCGCGACCGAAAAGGCGGAGATCAAGAAGGCGATCTTCGAGAATGCGGGCACCGTGCTGGCGCAGGGCGCGATCATGGCGAGCAACACCAGTTCGATCCCGATCACCCGGATGGCGAACTGGTCGCCCGACCCCGCGCGCTTCATCGGCCTGCACTTCTTCAACCCCGTCCCCGTGATGGGCCTGATCGAAGTCATCCCCGGCTTGGCGACCGATAAGGATGTGACCGATCGCACGATCGCCTTCGCACATCTGCTGGGCAAGGAAGTGGTCCTCTCGCAGGACGAGCCCGGCTTCGTCGTCAACCGCATCCTGCTGCCGATGATCAACGAGGCGGTGTTCGTGCTCGGCCAGTCGACCGCCAGCATCGAGGACATCGATCTGGGCTGCCGCCTCGGCCTCAATCACCCGATGGGCCCGCTGCAGCTGGCGGATTTCGTCGGGCTGGACACCTGCCTCGACATCATCCGCGTGCTGCACGAGACGACCGGCGACACCAAGTACCGCCCCGCGCCGCTGCTGGTGAAATATGTCGAAGCCGGCTGGCTGGGCCGCAAGACGGGCCGCGGCTTCTACGACTATTCGGGCGATGCGCCGGTGCCGACGCGCTAGTCGGCGTCGATTCGCTCACTGCGCTCGCTGCGCCCGGTACCAGCCCACACCCCCACCCGGAGTGCGGGCCGGTGCCGCCACGAAGACTTCTCCTCCCCCGGAACCGCTCAAACCCCCCACCCGTTCATGAGGAAAGGAGATTTCCCATGGACGACAAGAACAAAAAAGAGCTGCCCTCCGACTTCGATGGCGAGCGTCGCCAGACCGACGATCTGGCCCCCGAGAACGAGAATTCGGAGCAGGTGGGGGCTTACGACCAGGCCCAGACCGTGTCCGACCAAGCGCAGAACGTTTCGACCTCGATCCTCGGCACCAATTCCGAGCATGCGCCCAGCGGCCTGACCGCCCCCGACGCGCAGGATGTGGTCGATCACATGAACCAGATGGAGCGTGGCAACACGGTCGACATGTCGGCCTATGCGGGTGAGCCCAATCACGACGACAATGTCGATAAGTACGGGAAGCCTTCGAAGCCCGACGGGCTTCGCGGCGACGGCACCTGAGTCTGCGCGGAAGTCTGCTTTAGCCTTCCACCAGCACCCATAGACCGACGGTGACGATAAGCGAGCCGATCGCGACCCCATACGCCATGACGCGGAAATTGGGGGTCGGGATCGGCTCGAACTCGTGCGTGCTCAGCCGGGCCAGCGTCTTGCAGGCGCGCCGCTCCGCAGTGATCGCCAGCCAGCCACCGCCAAGGATAAAGGCGGTGGCAATGACCTTGGGCATCCACGACGGGTCCCACGATCCGAACAACGCCCGGAAGCCCAGACCGATGCCGATTGCGGCGAAGGCGGTGCGCATCCAGCCCGCGAAGGTCCGCTCCATCGCCATGATGTTGCGATCTTCTGCCAGATCGGTGCGGAACTCGGCCCACTGCGTGTTCTTGTCCGGATCGTCGGGGGGATCGTCCTGTGCCATGGACAGGAAACCTAGCGCGCGCGGTAAGGAACGCAAAATTCCTGAAAGTTAGCTTTCGCCGCCTTCGCGTTTGAGTTCGTAGAGAACGTCCAGCGCGTCGCGTGGGGACAGCGCATCGACATCGAGCGCGGCGAGGCGTTCGCGCAGGGTGTCGCACTCTTCCTCCTGCGCCCGCAGCGCAGCGGAGAACAGCGGCAGGTCGCCGAGCCCGGCGGCGAGCCCACCCGTCTCCTCGCGTCCGCGTTCCAGCTTGGCCAGCACCGCGCTTGCCCGGTCGACCACGCCCGCGGGCACGCCCGCGAGCTTGGCGACCGCGAGGCCGTAGCTGCGGTCGGCAGGCCCCTGCGCCACTTCGTGCAGCAGCACGAGATCGCCCTGCCATTCGCGCGCGCGGACGTGGTGCAGCGAAAGCGCCTCGCAGCTATCCGCGAGCCGCGCGAGCTCGTGGTAATGCGTCGCGAACAGGCAGCGGCAGCGGTTGGTCTGGTGGATCGCCTCGGCCACCGCCCACGCCAGCGCCAGCCCGTCATAGGTCGAGGTGCCGCGCCCGACCTCGTCGAGGATCACGAAGCTTCGCTCGGTCGCCTGCGCGAGGATGGCGGCGGTCTCGACCATCTCGACCATGAAGGTGGAGCGGCCGCGCGCGAGATTGTCGCTCGCGCCCACGCGGCTGAACAGCCGGTCGACCAGCCCGATGCGTGCGCCTTGTGCGGGCACGTAGCTGCCCGCCTGAGCCAGCAGCACGATCAGCGCATTGGCGCGCAGGAAGGTCGATTTACCGCCCATGTTGGGCCCGCCGATCAGCCACAGGCGGTCGCTTTTGCTCAAGGCACAATCGTTGGGCACGAAGCGCTCGCCCGCCTTGGCCAGCGCCGCCTCGACCACGGGATGCCGCCCGGCGACGATATCGAGACAGGGCGCATCCTCGATCTGCGGAGCGCACCAGTCTCCCTCCGCTGCACGCTCCGCCAAACCTGCCGCGACGTCGACCCGCGCGAGCGCCGCAGCCGTGCGCGCTATGGCTTCGCGCTTGGCGACGACTTCGCCCACCAGGCCTTCGAAATGCGCCTCCTCGGCGGCGAGCGCGCGGCCGCCCGCCTCCGCGATGCGCGTCGCCTCCTCGTGCAAGTGAACCGAGTTGAAGCGCACTGCGCTCGCCATGGTCTGGCGGTGGGTGAAGCCGCTGTCCGGGCCCATCAGTGCATCGCCGTGGCGCGAGGGCACTTCGATGAAATAGCCGAGTACGCCGTTATGCTTGATCTTGAGCGCGGAGACCCCGGTTTCGGTGCGGTAGCGCGCTTCGAGCGCGGCAATGGCCCGGCGCGCGTTGCCCGAGGTTTCGCGCAATTCGTCGAGCGCGGCGTCGTAGCCTGCGGCAATATAGCCGCCGCCCGAACGCTCGGTCGGCGGGGAGGGGACGAGCGCGGTTGCCAGCTCGCCCACCAGCGCCCCGTGGCCGGTCAGGTCGGGCAGCAGCGTATCGAGCAGCGCGGGGCGATCGGGCAGGCGCGAGAGCGCGCCGTGCAGGTCGCGCGCCTGCGCCAGTCCGTCGCGTACCTGGCCGAGGTCGCGCGGGCTGCCGCGATCCGCGACCAGCCGCGCCAGTGCGCGCGCGACATCGGGAATGGCGCGCAATGCCTCGCGCGTGTCGCTGCGCAGGATCGGGTCTTCATTGAAGAACCGCACCAGCGCCAGCCGTGCCTCGATTCCGTTCTTGCGGGCGAGGGGGGCGGCCAGATCTTCGGCCAGCTGGCGCGCGCCCGCGCTGGTCACGCAGCGGTCCACCGTGCCAAGTAGGCTGCCCTGCCGCTGGCCGCTCTGCGTGGCCGTGATTTCGAGGCTGGCGCGGCTGGCCTCGTCGATCGCCATCGCCGAATCGCTGGCGTTGATCGTCGGCGGCAGGAGGAAGGGCGTCGCCCCGCGTCCTGCATGGTCGAGATAGGCGAGCAGACCGCCCGCCGCCGCCAGCATGGCGCGCGTGAAGTCGCCGAACGCATCGAGGGTGGAGACCGCGTGCAGATCCTGCAGGCGCTGGCGACCACGCTCGCTCGCGAAGTCCGATGCCGGGCGCAGCGTCGCCTCGCCGGGCGCATCCTCCCACGTTTCGGGCGCGACGATCTCGCTCGCGCCGAGGCGGGATAGCGCGGTGGCGAAACCGTCGGGCCCGCATTCCTCCAGCTCCATCCGTCCGGTCGAGATGTCGCACGCCGCAATGCCGATCGTCCCGCGCATGTCGCACACCGCCGCGAGGCGATTCGCGCGGCGCGGTTCGAGCAGCGCATCCTCGGTCAGCGTGCCGGCGGTGACGAAGCGGACGATCTCGCGCTTCACCAGCACCTTGGACGAAGGCTTGCCCTCCGCCTTGGCGCGGGCCTTCGCCTCGTCCGGGGTCTCCACCTGTTCGGCGATCGCGACGCGGTGGCCGGCGCGGATCAGCCGCGCGAGGTAGCCATCCGCCGAATGGACGGGCACGCCGCACATCGGCACGGCCGCGCCATCCTTCTCCCCGCGGCTGGTCAGCGCGATGTCGAGAACCCGGGCGGCGACCTTCGCATCGTCGAAGAACAGCTCGAAGAAATCGCCCATGCGGTAGAACAGCAGGCATTCGCCCGCTTCGTCCCTGAGGGCGTGGTACTGTTCCATCATCGGGGTGGGTTTGCCGGTCACGCCTACCCGCGTAGCGACCCTGCCCCCGATTCGGGAAGCGACCGGCGTTTCGCTGTCCCCGATATCCCGCGCGAAAAAGCGTGTCCGGCGACACTGGCGATTTGCGGACATTGCCTCTACGGCATGCCGGACATCCGGACATGAAGAGGGCCAGAATGGCTGACGACAAGAATGCGAGCTTCGAGGCGCGCGAGGCGCTGCTCTATCACGAGAGCGGACGGCCTGGGAAAATCGAAATCATCGCCTCCAAGCCGATGGCGACCCAGCGCGACCTGAGCCTCGCCTATTCGCCCGGCGTGGCGGTACCCGTGCAGGCGATCGCCGACGATCCCGCCAATGCCGCGAAATACACCGCGCGCTCCAACCTCGTCGCGGTCATTTCCAACGGCACCGCTATTCTGGGCATGGGCAATCTGGGTGCGCTGGCATCCAAGCCGGTGATGGAAGGCAAGTCGGTCCTCTTCAAGCGCTTCGCCGATGTCGATTCGATCGACCTCGAGCTGGACACCGAAGACCCGGACAAGTTCATCGAAGCGGTCGCGCTGATGGAGCCGAGCTTCGGCGGGATCAATCTGGAAGACATCGCCGCGCCCGAATGCTTCATCATCGAGCAGGCCCTGCGCGAACGGATGAACATCCCGATCATGCACGACGACCAGCACGGCACCGCGATCATCGCGGCGGCGGGCCTGATCAACGCCGTGCACCTGACCGGGCGCAAGTTCAGCGACTGCAAGATGGTCGTGAACGGGGCGGGTGCCTCCGCGCTCGCCTGCACCGCGCTGATCAAGGCGATGGGCGTCCCGCACGAGAACGTGATCGTGTGCGACCGCTCGGGCCCGATCACCCCGGGCCGTGCCGATGTCGACCAATGGAAGAGCGCGCATGCCGTGCCGACCGATGCGACCAGCCTCGAAGAGGCGCTGGAGGGGGCGGACATCTTCCTCGGCCTGTCGGCTGCAGGGGCGCTCAAGCCCGAGTGGGTCAAGAAGATGGCCGATCAGCCGATCATCTTCGCGATGGCAAACCCGATTCCCGAGATCATGCCCGAAGAGGCCAAGGCCGTGCGCCCCGATGCGATCATCGCGACCGGGCGTTCGGACTACCCGAACCAGGTCAACAACGTGCTCGGCTTCCCGTTCATCTTCCGCGGCGCGCTCGACGTGCGGGCGACCGCGATCAACGAGGAGATGAAGATCGCCGCCGCCGAAGCGATCGCGGCGCTGGCGCGCGAGCGCGTGCCGGAGGAAGTGGCGGCGGCCTATGGCAAGAACCACAAGTTCGGGACCGACTACATCATCCCCGCCCCGTTCGACCCGCGCCTGATGGAGGTCGTCTCCTCCGCCGTGGCCGAGGCGGCGATGAAATCGGGCGTCGCGCAGGCCCATATCGAGGATATGGACGCCTACCGGCTGGCGCTCAAATCGCGCCTCAATCCGACGACCTCGGTGCTGACGCAGGTGTACGAAGAAGCGAAAGCCAATCCCAAGCGCGTCGTCTTCGCCGAAGCGGAAGAGGACGTCGCGCTGCGCGCCGCGATCCAGTTCCGCGATTTCGGCTACGGCACCCCGGTGCTGGTCGGCCGCACCAAGGCAGTGGCCGACAAGATGCACATGCTGGGCATTTCCGACATCAGCGGGTTCGAGATCCAGAACTCCGCCGACAGCGAGCATGTGCCCGAAATGGTCGAGTTCCTGTACAAGCGGCTCCAGCGGCGCGGCTATACCGAGCGTGACGTGCGCCGGATGGTCAACCAGGACCGCAACGTCTTCGCTTCGCTGCTGGTCGCGCTGGGCCATGGCGATGCGCTGATTTCGGGCCTGACGCGCACCTATGCGCAGACCGCGCGCGAAATCGGCCGCGTGCTCGACCCCAAGGAAGGCGAGATTTCCTTCGGCATCCACATGCTGATCGGTAAGAACCACACAACCTTCCTCGCCGACACGACGATCAACGAGCGCCCCAGTTCGGAAGACCTCGCGAAGATCGCGTGCGGAACGGCGGAAGTGGCGCGGCGCATGGGGCATGAGCCGCGCGTCGCCTTCCTGTCCTATTCCACCTTCGGCAATCCGTCGGGCAAGTGGCTGGAGAACATCCGCGACGCGGTGCACATCCTCGACGAGATGCAACCTGGCTTCGAATATGAGGGCGAGATGGCGCCCGATGCCGCGCTCAACGAAAAGGTGATGGCGCTCTATCCGTTCAGCCGCCTGTCGGGCCCGGCCAACGTGCTGGTGATGCCGGGGCTCCAGTCGGCCAACCTGTCGGCCAAGCTGCTGCGCGAACTGGGCGGCGATGCCACCATCGGCCCGATCCTGGTCGGCATGGAAAAGCCCGTCCAGATCGTGCCGGTCACCGCCAACGTGCCCGATGTGCTGACGCTGGCGGTGCTCGCTTCGGCAGGGATCGTGGAATAAAGGCTGGCGTGGCGGTCTCCTAGAAGGGGATCGCCTCGCCTTCGTAGTTCACGAAGCGGTAGCCACCACCACCGGCCTTCTCGACCACGTCGGCAAGGCCGGTGCAGCTTTCCTCGACCGTGATCTTGGCGTTGGGGCCGCCCATGTCGGTCTGCACCCAGCCGGGGTGGAGCGAGAGCACTTCGACGCCGCGCTCCTTCGCCTGTTGTTCGGCGATGCCCTTGGCGAGCATGTTGAGCGAGACCTTGCTGACGCGGTAGAATTCGTAACCGCCCGAACTGTCGGTAATCGATCCCATCAGCGATGACATGAAGGCCAAGGTGCCGCCGTCCTTCAGCAGCGGCAGCAGCGCCTTGCCGACCCGCGCGGGGCCGTAGGCGTTGGTCTGCATCACATGCGCGATTTGATCGTCGGTCGCTTCTTCGGCGGACTGGTGCGATGCCCCGGTGATCCCGGCATTGACGATGATCGCATCGAGCGATCCTTCGCCGAACTTGCCCGTCAGCCCCTGGTAGGTGTCGGGCTTGGTCACGTCGACGGTGACGATCTCAATCGCGTTCTTGTGGGTGCGGGCGGCTTCGTGCAGCCCGTCGCTGGGCGTCCGCTCGCTCGCCACGACGTGCCAGCCGCGGCCCGCGAATTCCTTCGTGAGGCCGAGGCCGATGCCGCGCGATGCGCCGATGATCAGGATTTTCTTGCTCATGTCGGGTCTCTCCTAGGCCGGGTGCACCAGCGTTTTCAGGTTCATGAATTCGTGCAGGCCGAACTCGGACAGCTCGCGCCCGTGGCCGGACCGCTTGATGCCGCCGAAGGGCGCTTCGATCTTCGATCCGTTGACCGCGTTGAAGGTGGTCATCCCCGCCTCGATGGCGTTGGCGAAATGCTCCTTCTCGTCCTCGTCCGTGGTCCATACGGCGGAGCCGAGGCCGAAGGGGATGGCATTGGCGATCGTGGTCGCCTCCTCGATATCCTTCGCCTTGTAGAGCTGGCCGACGGGGCCGAAAATCTCGTCGGTCCCGGTCTTGCTGGCAATCGGCACGTCGGTCAGCAGGCCGGCGGTCATCCACGCACCGGCGCGGTCGAGCTTCTCGGCTCCGAACACCAGCGTGCAGCCTTCTTCCGTGGCTTTGGTGACCTGATCCAGCACGGTGTCGCGCTGACCTTCGCTGGAGAGCGGACCAAGCTCCGTGTCGTCGTCCATCGGGTCGCCGAGCTTCACATCCTTCAGTGCAGCGACGAAGCGGTCGGCGAAGTCGTCGTAGATGTCGGCGTGCACGATCGTGCGCTTGCCGCAGATGCACGATTGCCCGTTATTCTGGATCCGCGCAGTCACCGCGTCCTTGACCGCCTGCTCGATGTCGGCCGACGGCATGACGATGAAAGGATCGCTGCCGCCCAGTTCGAGCACGACCTTCTTGAGGTGCTTGCCCGCCTGCTGCGCGACCGCGCTGCCTGCGCCCTCGCTGCCGGTCAACGTCGCTGCGACGACGCGGGTGTCCGCGATCACGTCGCCGATCGGGTCGGACGAAACGCACAGGTTCTGGAACAGTCCCTCGGGCCCACCGGCTTCCAGCACCAGCTCTTCCATCCGCTTGGCGACGCCCTGCACGATGCTGGCATGCTTGAGCAGGCCGACATTGCCCGCAAGGATCGTCGGCGCGAGGAAGCGCACGACCTGCCAATAGGGGAAGTTCCACGGCATCACCGCCAGCACGGGGCCTTGCGGCAGCCAGCGGCCTTCGGCGCGGCCCCCGTCGCTCAGGTCCCAGAACTTCGATTCGAGCATCGCCGGGCCGTGCTGCGCGAAATGGTGGAACAGGTCCGCGCATTTGCCGACCTCGGCCCGCGCCTGCGCGATCGGCTTGCCCATCTCGGTAACCGCGAGCTTCGCGAGTTCCTCGCTGTGCTTCTCGTACAGGTCGCCCAGCGCGGACAGGACGCCGGTTCGCCGATCGAGCGGGCTTGTCCGCCAGTCGCGATAGGCGCGTGTGGCGCTCTCCAGCTTCGCATCGATGCCGTTGGCGTCGAGGGTTTCGTACTCGGCGATGGTCTCGCCGGTTGCGGGGTTGGTGGTGGTAATCAAGCGTCTGGCCTTTCGGGGATGGGCTGTTGCTTCTTCAATCGCCCCCGGCGCACCACGTTCCGCCGCACGGGCTCCGCGCGGTTAACCGGGCGGAAACCATGTTTCTCCCATGTGGACGCAACGCCCCCGACAGGGCTCGCAAAAGGAAATCGAGATGAAGACATCGACCGCGGCCGCCGCCCTGGCGCTCGCCATGATCGCCACGCCCGCGATGGCACAGCAGAACACCGCCCCCGGCGGGGTCCACGTATCGGTCCTTGCCGGGTACGAGGGGCTCGATGTGGAAGCGGAAGACGGCAGCGTCACCGCCGATGCCGACTCGGCCGTGTTCGGCGTCGCGGCGGGTTACGACCTGTCGCTCGGCAGTGCCTTCGTCGGGGTCGAGGGCGAATATTCGACCAGCGGCGGATCGACCGAATTTCCCGGCAGCTTCGCCGGTGCGCGCGACGGGCTGGAAGCGGACGGGCAGTATTACCTCGGGGCCCGCGGCGGCTTCGCGGTGACCCCGGGTATCGCCGCCTATGGCAAGCTCGGCTTTACCTCGCTCGACACCCGTTCCTTCACCAGCGCCGGGTCGTTCTCCGATATCGAGGAAAACGCGACCGGCCTGCGCTTCGGCGGCGGCGTTCAGGTGGCACTGCCCGGACCGCTCGAAGCGCGGATGGAATATCGCCGCTCGCGCTATGGCGACGTCGGCGGCGACGTGGGCGAGGCGACCACCGACCAGGTCGTGGCGGGCGTGGGCCTTCGCTTCTGACGCCGGTTTCCCTGAAGAGCTAGCGAAGGCCGTCCGGGCGACCTTCACGCTATCTGCGGCGGTAGCGGAAGTACCAGACTTCGTGGCCCATCTGTTCACGGGCCTTCTTCTCGTAGCGGGTCTCGCACCAGCCCGAAGGGCGCTGCTGGAAGCTCTTCGGACCATCGACCACCCATTCGAACGGGCCGGTTTCCGGGTCGGTGAAGCGCCGCATCACCATCAGCGCGTGGCGTACGTACACCGCGTGATCGGTGCCGAAGCGGAATTCGCCACCCGGCTTCAGCTTGTCGGCAATCATCTGCACCGGCCCATCGTTCATCATCCGCCGCTTGGCATGGCGCGCCTTGGGCCAGGGATCGGGGTGGAGCAGGTAGACCATCGTCAGCGCCCCGTCGGGCACGCGCGAGAGCACGTTGAGCGCATCGCCCGCGTGCAGCCGGATGTTGGCGAGCCGCTGTTCCTCGACATGGGTCAGCGCCTGCGCGACGCCGTTGAGGAAGGGTTCGGCCCCGATGAAGCCGTGGTTGGGCAGCAGGTCCGCGCGATAGGCGAGATGCTCGCCCCCGCCGAAGCCGATCTCGAAATGCAGCGGGCAATCTTCGCCGAACAGGCGCTCGGCAGTGATCGGGCCTTCGTCGGGCACGGAGATCTTCGGCAGCAGATCGTCCACCAGCGCCTGCTGGCGCGCGCGCAGCGGCTTGCCGACGCTGCGGCCGTAGAGTCTGCTCAGCGTGGTGGGGTCGCCATCCTTGTATGCGGTCATGCCCGCGCCGCTAGCGCCAGGGCCGTGTTCCTGTCCAGCGGCTCAGCCGAAAAAGGCCCAGATCGCGAAGGACACGGCGAAGCCGACGACGATGTTCATCGGCACGCCGATCTTCACGAAGTCGGAAAAGCGGTAATTGGCCGCACCATAGACGAGCGTGTTGGTCTGGTAGCCGATCGGGGTCGCGAAGCTGGCGCTGGCGCCGAACATCACCGCCACGATCAGCGGCCGCGCGTCCATCCCGGCCGCATCGGCGAGCCCGATGGCGAGCGGCGTCATGATCACCGCGATGGCGTTGTTGGTGACCGCCTCGGTCAGCGTGCTGGTGACGGCGTAGACCAGCAGGATCAGCACCAGCAGCGAACTCGCGCCGAGCAGCGGCTGGATGGTCGCGACGATCAGTTCGATGGTGCCCGCATTGTCGAGCCCGGTCCCGAAGGCGAGCATGCCGAAGATCAGCACCAGCGTGCTGCCATCGAGGCTCGCCCAGGCATCGCTCGGCTCGATGCAGCGGGTCGCCAGCACCAGCGCCACGCCGCCCACCGCCAGCGCTTCGATCGGCAGCCCGAACACCGCCGCGCCCACCACCACTGCGGCCAGAGTGAGAATCGCGATCGGGGCCTTTGTCCGGCGGAAGGACTGCGCGGTGGTGAGGCCTACATTGGTCAGCTGGACATTGCCCTGCAGCGCCTGCGCCGCGTCGGGCCCTGCCGCGATCAGCAGCCGGTCGCCCGCGCGCACCCGCGTTTCGCCCAGCGACGGGCCGGGCAGGTGGTGTGGGCGCGCAAGGCCGAGCACGCGGACCCGCAGGCGTGAGAGCAGCGGGATCTCCTTGAGCCGCTGGCCGACCACCGGGTGCGTGGCGGAGACCACCGCCTCGATCACCTTCAGGTCCGCCGGGCGCTTGTCGCGCGCGGTCTCGACCCCGCCGCCCAGCCCGACGAGGCCGGTGCGGAAATCGGGCGCTTCGGCGAGCGAGGTGATCTCCTCCGGGCTGGCGCTGACGATCAGCTGGTCGTCGGGCGCGAGCAGCACATCGTCCAGATCCCGGCGGTAGAGATCGGTCCCGCGCTGGACCGCGACGATCCTCACCCCGGGACGCCGCCCGATATTGCTCTCCCCCAGCGTCTTGCCAACATATTTGCTGGTCTCGATCAGCGTCAGGTGGGTGAGGTAGATGTCGCTCTCGCGCGTTTCGTCGCCCATGCGCGGCCCGCGATTGGGCAGCAGCAGCGGCCCCAGCAGCAGCAGGACCGCAAGGCCCGCGACCAGGCCGACGACGCCGACCGCCGTGATCTCGAAAATCCCGAAAGGTGCCTGCCCCGCTTCCTGCGCCACGCCGTCGACCAGCAGGTTCGTCGAGGTGCCGATCAGCGTCATCGTGCCGCCGAGGATGCACAGGTAGGACAGCGGGATCAGCAGCCGGGTCGCGCCCGTCTTCAGCACCTGCGCCAGTTTCTTGACCACCGGGATCATCACGATGACGACCGGCGTGTTGTTCATGAAGGCCGACGCCGCGATCGTGCCCAGCCCGATCTCGGCGGTGGCCAACCGGGGGCTCTGCGTGGTCCGGCGGATGACCCAGCCCGACACCTCCTCCAGCGCGCCGGTCCGCAGCAGCGCGCCCGAGAGGATGAACATTGCCGCGATGGTGATCGGCGCCGGGTTGGAGAAGGTCGCCAGCATTTCCTTGGGCGAAAGATAGCCCAGCGCCAGCATGATCGCGCCCGAGACGACCGCGATGACCACCGGCGGCCGCCGCTCCATCATGAAGGCGATAAAGGTGAGCACTAGCAGCGCCAGGCCGATCTGGGCCGAATAGTCAGTGATGAACGACATGAGGCCCTGCGAAAGGTGTTGTAGCCGCTAGCAAATGCGCAGAGTTGCTGGGGGTTTCCAAGCGATTTGCGATGATCGACGGCAAAGCATTTGTTGTCCCCGCCCGATCACCGGCCAGCCGACAGGCCCGACGAGAGGGGTGACGCGAACGGGCGATCCGCGTTAGGCGGCCGGCGTTATGCAAGAAATGTTCACCTATCTAGAGGGGCAGCCCCCGCTGGTCGAGGCTCTGGGCGGAGTGGCGCTGCTGCTGGGAATCGCCTTCCTCGTCAATCTCGTGCTCAAGAAGGTGGTGCTGCGGCTGGCCGCGCCCTTCCTCGACCGGCGGACCAAGACGCCGGACAAGGCGGTCGGCTGGCTGGTCACCACCATCCCCCTGCTGATCCTTTCGCGCGGAATCGTTTTCGTCCGCCACCTGCCCGAAGAGCTGGAGGCGGTGATCTCCAATGTCGCCAATGCGACCATCGTGCTGGTCGTCGCGCTGGCGATCACGACCGGGCTGACCTACGTCAACGAGCTGTACAAGCGCCGGCCGGAAGCCCGCAATCGCCCGATCAAGGGCTTCCTTCAGGTGGTGAAGATCCTGGTGTTCGCCGCCGCCGCGATCCTTGGCGTCGCTGCGCTGATCGAACAGTCGCCGCTGCTGCTGCTGTCGGGGCTGGGCGCGATGGCGGCAGTGCTGTTGCTGGTGTTCAAGGACACGATCCTCAGCCTCGTCGCCTCGGTCCAGCTGTCCGCGCAGGACATGCTGCGGGTCGGCGACTGGATCGAGATGCCGCAGCAGAATGCCGACGGCGACGTGATCGACATCGCGCTGCACACGGTGAAGGTGCAGAACTTCGACAAGACGATAACCACGATCCCGACCTACAAGCTGATCAACGAGAGCTTTCGCAACTGGCGCGGCATGGCCGAGGCGGGCGGGCGGCGGATCAAGCGCGCGATCAATCTCGACCAGAACACCCTTCGCTTCCTGAGCGAAGAAGAGGTGGCGGAGCTACGCCGTTTCCGGCTGCTGCGCGACTATCTCGACCGCAAGGAGCAGGAATTGCGCGAATGGAACGCGCGCGAGCTGGCGGGGGAGGAGAACCCGGTCAACGCGCGGCGGATCACTAATATCGGTATGTTTCGCGCCTATGTGCTGGCCTATCTGCGCACCCATGCCCGGATCAATCACGACATGACGACGCTGGTGCGCCAGCTCGACCCGACGCCCACGGGCCTGCCGCTGCAGATCTATACCTTCGCTGCGACCACCCAGTTCGACGAATACGAAGTCATCCAGGCGGACATCTTCGACCATCTGCTGGCGATTCTACCCGAATTCGGGCTGCGCGCCTTCCAGGAGCCGAGTGGGGTCGACTTCGCCCGGCTTTCGCAGCCCCGAACGCTCCAACAATGGGAGCGACGCGAGACGGAAACACCGGGCGGTTTCAGCTAGATTGAAGAGCGCGGGGCTTTTGCCCCGCCGAAGAGGTGAAGCGGGGCCGGATCAGGCCGCTTCGGCCTCTTCGTTCGGGTCGCGCAGCACGTAGCCGCGGCCCCACACGGTCTCGATATAGTTCTCGCCCTCGCATGCATGGCTGAGCTTCTTGCGCAGCTTGCAGATGAAGACGTCGATGATCTTCAACTCGGGCTCGTCCATCCCGCCATAGAGGTGGTTAAGGAACATTTCCTTGGTCAGCGTGGTGCCCTTGCGGAGCGAAAGCAGCTCGAGCATCGCGTATTCCTTGCCCGTCAGGTGGACCCGTGCGCCGTCGACCTCGACGGTCTTGGCATCGAGGTTCACCGCCAGCTTGCCGGTGCGGATGACCGACTGGCTGTGGCCCTTCGAACGGCGGACCACCGCATGGATGCGGGCGACCAGCTCTTCGCGGTGGAAGGGCTTGGTCACGTAATCGTCGGCGCCGAAGCCGAAGCTGCGGACCTTGGAGTCCATCTCGGCAATGCCGGAAAGGATCAGGACCGGCGTCTGCACCTTGGCGACGCGCAGCTTCTTGAGCACGTCGTAGCCGTGCATGTCGGGCAGGTTCAGGTCGAGCAGTATGATGTCGTAATCATACAGCTTGCCCAGATCGAGGCCTTCCTCGCCCAGATCGGTCGAATAGACGTTGAAGCCTTCCGTCGTCAGCATCAGCTCGATAGCTTTGGCCGTGGTCGGCTCGTCCTCAATCAGCAATACGCGCATGGGTTGCCCCCTTTGCCCCTGTGGATGTGCTGCCCACACCCCCTGCGATCGAGGTGCTGCATTTCATTAACCACACAAGGTCTGAACGGGAAAGGTTAACATCGTGTAAACCGCTTTTGGAAAGCCTTTTGCGCGATGAAGCGGGCCGCGCGCGAGTCGGGCCGAGCATAGGCACGGAGTCTCCCGAAAGCCACAGGAGCGGGCGCACGGGAAATGGGGTCTTGCGATCTGAGGCGCTAACCGATATTTCGTTACATCGGAAGCGAGTGAGGCATCGCTTTCGTTTCGCCTTGTGCCTCGGGAGCGTTCAGTCATGACCAAGCATCGGGATATCGCAATCCCCGCTTCGGCCACTACCCTGTTCAACGCACCGCTGTCGGCAGCGACGGCGGCTGCACGCCTTCCCTATTACCTTTATTACTTCGGTTCGTTTAGCGGCCGGTACGCCTGAAGGGCGTATCGGGACCAGCGCGGGTCGCGCGCATCAAGCGACCACCAGCCACAAAATCGAACGACCAGGGCCGCCTTGCGCCGGATGAAGCGCGCGGTCCGCGAACCGAAAGTGAATTCCACCATGGCCCATGCCAATACCAGTGCGCGCAGCATCGATGCGCTGCGCCAGGAAATCGACACCCTCGACGAGGAACTGCTGACCCTGATCGAGCGGCGGCTCGATCTTGCCGCCTCGATCGCCGCCGCCAAGGGCGAAGACGCGAGCGACGCCGACCAGCTGCTGCTGCGCCCGGCCCGCGAGGCGAGCGTGATCGCCCGGCTCGCCTCGATGACGCGGCGCATTCCGGCCGCCAGCATCACCGCCATCTGGCGCGAGCTGATGGCAATCAACCTGCAGGCGCAGCGCCCGATCGAAATCGCGCTGAGCGCCGCCCGCCACCCGGCACGCATGCAATTGATGGCGCGCGCGCGGTTCGGCACGATCATCCCGATCCGCGAAACCACCTCCCCCCAGGCAGCGCTGGCGAAGGCGCGCGCGGGCAGGGCGATCGCGCTGATCGAGATCGGCGACGGCGACTGGTGGGCGGATCTGCCCGAGGATCCCGAACTGGTCATCATCGACGGCCTGCTGGGCGAGGGCGGGCGTGGTTCCGCGCTCGCCGTCGGGCGCCTGTCCGAAGACCGGCTGGGCGAGGAGCGCAGCTTCGTCGTCCTCGAACAGAGCGAACTCGCCGCCCGGCTCGGTGGCGGCGAAGCGGTCTGCCCGATCGCCGTTTCCGGCGACCGGCACCTGTGCGTGATCGAACGCGTCACGCCGCTGCGCCGCGCCGCCTGACGCGCGAACCGGAGCACCTACATGCGTATTGCTTATGGCGGGCACCCCGGTGCCTTCGGCGAACTGGCGTGCCTGGGGTATTTCCCTGAGGACGAACCGGTCGGCTATCTCGATTTCCGCTCAGCATGCGCCGCGCTGGTGTCGGGCGAATGCGACCGGGCGGTGATCCCGTTCGAGAATTCGCTGGCCGGCCCCGTGCCCGGGGTCGAGGCGCTGCTCGCCTCGCTTCCCGTGGTCCGGCTGGCGGTCCATCCCCAGCCGGTGGCCTTTCACTGCTTCGGCGTGCCGGGTGCGCGGCTGGACGAGATCGAGGTCGTCGCCAGCCACCCGATGGCGCTGGCTGAATGCCGCAAGTTCCTTGCCCGGATCGATGTGCAGGCCGAACCGGCTGGCGACACGGCCGGGGCGGCGAGCGAGGTGGCCGAGACAGGCTTGCGCACCCGCGCGGCGCTCGCCTCGACGCGGGCCGGGCAGCTCTACGGGCTCGAAGTGTTGGAGGCCGATGTGCAGGACAGCGACGACAACGTCACCTATTTCGCGGTGTTGCGGCGGGCCTGACGGTTAGCCGAGCGCGGCGAGCTTCTTGGCCCGGCGGCGCTGCACGCTGGAGCCGATGCCCATTGCCTCGCGGTATTTGGCGACCGTGCGGCGGGCGATGTCGAAGCCTTCGGCCTTGAGCAGTTCGACCAGCTTGTCGTCGGACAGGATCGCCTTGGCATCCTCGGCATCGGTCAGCGCCTTGATCCGCGCCTTGACCGATGCAGCGCTCGCCCCTTCGCCGTCTTCGCCGCCACCTACGCCGCTGGTAAAGAAGTACTTGAGGTCGAAGGTGCCGCGCGGGCAGTGCAGGAACTTGTTGCTCGTCACCCGGCTGACCGTGCTTTCGTGCATCTCGATCTTTTCCGCGACCTGCTTGAGCGTCAGCGGGCGCAGGTGGCTGACGCCGTGGAGGAAGAAGCCTTCCTGCTGGGTTACGATCTCGCTCGCCACCGCAAGAATGGTCCTCTGCCGCTGGTCGAGCGCGCGGATCAACCAGCGCGCATCCTCCAGCTTGTCCTTCAGCCATGCGCGGCTCGAGCGGTCGCGGCAGCCGTCGCGCAGCTCGACCAGATAGGGGCGGTTGACGACCAGCCGCGGCAGCGTGGCTTCGTTCAGCGCGATCCGCCAGGTGCCCTCGCGCGTGCGGTCGACCAGCACGTCGGGCGCCACCGCGCCGCCCTCGCTCTGCCCGAAGACGAGCCCGGGCCGTGGATCGTAGCCGCGCAGTTCGGTGAGCATGTCGGCCAGATCTTCGGCATCGACCTCGCATAGCTTCTGCAGGCGGGCGACTTCGCCGCGCGCTACGAGATCGAGATGGTCGAGCAGCCGCGCCATGCACGGGTCGTAGCGGTTGGCATCGCGCGCCTGGATGGCGAGGCATTCGGCGAGGTCGCGTGCGCCCACGCCCACCGGATCGAGCGACTGGACCAGCACCAGCGCGTCCTCCGCCTCGGCTGGCGAAATGCCCAGCGCCTCCGCCAGCTCGCGCAGCGATTCGGGCAGGTAACCGGCCTCGTCCAGTCGGTCGATGATAGCCCGGGCGACGAAGGCCTCGCGGTCATTATAGGCGATCGCGCCGACCTGGGCATGGAGGTGTTCGGAGAGCGAGATGCTGCCCGCGCCGCGCTCGTCGATTGCGAATCCCTCGTCCTCGCCGCCGAAGCTTTCCGCCGCGCCCCAGCTGCCGTCGCCGGTGTCGCGGTCGATCTCCAGCTCGGCTGCGGAGAGATCGGTGGGCGCATCGATTTGCCCCGCACCCTCCGCAATCAGCGCATCGGCCTCTCGCTCTTCGCGCGGGGTTTCGGGAGCATCGCCGCCGTCGCTTGAACCATCGCCCGAACTGGCCGTCTCGCCAAGCTCCGCACGTGGAGCTTCGCCCATTTCGAGCAGCGGATTGGATTCCAGCGCATCGCCGATGAAGGCCTCGATCTCGAGATTGGACAGCGTCAGCAGCTTGATCGCCTGCTGCAGCTGCGGCGTCATCACCAGCGATTGCGACTGGCGCAGGTCGAGGCGCGGGGCGAGTGACATTATTGCGTTGTCCGCCGCCAACGGAGCTGTCGGCTCGCGCGGCACCAGCCCCCGGCGGCCCCATACCTTCCACGCGCGGTCACCTGTCGGACCGCCGGAAAATCACAAGGTAAAATTCTCGCCAAGATAGAGCCTGCGCACGTTCTCGTCTGCCACCAGGTCTTGCGGGGTGCCCGCAAAGAGAACCTGGCCACCATAGATGATACAGGCACGGTCTACGATATCGAGCGTTTCTCGAACGTTATGATCGGTTATCAGGACGCCGATCCCGCGCCCCTTCAGGTCGATCACCAGATCGCGGATGTCGCTGATCGACAGCGGATCGATTCCGGCGAAGGGCTCGTCCAGCAACATGATCGAAGGGTTGGCGGCGAGTGCGCGGGCGATCTCGCACCGCCTGCGTTCACCGCCGGACAGCGCCATCGCGGGCGCATTGCGCAGACGGGTCAGGCCGAATTCGTCCAGCAGCCGTTCCAGCCCCGCGCGGCGTGCCTCACGGTCCGGCTCGGCCAGTTCGAGCACGGTGGCGATGTTCTGTTCCACGGTCAGGCCGCGGAAAATGCTGGTTTCCTGGGGCAGGTAGCCGAGGCCGAGGATCGCGCGCCGGTACATCGGCAGGCCGGTCACATCCTCGCCATCCATCAGGATACGACCGCTATCGGGCTTCACCAGCCCCATGATCGAATAGAAGCAGGTCGTCTTGCCTGCACCGTTGGGGCCGAGCAGGCCGAGCACCTCGCCCTTGCCGACCGACAGCGAAATATCGGTCAGCACCGCGCGCTTGTCGTAGCTTTTCGCGATCGACACGACTTCGAGCCCGCCCTGCGGAATCGGCGGGGCGGCGTTGGCTTCCACTTCCCTGGAGCTCTGGGCTATTTCGGCGGGGTCGATCTCTGCCATGGCGTGCTGCTTAGCAAATGGAGCGTGCGGCGAAAGATACAATGGCGCTTGGGCCGAAATGCCGGTGCATGCCGCCGACGCTGCCCGCTTGAGGCGGAGCGCCTCCCGGCCTATCGTGCGGCAATTGCAGGGAATGCGAGAGGACACCGCGATGAATACGAGCACTCAGCCCTGGGACAGCGGCAAGAAGCCGGTCGACTGGGCGGCGGAGATCAGCGACAATATCGCCTGGGCGCTGCTGGTGACGACCGCCCTGCTGATCTTCATTTCGATGCCCAAGATGAAGCACGCCTTCGAAGGCATCACGGTCTACCTGCTGCTGGTCACCATGGTGGGCGCGTTCATCCCGGTGCTGCGGTTCTTCGAACATCGCTGGAACGATCTGCCGCCCGCCAAGGCCCATGACGAGGGGCTGCGCGGCGCCTTCCGGCGCGATCAGGTGGCGCTGTGGTTGCTGACCGTGGGCGTGCCGCTGCTGCTGGCGCTCGGCTTCGGAACGGCGTTTCCCGACTGATCGCGTACGTCGCCAACCGTAAGCCGCCGGCGCGGCCCGCGCCGGACAAGCCAGACCAGCGAGACATGGGGGAGGCATTCCTTCGATGATGCTGCGACTTTTCGCCGCCCTGGGGCTGTCGGTATGGCTGACCTGCCTTGCCGCGCCGCTTGCCGCCGCGCTGCCGGGGCTGACGCCGAGCGAGGAACCCGCGCCTGCGGCCACTCCGGCCCAGCCCGACGGCAGCCTCTCGGACGAGCGCGATCCGCAGGCCGATACGCGCGTCGCCAACCGGCTGCGCGACATCTATGCGCAGGTGCCCGAATATTCGAAGATCGAGGTCGCGGTCAGCGAAGGCGTCGTCCAGCTCAGCGGATCGGCCCCCAGCCAGGAGGCGATCGACGAGGCAGGGGCGATCGCCGCGCGCTTCGATGTCGTCACGGTCGAGAACGATATTGCGCGCGACACCTCGCTGGAGGGGACGGCCGACATCGTTACCGCGCTGCTCGACCGGCTGCGCGATGTGGCCGGGATGCTGCCGCTGATCGGGGTCGCGCTGCTGATCGGCCTCGCGATCGTGCTGGCAGGCTATCTGCTCGCATCGCTCGGGTTCCTCTGGCGGCTCGTCACGCCCAACAATTTCCTCGCCGATCTGGTAGCGAGCGCGATCCGCTTCATTGCGATCATCTTCGCCGCCGTCATCGCGCTCGACATTATCGGTGCAACCGCGCTTCTCGGCGCGGTGCTGGGCGGGGCGGGCGTGATCGGCATCGCGCTGGGCTTCGCGATGCGCGACACGGTGGAGAACTACGTCGCTTCGCTGATGCTCTCGCTGCGCCAGCCGTTTCGCGCGAACGACCACGTGGTGATCGAGGATATGGAAGGCCGCGTCGTGCGCCTCACCAGCCGCGCGACCGTGCTGATGACGCTGGAGGGCAACCACCTGCGCATCCCCAACTCCACCGTCTTCAAGGCGGTGATCGTCAACTTCACCCGCAATCCGCAACGCCGCTTCGACTTCACGCTGGGCGTCGATGCGGACGACGACGCGACCGCCGCGGCGGACCTGGGCCGCACGACGCTGGCGGCGCTTCCCTTCATGTTGGCGGACCCGGCGCCCGAGGCGCGGATCGTCGAGGTCGGCGATTCAGCGGTGGTTATCCGCTTCCTCGGCTGGGTCGACCAGCGCGAGACCGACTGGTTCAAGGCGCAGAGCGCGGCGATCCCCGCGGTCAAGACCGCGCTGGAAGATGCCGGCTTCGGCCTGCCCGAGCCGATCTACCGCCTGCGCTTCGACCCGCGCTCGGCAAGTGTGCCGTTCGAAAACATCGCCGGTCGCGAAGGTGCTGAAACACTCCCGCGCCCGCGGCGCAAGGCCACCGAAGCCGCCACCGCCGACGTCGCCCCGCGTGGCGAGATCGACGAAATGGTCGAAGAAGAGCGCGACAGCAGCGAACAAAAGCACGATTTGCTCGATCATCGGCGGCCGGTGGAGTGACGAGTCCGCTTCGGGGTGGGAAGCGGTCTGTCTGTCTTTTGCATCTAGTTGGGCTGAAAAGCGCGTTGCGCCGCTGCCGGGCGCTAGGCCAGAGCGCAACCACCTCTGAGCCCTTGCATTGCTATTTCGGGCGTCCAGCATCACTTCAAAAACATGATCACTATCGTCTTCGACAAAAACCTAATGCGAGCGCCAGCGATGGAAGAATTTCTCGCGATGGACCGGAACCATGCGGTCGCGTTCTCTGATTGGACGATCATTGAGATGCAAAAGAAAAACGCGCTGACGACCTCGAGGGAGTCGTTGGCGATTGCGGCCAAGTTCCCGAACCAAGTTTTCGCATTGCGGCCTGTTGGCGACATTCTCGACGACCAGGTTCGAAGCAAGGACGATGCGATAAGGCTGATCGACTACGGCCAGAGCGTAAGGCTCGGGCAACTTGCGGCTGACCTGAGAAGTATTCCGCCGCCAGAGCGCCTGGGGCCCACGATCAAGCAGGCAGAGGCTTATGCAAGCACGATGATCGAACGCCTGCGTAACGAAGTCGCTGACTGGGAGGATGCGCTTGTAAGTGCAGCCGGGGTCTTCACTCGAGAGGAACGGCGGGCGATTGCGATGCGGCAGACGGTCTCTGATGCGACGAGGCGCAAGGCGATTGACCTGCTGCTTGAGGCCACCCGAAACTTCATGTGCGACAACCAGCAGAAGCAAGGTTCGAAGCCCATGAAGGTCAAAGATGCGATGAGCATGTTCGGCTTCCGCTACTCGCTTTGCGTTCTCATCCATACGCTCGCATGGATTGGTGAAGGCGCAGGCCGCGGTAAGAAAGTCGAAAAGCGCGTGAACGATGCCATCGATCTGCAGGTGGCCGCTGTGGGCACCTTCTTTGAAGGTGTTCTGAGCGGTGACAAGCAAGTCGCTAATACTTCGAGCGCTGCTCGCTCCATACTCCGTGCTTGGGGTGCATATGTAGGCAAAGATTGGCAGCACCCCGATTTGGCAGGGGAGAGCTAGGCGAACGTCCGCTTTTGGTTAGCCGTGCAATAACATCGAAGGTCCGCACGGCTCGCAAGCCGACCTTCGCTCAATCCGCTTATTTCTTCGCCCGCTCGATCGCTTCGAGCACGATCCGCTTTGCTTCTGCGGCATCGCCCCATTCGCCGACGCGGACCCACTTCTCTTTCTCGAGATCCTTGTAGTGGGTGAAGAAGTGCTCGATCTGCTGGAAGATGATGCTCGGCAGGTCCTTCGTTTCGCCCACGTCCGAGTAATACGGGAAAGTCGTGTCGACCGGCACGCAGATCAGCTTTTCGTCGCCGCCATGCTCGTCTTCGAGGTTGAGCACGCCGATCGGGCGCGCGCGCACGACGCAGCCCGCGATGAAGGGCGAGCGGGCGATGACCAGCGCGTCGAGCGGGTCGCCATCGGGCGAGAGCGTGTGCGGGACGAAACCGTAGTTCGCCGGGTAGCGCATCGGCGTGTGCAGGATGCGGTCCACGAACAGCGCGCCCGAATCCTTGTCGAACTCGTATTTCACGGGCTCGCCGCCGGTCGGCACTTCGATGATGACGTTGAGGCTTTCGGGCGGATTGTCGCCCGTGGGGATCAAGTCGATGCGCATGGTTACTCTCGTTCGGTATGGCCAGCGGCTGGGGCGATGGGCCCCGGCCACCGGTCTGGAAGAATCTGCACGCGACCTAGGGGAGTCGCCCGCAAGCCGCAACGCGTTTTGTCCGCTGCGGAAGGCCGGGCGATCATGCGATCCGTCAGCTGGCGGCGCGCGGCTCGAGGAATTTGTCGAGGCCTTGCTCTTCCTCGCTCACCGGTTCGAGCCACGGGAAGCGCAGCCCGTCGTGATAATCGATGGACACCGTGCGGAACACGTCGCCGCGCTTGGTCAGCAGTTGGATCGGTTCGTCGCTCTGCGTCGCCGTGGTGATCGCATCCTCGATCACTTCGCGCGAATAGGCGACCCCGTTGACCGCGACGATCGTGTTGCCGTTGACCAGGCCGGCGCGGAATGCCGGCCCGTCCCACAAGGTGCTGGTGACCGTACCATTGTCGGCGACGTTGATCCCCAGCGAGTAGAACAGGTTGAGATATCCGCCGTTGCCCATCCGGCCCGAATCATAGCTGTTGGGTTCGTCCTTCCACACCAGCCGGTAGCCCGCCATTTCGAGGCCGCGCAGCGGTGCGGGCTGATCGGGCTTGAGCAGGCGCGTGGTCAGGAAATCGGCCCAGTCGTAGGGGTAGACACCGTTGAGCGTCGCGACGACCTCGTCGAATTCGTAGGTCAGCTGGCCCCAGTCGCCATCGCCCACGCCGAAGAAGGCCTTGGCGAAATCGTCCAGCCCCTTTTCGCCGCCCGTGCCCGCGCGGATGATCTGGTCCGCTTCCAGCCATACCAGCGCGCCTTCGACGTAGTAATCCTCGGCGCGCGAAAGCGACGAGAAGGGCAGCGGGCGGCGCGAATTGATGATCGGATCATGCGTCGTATCTTCGACCGATCGATAGGCGCGGCCCGGCTGGCCTTCGGAATAGTTCGCCGCATAGGTCGCAAAGGCATCGAGGAACGTCTGCTTGGTCTGCAGGCCGCTGCGCGCCGCCAGCACCCAGCCCCACAGCTGGGTCTGCCCTTCGTAGACCCACAGCAGGTTGTCCTGCATCGGGGTGCGGTAATCGGGCGTCCACAGCGCATCGGGACGGCGGAACTTGCCGTTCCAGCTGTGCACCAGCTCGTGGCTGACCACATTGCGGTCCCAGTCCATCGCGTCCCAGTCGATCAGCGCGGTCGGCTCGTACTGGTTCTCGCCCGACCGGTGGTGCTCCAGCCCGATCCCGCCCATCCGGTCGGTCATCGCCAGCAGGATGTCGTAATGGTCGAAATGGCGCGCGCCGAACAGCGCGTCGGCCTCGTCCACCAGCCGCTCGAACGTCGCGAGGTTCTCGGGCGCGAGGTCGAGATATTTCGGCGCGTCGGCCATCGCGCTCAGCCGGACATCCTCGTCGAGCTGCCACTGCCGCGCATATTTGCCCGCGAAGATGGGAGAATCGACCAGGGTTTCATAGTCGACGGTCTGCCAGCTCACCATCTGGCCATTGCGCGTCTGCCCGTCGAGCGCGGTCGATACCTCCCAGCCTTCGGGCACTTTCACGGTCGGCTTCACCGCGATCCGACGTACATAATGTCCGGCGGGGTAGAAGCTCATCTTCTCCCACTGCAGGTTGAGCATTTCCTGCGTCATGGTGATCCGCCCCTCGCTGCCCGTGATGGGCGAGGTGTGGACGAAATCGGCCTTTACCGCCTCGGTGCCCGCAGGCAGGTCGATGATGATCTCGTACACGTCGAGCGGGTTGCGCTTCCATTCCAGCACCTTGCCGTCGGCGGTAAAGCGGAACGCGCTGATCAGGTTGATCGGCCCGCGCGCGGCGTGGTTGCCGGGCAGCCATTCGGGGAACAGCAGGCGCAGCTCGCGCATGTCGGCGGTGACGGGGATGGTCTGCGTCACGCTGTAGACGCCGCGCTCGGTATCGGTCGCGTCGATATCCAGCGCGATCGTGCCGCCCGGCCACGGCGTGTCGGCGGGCAGCGGCGTCTGGTCGTCCAGCTGCTCCTGCAGGGGCGCGGAATTGCCCGCGGGGCGGATATCGCTTTGTGCGGCGGCGGGCGTCGCCAGGAGGAGGGGAAGGGCGGCGACGCTGAGGAGGAGATGCTTCATGGACCGCACTCATGCGGCCAATGGGACGCGCATGCAACAATGTATCCTGCTTTCGCCCGCACTGCTTCCGTTTACGCCACACGCACGCTAAGCGCTCGCCCATCATGGCAAAGACAAAGACACCGCAGGCAATCCGCGGCACGCAGGACATTTTCGGGGCAGAGGCGGAAAGCTTCGCCTTCGTGGTCGAAACCTTCGAGCGCGTGCGCAAGCTCTACCGCTTCCGCCGCGCCGAATTCCCGGTGTTCGAGAAGACCGAGGTCTTCGCTCGCTCGATCGGCGAGACGACCGATATCGTCTCCAAGGAAATGTATTCTTTCGAGGATCGCGGCGGGGAATCGCTGACGCTGCGGCCCGAATTCACGGCGGGAATCGCGCGCGCCTACCTCACCAATGGCTGGCAGCAGCACGCGCCGGTGAAGCTGGCGACGCACGGCCCGCTGTTCCGCTACGAGCGTCCGCAGAAGGGCCGCTACCGGCAGTTCCATCAGATCGACGCCGAGATTATCGGTGCGGGGGAACCTCAAGCAGACGTCGAGCTGCTGGCGATGGCGGACCAGGTGATCCGCGAATTGGGGATCGAGGGCGTGACGCTGCAGCTCAATACGCTGGGCGACGGCGACAGCCGCGAGGCATGGCGCGCTGCGCTGGTCGAGCACTTCCGCGCCGTGAAGGACGAGCTGAGCGAGGAATCGCAGGAGCGTCTGGAGAAGAACCCGCTGCGGATTCTCGACTCCAAGGACCGCCGCGATCAGCGCTTCGTCGCCGATGCGCCCAAGATCGACGATTTCCTGACCGACGAGGCGCGCGCCTTCTTCGATGCCGTGACCAGCGGGCTCGATGCAGCAGGTGTCAAATGGGTCCGTGCGCCGGGCCTGGTGCGCGGCCTCGACTATTACCGCCACACCGCATTCGAGTTCATTCCCGACGAGGGCTCGGAAGCTGCCGATGCGCTGGGGTCGCAGAGCACGATCCTTGGCGGGGGCCGCTACGACGGGCTGATCGAAAGCCTTGGCGGGCCCGCCACGCCTGCCGTCGGCTGGGCCGCGGGGATCGAGCGGCTGGCGATGCTGGTCGGGGAGAAGGAAGCGAACGCGGCCGATGTTATGGTCGTCGCGGAATCCGATGACGCGATCCCCAAAGCGATCCGCGTGCTGGCCCGGTTCCGCGAACTCGGGTTCTCGGCGGATCTGATCGCGAGTGGTTCGCCCAAGAAGCGGTTCGACAAGGCCGTGAAGACGCCTGCCTCGGCCATCGTAAGCCTGCGTGACGGAGCCGAGGGAACGACCTCCAATTTCCGGGGCGACAACCCGCGCGCGACAGAGGTGCAGGCAGCATGGGACGCCATGCGCCACCACCTGTAGGTTTTGCGTCACCCCGGACTTGATCCGGGGTGGTGCTTCTTCTTCGAGTGCAGCACCCGAAGACGCCTGATCCCGGGGCAAGCTTGGGATGACGAGGGGGGATCTGCGCCACCTTTCCTACCTCACCCAATCCGCGCTAGTGCATCCAATAGGCAATCAGCCCCAGCTCCCTCGTACGCAAAAAGTGTCGCCTTTCGTGCCAATTCGCCAAAAACGCCAGTACAAACAGCACCTTGCCCAGGGTGACACCAAGGTGACACGTGTCACCCTATGTCACCCGATATGCCCCCCGGAACAACCGCAATGACGATCCCTCCCGAACGCCTCGACCAGATCGCCAACCGCTTCGCCGAGATCGAGGCGCGGATGGCCTCGGGCCAGCTCGAGGGCGAGGAATTCGTCCAGGCGAGCCGCGACTATGCCGAGCTGGAGCCGGTCGCGAAGCTGGCGCTGGAGCTGAAGGCCGCGCGCGAGGAAGTCGAAGGGCTGGAGGAGATGCTCGCCGACCCCGAGATGAAGGCGATGGCGGAAGAAGAGCTCGCGGCGCTCAACCAGCGCATTCCCGAGCTCGAACAGCAGCTCGCCGTAGCGATGCTCCCGCGCGACAGCGCCGACGCAAAGCCCGCGATGCTCGAGATCCGCGCGGGCACGGGCGGCGACGAGGCGGCGCTGTTCGCGGGCGACCTCTATCGCATGTACGAGCGCTTCGCGGGCGAGCAGGGCTGGAAGGTCGAGCCGGTCAGCATGAGCGCGTCCGAAGTCGGCGGCTTCAAGGAAATCGTCGCGCACGTCACCGGCACCGGCGTGTTCGCCAAGCTCAAGTTCGAAAGCGGCGTGCACCGCGTGCAGCGCGTGCCCGAGACCGAGAGCGGCGGGCGCATCCACACCTCGGCGGCGACGGTGGCGGTGCTGCCCGAGCCGGACGAGGTCGACGTTCAGATCGATCCGGGCGACCTCAAGATCGATACCTATCGCGCGTCGGGCGCGGGCGGACAGCACGTCAACACGACCGATTCGGCGATCCGCATCACGCACCTGCCGACCGGGCTGGTGGTCACCTGCCAGGACGGGCGCAGCCAGCACAAGAACCGCGAACAGGCGATGCAGGTGCTGCGCGCGCGCCTCTACGAACAGCAGCGCGACGCCGCGCAGGGCGCCGAGGCCGAGGCGCGCAAGGCGATGGTGGGCTCGGGCGACCGCTCCGAACGCATCCGCACCTACAACTATCCGCAGGGCCGCGTGACCGACCACCGGATCGGCCTGACGTTGCAGAAGCTGCCGCAAATCATCGCCGGGCCAGGGCTGGGCGAGCTGATCGACGCGCTGATCGCCGAGGACGAGGCCAAGCGGCTCGCGGCGATGAATGACTGATGCGGTCGACCTGAACGGCAGTGTCGGCGAGGTCATCCGCGAGGCGGCGAGCCGGCTCGACGTCGCGTGGGCGCGGATCGATGCCGAGCTGCTGATGGCGCATGCGCTGGGCGTCTCGCGCTCCGCCATGCTGCTGCACCATATGCGCGATCCTGCGCCCGATGGCTTCGCCCCGCTGTTCGCGCGGCGTCTGGCGCACGAACCCGTCGCCTACATCACCGGCAGCGCCGAGTTCTACGGGCTGGAGCTGAAGGTCACGCCCGCCGTGCTGATCCCGCGCGGCGACAGCGAGACGCTGGTCGATGCGGCGCAGGAGCACTTCGGGACCCGCGAGGCCCCGAGGCGCATTCTCGACCTCGGCACCGGTTCGGGCGCGCTGCTGCTCGCGGCGCTGTCGCAGTGGCCGGAGGCGGAAGGGACCGCCCTCGATGCCTCGATGCCTGCGCTGCGCGTCGCGCAGTGCAATTCGAGTAAGCTGGGACTGGCGGAGCGTGCCAGGTTCCTGCGGCGCAGCTGGCGCCGGGATGGCTGGCAGCGCGATCTGGACACGTTCGATCTGGTCCTGTGCAATCCGCCCTATGTCGAGGATGACGCATCGCTCGACCCGTGCGTGCGCGATCACGAGCCGGGATCGGCGCTGTTTGCGGGGCCCGAAGGCCTTGATGATTACCGAATCCTGCTCCCGCAGATCGCGCACTTGTTGACACCCGCCGGGATCGCCATCTTCGAGATCGGCAGTACGCAGCACGATGCCGTCGCCGCGCTCGCGCAGGATCAGGGGCTTGAAAGCACCATGCGCAGGGATCTGAACGGACACCCGCGCGCAATGATTATGTCGCAAGGGGTTGGCAAAGCGAAAGCCAACCGGTAAGTCCGGTCAAGACCCGGCAAGAAATGGACGATTTCTAGCACGGGTAGCGATCCGAAATCTGCGATGGGACCGGGCCTTTACGGGGCCTGCGATCGGCAAGAGATCGAAGATCATGCTTAGGGACAGGTGGGCCGCGGACCCAGCACAGCTGCGACGCCGCATCTATTGGCCCGACCACGAGGGAAGAGTATTCCTTGAACAACAACAGCAATCGTAACAACAACCGTCGGCGCGGCCGCGGCAATCGCAATCAGGGTGGCGGCGGTGGTGGCAACAGCTCCAACCGGATCGACAGCCGCGCGAGGGGCAATGCGCCCCAGCTGCTCGACAAGTACAAGAAGTTGGCGCAGGACGCCCAGCACAATGGCGACCGTGTGCAGACGGAATACTATCTGCAGTTCGCGGACCATTATTTCCGCGTGATCGCCGACAACAAGGCCCGTCAGGACGAGCAGCGCTCCAAGCGCGACAATAACGACCGCAGTCAGGCGAACGACGATTCCTCCGAAGACGAGGATGACGATCAGAGCCAGGGCCAGAATCACGGTCAGAATCAGGGCCAGGACGATCGTCGCAAGTCGAAGCCCAAGCGCGCCCCTCGCACCGAGAAGCCGCGCGGCCGCGACCGCGAGAATGCCGATTCCGACGATTCGCAGGAAGGCGACGAGGATTTCGAATCCGACGAGAATCCCTTCGTGCGCAAGCGCAGCGCCGCACCCCGCAAGGCGAGCCCGCGCAAGCGCGCCGCCAAGAGCGATGGTGAGAATGCGGACGACAAGCAGGGCGAAATCGACGCCAACGTCCTTCCCCCCGCCATCGCCGCTGCGACATCGGGCGAGGAAGAAGCCAAGCCGAAGCCGCGCCGCCGCACCCGCAAGGCGAGTGACGAGGGTTCTGGCGAAGACGGGGGCGACGAGGCGCTGAGCGCGGTCGGCTGACCACGCTCTCTCGCTACGGGATGATCGGCATGTTGCCGACCAGGGGCGAACTGCCGACCGGAGGCGCCCGGTGCTGAGCCGGGCGCTGCAGCATCCGCGCATCGTGATCGCGCTGCTCGGCGCGATCGCAGCGCTTGGCTACCCGCCCCTCCATCTCTGGCTGCTGGCGCTTCTCGGCCTCGGCGCGGGCGCCGTCCTGATCCGCTTCAGCGGCTCGGTCCGCAGCGCGTTCTTTCGCGGCTGGCTGTTCGGGCTGACGCATTTCACCTTCACCAACCTGTGGATCGCGACCGCGTTCACCCATCAGGACCGGATGCCCGCGATCATCGGCTGGCTCGCAGTTCCCGTGCTTTCGGCCTATCTCGCGCTGTTCCCCGCCGCCGCCTTCGCGATCGCCTATCGCCTGACGCGCGCGAAGAGCACGCTCGCCTACGCGCTGGCGCTGGGCGGGGCGTGGATCCTTGCCGAATGGCTGCGCGCGACCTTGTTCACCGGCTACGCCTGGGGGCCGTTCAGCCTCGCGCTGCTCGGGCCGTTCGACCGGGCGGGGCTGGCCGCGCCGCTGCCGCTGACCGGCACCTATGCCCTGTCGGGCCTCGCGGCGCTGCTGTCTGTCGCGCTGATCGACCAGCTGCTGCGCCGTGCATGGCTGCGGGCCGGGCTCGGCTCGGTCCTTCTGATCGTGGCCATGTACTGGCCGTACGGCGATGGCGCGGAGGGGACGCTCGATTACACGCTGGTCCAGCCCGATCTCGGTCAGGCTGCGCTGAACGATCCCCGGCAGTACGAGCCGAGCTTCCTGACGATGGCGGCACTCTCGACCCGTCCTCCCGAAGAGGAGGACGCGCGACGCCTGGTGCTGTGGCCCGAAGGGGTGCTGCCCGACTATCTGCGCGAGGGCTATCCTGATCGTTACTACGACGCGACTACCGCCGGGCGCAGTCCTGAGTTCGCGCGCACCCGGATCGCCCGCGTGATCGGGCCGAACAGCGTGCTGCTGACGGGGACGATGGATCTCAAGATAGAAGGGGAGCGCGCGGTTGCCGCCTATAATGTCGTCAGCGTGATCGATGACGAGGGCGAGATCGCTGCGGGCTATCGCAAGGCGCACCTGGTCCCCTACGGCGAATATCTGCCCTTCCGCGACCTGCTGGAACCGCTCGGCCTGTCACGCATGGTCGCGGGTTCGATCGATTTCCTTCCCGGCCCCGGCCCGCGCACGCTCGATCTCGGCGAATACGGACGGGCAGGCATTCAGGTCTGTTACGAAATCATCTTCTCGGGCCAGATCGTCGACCGCGCGGATCGGCCCGATTACATCGTCAATCCGTCGATCGACGGATGGTTCGGGCCCACCGGACCGCCACAGCACATGGCGCAGGCGCGCATGCGTGCGATCGAGGAGGGACTGCCGATCCTGCGTGCGACAACCACCGGCATCAGCGGGGTGATCGATGCACGCGGCGTTGTGCGCGAGCATCTCGGGATGGGCGAGCGCGGTCGGCTTCAGGGCAAGGTGCCGCTGGCCGGTGCACCCACGCTGTTCGCGATGATGGGCAACTGGTTGGCGCTCGTCTGGGCGCTGGCGCTTCTCGGCGGCTCTCTTATTGTAATGCGGCGGATGCCGCACTAGGGCCCTTATCGAGACATAAAGAACTCTTTATATCGAGGTAATCCCCCCATGCGCAGCAGCTACATCTTTACGTCCGAAAGCGTTTCGGAAGGCCATCCGGACAAGGTCTCCGACCAGATCTCTGACGCGATCGTCGACCTGATGCTGAGCAAGGATCCCGAATCGAGGGTCGCTTGCGAAACGCTCACCACCACGCAGCGCGTGATTCTCGCGGGCGAGATCCGCTGCGCGCCGATGTACGACAATGGCGAATGGAAGCCGGGCGCGGCAGAAGAAATCGAAAAGGTCGTGCGCGACACGGTGAAGGAGATCGGTTACGAACAGAGCGGATTCCACTGGGAAACGCTGACTTTCGAAAACCACCTGCACGGCCAGTCAAGCGAGATCGCGCAGGGCGTGGACGCGGGCACCGAAGGGTCTAACAAGGACGAAGGCGCAGGCGATCAGGGCATCATGTTTGGCTATGCCTGCAACGAGACGCCGGACCTGATGCCCGCGACGCTGGATTACAGCCACAAGATCCTCCAGCGCCTCGCCGACGACCGCAAGTCGGGCGCGGCGCCCTTCCTCGAACCGGATGCCAAGAGCCAGGTCACGCTGCGTTACGAAAACGGCAAGCCCACCAAAGCCGTCGCGATCGTCGTCTCGACCCAACACGCGCCGGGCTATCACGAGGGCGACAAGGAAGCCGAGCTCAAGAACTACGTGAAGAAAGCGGTAGGCGAAGTGCTGCCCGCGGGCTTCATTGGTGACGACACGGTGTGGCACATCAACCCGACGGGCGCGTTCGAGATCGGCGGGCCCGATGGCGACGCCGGGCTGACGGGCCGCAAGATCATTGTCGATACCTATGGCGGTGCCGCACCCCACGGCGGTGGCGCGTTCAGCGGCAAGGACCCGACCAAGGTTGACCGCTCGGCCGCTTACATCACCCGCTATCTGGCGAAGAACGTAGTGGCGGCGGGCCTCGCCACGCATTGCACGATCCAGCTTTCCTACGCCATCGGCGTGTCCGAGCCGCTGTCGGTCTATGTCGATTTGCATGGCACCGGCACGGTCAAGGAAGAAGCGCTGGAAGACGCGATCCGCGGGATGGCCAAGCTGGGCGGCCTCACCCCGCGCGGCATCCGCACGCATCTGGGCCTCAACAAGCCGATCTACCGCCAGAGCGCGGCCTACGGCCACTTCGGCCGCACCGCGACAGGCGACACCTTCCCGTGGGAGCGGACCGATCTGGTCGACGATCTGAAGGCTGCCGTGGGCAAGTAAGCCGCCCACTAGACCGAGATGAACCGGCCCGGCACTCCGCTGACAGCATCCGGGGCGCCGGGCCTTTTTGCGTCCGGCTCCGAGACTGGTGGCCGGATCGTCGCGCTCGATGCGCTGCGTGGCATCGCCGTCGCGGGCATCGCGCTGATGAACGTCTATATCTATGCGCTACCGCCTGCGGCCTATTTCAATCCGGCGGCGGCGGGCAGCGAGAGCCTGCTCGACTGGCTTGTTTGGGCGCTCAGCTTCGTCTTTATCGAAGACAAATTTCGCAGCCTGTTCGCCATGCTGTTCGGCGCAGGAGTCGCGATCTTGATCGAGCGCGCGGCCGCGACAGATGGTGCGCACCCGACTCGCGATCATATCCTGCGCATGGTGGTGCTGTTCGGCATCGGCGCGGCGCACGCGATCCTGCTCGCCAATAACGACGTCCTGCGACTTTACGCGATGGCGGGCCTCTTTGTGCCGCTGTTCCTTGGCTTCGGCGCGCGCGGGTTGCTGGTTGCGGGCGGCGTCCTGATCGCGCTGCATACGCTGGGCGGCACGCTGCTCGGCTATTTGTGGCTTACTGCGGAGCCCGACAGCGCGGCGGCGATCCTGCCCGCACAAGCTTTCGGCAGCGATCCTGCCGCGTTGGAGTATGCCCGGACAATCGGTGCCGAAGGCTTTGGCGAGCGAGTGGCGCGGCGCATCCTCGGCTTCTTTGCCGCTCTGGAAACACAGGTGCCGGGCATCCCCTCGACGCTCGCCATGATGCTGGTCGGCGCGGGGCTGTGGCGCAACGGTCTTCTCCAGGGCGAGTGGCAGCGGGCCCGATGCCTCGGGCTCGCGACACGCATTGCGCTGATTGCGCTTCCCGCACTTGGCGCTCTCGTCATGGTCGATATCTGGGCGCAATTTCGCGGGGCAATGGTTGGCCCGGTCGCGCTGTTCTGGTCGCTGCCCTTCGATCTGCTGCTGGCGGTCGGCTACGCAGCGCTGGTGATGGGCCTGTTCGCCGAGAGCGACAATGTGCTGCGCCGGGTTCTGGCGAGCGCGGGTCGGCTCTCGCTGACAAACTACCTGCTCACCAGCCTGATTTTCGCGCTGCTGTTTTACAGCTGGGGGCTGGGCCTCTACGGCGCGCTGCCACGCAGCGGCGCCTTCGCCCTCGCCTTTGTGCCGATTGCGCTGATGATGGCGTGGTCCCCCCTCTGGCTCGCGCGGTTCCGGCAGGGGCCCTTCGAATGGCTGTGGCGCAGCCTCGCGCGCGGCCGGTTCGGCCCGATCCTGCGCTAGTCGTCTTGGCCAAGCCTCGGTGAAGGCTCGCCCAGCGCCAGCTGCGCATCGGAGAATGTGAACGGGCTGCGCAGGCCGGTGAGCCCATCGGCCATAGGGAAAGTCATTCCGCGCGCCTGCACCTGCGGTTCCTCGAACACCTCGGAGACCTCGTAGATCGGCCCGGCGGGGACCCCGTTGGCCTCGCAAGCCTTGAGCAGGGCGTCGCGGTGCCATTTGGCGGATTCGCCTGCGATGATCCCGTCGATCTGCGCCCGGTTGGCGATCCGCGCCTCGTTGGTGGCGAAGCGTTCGTCTTCCAGCAGGTCGTGCCGTTCGAAGACTTCGAGCAGCTTGCGGAACAGCCGGTCGTTTGCGGGCGAGAGCACCACCGGTCCATCCTTCGTTGGGAACACGCCATAGGCGCTTACCTGCGCGTGCATGTTGCCCATCCGGGGAGGGTTCTCGCCCGTGGAAAAAAAGCTCTGTGCCTGATGGGCGAGCAGCGCGACCGAGCAATCGTAAAGCGCCATGTCGATATGCTGGCCTTTGCCGGTCCGCGCGCGCATCGCGAGCGCGGCCTGGATCGCGATGGTCGAGTAGAGACCGCAGAACAGGTCCGAGATCGACATGCCGTGCTTCATCGGCTCGCCCTCCGGTTCGCCGGTCAGCGCCATGAACCCGCTCATCGCCTGGATCACGAAATCGAAACCCGGCTCGTCGCGGCGCGGCCCGTCCTGTCCGAAACCGGTGATCGAGCAATAGACGAGGCGCGGGTTTGCGGCGGAAAGCGCCGCGTAATCCAGTCCGAACTTCTCAAGCGTCCCGGGCTTGAAATTCTCGAGCACGACGTCGGCTTCGGCCGCCAGCGCCTTGACCCGCGCAAGATCCTCGGCGGTGCGGAAGTCGGCGGTGATCCCGCGCTTGCCGCGGTTGCAACCGTGATAATATGCCGCTTCGCGCGCGCCGTCCGACCGCTCTACGAAAGGCGGGCCCCACAGACGGGTGCCGTCGCCTTCGGGCGCCTCCACCTTGATCACGTCCGCGCCGAGGTCCGCCAGCGTCTGCCCGGCGAAGGGACCGGCCAGGATGCGCGCGAGTTCGAGGACCCTCAGCCCGGCGAGCGGGGCGTCAGGATTGCGGGGTTCGTCGAGCCACATTGCGAGCGGTTCAGGCGTTTTCGAGCGCGACTTCGTATTTCGCAGTCGTACTCTTCGCGATGTCCTCTTCGGTTACGCCGGGGGCCAGCTCGATCAGGCGGAAGGCGCTGTCGTGATCGGGGCGCTGGAACACGCCGAGGTTGGTGATGATCATGTCGACCACGCCGGTGCCGGTCAGCGGCAGCGAGCATTCGGGAATGAACTTGGGATCGCCGTGCTTGGAGGTATGGTCCATCACCACGATGATCTTCTTGACGCCCGCGACCAGATCCATCGCGCCGCCCATGCCCTTGATCATCTTGCCCGGGATCATCCAGTTGGCGATGTCGCCGTTCTGCGCAACTTCCATCGCGCCCAGTACGGTCAGGTCGATGTGCCCGCCGCGGATCATCGCGAAGCTGGTCGCGCTGTCGAAATAGGCGGAGTGCGGCAGTTCGCTTATGGTCTGCTTGCCCGCGTTGATAAGGTCGGCGTCCTCCTCGCCCTCGAGCGGGAAGGGCCCGATGCCGAGCATCCCGTTCTCGCTCTGCAGGGTGACGTGCATGCCTTCGGGAATGTGGTTGGCGACGAGTGTGGGAATGCCGATGCCCAGGTTGACGTAATAGCCGTCCTGCAGTTCGCGCGCGGCGCGGGCGGCCATCTCGTCACGGCTCCAGCCGGTCGTTTCGTCGGTCATGAATTCAGCCTTCTTCGGGAGGGGATATGATGGGAGCGGGCGCGAGAAACCACGCCTCGCCGATCAGCGGGTCGAGCGCGGCCGCCGCGCCGGGATCCTTGAGAAACGCGAACAGCTCGTCGAAATCGCGCATTTCGTCGCCGAGGATCGCGACGACGCAGAAATCCTCGGCAGCATCTGCCCGGCGGGTCGCCTTGGTTTCGTCCTCGTATCGCACGAGGTAGAGTTCGTCTGCCCCGCGCCCATCGAGCCCGGTGCGCAGCAGCATGCGGCGCACGGCTCCGGCGCGCACGGCGGTATGGCGCGAGAGCCAGAGCACTGCGACTTCCTGCGCGCGCAGGGTCGCGAGGACCTGGATCAACTCCCGGGGCGCGGTTGCCTTGTCGTCCAGCGGGGCCTCACCATCGCCGGGATCGATGTCGACCAGCACCGCGGTCTGCGCGATGGCGCACTCGGTGCGTTCGGGCCGCAGGCCAACGGGGTCGGCGAGGAAGGCAGACTTGCGCCTGGTTTCGGTGAAGGGATCGGCCTGCGCCACGGCGGTGACCTTCGCGAAAAGGCCCGACAGAGTGCCGTCGTCCTCCAGGTCGGCTTCCGACGGGGCCGGCATCTCGGCGAAAGGCGCAAGCCCGATCACTTGGGAGGAGGAAAGCATGGCGACCTGCTCGTCGACCGAGGTGGTAGTCCGCGGCCCCGGCGGCTCGTCGGTCGCCGGGGCGGCTTCGCCGGCGGTGCGGCCGGCCCCCTCTAGGGGAGCGCCGGACGGCTGCTGCGGTTCGGCAGGCTCCGGTGGTTTGTAGTCGCGGTTGCCTTTCAGCATCAGCCCCCCCGCCGCGAGCGGAAGCGCGGCCGCGACGCAGCCGCCGAGGGCGGAGGCGGAGCCGAGCAGGAGGATCGGGGCGAGCAGGCGGATCATCGTGTTCGGTCGGTCAGGCCGCCTCGCGCACGGTGCGGAACTCGATCTTCTTGTCGTAGGGCGCGCCCACGATCATCCGCTGGACGAAGACGCCCGGCAGGTGGATGCTGTCGGGATCGAGCGTGCCGGCGGGCACGATCTCTTCCACCTCGACCACGCATACCTTGCCACAGGTCGCGGCGGGCACGTTGAAATTGCGTGCGGTCTTGCGGAAAACGACATTGCCCGTCTCGTCGGCCTTCCATGCCTTCACGACCGAGAGATCGGCGAAAATGCCTCGTTCCAGGATGTAGTCCTGCGGGCCCTCGCCCGTGTCGAACTGCTTGACCTCCTTGCCCTCGGCCACCTGCGTGCCCACGCCGGTCTTGGTGTAAAACCCGGGAATGCCTGCGCCGCCTGCGCGCATCCGCTCCGCCAGTGTGCCCTGGGGGCAGAATTCGACCTCCAGCTCTCCGGCAAGGAACTGGCGTTCGAACTCCTTGTTCTCGCCCACATAGCTACTGATCATCTTCTTCACCTGCTTGGTGCGCAGCAGCTTGCCGATCCCTTCGTTATCGATCCCCGCGTTGTTGCTGGCGAAGGTGAGGTTCTTCACCCCGCTGTCGCGAATCGCGTCGAGCAGTCTTTCGGGGATGCCGCAAAGGCCGAAACCTCCGCTGGCGATCAGCATGTCGTCCTTGAGCACACCCTCGAGTGCGGCTGCGGCGTCGGGAAAGAGTTTCTGCATGGGTCTCCGGTGGGTCGAAGGTGGGAGGATTGCGCGCAGGTTTAGGGCTTCGGCGCGGTCTTGTCATCCCGCGGGACAACGCTGAAATGCTGCACTGCAACACACCATTTCTGATCTGGTAGCGATATCATTGGCGAAAAACCGATAGAGCGGGTGAGTTGCAAATTTTTCAACGATCGATGTTCTTTTCGCACTTGCGAAACGAATCGTGCTGCGCCACAACAATGAGGCCTTTCAGGCATCCTCTCCCAAACTTCATACCCGGCTGGTTCGCCAGCCGGGTTTTTTCTTGTCCGGAATCCGCGAATCGGCGGTTCGCGGACCCATGTTCGGGCTCGGTCATTCCAAAATGGACGATGCGACCTATTTAGGCCGCCACGCGCGTACCGGAGAAGACGGTGCGCAGACGACGGGAGTAAACGTACATCATGGCCGACAGCGAAGCCGCGACCGAAGACAAGAACGTGCGCCTGCAGGTGGCTGCCGCCCGCCAGGAAGAAAGCGGGCGGGGCGTCGCACGCCTGCCGCGCAGCGCAATGCAGACGCTCGGCGTGACCGAGGGCGATGTCGTGCAGCTTTCGGGCAAGCGCTCCACCGCCGCCATCGCGATGGCCGCCTATGACGAGGATCAGGCCCTGTCGGTGGTCCGACTGGACGGGTTGCAGCGCGCCAACGCGGAAGTCGGCTCGGGCGAGCATGTGAAGATCGAAGCCGCGCAGTCGCGTGCGGCGACTCGTGTGGTGTTCGCACCGGCGAGCCGCGAGATGCGGCTGCAGGGGCCGACCCAGGCGTTGAAGCGCAACTTCTTCCGCAAGCCGATCACCGCGGGCGATCTGGTCGCCACCACCGGCCAGCAGCCGGTCCAGAACATGCCGGCCGAAGTCCAGCGCATGTTCAACGCGCCCGCCTACGCGCTCACCCAGATTCGCCTGCGCGTCATCAGCACCGCCCCCAAGGGCATCGTCCATATCGACGAGAACACCGAGATCGAGCTGCGGCCCGATTTCGAGGAGCCCAAGGCCGGGCGCTCGGTCGTCAATTATGACGATGTCGGCGGGATTTCGGACACGATCCAGCAGTTGCGCGAAATGGTCGAGCTGCCGCTGCGCTATCCCGAACTCTTCACCCGCCTCGGAGTCGATCCGCCCAAAGGCGTGCTGCTGCATGGCCCGCCGGGAACGGGGAAGACGCGGCTGGCGCAGGCCGTCGCCAATGAAAGCGATGCCGAGTTCTTCGCGATCAACGGGCCAGAGATCATGGGCTCGGGCTATGGCGAATCGGAAAAGCGCCTGCGCGAAGTGTTCGAAAATGCGAACCAGAACGCACCCGCGATCATCTTCATCGACGAGATCGATTCGATTGCCCCCAAGCGCGACAGCGTGCCGGGCGAAGCGGAAAAGCGTCTTGTCGCCCAGCTGCTGACGCTGATGGACGGGCTCGAATCGCGCTCCAACATCGTGGTGATCGCGGCGACCAACCGTCCCGATGCGATCGACGAGGCGCTGCGCCGCCCCGGCCGTTTCGACCGCGAGATCGTGATCGGCGTGCCCGACGAGAATGGTCGGCGCGAAATCCTCGCGATCCACACCCGCGGCATGCCGCTGGGGGAGGGCGTCGATCTGAAGGAACTGGCCAGGGTCACGCACGGCTTCGTCGGCGCGGATATCGCGGCGCTGGCGCGCGAGGCCGCGATCGACGCGGTCCGCAGGATCATGCCGCAAATCGATCTCGACGCGCAGACGATCCCGCCCGAAGTGCTCGAGAACCTGCATGTCGGACGCGATGATTTCCTGTCGGCGCTCAAGCGCGTCCAGCCCTCCGCCATGCGCGAAGTGATGGTGCAGGTGCCCGATGTCGGCTGGGACGATCTCGGCGGCATCGACGATGCGATCGAAAAGCTGAAGGAAGGGATCGAGCTCCCGATCCGCAACCGCGAGGCGTTCCATCGGCTCGGGATCCGGGCAGCCAAGGGCTTCCTGCTCTACGGCCCGCCGGGCACGGGCAAGACGCAGCTGGCCAAGGCCGTCGCCAAGGAGGCGGACGCGAACTTCATCTCGATGAAGTCGTCGGACCTGCTCTCCAAGTGGTACGGCGAGAGCGAGCAGCAGATCGCCAAGATGTTCCGTCGCGCACGCGCGGTTTCGCCCTGCGTCATCTTCATCGACGAGATCGACAGCCTCGTGCCCGCGCGCGGTTCGGGCAGCATGGAGCCGCAGGTCACGGGCCGTGTCGTGAACACGATCCTCGCCGAGATGGACGGGTTGGAAGAACTCCAGTCGGTCGTCGTGATCGGCGCGACCAACCGGCCGACGCTGGTCGATCCCGCGCTGCTGCGCCCGGGCCGGTTCGACGAGCTGGTTTACGTCGGCACGCCCGACGCCAGGGGGCGCGAGCAGATCCTCGGCATTCACACCGGCAACATGCCGCTGGCCGCCGACGTCAGCCTGTCGAAACTGGCGGGCGAGACCGAGCGGTTCACCGGCGCAGACCTGGAAGACGTGGTCCGCCGCGCCGGCCTCGTCGCGCTGCATCGCGCCGGCTCGGATGTGCAGGAGGTCACCATGGCCGACTTTACCGAGGCGCTGAAAGACAGCCGCGCTTCGGTGACGTCCAAGATGGAAGCCGAATACAAGAAGATGCGCGGGGAGCTGAAGAAGCGTGCGGCAGAGCCCATGCCGATCGGCTTCATCAGTGAAGGCATGGTCGAATCGACTCGCGAATCGAAGCACGGCGACTAGGTCGCCGCGGGCAGGGCGGGTGGCGACGTGTTCGCTACTCGCCCCGGTCGTTCGCGGCCTCGACCTCCAGCCGGTGGCGGATCAGCGCGACCGGCTGGTTCTCGCGTAGCCATTGCAGCATGTATTCGCGCACAGCGCAGCGCAGGTCCCACACCTCGCCGATGCTCGCCGCCGTCATCGAAAGGCGCAGCGCGATGCTCTCGGGAAAAGCGTCGGTGAGGAGCGCGGCGGCGTCGCGTTCGTCCCACAGCGGATGATCCTGCAGGAAATCGAGAAACGCCTGCCGGATCGGCGGGACGTCCGCGATGGGATCGAGGTTGAGCATCACCACGCCCGTCAGCCGGTCGGCGGAGCGGGACCAGTTCTCGAAGCTTTCCTCGAAGAACTTGCCCGTCGGCACCACCAGCACGCGCTCGTCCCACACGCGGACCATGACGAAGGTCATGCGGATTTCTTCGACCCGGCCGGTCACGCCGTCGACTACGACCATGTCGCCGATCCGGATCGGTTCGGTCAGCGCCATCTGGATGCCCGCGATCAGCGATTTGAGCGCCGGCTGCGCGGCCGCGCCGATCGCCAGCGCTGCAAGACCCGCCGATGCCATCAGCGTCACCCCGACCTGCCTTACGCCGGGGATGCTCAGCAGCATCAGCGCGATGGTGATGACAATGATCAGGCTGGAGGCGGTTCGTCGGAAAATCTCAATCCGGGTCTTGCGGCTGCGCATGTGAATCGGGTCGAGCCGCTTTTCCATCCGCTGCTCGTGCGCAGTCGCCCACCCCGTGATGAAGGCCAGCGCGAGCCATCCCAGAATGACCGGAGCGATGAAATCGGACAGCGCCTCCCATGCCGGGCGGATCGCGTCGGATCGCTCCGCCACCGCCGAAATCGCGATCGCCACCGCCAGCCAGCGCGACGGCGCGCGCACGGCCTCGACCACCGGCTGGCCGTGTCGGGCGAAGCCGTGCGCGGTCGCGCCTCGCAGCAGGCCGAAGGCGAGCCGGTGGACCACGAGCGCGACCACCACCGCCACGCCGAGGATGGCGGCGTTCACCAGCAGTTCCTCCGGCGAGACGGGCCAGGTTTCGGGCCAGAGCGTTCCGATCGAAGAGATGATGGTCATGGCAGGGGCGTATGGGCCGCGGGTCGCGCGATCAAGCGGCGGATGTCTGCGGGCTGATCGGGAAGGCGAAGCTGACGGTCACCCCGCGCGGCCCGAAAGTGCGTTCCACCTCGCCGCCGAGTTGCCGCGCAGCGCCGGTCATTAGCGTGCTGCCGAAGCCGCCCTGCGTGGTGTCGCCGGCGGTCTCTTGCGGTTTGTCGGCAACTTTCGCGGTGTCCCAGTCTTCCTGCCATTCGAGGTGCAGCAGGTCGCCATCCTTGCGCAGGCGCACATGCAGCACGCCCTCGTCCTGCCAGCAGCCATATTTCACCGCATTGGTCGCGAGCTCGTGGAGGACCAGCCCCAGCGGGGTCACCTGGACCCGGTCGATGGCCACGTCGTCGCCCTCCATCTCCAGCCGCTTGGCTTCGGAGACGTGGGGTTCGACCGTGGCTTCCACCAGCGCGCGGACCGAGGCTCCGCCATCGCGGTTGAGCCGGTCCGCCGCAGTCCCTGTGCCCTGCGTCACCTCGTGCGCCGTCAACAGCGCGCGGATGCGCGAGCCGACCCGGTCCTTGTAGGCTTCGACATCCTTCGCCTCGCGCGCGCTCATCTGAACGATGGCGAGCACCATGGCGAACAGGTTCTTGACCCGGTGGTTGAGCTCCTGCGCCAGCAGATCGGCCCGGTCGCGCGCGGTTTCGAGCGCGCGCGCCTGCGCGGCCTCGGTTTCCGCCTGCGCCGCCCGCGCGACGAGGACCGCGCCCAGCACGATCGCCCCGATCAGCAGCAGCAGCAACAGGCCGAGGATGGGCACGATCCGTGACTCTGCGGCTCTCGCCCGGGCGCTCTGATTCGCCTGGAGCCGATTTTCCACCGCGGCCAGTCGATCGATCGCAGTGGTCAGCCGCTGCATCGCGTCAAAGCCTTCGCCCATCAGGATACGGCGGCGCGCCTCGCGCAGGTCCCCCCGCTCGACCATGGCGATGGTCTCGTCCAGTTCGGTGAACTTGTCGTCCAGCGCGGCCTCGATGGCGGCCAGTTCGCGTTCCTGCCCTTCGACCGGGCTTTGCGTGATCGCCTCGCGCAATTCGTGCGTGGCATCGGAAACCTTGCTGCGGGACAGCCTGTAGGGTTCGACATAGCGCGGATCGAGCGTGATGAAATAGCCGCGCTGCGCGCTCTCGGCGGAAAGGGCGGCGCGCTCTATCCGGTCCAGCACCCGCAGGATATCGTCGGCCCGTTCGACCTGGATGCGCTCCGCCCGCTCGGCGGCCCCGGTGGAGAGCAGGAGCGCGATCGCGCCGAGGATCGATCCGGCCATCGCGCCCAGCACGAGCCAGTTGAACCAGCGACGGATGAAGACCCGAAAGGGGGCGGGGCGGGGAAACGGACGTTGCGGGGGCATCAATGCGCGTCGTCCCAGTTGCGGCCGGTGCCGATGTCGACCCCAAGCGGGACGCTGAGTTCGACTGCAGGCTGCGCGGCCTCGGCCATGACCGTCTCGATCACCGGCTTCGCCTGTTCGACCAGCCCTTCGGGCAGTTCGAAGACCAGTTCGTCGTGCACCTGCAACAGCATCCGCACGCCGTCCGCGGCGTCGGGCTTCAGGCCTGCGTCGGCCAGCGCCGGCGCCATGCGGGCCATTGCGCGCTTGATGATATCCGCGCTGGTGCCCTGGATCGGCGCATTGATCGCGGCGCGTTCGCTTCCCTGCCGTTCGGCCTGATTCTTCGAATTGATCCGCGGGAACCACGTCTTGCGGCCGAACAGCGTTTCCGAATAGCCGCGCTCGCGCACCCGTTCCAGCGTGGTCACGATGTAGCGCTGGATGCCGGGGAAGCGCGCGAAATAGGTGTCGATCATCTCCTGCGCCTCGTCCGCCTCGACGCCGAGCCGCCCGGCGAGGCCCCAGCGCGAGATACCGTAGAGGATCGCGAAGTTGATCGTCTTGGCGCGCGCGCGCGTATCGCGATCGACGGTGCCGAACATTTCCTGTGCGGTGCGGTTGTGGATGTCCTCGCCCGCAGCGAAGGCGTCGCGCAGCGGGGCCACATCCGCCATGTGCGCGGCCAGCCGCAGTTCGATCTGCGAATAGTCGGCGGCAAGCAGGACATTGCCAGGCTCGGCGACGAAGGCCTGCCGGATCTCGCGGCCGATCTCCGTGCGGATCGGGATGTTCTGCAGGTTCGGGTCGGTCGAGCTCAGCCGCCCGGTCTGGGCGCCGGTGAGGCTGTAGCTGGTGTGGACACGCCCGGTGCTGGGCTTGATCGCTGCCTGCAAAGCGTCGGTATAGGTCGACTTGAGCTTGGCGAGCTGGCGCCATTCGAGCACTTTGGTGGCGATCGGTGCGCCGGTCGCGTCGAGCTTTTCCAGCACCGACTGGTCGGTCGAATACTGGCCGCTCTTGCCCTTCTTACCGCCCTTGTAACCCATTTTCTCGAACAGGATTTCGCCCAGCTGCTTCGGGCTGCCGACCGCGAATTCCTGACCTGCAATCTCGTGAATCTCGCCTTCGAGCCGTGCGGTTTCGGTCGCGAAACGCTCCGAAAGATTGGCGAGCTGTTCGCGGTCGACCTTGATCCCGTGGCGTTCCATTCCGGCGACCACGGGGAGCAGGGGGCGGTCGACCCGCTCATAGACCTTCGTGCCGCCTTCGACGGCGAGGCGCGGTTTGAGGTGCCGGTGCAGCCGCCAGGTGACGTCGGCATCTTCCGCGGCATATTCGGTCGCCCGGTCGAGCGGGACCTCGCCGAAGGGGATCGCCTTCTTGCCGGTGCCGCAGATCTCCTTGAAGGACAGACACGTATGGCCGAGATGGCGTGCGCTAAGCTCGTCCATCCCGTGCCCGCCGCCGATCCCGTCCTGCGACCGGCCCGCGTCGAGCGCGAAGCTGATGATCATCGTGTCGTCGATCGGCGCAACATGGACACCGTGACGGGCGAGTATGTTGACGTCGTACTTGATGTTCTGCCCGACCTTGAGAACGGCGTCGCTTTCGAGCAGCGGTTTGAGCTTCTCCAGCGCGGTGGCCAGCGGCACCTGCTCGGGCTTTTCGGCGAACATGTCGTCGCTGCCGTGGGCGAGGGGAATGTAGCAGGCGTCGTTGGGCCCGACTGCGAGGCTGATGCCCACGAGGTCCGCCTGCATCGCATCGAGCGCGCTGGTTTCGGTATCGACCGCGACAAGCCGCGCCTTGAACGCCTTCTCGATCCACGCCTCGAGTCGCTCGACCGTCTGCACGCATTCATAGGCGCTGCGGTCGACAGCGGGCATCTCTGGGAGCGGCTGGCGGTTGCCTTCCGGCGCGTGCTCCTCGCCCTTGGTCTGCGGTTTGGCGGGGTGGAGCTGCGTGCTCGGCCCGGGCCCGCCATTGCCGCCTTCGAGTCGCCGCAGCAGGCTGTGGAAGCCGTGCTGGTTAAGGAACTGCGCAAGCGGCTCGGGCGGGATCGCGGTCAGCTTCATGTCCTCGATCGGCACCGGCAGCGCGCAGTCCTCCTTCAGCGTCACGAGCACGCGGCTGAGTTCGGCATCGCCGCGATGCTCCAGCAGGCGCTCCTTCAGCTTGCTCTTCTTCATCTCCGGCGCCGCATTGAGCGCAGCGGTGAGCGAGCCGTGATCCTGGATCAGCTTGGTCGCGGTTTTGGGCCCCACGCCGTAGATGCCGGGGATGTTGTCGACCGAATCGCCCATCAGGGCGAGCACGTCGCCAACCAGCTCGGGCGGGACGCCGAACTTCTCCTCGACCTCCTCGGGCCCGATGCGCGCGTTCTTCATCGTGTCGAGCATGTCGATCGTGCCGCCCGCTTCGCTGGTGCCGACCAGCTGCATCAGGTCCTTGTCGGACGAGACGATGGTGACGTCCCAGCCCTGCGATGCGGCCGCGCGGGCGTAGGAGGCGATGATGTCGTCGGCCTCAAGCCCCGCTTCCTCGATGCAGGGGAGCGAGAAGGCGCGCGTCGCATCGCGGATCAGCGGGAATTGCGGGCGCAGGTCTTCGGGCGGTTCGGGCCGGTTGGCCTTGTATTCGGCGTAGAGATCGTTGCGGAAGCTGCGGCTGTCCTTGTCGAGGATCACCGCCAGATGCGTGGGCCCGTCCGCCTTGTCGAGATCCTCGGCCAGCTTCCACAGCATCGTGGTATAGCCATACACCGCGCCGACCGGGGTGCCCTCGGGATTCGTGAGTGGGGGAAGCCGATGATACGCGCGGAAGATATACGCGGAGCCATCGACGAGATAAAGATGCTGCTTGTCGGCCATGGCCCCTGCTAGCAGTGCCCTGCGGGCCCGTCAGCCTGCTTCGTCGGCTGAAAAAAGACCATAAAAAGGCGGAAGCATGACGGCTGCCCCAATTGGGGCTTGTAATGCCACATTCTTGCCATTATCTAGCAATCAGAAGCCGCCGCTGGACGGGGTTTCGACCGCCGCGAATGAAGCGGCCGGACCACTTTGAAAAGGATTACCATTATGCGCAAGATCGTTCTCGCTTCGGCCATCGCCGTTTCGGCTCTCGGCCTCGCCGCTTGCTCGGAAAGCACCGAAGACGCCGCTGAAGCGACCGCTGAAAACGCTGCCGCCGACACCGAAGCCAACGTCGACGCAATGGGCGAAGGCATCGAAGACGCCGCTAACGACACCGGTGAAGCCGTCGACAACGCGACCGCCGAAGCCGAAGAAGAAGCGAACGAAGCGGAAGCCGACATCCAGGGCGAAACCGAAGCCGAAGCCGCTGCCGACTAAGGCGCGCTTCCTTCGGGAAAAAAGAAGGGCGGTGCCGAATGGCGCCGCCCTTTTTTGTGCAAGATTTCGACGGGAGCCTATTGCCCGCCCGAACCGTAATTGGCCGATGCCCACACGCGCCCGTCGCTCGGGGCGCGCTCGCCGAACCCGCGATACAGCGCGCCGGTGATGGTCGCGATCCGTTCGTCGCGCAGCCGCCGCGCTTCCAGCTTCCGGGCGCGGTTGCCGTTTTCGGCAGCCATCGAAAGGCTCTGCCCGGTGACGTAGATCGCGGCCGCGATCGGGCGGCCGTCGGGCGTGTAGAAAATGCCGATATCGCTGGCGGTGCGGCTCAGCGTGCCGGTCTTGTGGGCAAGGTTTGCCGTCATCGGCAGCGCCGAGGTCATCCGGCGCTTGCCGGTTACGGTTTCGGACATGGCGTTCATCAGCACCTGCCGCGAAGAGGGGCTGAGCCACTTGCCCTGGTAGATCCCTGCCAGAAGCTGACCCATTGCGCGCGGCGTCGCACTGTCCTTCAGGTCGATCTCGGTCGCGGGATCGATCCGCCCGTCCTCGCGCACGAGGGCGGCGATGTTCCGGTTCAGCTGGAAATCGCTGATCCCGGCCTGGCGCATCCACGCATTGACCGCGCTGGGGCCACCGACGGCATTGAGCAGGGCGTCGGTGCAATCATTGCAGCTGCGGGTGATCATGAGGTCGAGGTGTTTGCGCGCCGAGATGTAGGTTCCGCGCCCGGGAAGTTCGAATTCGCTCGTCAAGCTCCAGCGGCCCTGATCGACCCCGGCGAGGAAGGTGGCTGCGATGGCAACCTTGCTCGTACTCGCCATCGGGAAGCGCTGATCGGCCAGTACGCCGACCTCCTCACCGGTGGCCAGATCGACGGCGTAAACGCCGATCCGGCCCATCGAGCCATCAGCAAGCGTGGCGATCCGGCGCTCGAACGGGGACTCATAGACCGCTTCGAAACTCTGCGGTGCGCGCACCTGGGTTCCGAAGGTGTTGTCGAATTGGGCTTCGAGCGAGACCTGCTGGGCGGAGGCAGGTGCGAAGGGGAGCGCGGCGGCTGCCAGCGCGATGGCGAATGTGGACCCAAGTTTCCTAAGCATAGCCTCAACTTACCCTATTGCTCGTGTGCGCAGCATTAATGCGTGCCCTTAACACGGTCTCAAGCATAATTTGCCGCTTGCGCAGGATCGACACGACCGATCATGCCAATCCTGCGGTAAGTCGAGGCACGGCTTTGAATTTACTCGGTCTCTGCGATCACTTTCGCGATCCTGTCGAGCGGTTCGCCGGTCACGGTCTTGTCGATTTCGCCGACCAGGGCCTTCTCCAGCGCGGTGTGATAATGACGGCGCATCTCGCCCAGCGTCTTGGGATCGGCCATCACCATGACCTGCGACAGGTCGCCCGAGATGGCCTTGGAGTTGAGCCATTCGGCCACCGCCGCACCGTGCGCGAGTTCGTTGAGGTCGGTTGCACCGGTCTTCTGCCCGGCATCGTCCTGGTGCCGCACGCCCGCGCTGAAATTGCTGGGATCGAGGCCCGGCTCCTTGACCATCTCGAGCGTCGGCTCGAACGGCGCACCGGTATTCTTGAGCAACATGAAGCGATTTCCATCGACGACAGCGACGTGGGCATTGTGCGGTAGTTTCATCAGGCAAGTCTCCTTTTCCCCCACCAACACGCGAGCGCGCAAATTGTTGCGGAGAACGCACGGAAAACCTGCCCTTTTCCTCCGGCGCAAAAGCAGTAAGGTCGCCCCCAAAACGGGGAGTATCGACATGACCATCCGCACTTTTACCACCGCCGCCAGCCTTCTCACGCTTGCTTCGGCCATCGCCACACCGCTCGCCGCGCAGGATGCGCCGATCATCCAGCCGGGTGCCCCCGGGCAGGAGAACCGCACCTTGCGGGCGGAGGATGCGACGAAGCTGGCTGGAACCACCTTCGCCCCAGCCGACGCGCAGTTCATGCAAATGATGATCCCGCATCACGCGCAGGCGACCGAGATGACCGCGCTGGTGGAAGAGCGGACGAGCAATGAGGACATCGTTGCCATGGCCGGGCGGATCGACGCCGGCCAGGCCGACGAGATCGCCTTCATGCGCGACTGGCTTGCCGCGCGCGGCCTGCCCGCGCAGATGCAGCACACCGCCCAGAGCATGGGCGGCATGACCCATGCCGAGTACATGGCCCATATGAACGAGAGCATGGGCATGGCGACGCCAGAGCAGATGGCGCGCCTCGCCTCGCTCAACGGGGCCGCGTTCGATGCGCTGTTCCTCGAACTGATGACGCGCCACCATCGCGGCGCGATCGAGATGGTCAACGACCTGCTGGACCAGCCGGGCACGGCCTACGACCCGGTGATGTTCGAATTCGTCAACGACATCCGCAACGAACAGCAGGGCGAGATCGATCGGATGAACGCGATCGCATCGGATCTTTCGGACGATCCGCGCGCCGGGCTCGCCGCAGGCTTCCGCGATGCGGGCGAGGCGATCAGCAACCTGCGCCTGGTCACGGCGATGCCCAAGCCGACCGGCTTTTTCGACCCGGCCAACCCGGCGCAGCTGCAGCCCCGGATCGAGGACGAGGACGGGGACGAAAGCGAAGAGGGCGAGGAGGCCGAACTGCTCGCCGCGACCAAGCCCGATCCGCGGGATGAGGAAGACGAGGAGAGCGAGGATCGTTTCGGCCAGCGCGGATCGCTGCTGAGCTTCGCCAATACCGACCTCGCCTTCTCCGGCGACCTGATGGTGGCGGGCAACTACCACGGGTGGAACGCCTATCGCCTCGGCGAGGACGGAGTGCCCCAGCTGGTCAGCTCGGTCGTGTGCCCCGGCGGGCAGGGCGACGTCTCGATCGTCGGCGACCTGCTGATCATGAGCGTACAGGACAGCCGCGCGCGCAAGGATTGCGGGTTGCAGGGGGTCGAGGGCCGGGTGAGCGAGGATCGCTTCCGCGGCGTGCGCATCTTCGATATTTCGGACATCACCAATCCGCGCCAGGTCGGCCTGGTGCAGACCTGCCGGGGGAGCCACACGCACTCGGTCGTCTCGGCGGACGAGCGGCGGATCGTGGTCTACAATTCGGGCACGAGCTACGTGCGCGACGACGCCGAGCTCGCCGGCTGCTTCGATACCGCTGGCGACGAAACCGCGCTGTTCAGCATCGATGTGATCGAGATCCCGCTCGCCGACCCGTCGCGATCGCGGATCGTCGACAGCCCGCGCGTCTTCGCGAGGGACGGGCAGATCGCCGGGCTGTGGCGCGGCGGCGACCACGGGGAAGGCACCCAGGATACCTACGTCACCAACCAGTGCCACGACATCACGGTGTTCCCGGCCAAGAACATCGCGGCGGGCGCTTGCTCCGGCAATGGCATCATTCTCGATATCTCGAACCCCACCGCGCCCAAGCGGATCGACGACGTCACCGACAAGGGCTTCGCCTACTGGCACTCCGCCACCTTCAACAACGACGGCACCAAGGTGCTGTTCACCGATGAATGGGGCGGTGGCGGCCGTCCGCGCTGCCAGTCGGGCGACCCGCGCAACTGGGGTGCGGATGCGATCTATTCGCTCAAGGAGGGCGAGCTGACCTTCGAAAGCCTGTTCAAGCTGCCCGCGCCGCAGAGCGACATGGAAAACTGCGTGGCGCATAACGGATCGATCATCCCGGTGCCCGGGCGCGATATCTTCGTGCAGGCCTGGTATCAGGGCGGCATCAGCGTGATCGACTTCACCGATTCGCAGAACCCGATCGAGATCGCCTATTTCGACCGTGGCCCGGTGGATGAAGAGCAGCTGATCACCGGCGGCTACTGGAGCGCCTACTGGTACAAGGGTCGCATCTACGGCACCGAGATCGCGCGCGGGCTCGACGTGTTCGCGCTTGAGCCGAGCGAATTCCTCACCGCCGAAGAGATCGCCGCAGCCGAGGCGGCGCAGTACCAGGGCGATGTCTTCAACCCGCAGACGCAGACGCAGGTCACCTGGCCTGCCGACGTGATCGCGGCAGTGGAGGCGAACCGCAAGGGTGGGTGAGGTCGAATGAGCGGGGATGCGCGCCGCGCGCTGCGCACCCCCGCCTGGCGTTACCGGTCGTCCGCCTCCGGCAGGTCCGTGTTGGCGAAATGGTAGTCGAGCAGGTCGCCGGGTCGACACTCCAGCGCGGCGCACATCGCGTTCAGCGTTGCGAAGCGAATGCCGCGGACCTTTCCCGATCGGAACAGCGACAGCTGCGTTTCGCTGATATTGATCCTCTGTGCGAGTTGCTTGCCGGTCATGCCACGCTTCTCCAGCATGGCATCGAGGGTCACGCGGACCGGCATCAGAAGAACTCTTCCAGTTCCTGCGCCATGTCTTCCGCCTGACGCCAGAGCCCGGAGAGCACCATCATCATCAGGCCCACGGCCGCCAGTGTAAGCGTAGCCGGATCGAAAGAGGCCACCGGGCCGGGGCCATCCTGAAGCAGCAGCCGCAGCCAGGAGACGCCGAAAGTCGCCAGTGCCGCGCCGAGCGTCAGCGCCAGACCCACCTGCCACAGCAGGCGGCGCGTGGCCGCGCCGAAGTGCTCTCCCGAAATGATGTGCTTCGCTGCTCTGATGCAGGCCCACAGGGCGTAGAGATAAAGGACGGCGGGAAGGCGCGCGATAGCGATGTCCGCGATCCACCGGCGCCCATCGGGCTGCCACAGGAGGTGCGAGAATTCGAAGAGGATCGCGGCCAGAAGCACGAGGAATACGGCCGTCGAGAGCCAGAGCGAGAGGCGGATCGCGGACATGAGGAATTTAACCTTGACTTAAATCCTGGAGGGCGGAATCATTTAACTCTGAATTAAATTCGGAGGCAAGTGAAATGTCCCCTGCAATCCAGACCAATGGCCTGTCTCTGGCGCTTGGCGGGCACCGGATCGTTCGCGATGTCGATATGGTCGTGCCGGAGGGGGCGGTTTACGGCTTCCTGGGCCCCAATGGCGCGGGCAAGAGTACGGTCATGCGGCTGATCGTGGGGCTGTTGCGTCCGTCGTCCGGCGCGGTGTCGCTCTTCGGCAAGGATCTCGCGCAGCATAAGCGCGGGCTGCTCGGGCAGGTCGGGGTGCTGATCGAGACACATGGCCTCTACGAACACCTCACCGGGCGGGAGAATCTCCTGCTCGCCTGTCGTCTGCGGGGCATCGACAGGAATGATATCGGCCGCGTTCTCGACGCGGTGTCGATGCGCAAGGCCGCCGACCGCGCGGTGAAGACCTACTCGCTCGGGATGAAGCAGCGGACCGCGCTGGCGCGCGCGCTGCTGGGCGAACCCCGACTGGTGTTGCTGGACGAGCCGACCAACGGGCTCGACCCCGAAGGGATCATGGCGATGCGCGATCTGATTCGCGATCTGCCGACGCGTTTCGGTGCGACTGTCCTGCTGTCGAGCCACCTGCTGGGCGAGGTGGAAGAGGTGGCCGGTCATATCGGCATGCTCCGGCAGGGAGAACTGGTCGCGCAGGGGCCGTTGAGCGAGCTGAGTGAAACCGAACCGGTCGTCGCGATCGCCACCGACCGGCAGGCCGAGGCGCGGGCCGCGCTCGCTGCGCTCGGTCTCGAAGAAGATGCTGCCTCCGCCGATGGACGACTGCGGTTTCGCATGGGCGGCTTCACCGCGCCCCAGATCAACCGGACGCTCGTGGAACGGGGCTTCGCGGTCTCCGCTCTCGCGCAGGAGAGGCGCGGGCTCGAGGGCCTCTACCAGGAAAAGCTCGGTTCGCGCCCGGCGTTCGAGCCCGACGATATGAAGAAGGGGCTTGTCCGATGATCCGTCTGGTCGAAGTCGAACTGCGCAAGCTGCGCGGCTCGCTGATCCTGCTGTTGGTCCTCGCCCCGCCTCTGCTGCCGGGACTGCTGATCGCGCTGGCGATGGCCACCAACGAGGGCGCGCCCTCGTGGGGTCAGCTGATCGGTCGGCTGACCGTGCCCCTATGGGCCATGTTCCTGAACCCGATCCTGCTCGCCACCGTGGCGACGCTGATGGGCCAGATCGAATATCGCAGCAGCAGCTGGTCCTTCATGCTCGTCCAGCCCCAGCCGCGCTGGCAGGTATTCCTGACCAAGCTCGGCATCCTGTGGGCGCTCCACATCCTGATGGTGGCGGTGGCGATTGCGGGCGCGATCCTCGCGGGCTTGGGCATGGGTTATCTGACGGGCCAAATCCCGACCGGTATCGTGCCGCTGAGCGATTCGGCCCGTTTCGTTGCGCTGATGTCTCTCGGCAGCCTCGGCATCCTTTCCATTCAGCTGTGGGTGGCCCTGCGGTGGAACAACTTCGTCGTGTCCCTCGCGCTTGGCATCGGGGGAACGCTCGTGGCGCTGGCGGTGCTTCTGACCGGCACGGACCAGGCCAGCTGGTTTCCGTGGGTGATCGCGCTGCGCTCCGCCACCGCTGACACCGCGGCAGGCTTCGTACAGGCAGGCGCCCTTCTGGGGCTGGCGCTCAGCCCTCCGATGCTGTTCGACCTGCAACGACGAGCCTTCAGGTAATGAACGAAGAAGCCCCGCCGGATCGCTCCGACGGGGCCTTTTCTTTGCCGTAACGGCAGGCGTGGTTGGGAGAGGGCTTAGAAGCCCATTCCGCCCATTCCGCCGCCCATGCCGCCCATGTCGGGCATGCCGCCACCGGACGACTTGTCTTCCGGTACTTCGGAGACCGCCGCTTCGGTGGTGATCAGCAGGCCGGCAACCGAAGCCGCATCCTGCAGTGCGGTGCGTACGACCTTGGTCGGGTCGATCACGCCGGCCTTAACCAGGTTCTCGTAGGTGTCGGTCGCGGCGTTGAAGCCCATCGTCTCGTCGCCTTCGCGCAGAAGGTTACCCGAAACCACCGCACCGTCGTGACCGGCATTGGTCGCGATCTGGCGGATCGGCGCGAGGATTGCGCGACGCACGATGTCGATACCGCGGATCTGGTCGTCGTTCTCGCCCTTGATGCCGTCGAGGGCCTTCGAGGCGTAGAGCAGCGCGGTACCGCCGCCCGGAACGATGCCTTCTTCGACGGCTGCGCGGGTTGCGTGCAGCGCATCGTCGACGCGGTCCTTGCGTTCCTTCACTTCGACTTCGGTGGCACCGCCGACCTTGATCACGGCCACGCCGCCAGCAAGCTTGGCGAGACGTTCCTGCAGCTTTTCCTTGTCGTAGTCGCTGCTGGTGTTGTCGATCTGCGTGCGGATTTCACCGACGCGCGCCTGGATGTCGGCTTCTTCACCGGCACCGTCGACGATCGTGGTGTTGTCCTTGTCGATCGTGACGCGCTTGGCCTGGCCGAGCATGTTCAGCGTGACGTTCTCCAGCTTGATGCCGAGATCTTCGCTGACCATTTCGCCCTTCGTCAGGATCGCGATGTCCTGCAGCATCGCCTTGCGACGATCGCCGAAGCCCGGAGCCTTGACCGCAGCAACCTTCAGGCCGCCGCGCAGCTTGTTGACCACGAGGGTGGCCAACGCTTCGCCTTCGATGTCTTCCGCGATGATGAGGAGCGGACGGCCGCTCTGCACAGCCGCTTCGAGGATCGGCAGCATGGCCTGCAGGTTCGACAGCTTCTTTTCGAAGATCAGGATGTAGGGATCATCCAGCTCGACGGTCATCTTGTCGGGGTTGGTGATGAAGTAGGGCGACAGGTAGCCGCGGTCGAACTGCATGCCTTCGACGGTCTCGAGCTCGAATTCGAGGCCCTTCGATTCGTCGACGGTGATCACGCCTTCCTTGCCGACCTTTTCCATCGCTTCGGCGATCTTCTCGCCGACTTCGCGGTCGCCATTGGCGGAGATCACGCCGACCTGGGCGATTTCGCTGGTGCCGGACACGTCCTTCGAACGGCCCTTGAGGTCTTCGACGACCTTGGTCACGGCGAGGTCGATACCGCGCTTGAGGTCCATCGGGTTCATGCCCGCGGCGACCGACTTCATGCCTTCGTTCACGATCGACTGTGCCAGCACGGTCGCGGTGGTGGTGCCGTCACCGGCGGCGTCGTTCGCCTTCGATGCGACTTCCTTGATCATCTGCGCGCCCATGTTCTCGAACTTGTCCTTAAGTTCGATTTCCTTGGCGACGGTGACGCCGTCCTTGGTGATGCGGGGTGCGCCGAAGCTCTTGTCGATCACGACATTGCGGCCCTTGGGGCCGAGCGTGACCTTGACGGCATTAGCGAGGGTGTCGACGCCGCGCAGAATGCCTTCGCGGGCTTCGCGGCCGAACTTTACGTCCTTGGCTGCCATTTTCGGGGTTCTCCTGAAATGAGTCTAAAGTGGTCTTGGAAGCGAGAGGGGTCGGCTCAGCCGACGATCCCGAGGATGTCGCTTTCCTTCATGATCAGCAGGTCTTCGCCGTCGATCTTGATCTCTTCGGCGCCCCACTTCTTGAACAGGACGCGGTCGCCTTCCTTAACGTCGAGCGGGGTGACCGTGCCGTCTTCGGCCTTGGCACCCGAACCGACGGCCACGATCTGGCCTTCGCTGGGCTTTTCCTGCGCGCTGTCGGGGATGATGATGCCGCCGGCGGTCTTTTCCTCGGCTTCGATGCGACGGACCAGAACACGGTCGTGCAGCGGACGAAATGCCATGCTTGATACCTCTTGCTAGGGTGAAAAACGGGTGTTGGCACTCTCGTACGAAGAGTGCCAGCAGGGCCGATATGTGCAGCCGGGGTTCGCGCGTCAAGCAGGGGCCGGGATAAAAAGTTGCGGGCGCCGGACGGGCCGATCGCAGGCTTCTCGGGTCGTTTTTTGCCGCTCGTGCGTAGCCTCATAAGCGCGGCCCCACAGTGGTGGGTGCCGCATCCGTTTCAAGACCCGAGCTAGCAGGACGAGCATGGCTTCTCAAACCCAGACCCCTTCCAATCCTTCCGCCCCCGGCGTGGACCTCAGCTTCGTGGCGAGCATCGTCGACTGGCTGCAGGCCAACATCATGCAGATCATCGGTGCCTTTGCGGTGCTGGTGATCGGCCTGCTGATTGCGGGCGTCCTATCGCGCTGGGCCGAACGCGCGCTGTCGAAATCGTCCAAGTTCGAACCGACCATCGCGAACTTCCTGTCCAACATGGTCAAATATGCGCTGTGGGCGGTCGTGCTCGTCACGGTGCTGAGCCAGTTCGGGGTGGAGACGACCAGCATCATCGCCGCGCTGGGCGGCATGGCGCTGGCCATCGGCCTCGCGCTGCAGGGCACGCTGAGCAATGTCGCCTCGGGCGTCATGATCCTCGTCCAGCGGCCCTTCGTGGTGGGCGAGGCGATTACGGTCGACCGCTTTACCGCGACCGTGCAGCGTATCGGCCTGTTCACGACCGAGCTCAAGCAGTTCGACGGGCTGTTCGTGATGGTCCCCAATTCGGAGCTGTGGAACCAGCCGATCGTCAATCTCAACCGTCACCCGACCCGCCGGATCGAGCTGATCGTGGGCATCGGCTACGACGACAGCATGCAGCAGGCGCGCGAGACGCTGCTGGCGCTGGCCGGGGCGGACGAGCGGGTGTTGGCCGATCCCGAACCGCAGGCCTTCGTCGCCTCGCTCGACGATTCATCGGTCGGCATCGGCCTGCGCGTGTGGTGCCCGACGAGCGATTACATGGCGCTGACGTGGGACCTGACCGAAGCGGCCAAGGCCAGGTTCGACGAGGCCGGGATCACGATCCCCTACCCGCAGCGCGAGGTTACGCAGAAGGCGGCCTGATCACGTCCTCGCCCGGCTGGATGCGGGTGAGGCCCAGCGCCTCGCGCCGCGCCCAGCGCCAGGTGAGGAGGCCCGCGGCGAAGGCGAGCCCGGCGGCGAGGCCGATCCAGATGCCGACCCCCGCAAGGTGCGTCGCGAAGCCGAGGACCAGCGATCCGCCGAAGCCCGGCACCCAGTAGGAGAAGATCGCGATCCACATCGGGATGCGCGTATCCTGCAGACCCCGCAGTGCGCCCGCGGCGACCGCCTGGACCCCGTCGACCAGCTGGAACGCGGCGGCCACCAGCAGGTAGCGGGTGGCGAAGGCGACCAGCCCGGCATTCGCCGCGTCCCACGGATCGATATAGATCGCCAGCAGCGGCTCGGGGATCAGGACCATCGCGCTCGCGGTGAAGCTCATGAACAGCAGCGCGATGCCGATCCCGCTCCAGCCCGCACGGGCCATGCCCTCGCCGTCGCGCGCACCGTAGAAATAGCCGACCCTGATGGTCGTCGCCTGCCCGACGCCGAACGGCACCTGGAAGGCGAGCGCGGCGATCTGCAAAGCGATGGTGTGCGCGGCGAGCTGGGCCGCCCCGATATTGCCCATCAGGAAGGCGGCGGCACCGAACACGCCCGCCTCGGCGCAGATCATCAGCGCGATCGGCGTGCCGATCCGCACGATCTGGGCGAAGGCCTGCCAGTCGGGCACCCACCAGCGTCCGAAGATGTGGTAGCGGTGCAGGCGCGGGTCGATCCGGATCGCGATCACATAGGCGACCATCGTGAACAGCGAGGTCATCAGCGTCGCCACCGCCGCCCCGGGCAGGCCAAGCTCGGGCGCGCCCCAGTTGCCGAAGATGAAGGCGTAGTTGCCGATGGCGTTGACCCCGATGCCGAGCGCGGTGATCGCCGTCGCGAAGATCGGGCGGTCGAGCGCGGACACGAAACTGCGCAGCACGTTGTTGATGAGGAAGGGGATGGTCGAGCAGAGCAGCACAGTCGCATAGCTCTGCCCCAGCGCGGCCAGCACGGGATCCTGCCCGGTGAGCAGCGCGAACTGTTCGAACCCCAGCATCAGGGCCATCCCGGCCGCCCCGCTCAGCACCGCGAGCCACAGCGCCATGCGGGTCGCGCGCCGCACGGGGCGCAGCGCGGGCGCCCGCGCGCCGAGCGCGGCGGAAATCACTGCCGACACCGCGCCGGTCAGTCCCGACAGAGCCCACACGATCAGCCCGAAGACCGACACGACGAGGGCGGATGCCGCCAGCGCCTGCTCGCCCAACCGCGCGATGAAGATCACGTCGATCGCGTAGGTCAGCATCTGCAGCAGGTTGGCGAGCGCCAGCGGCCAGCTGAGCCGCAGGGTGGCGGCAATCTCGGTGCGCCAGGGGGACGAATCCCGCGAGAGAGGGGTAATATCTGTCATAAAAAGCCGGCCCGGATATGGGGCGCGAACCGGCTTGCCTAGAGCCTGCGCGCCCTCCATGGCATTTGCTCATCGACCTGATACTTCGGGAGCACACAGGGATGGACCACTCGGGCGCGGGCGAAGCCTCGGCGCATGTTGCGCTCGAAGCCGGGCTGGTGATGCTGGCCGCGGCGCTGGTCTTCGTGATCGTGTTCCGCAAGCTGGGTCTTGGCGCGACGCTGGGGTATCTCGTCGCGGGCGCGGTGGTCGGGCCGCAGGTGCTGGGCCTCGTCGGCACGGGCGAACAGACGCTCGCGCTGGGCGAGCTGGGGATCGTGCTGCTGCTGTTCGTGGTCGGGCTGGAACTGGCGCCCGCCAGGTTATGGCGTCTGCGCGGCGCGATCCTGGGCCTCGGTCTGACGCAGGTGGCGCTATGCGGCGCGGCCCTGTTCGCGGTCCTGTGGTTTGCGACGAGCTATCCCTATGCCGCCGCGCTCGCACTGGGCCTGCCGCTGGCACTGTCCTCCACCGCGCAGGTGCTGCCGATGCTGCAGTCGGGCGGCAACCTGCGCACGCCCGTGGGCGAACGCGCGTTCTCGATCCTGCTGTTCCAGGACCTCTCGATCATCCCGCTGCTAGCGATCATTGCCGCGCTCGGCACGCAAGGGGCGGATGACGGCGCGATCTCGGGCTGGCTGCAGCTGCCGGTCGCGCTGGGGGCCTGCGTGGGCCTCGTGCTCGCCGGGCGGTTCCTGTTGCGTCCGCTGTTCGGCCTGATCGGGCGACTAGGAGAGCGCGAGATGTTCGTCGTCGCCGCGCTGTTCGCGGTGGTCGTCTCCGCCGCGCTGATGCAGTCGATCGGCCTTTCGACCGCGCTCGGCGCATTCATCGCGGGCGTGATGCTGGCGGATACGCCCTACCGACACGAGCTGGAGGCGGATATCGAACCCTTCCGCTCGATCCTGCTGGGGCTGTTCTTCATCTCTGTGGGCATGATGCTGGACCTGCGCGCGATCGCGGAGCAGCCGCTGTTCGTGCTCGCGATGGCGGCGGCGCTGGTGGCGACCAAGACCGCGATTATCACCGGGCTGGGCATGGCGGTGAAGCTGCCATGGCGTAGCGCGCTCGCGCTCGGCCTGCTGCTGAGCCAAGGCGGCGAATTCGGCTTCGTGCTGTTTACGCAGGCGCAGCGCGGCGGGGTGATCGATGCCGAGACCGCCAGCCTGTTCACCGCGATCGTCACCATCTCGATGGCGACCACTCCGTTCCTGATGATGGCCACACGGCGCCTGCGCGCGCCCGCGCACGGCGGGCACGAGGAGCGCGAGGGGCCCGACGGCGAAACGCCGCAGGCGCTGGTGATCGGCTTCGGCCGCTTCGGCCAGACCGTGGCGCAACTGCTAGCCACCGCCGGGCTCGACGTCACGATCATCGATCGCAAGGTCGACCAGATCGACATGGCGGAGCGGTTCGGCATCAAGGTGTTCTTCGGCGATGCGCTGCGGCTCGACATGCTGCGCCAGGCGGGCGGGCGCGATGCGAAGCTAATCTGTTTCTGCATCGACGGGGAGCAACTGGAGGCGAAGTTCCTCACCTCCGTCCGCGAGGCATTTCCCGATGCCGCGCTGATGGTGCGCACCTTCGACCGGCGCCATGTCATGAAACTGGCGGATGCCGACATAGCCTTCCAAGTGCGCGAAGTGCGCGAATCGGCGATCGCGATGGGCCGCGCCGCGCTCGAGCAGATCGACACGGACCCCAGCGCGGTCGAACGGCTGGAGCGCGACTACCGCGAGAACGACATGGTCCGCCTCGCCTCGCAGATCGAGGCGGACGACCTGCACGCAGGCAAGGAACACCACGTGCTGCGCGGGCGCGAGATGACCTGATTGCGGGCCACGAAAAAGGGCGGCGCCATTGCTGGCACCGCCCCTTCGTTGTCACTCGTAAGCGCGAAAAGCTTACTTGAGTTCGACCGTGCCGCCAGCGGCTTCGATCTTGCTCTTGATTTCTTCGGCTTCGGCCTTGTTGACGCCTTCCTTGAGCGGCTTGGGTGCGCCTTCGACGAGACCCTTGGCTTCGGTGAGGCCCAGGCCGGTGATGGCGCGGACTTCCTTGATGACCTGGATCTTCTTGCCACCGTCGCCGGTGAGAATGACGTCGAATTCGTCCTTTTCTTCAGCAGCCGGGGCGTCGCCACCAGCAGCAGGCCCTGCAACCGCAACTGCGGCAGCGGCGCTCACGCCCCACTCTTCTTCCAGAGCGGTGGCGAGTTCAGCTGCTTCGAGGACGGTCAGCTTCGAAAGTTCTTCAACAAGCTTGGCGATGTCAGCCATGATAATTCACTCCAATTGATAGCGTGGCCGGGCTCATGCCGCGGCCGGATATGTCGTGCGGAAAAACGTCTTACGCAGCGTCCTTGGCGGCATATGCGCCGAAGACACGGGCCAGCTTGTTCGCCGGGGCATTGACGACCTGCGCGATTTTCGTCGCGGGGGCGTTGACCAGACCAACGAGCTTGCCACGCAGTTCGTCGAGGCTCGGCATCGAGGCGAGAGACCTCACACCGGCTTCGTCGAGCACCTGCGAGCCCATCGAGCCACCGACCACTTCGATACGGTCGTTGGTCTTCGCGAACTCCACCACGGCCTTGGCCGCGGCGACCGGATCTTCGCTGTATGCGAGGGCGGTCGGACCGGTCAGGTATTCTTCGATACCTGCATAGTCGGTGTCCTTGAGGGCGATCTTGGCAAGACGGTTCTTCGCAACCTGGTAGGTCGCGCCGGCTTCACGCATCTTCGCGCGCAGATCGGTGGACTCTGCCACCGTCAGGCCGAGGTTGCGGGTGACGACCACCACGCCCGCCTCGTTGAAGACGTTGTTCAGCTGAGCGACCGCATCGGTTTTTTGCGAACGATCCATGCTTACTCCTTCACATATGGCCGTGTCTGGCTCGCGCCATCCACGACCGGCTCACATTCGACCGCGCAGCCGACCACGAATGGCAGGCGGCGAGGCCATGGGTCCGTTTCTGGGGAAGGAGGTGCATCCATCAACTGGATGCGATTGCGACTTGCGCAGCAGCGCGTGTCGCCTGAAATCTCGTTTCCCCGTCTAGGCCGGAGATTAAGACCGGCATATTCCGGTCACCAGCTGTCTCGGACGGATGACCGCAGCGGGTGTTACGCCACACGCGGACGGCGCGTACTTAGCGGGGATAGCGTTCGAGTCAAGCAAAAGCGCGCGCCGTGGCGGTCTCCACAGCCGGTTCAGGGCGCGGTTGGAGTGGGTTACGGCCCAAACGCAAAACGCCCCGCCGGGTGAGGGCGGGGCGTCTCTTTTAATCGACTTGCGACGATTACATTTCGTCGGCGGTGTCTTCCTGAACTTCCGCTTCGGCTTCGAGCGAATCGGCTTCGCTGGTCAGCTCTTCCGCTTCGGCGCCGGTGGCGTCTTCGGCCTGTTCGTCGGCAAGGTCGGCCTGGGCTTCGTTCAGCTCGGCCTGCTCGTCGAGCACTTCGGCCTGCGCTTCGGTTTCTTCTTCGGCCTGGCTTTCGCACGCGGCGAGCGAGAGACCGAAAGCGGCGACGGTGGCGACGGCGATAATCTTCTTCATAATCATAAACCCCTGGTTGTCGAAAGACGGAGAGCCGGATGCTTCGCTGAGCGTCGGCCGAATCGCCATGTGAGTTTCGAACGAATTGTGCCAGCGGAAATTGACTTTCCTCCATCGGGCCGGCGACCGGGTCCGTTGCCGAAGGTCACGCATGGCCCTCGTGCGGGTGGTAGCCCAGCAGGTCGCCCGGCTGGCAGTCGAGTTCGCGGCAGATCGCCTCGAGCGTGGAGAACCGGATCGCCTTGGCCTTGCCGGTCTTGAGGATCGAGAGGTTGGCGAGGGTCATGCCGACCCGTTCGGCCAGTTCCGTCAACGTCATGCGGCGGTCGTGCAGCAGATCGTCCAGTTTCACCATGATCCGGGTTCCTTCGGTGGCGGGTTCGTTGCGCGGGGGCATCAGACGGTTCCTTCGAGGTCTTCGCGCATCTCGGCGCCATGGCGGAATACGCGGGCGAGGATGAAAAGGATCACCACCAGCAGCAGCGCGGTCATGTCGAACCCGCCGTCATCGAAGGTGAGGCTGAAGTTCTCGGCTCCGGCCTTCTCGATCGCGTCGGCGTAGCGTGCCAGCTGCATCACGATGATCCCGGCGGGAATGATGACCAGTTGCGTGCCGAGCATAAGCCAGCCCATCTGGCTCAGCCGTTTCGCGTTTTCGGGCTGGAAGGGATCACCCTCACCGACGGTGCCGATGATGCGGCGAAGCTTGCCGAAAAAGATGAAGAGCATGACGACGATGGAGACCCCGATGGCCATGATCGCTGCGATCAGCAGGGCGGGGAATTCCTGCGTGACGCTCGGCAGTTCCTCCACGATCTCGGCCTGGATCATGTCCTGTGCGAACAGGACGACCGGGATCGCGATGATGAGGGCGACGGCGCCGAGCGCCATCAGCGCCTGCAACAGGATGCAGAAGATCTTGCCGACGAGCAGAAGCGGATCGTTGATGGCTTTGGGCATTGCGAGTCTCCCCAGTGTTTCGGTCGGTTGGTCCTGGCCGGTTCAGGCCAGTTCGGGCGCGGCCATGGCGGTCGGCCCGGGTACGGTGGTCACGGCGCTGAGGCTGCCGCCCGCGATAAGGAGCGCGGCGCAGAATGCGAAGAGGTGCTTGGTGAGGCCGTGCATGGGAGGGGTCCCTTTCGTCAGGCGGCGGTGGATGGTGGTCAGGCAAGCTCCGGCGCAGCGGCCGAGGCGATGGCAGTGGTGGTGTCGGCGGACGGCACGGTGACGATGGCGGTCAGGCTGCTGGTGGCGATAAGGATGGCGGCGAAGGCCGCGGCGATGCGTTGGGTCGTGGTGGTCATTTATCGATCTCCTTTGTGTCCGATATCGATATTCAATAATCGGACGCCGGCTTATCGTCAATCGATAAATATCGAAAAACGATAAGGCGCTGATTGATAAACGAAAAAACTGTCTCTCCTTTGACATTCGGGGCGCGCAATCCTACATCCGGCGCACACGCCAGCTTCGAGCAAGGCCGAATCACGCGCGAGATTCGGGCCAGGGAAGGAAGCGGCGGGCCAGACCATCGCGGCGGACAGACCCCAACGGCATGCGGAGCCTCCGCGTGCCGGATGATCCGCCGTCGTCTCTGGCCATCTCCCTCGTGCAGCGACAATTTTATTCTCGCAGGATTCGGTCGAGGGTGCGTGCCCTCGTCTCCCCGCGAACGGCAAAGAGGTTCTCTCGACTTATGGCGACCAAGAGCGCGAACGACGACGCAAAGCTTCCGATGAAGCGCGGCGCGGCCAAGACCGGTACGGCCAAGCGCCGCATCCGCAAGATCTTCGGCGACATCCACGAAGTGGTGCAGATGCCGAACCTGATCGAGGTCCAGCGCGAAAGCTACGAGCAGTTCCTGCGCTCCGACAAGGAAATCGACTACGTCTCGGGCCTCGAGAAAACGCTGCGCAGCGTCTTCCCGATCCGCGACTTCGCGGGCACTGCCGAGCTCGACTTCGTCGATTACGAACTCGAACCGCCCAAGTACGACACCACCGAATGCCGCCAGCGTGGGATCACCTACGCCGCGCCGATGCGCGTCACGCTGCGCCTGATCGTGTTCGAAGTGGACCAGGACACCGAAGCCCGCTCCGTGCTCGATATCAAGGAGCAGGAAGTCTACATGGGCGACATGCCGCTCATGACCGAGAACGGCACCTTCATCGTCAATGGTACCGAGCGTGTGATCGTCTCGCAGATGCACCGTTCGCCGGGCGTCCTGTTCGACCATGACCGCGGCAAGACCCACTCCTCGGGCAAGCTGCTGTTCGCCGCGCGCGTGATTCCGTACCGCGGTTCGTGGCTCGATTTCGAATTCGACGCCAAGGACATCGTCAACGTCCGGATCGACCGCAAGCGCAAGCTGCCGGTTACCTCGCTGCTCTATGCGCTCGGCCTCGACAGTGAAGACATCCTGCACCACTTCTACGACACCGTCGTCTGGAAGCGTGCGAAGGACGGCTGGACGATTCCCTTCGTGCCCGAACAATGGCGCGGCTCCAAGCCCACCTTCCCGCTGGTGAATGCCGATACGGGCGAGGAAGTCTTCCCCGCCAACCAGAAGATCAGCCCGCGCGCTGCCAACAAGGCGAGCAAGGACGGCCTCGAAAGCCTGCTGCTGCCGAGCGAGGAAATCTTCAGCCGCTACGCCGCGCGCGACATGATCGATGAATCGACCGGTCGCATCTATATCGAAGCGGGCGACGAAGTGACGCCCGACCACCTCGAAGTGCTCGACAACGCGGGCGTCGACCAGGTCGAGCTGCTCGACATCGACGAGGTCAACACCGGCCCGTGGATTCGCAACACGCTCAAGGTCGACAAGGCCGAGAACCGCGACGAGGGCCTGGAAGCCATCTACAAGGTGATGCGCCCGGGCGAACCGCCGACCAAGGAAACCGCCGAAGCCCTGTTCGAAGGCCTGTTCTTCGATGGCGAGCGCTACGACCTGTCCGCCGTCGGCCGCGTGAAGCTGAACATGCGTCTGGAACTGGACGCCGAAGACACCGTCACCACGCTGCGCAAGGAAGACATCCTCGCGGTGGTGAAGGAGCTCGTCGGCCTGAAGGACGGCAAGGGCGAAGTCGACGACATCGACAACCTCGGCAACCGCCGTGTGCGTTCGGTCGGCGAACTGCTCGAAAACCAGTACCGCGTCGGCCTGCTGCGCATGGAACGCGCGGTGAAGGAGCGCATGAGCAGCGTCGACGTGTCGACAGTGATGCCGAACGACCTCATCAACGCCAAGCCCGCCGTGGCTGCCGTGCGTGAGTTCTTCGGTTCCTCGCAGCTCTCGCAGTTCATGGACCAGACCAACCCGCTCTCGGAAGTCACCCACAAGCGCCGCGTGTCGGCGCTTGGGCCGGGCGGTCTGACCCGTGAACGTGCCGGCTTCGAAGTCCGCGACGTTCACCCGACCCACTATGGCCGCATCTGCCCGATCGAGACGCCTGAAGGCCCGAACATCGGCCTCATCAACTCGCTCGCCAGCTTCAGCCGCGTGAACAAGTACGGCTTCATCGAGACGCCGTACCGCCGCGTGATCGACGGCAAGGTCACCAGCGAGGTGATCTACCTGTCCGCGATGGAAGAGCAGAAGCACACGGTTGCGCAGGCATCGGCCGAACTCGACGAGAACGGCAGCTTCGTGGAAGAGCTGGTCTCCGCCCGCCAGAGCGGCGACAACCTGATGGCTCCGCGCGAAACCATCACGCTGATGGACGTCAGCCCCAAGCAGCTCGTCTCGGTCGGTGCATCGCTCATTCCCTTCCTGGAAAACGATGACGCCAACCGCGCGCTGATGGGCGCCAACATGCAGCGCCAGGCCGTTCCGCTCGTGAAGGCGGAAGCGCCGTGGGTCGGCACCGGCATGGAAGAAACCGTGGCGCGCGATTCGGGCGCGGCGATCACCGCCAAGCGCGGCGGCATCGTCGACCAGGTCGACGCGACGCGTATCGTCATCCGTGCGATCGGCGATGTCGAACCCGGCCAGTCGGGCGTCGACATCTACACGCTGCAGAAGTTCCAGCGCTCCAACCAGAACACCTGCATCAACCAGCGTCCGCTGGTGAAGGTGGGTGAAACGATCGAGGAAGGCGACGTCATCGCCGACGGCCCCTCGACCGATCTGGGCGAGCTGGCACTGGGCAAGAACAGCCTCGTCGCGTTCATGCCGTGGAACGGCTACAACTACGAGGATAGTATCCTCATCTCCGAACGCATCGTGAAGGACGATGTGTTCACCTCGATCCACATCGAGGAATTCGAGGTGATGGCGCGCGACACCAAGCTCGGGCCGGAAGACATCACCCGCGACATCCCGAATGTCGGCGAGGAAGCGCTGCGCAACCTCGACGAAGCGGGCATCGTCTACATCGGGGCCGAAGTACACCCGGGCGATATCCTGTGCGGCAAGATCACGCCCAAGGGCGAGTCCCCGATGACGCCGGAAGAAAAGCTTCTGCGCGCCATCTTCGGCGAAAAGGCCAGCGACGTGCGCGACACCTCGCTCCGCCTGCCGCCGGGCGTGGCCGGCACGGTGGTGGAAGTGCGCGTGTTCAACCGCCACGGGATCGAGATCGACGACCGTACGCGGGCGATCCAGAACGAGGAAATCGAGCGTCTGCGCAAGGACAGCGCCGACGAACGCGCGATCCTCAACCGGGCGACCTACAACCGTCTGAAGGACATGCTGATCGGCCAGACCGCTTCGGCCGCGCCCAAGGGCGTCAAGAAGGGGACCGAACTGACCGACGAGGTGATCGAGAGCGTCGACCGCCACGAATGGTTCAAGTTCGCGGTGGAAGACGATGATCGCCAGGCACAGATCGAAGCGATCAAGGGCCAGTACGACGAAGCCGTGAAGGGCATCGACGCCAAGTTCGAGGACCGCAAGGAAAAGCTCGAACGCGGTGACGAACTCGCCCCGGGCGTGCTCAAGATGGTCAAGGTGTTCGTCGCGGTGAAGCGCAAGCTGCAGCCGGGCGACAAGATGGCCGGCCGTCACGGGAACAAGGGCGTCATCAGCCGCATCCTGCCGGAAGAGGACATGCCGTTCCTCGCCGACGGGACTCCGGTCGACATCGTGCTCAACCCGCTGGGCGTGCCTAGCCGCATGAACGTCGGGCAGATTTTCGAAACGCACCTCGGCATGGCCGCCCGCAGCTTCGGGCACCAGATCAAGGATGCGCTGGAAGACTGGCGTCAGAAGAACCCCGATGCCGAGCCCGGCGAACCGCCCGCAGCGATCAAGGAAAAGCTGCAGGAGATCTACGGCGAGGAGTATCACGACTCGATCGAAGGTCGCTCGGGCGAGGAAATCGCGGAGCTCGCGGGCAACCTGACCCGCGGCGTCCCGATGGGCACCCCGGTGTTCGACGGTGCCCGCGAAGGCGACGTGACCAGCCAGCTGACCAAGTCGGGTCTGGATGCGGACGGCCAGTCGGTCCTGTTCGACGGGCGCACGGGCGATGCCTTCCACCGCAAGGTGACCGTGGGCATCATCTACATGCTCAAGCTGCATCACCTCGTGGACGACAAGATCCACGCCCGCTCGATCGGGCCGTACAGCCTCGTCACCCAGCAGCCGCTGGGCGGTAAGGCGCAGTTCGGCGGCCAGCGCTTCGGTGAAATGGAAGTGTGGGCGCTGCAGGCATACGGCGCGGCCTACACCTTGCAGGAAATGCTCACCGTCAAGTCGGACGACGTGGTCGGCCGCCAGAAGGTCTACGAAGCGATCGTCAAGGGCGACGACACCTTCGAAGCGGGCATTCCGGAGAGCTTCAACGTGCTCGTCAAGGAAATGCGCTCGCTGGGCCTCAACGTCGAACTCAAGTCCATCGCGGACGAGGACGACGACGGCATGCAGATCGCGGCTGAATAACGGGAGGCGGGGCGGCCCTTCGCGGGTCGCCCGTCCCCTCCGCCCCCTGTTTTCCCCTCAAAGGGATGTGAGAAATGAACGAACTTACGAAATTCACCAACCAGCTCGCGAAGCCCGAAACCTTCGACGAGATCCAGATCGGCATCGCCAGCCCCGAACGCATCCGTTCGTGGTCCTTCGGCGAGATCAAGAAGCCCGAAACGATCAACTACCGCACGTTCAAGCCCGAGCGTGACGGCCTGTTCTGCGCGCGCATCTTCGGCCCGGTGAAGGACTACGAGTGCCTGTGCGGCAAGTACAAGCGCATGAAGTACAAGGGCGTCGTGTGCGAAAAGTGCGGCGTCGAAGTGACCGTCACCAAGGTCCGTCGTGAGCGCATGGGCCACATCGAACTGGCCGCGCCGGTCGCGCATATCTGGTTCCTCAAGTCGCTGCCTTCGCGCATCGGCCTCCTGCTCGACATGCAGCTCAAGGTGCTCGAGCGGGTTCTCTACTTCGAGAACTACATCGTCATCGAACCGGGCATCACCCCGCTCGAACGCTTCCAGCTGATGAGCGAGGATGAACTCCTCGAAGCGCAGGACGAGTATGGCGAAGACGCCTTCACCGCCGGGATCGGTGCGGAAGCCGTGCGCCAGATGCTGATGGACCTCGACCTGGAGCAGGAGAAGGCCGACCTTCTCGAAGAGCTGGAGACCACCAAGTCCAAGCTCAAGCCCGCCAAGATCATCAAGCGTCTCAAGGTTGTCGAAAGCTTCATCGAATCGGGCAACCGCCCCGAATGGATGATCCTCGAAGTCGTCCCCGTGATCCCGCCCGAGCTGCGCCCGCTGGTGCCGCTGGATGGCGGCCGCTTCGCGACGTCCGACCTCAACGACCTCTATCGCCGGGTCATCAACCGCAACAACCGCCTCAAGCGCCTGATGGAGCTGCGCGCGCCCGACATCATCGTGCGCAACGAAAAGCGCATGCTGCAGGAAGCGGTCGATGCGCTGTTCGACAATGGCCGCCGCGGCCGTGTGATCACCGGTGCCAACAAGCGTCCGCTCAAGTCGCTGTCCGACATGCTCAAGGGCAAGCAGGGCCGCTTCCGCCAGAACCTTCTGGGTAAGCGCGTCGACTATTCGGGCCGTTCGGTCATCGTGACCGGCCCGGAACTCAAGCTGCACCAGTGCGGCCTGCCCAAGAAGATGGCGCTCGAGCTGTTCAAGCCGTTCATCTACGCGCGTCTGGACGCCAAGGGCCTTTCGATGACGCTCAAGCAGGCCAAGAAATGGGTCGAGCGCGAGCGCAAGGAAGTTTGGGACATCCTCGACGAGGTGATCCGCGAGCACCCGGTTCTCCTGAACCGCGCACCGACGCTTCACCGTCTGGGCATCCAGGCGTTCGAGCCCGTCCTGATCGAAGGCAAGGCGATCCAGCTGCACCCGCTCGTCTGCTCGGCCTTCAACGCCGACTTCGACGGTGACCAGATGGCCGTCCACGTGCCGCTTTCGCTGGAAGCCCAGCTCGAAGCGCGCGTGCTGATGATGTCGACCAACAACATCCTCTCGCCCGCCAACGGCAAGCCGATCATCGTGCCCTCGCAGGACATGGTGCTGGGGATCTACTACCTCTCGATGGAACGCCAAGAGCACACGCCCGAGTTCCTCGACGGGGAAGACGGCGAGAAGATCGAGAGGCTGCCGCGCTTCACCGACATGAGCGAGATCCACTACGCGCTCGAAACCAATGCGGTGACGCTGCACTCCAAGATCATCACCCGCGTTCCGCAGACCGACGAGAACGGCAAGGTCGAGATGAAACGCTTCATCACGACCCCGGGGCGGATGCTGATCGGCGAGTGCCTGCCGAAGAACCACAAGGTGCCCTACGACATCATCAACCGCCTTCTGACCAAGAAGGACATCGGCGACGTGATCGACGAGGTTTACCGTCATACCGGCCAGAAGGACACTGTGCTGTTCGCCGACGCGATCATGTCGCTCGGCTTCCGCTACGCGTTCAAGGCCGGCATCTCGTTCGGCAAGGACGACATGGAAATCCCGGAGGCGAAGGTGGAAATGGTCGAGAAGACCAAGTCCCTCGTCGCGGATTACGAACAGCAGTATCAGGACGGCCTGATCACCCAGCAGGAAAAGTATAACAAGGTGATCGACGCCTGGAGCCGTTGCGGCGACCAGGTGGCGGACGCCATGATGGACAAGATCAAGTCGCGCCCGATCGACGAGAACGGCAAGGAAGCGCAGATCAACTCGATCTACATGATGAGCCACTCCGGTGCGCGTGGTAGCCCTGCGCAGATGAAGCAGCTTGCGGGTATGCGTGGCCTGATGGCCAAGCCGTCGGGCGAGATCATCGAGACGCCGATCATCTCGAACTTCAAGGAAGGCCTGACCGTCCTCGAATACTTCAACTCGACTCACGGTGCCCGTAAGGGCCTTGCGGACACCGCGTTGAAGACCGCCAACTCGGGCTACCTCACGCGTCGCCTCGTCGATGTGTCGCAGGACTGCACGATCGTGATGGAGGACTGTAAGACCGACAACAGCCTGGACATGCGCGCCATCGTTCAGGGCGGTTCGGTGATCGCATCGCTGGCAGAGCGTATCCTGGGCCGTACCCTGGCCGAGGACGCGGTCAACGCGGCCACCGGCGAAGTCATTGCGAAGGCTGGCACCCTGCTCGACGAACCGATGGTGAAAGCGATCGAGGAAGCCGAAGTGCAGGTCGCCAAGATCCGTTCGCCGCTGGTCTGCGAAGCCGACCAGGGCGTATGCGCCACCTGCTACGGGCGTGACCTCGCCCGCGGTACGCCGGTGAACATCGGCGAAGCCGTCGGCGTGATCGCGGCGCAGTCGATCGGTGAACCCGGCACGCAGCTGACCATGCGTACCTTCCACATCGGCGGTGCGGCGCAGCTGAACGAAACCAGCCACCTCGACTCGGTGTCCGATGGTAAGGTCGTCTATCGCGACATGCCGACGATCACCGACAAGCGGGGCCGGATCCTGTCGCTTGCCCGCAACGGCGAACTGGCGGTGATTGACAAGGAAGGCCGCGAGCGCGAAATCCACAAGGTGCCTTACGGTACCGTGCTGATGCACGAGGATGGCGCGAAGGTGACCGACGGCGATCGTCTGGCCGAATGGGATCCGTTCTCGCTGCCGATCATCACCGAACAGTCGGGCGTCGTGAAGTTCCAGGATCTGGTCGAAGGCTCGACCTTGGAAGAGCGCGTCGACGATGCGACGGGCATCGCCCAGCGCGTCGTGACCGAGAACCGTGCGACCGGTCGCAAGAAGAAGGAAGAGCTGCGTCCGCGCCTCACCCTCTTCAACGAAGGCAGCACCGACGCTGAGAACGAGGCCGCGCGCTACATGCTGGCGCCGGGCACCACGCTTTCGGTCGAGGACGGTCAGGAAGTCGCCGCCGGTGACATTCTGGCCCGTGCCAGCCGCGAAGCCGCCAAGACGCGGGACATCACCGGCGGTCTGCCGCGTGTTGCCGAGCTGTTCGAAGCGCGTATTCCGAAGGACAACGCGATCATCGCCAAGATTTCGGGCAAGATCGAATTCGTCCGCGAATACAAGGCGAAGCGCAAGATCGCGATCGTTCCGGAGGAGGGCGAACCCGTCGAATACCTGGTCCCTAAGACCAAGGTGATCGACGTGCAGGAAGGCGACTTCGTGAAGAAGGGCGACACGCTCATCTCGGGCTCGCCCAACCCGCACGACATCCTCGACGTGCTGGGCGTGGAAGCGCTGGCCGAGTATCTCGTGAACGAGATCCAGGAAGTCTATCGACTGCAGGGCGTGAAGATCAACGACAAGCACATCGAGACGATCGTTCGTCAGATGCTGCAGAAGGTCGAGATCACCGATGGCGGCGACACCGTGCTGCTGCCGGGCGAACAGGTCGATCTGGAGGAAATGAACGAGGTCAACTCGAAGCTTGGCCGAAACAAGAAGCATGCCGAAGGCAAGCCGGTTCTGCTGGGCATCACCAAGGCCTCGCTCCAGACGCGTTCGTTCATCTCGGCCGCGTCGTTCCAGGAGACGACCCGCGTGCTCACCCAGGCTTCGGTCGAGGGCAAGAAGGACACGCTGATCGGCCTCAAGGAAAATGTGATCGTGGGCCGCCTGATCCCCGCCGGGACGGGCGCGACCATGAACCGCATGCGGGTCACCGCCTCCAGCCGCGATGCCGCGCTCAAGGCTTCGTGGAAGAAGGCTCAGGAAGCGATCATCGCCGCCGAAACCGCCGAGGAGGAGCGCAAGGCCGAACTCGCGCAGGGCCCCGAAGCGGCGACCGGCGACGATCCGCTCGCACGGATGGAAGGCGAAACCCACGGCACCGATGCCGACGCGGGCGAATACCTGCAGACCGGCGAGGAGCCGGCAGAGGGTGAAGCGGGCGCGACCGAAGAGTAAGCGCGCGTTCACGCCAACGGCATGAAAAGGCCCCGGAGGAGCGATCCCCCGGGGCCTTTTTCTTTCCCGGGACGTTGGGGTCGCCAAGGAGAACTACCCGATGCGCCTGATACCCTTCCTGCTCGCCAGCACTCTTGCCGCATGTGCCACTCCGCAAGAGCAGGCGGCGCTGGGCGGCTCTGGCGGCCCCGCGCAAGCCGGCGCCGCAGCCGGGGCAACCACGCAGCGGGTCGATCTGACCGGCGAATGGGTGATCGAAACGCTCGGTGGGCGGCCGCTGGAACAGCCGATCGCCCTCACCGGCGATACAGACGCTCTCGAATGGCAGCCCGCCTGCGCCGGACAGACGATATCCTATCGCACGAGCGCCGACGGGATCGCATTCGCCCGCCCACAATACGACGAGCCGCAGATCGTCTGCCGGATCGGTTATCCGCAGGATCTGCCGCGTGTGCTTGAGGCGCTCGAAGGTACGTGGGACGTCTCGCGCGGCAAGGGCGGGGCCGCGGTGCTCCTGACGCGCGGCGACGAGCGCATCGTGCTGTCGCCGCTCGCCAGCGACGTGCCGACGACCCTTGCGGGCGAATGGCGGGTCGCCGGGATCGATGGAGAACCTTTCGACGAGCCCTATGGCATCGCGCTCAGCGCCGATGACCAAAAGATCTGGTGGGAGCCGGGCTGCGCGGGCCAGTCGATCTCGTACACCATCCGCGACAACCGCTTTGCCGTCACGGAGCCAGCGTATGACGGGCCGGTATGCAAGATCGGGCTCCCGCCACGCCTGCCCGAAATCATCTCCGCGATCCGCGCGGCCGACCGGATCGAACGGACCGAGGAGAATGGCATCCGCCTGTCCGGAGACGGGCACAGCGTCACGCTGTTCGCCCAATAGGCGGGGCGACCGATCCGGCCTGCCGCTCTCGTCACCCCACAGGGAAAGTGATCCGACCGCGCGAGAAAATATCAGCGGATGCTAACAATACTTCAAATCAGTGAATTCGTGCTTGATATTCGGTTAAGACATTTTCGATAGCGATGCCTTCCTGCAAAGGGGGACGGCGTGATCCAGAAACAGATGGCGATCCTTGGCGAGCGAAATTTGCTGCTCGCCTGGCGCTTGCGTGAATTCGTTGCCCACATTCCATCCCTGTGCGTGCTTCATTCTTTCGCGGCGGCGGCTTGCGTCATGGCGGTCTGGAGCGAGCCGATCGCACCCCTGGCAGCTCTCTGGGCCTGCGCAGTCGCCGCCTGCAACGTCCATCGCTGGCGCCTCGCGCGCGGGTACTATCCCGATACGATCGACGTCGATCACCTGACCGGTTTCGAACGCGACCTTCAAACCGCCGCGAATATCGAGACGCTGGTATGGATGACGGGCGCGCTGGTGCTGTTCCCGATCCTGTTCGTCACCCATCCGATCTTCTTCGTCGTTCTGACGGCCGGGCTGCTCGCTTCCTCGGTCATCGCCTACCGCTCGCTCCCGCAGCCGCTGACGTCCTATCTGGCCGGCTCGATGGTCGCCGCGGCCATATTGTCCTTCCTGATGACCGACCGGGTTTCGTGGCCGTCGCTGGCGATAGCGGTGGCCTTCGGCGTGTCCTTGATCCGGTCGGCCTGGCGGCAATCGCGCGAGTATGAAAAGCACTTGCGCGAACAGATCGAGCAGCAGGCGACTGCCGAGACGGTCAAGCTGCTGCTGCACGAATACGAGGCGTCCTCTTCCGACTGGTTGTGGGAAGTCGACGAAGGTGCGTGCCTCACCAATGTGTGCGCCCGGTTCGGCCATGCCGCCGGGCTCGATCGCGATTTCCTCGAAGGGCGCGAACTCGTCGGCCTGTTCGAAGCCGGGCCCGCCCGCGAAAAGCTTGCCGCCTTGCTGCTCCAGCGGGCGGCTTTCCGCGATCTGGTGGTCGAGATCGCAGTCGACGAGGAAATCCGCGCCTGGAGCATTTCAGGCAATCCTACCGACGAGGGATTGATGCGCGGGGTCCTGCGCGATGTGACCGACAGCCGCGAGACCGAACAGCGGGTGGCCCGCATGGCCCGCTACGATACGCTCAGCGGCCTCGCCAACCGCCACCTGTTCAACGAAACGCTCGCCGAAACGCTGTCCGGTCAGGTCAAGAACGACCGCGTCGCTCTGCTCTATATCGATGTTGACCATTTCAAGTCGGTCAATGACACCCTCGGCCACTATGTCGGTGACGAGCTGATCAGGGCGGCGGCGGACCGGATCGATGCGATCGTGCGCGAACACGATCTCGCGGCGCGGCTGGGGGGTGACGAGTTCGCGGTCCTGCTGACTCGGGTGCGCGATCTGGCGGCGGTGCACGGCTGTGCCTCGCGAATCGTCGAAGCGATGGGGCAGCCCTTCAAGCTCATGGGCCAGACCGTGCGCGTGTCCGCCTCGGTTGGCGTGGCCTACAGCAGTGCGCGCGGTCTCGACGGAGAGGAGTTCATGCGCCAGGCCGACCTTGCGCTCTACGCGGCGAAGCGCGCCGGGCGATCGACCTTCGCCGACTACGACGCCTCGCTCAACCTGATGGAGCACACCAGGCGCGATCTCGAGCTCGACCTGCGCACCGCAATCACCGAGGGCCAGTTCACCCTCGTCTACCAGCCCCAGATCAACCTGCGGACCGGCAAGTGCGCCGGCAAGGAAGCGCTGGTACGGTGGGAGCATCCCGAGCGCGGGCGCATCCTGCCGGGCGAATTCATCGGCATCGCCGAAGAAACCGGGTTGATCATTCCGCTGGGCGACTGGATCATCCGCGAGGCGATCGAAGAGGCCGCCAGCTGGGACGAACCGCACCGGATCGCGATCAATCTCTCGCCGGTCCAGATGCGCAATCCCAACCTCGTTCAGGTGCTCACCAGCGCGATCGACCATTCCCGGATCGATCCGCAGCGGGTCGAAATCGAGATCACCGAGAATACGCTGATGCACGACAGCGAGGCCAATGTGGAAATGCTCCATCGCCTGCGCGAACTGGGCGTGCGCATCGCGCTGGACGATTTCGGCACGGGCTACTCCTCGCTCAACTATCTGCGCGCCTTCCCGTTCGACAAGATCAAGATCGACCGGTGCTTCGTGTCCGAGATGCTCGATCGCAGCGATTGCCAGGCCATCGTGAGCAACGTCGTCATGCTGGCGCGGGCCCTGGGCATGGAAACCACTGCCGAAGGGGTCGAGACGCGCGAACAATACGACTGGCTGGCACGGCATGGCTGCACCGAAGCGCAGGGCTACTACATCTCGCGCCCGCTCGAATCGTCGGCTGCCGCCGCGACGGCCGAATGGCCGACCGACGAGACGCTGGATTCCAACGTGCACCAGCTGCACTGCGGCGCCGCCTAGAACTTGTCGTGCGGCGACAGCGCGAGTAGCGCTGGCGGCATGATCGTTACCCGCTTCGCGCCGTCGCCCACGGGCCGCCTCCATGTCGGCAACCTGCGCACCGCGCTGCACAACTGGCTGCTCGCGCAGTCGAGGGCGCCAGGCGATAGCGCGCGCTTCCTCCTGCGGATCGACGACACCGATGCCGAACGCTCGCGCGAGGAGTATGTAGAGGCGATTCGGGAGGATCTCGCGTGGCTGGGGCTGGAGCCCGACGCGGAGTTTCGCCAGTCGGAGCGGCTCGACCTGTACGAGGATGCCTTCGCGAAGCTGAAGGACGCAGGCCGCGTCTATCCCGCCTACGAGACCGCGCAGGAGCTTGAGCTGAAGCGCAAGATTGCGCTGGGGCGCGGGCGACCGCCGATCTACGACCGCGCGGCGCTCGCCCTGTCGGACGAGGAGCGCGCGGCAAAGGAAGCGGAGGGCATCGTCCCCCACTGGCGCTTCCGGCTCGACCACGAAGAGCATATCGACTGGGAAGACGAGGTGCGCGGGCCACAGAAATTCGACCCCGCGCAGCTTTCCGACCCGGTGATCCGCCGCGCCGACGGCAGCTGGCTCTACATGCTGCCGAGTGTGGTGGACGATATGGACATGGGCGTGACCAATGTGTTGCGGGGTGAGGATCATGTCTCCAACACCGCAGTGCAGGTTCAGATGTTCACCGCGCTGCATCACGCCGGCTTCGGGCCCGAGCATTGCGACGTGATCGACAGCTTTCCCCGGTTCGGCCACACCGCGCTGCTGGTGGGCAAGGAAGGCAAGCTGTCCAAGCGGCTCGGCTCGCTGTCGTGCGAGGCGCTCCGCGACCGGGGAATCGAGCCCGAGGCGATCCTCTCGCTGCTCGCGCGGCTCGGCACGTCGCAGCCGGTCGAACCGATCGCGGACCGGCAGGTGCTGGTCGAGGGGTTCGACCTCGCCACGTTCGGGCGCGCGCCCGCCAAGTTCGACGAAGCGGAGCTGGAGCGGATCAACACCGCCATCGTCCACCAGCTGGACTTCGAAGAGGTGAAGGGCCGCCTGCCGGAGGGTATCGACGCGGCGGGCTGGCACGCGATCCGGCCCAATCTGACCACCGTCGATGAAGCGGGCGAGTTGTGGCGGCTGGTCACCGGGCCGATCGATCAGCCCGAGTTCTCGGATGAGGATCGCGACTATCTGCGCGAAGCCGCCGATGCGCTCGCATGGTCGGACAATCCGTGGGCCGATCTCACCGCGGCGCTGAAAGGGCGCACCGGGCGCAAGGGCAAGCCGCTGTTCCTCCCGCTGCGCCAGGCGCTGACGGGCATGGACCACGGCCCCGACATGGCCGAGCTGCTGCCGCTGATCGGCGAGGATGAGGCACGCGCGCGACTGGAGCGGGCGGCGGGATAGCCCACCGCCCGCGTTTCGGGTCAGCCCAACGCTTCGAGCGCGCTGCGCCCCGCATGCGCGAAGCAGGCACTCGCAAACAGATCGAGCGGCACCGGATTGGGCAGCCGCAGGTCGCCAGAGCCAGGCAGCGCGCCGGTGTCCGGATCATAGGCGCGGTCGATCTGCGCAATGAAGGCGAAGGACACGCCGCTGGTCCGCGCGAAGCTTTGCAGGGCAGCGAGCTGCTCGGCCAGAGGCGGCGTATCGCGCCGCTGGTCGAGGATTTGCAGGTAGTCGATCACCGCCACCGTGCCTGCCGGGGCATCCGCGAGATGGCGCTGGATGGACGCTGCCTCGATATCGTCCGCCATGACGATCTCGGGCACGGCATCGCCCGCGCCGATCCGCTCGAGCAGGGCGTGGGTCTGGCTTTCGGTCATGTCGAGGGTGAAGAACACCGCGCGCCGGCCTGCGTTCACTGCATCGACCAGCAGCTGTAATCCGGTGAGCGTCTTGCCCTGTCCGGGCCGCGCGGCGAGCAGCATCATCTCCCCTTCGGCGAGGTCCGGCAGGATTGGGTGCGGGCGCGGCGCATCGACGTGCGTTGAAGACGCTTTGGCCGAAAGAAGGCTCCAGGTCGCAAAGCCTTCGCTCCGCGCGATCCGGGCCTGCGCTTCGTGCAGGGGAATCGCGGCTTCACGCGCCAGCAGCTTCGCGCTGCGCTTCAACTGATAGATCGGTCGGGAGAGTTGCATGTCGTATCCTCCTGTCCGGGCGGATCGGCGCAACCCCTCCTCATGCGTGCGTGCCCGAACCCAGGGGTTCGACAGATGGAAAAGCGCCCTGCATGGAATGATGCTGCCCCGTCTGGAGGGAGGAGGCGCGGGCCGCGCCTTGGGTCCAAATCTAGCCGCCAGACCGCGCCGCGCAATGTCGCGGGCGTGGCTTATCCTCCACTGCGGCAGGAAGGGCCGCTCAGGCGGCGGAGAGGATCGGCTCGGGCAGGGCGTCTTCCTCGAACGCGGTCGTCACGCGGTTCCGGCCGGTGTGCTTGGCGGTGTAGAGCGCGCGGTCGGCGCTGCGGATCGCTGCGCGGACCGACATCCCGCGCTCGAACGCCGCCACCCCGAAACTCGCGCTGAGCTGCGTGGCAGGGCCGATCGCCGGATGGCGCAGGCAGGCGAATTCGTTGCGAATCTGCTCGGCGAGGGCCGCTGCTTCCTCGAGGCTGGTATCGAACAGCAGCAGCGCGAATTCCTCGCCCCCCACGCGGCCCGCATGCCGGCCGTGACGGCCGAGCATATTGGCGAAGGAGCGGATCACTTCGTCACCGACATGATGGCCGAAGCGATCGTTGATGTCCTTGAACCGGTCGATATCGCACATCACGACCGCCCCGTGGGAGGATGCGGGCTGGTCGACCAGAGCGTCGAACGCCCTGCGGTTGAGAAGTTCGGTCAGCCCGTCGCGTTCGGAGCTGTGGCGGTAGCCGACGATCACCTTGGTCACGATCAGCGCCACGACCAGGAGGGCAAGGCCGGTGTTCAACACGCCCATGCCCTGCAGGAAGGAGCGCGCGAACAGTTCGGAATCGAAGATGGCCCACGGGGTGGGTTCACCCAGCAGGGCCGGAAACATCGGCACGCGCAGGATGACGCCAGCAAGGATGAAAAGGCCGAGCGCCAGCAGGCCCTGTTCCAGCGGATTCCTTTTGGGCATTCTGGCGAGCGCCAGCATCGTGTCGAGAAAGGCGAATATGCCCGCCAGCTGGAAGGGCACGTATTGCAGCGTGGGCGGCAAAGGCATGGTCAGAAGGGCAAGCGACAGCCCGGTGAGCATGGCCGTGCCGGCGGCCACCCGCCGGCTCATCAGGGGAAGCCCCGTAACGTGGCGTATGGCCTGCGCTGCGCAGACATAGCTTCCGGGGACCAGGATCGCGACGGCCGCGATGCCCATGCTGGAGAGGGCGCCGTAGCGCAGGACCAGCAACTCGACCGAGACGCACAGTAGCGCAGCCGCCAGCCAGCCGAGCGCCGACCCCCGCCGCAATGAAAGATGGACGAGCATCGACACCAGCGCCAATCCGAGGATCAGCCCGAAGATGGTCAGATGCAAATCTACCGCTATTGCCACTCTCGCCCCTTTCGTGCGCAGGAAAGGGTATAGCGCGATAGGATAAAGGTTTTCTTATGGCGCTGGCCGCGGGCTGTATTCTGCCCGCCCGCAAGGGCTCGGCCTAGCGGCCCTTCAGTTCGTCCCCGCTCAGCGTCACGACATGCAGCAGGTTGGTGCTGCCCGGGGTGCCGAAGGGTACCCCTGCGAGCACGATCAGCTTGCTGCCGGCCTTGCCGAAGCCGTGGCGCAGCGCCATCCGCTTGCCCTTGGCGATCATCTCTTCGAAGCTGCCGATATCCTTGGTCGCCACGGCATGCGCGCCCCACAGCAGGCCGACCCGGCGCGCGGTTCGCATGCTCGGCGTTAGCACCAGCATCGGCACCGAAGGCCGTTCGCGCGCCACGCGCCGCGCGGTCGATCCGGAGAAGGTGAACACAGTAATCGCGGCGACCGGCACGGTGGCGGCGATGGTCGAACACGCATGGCTCAGCGCGTCGGCGGTGGTCGGATCGGCCTTGGTTTCGAGGAAGGTCATGCGGGCGCGATAGCTCTCGTCCTGCTCCACCTTGGTCACGATCCGGTCCATGATCGCGACCGTTTCCTCGGGCCACTCGCCCGCCGCGGTCTCCGCCGACAGCATTACCGCATCCGCCCCGTCGTACACCGCATTGGCGACGTCGGAGACTTCGGCGCGCGTCGGCGCGGGGCTCTCGATCATCGATTCGAGCATCTGCGTGGCGACGATAACCGGCTTGCCCGCCTGCCGCGTCATGTCGACGATGCGCTTCTGCAAGGGCGGGACGTCTTCAGGATCGAGCTCCACGCCCAAGTCGCCGCGCGCGACCATCACGCCGTCGGACAGTTCGACGATCTCGGCAAGGCGGCGCACCGCGCTCGGCTTTTCGATCTTGGCGCACAGCGCGGGCGTGATCCCGTCGGTCGCGGTCATCAGCTTGCGCGCCTCGGCCACGTCTTCGGGCCGCTGCACGAAGGAGAGCGCGATCCAGTCCGCGCCCTGTTCGCACGCAAAGGCCAGATCCTTGCGGTCCTTGTCGGTCAGCGCGGGGATCGGCACTTCGGCATCGGGCACGTTCACGCCCTTGCGGTCCGAAATCACGCCGCCGACTTCGGCCGAGCACAGGATCGCGTCCTTTTCCGCCTTGATCACCTTGAGGCGGATCTTGCCGTCGTTGATCAGCAGGCGCTGGCCCTTCTGGAGGATACCGAACAGCTCGGGATGCGGCAGTTGGACGCGCGTTTCGTCGCCCGGCGTCGGGTCGCGGTCCAGCGTGAAATGGCCCGAGTGGCGAATCACCGCCTTGCCGTCCTTGAAGGTGCCCACGCGCAGCTTGGGGCCCTGCAGGTCGGCGAGGATCGTGATCGGCCGTTCGAACTCGGTCTCCAGCGCGCGGATCGCGGCGATCGTGCGCGCATGCGTTTCCTGGTCGCCATGGCTCATGTTGACGCGGAAGGCGTCGACGCCCGCCTTGAACAGGCGGCGGAGCATCTCGGGCTCCCGGCTGGCGGGGCCGATGGTGGCGAGGATTTTGACCTTACGGTTTCTGGGATCGAGCTTGGGCATGGTGTAGGGCTATGGCAGGGGATTGTTTCAAGACAAGAGCGAATGGAGATGTCGCGTGAACCAATCACCCGATCCGCTGGACGAACTCGACGATGCCGTAGCCGCTGCGGCCTTCCGCCGGCTGGTCCGCCACCTGCGCCATCGCCACGATGCGCAGAACATCGAGCTGATGGGGCTCGCAGGCTTCTGCCGCAACTGCCTGGCGGACTGGATCCGCGATGCGGGCTATGACGGCGACAAGGCGGCAGCGCGCGAACTGATCCACGGAATGCCACAGGACGAGTGGAAGGCGACCCGCCAGAGCGCCGCGACGCAGGCGCAGCTCGACCGGATGGAGGCGAGCATGAAGAAGAATCGCGTGGATTAGCTGCGCACCGGGTTCACCGGGCGCGCAACGCTGGCTAGGCAGCCGCCAACCGATTCTCAACATTACCGGAGTGCCCAATGGCCGAGACCACCGACGACCGCCTGCGCCTGCTGATCGAGCGCATCGAACGCCTCGAGGAAGAGAAGAAGGGCATCGCCGACGATATCCGCGACGTCTATGCCGAGGCCAAGGCGGTCGGCTACGATCCCAAGATCATGCGCCAGATCGTGCGCCTGCGGAAGATGAAGCCCGACGACCGCAGCGAGCAGGAAATGATCCTCGACACCTACAAGGCCGCGCTCGGCATGGGCTGACAGGAGACAGGCCGGTCGTTTCCAGATTGACCGGTCTTTCGCCCGCAAGTATTTTCCATCTCGCGCCAATTCGGCGTTTGGGATGGGAAATCTTCGGCAATGAAAAAGCTGATTCGGGCTGCGACGCCCGTTGCGGCAATGCTCGCGCTGGCGTCATGCGGGGGCGATAGCGCGATCCCGCCCGGCACGCAGGGCATTCCGCCGGAACAGGCGACCGAAGCCGTACCGCCCAGGACGTCCACCTATGTCTATCCGACGGCGTTCTCGCTAACCGAACCCAGGCAGTTCGACGGCGACGCGTACGAGGTGCTCGTTACGCGCCTGCCGGACCTTTACCCCGACGGCTCGCTCATGAACGAATACCGCCTCTCGCCCGTCGTCCCGGCGTCGTTCGAATATGATCCCGCTGATCGATCGGCCACGTTCATCTACGATGGGGAAACGATCCGCCTCGACCCGGTGGAGAGCAACCTGTCGGAAAGCGATGCATCCATCGAGTGGCACAATCCGTCGGAACGGCGGATCCTCAGTTTCGCAGGATACAAACCCGGTGTCGGATCCCCCTATATTGCTAGCGTTCGGAGCGATGTGACCCGCGCAGACGGGACTTGGGAAGGCCGATACCTGATCGTCGGCTCACGCACCCGCAGCGACGACATGCCACCGCGCGGCATTGACGTGCGCCCGTTCCAGCTCGTTGTCGAAAGGCATGCGACGCGAACCTTCCAGGGGGATCAGGGCTCGGCGCGGTTCTCGATGGAGATGGATTACGCCAAGAACCGCTTCAAGATTTTCCGGGACGAGAAGTTCACCCTGACCATGAACAAGGGGTCCGAACCTCTGTTCGGCCCCCTTCTGATCGAGGGAACAATCGACCGGGCCACCGGACGAATGACGGCGGAACTGCGCAATGACCAGGGTGGCACCAGCGGCACTCTGCACGGCTTTTGCTACGGCCCCTATTGCGAAGACATCTACCTGCTCGGCACGCAGCGACTCTGGGAAGATTTTAACCTGAGCATGACGCTCACCGGTTTCGAATAGGCGGTCTGGGGCCGGTCTGCTCGCGCGACTTGCCGCAGGATCGATTCGGAACCCATCGCGACTGGCGTGCTTGAACAAGAGGTAAGGCCCTCTTTTTCAAGGACAACGCCCGATGACCGACCCGACCGAAACCGACACCGCCTTCGTCCGCGAAACATCCGAAGAACCGCGGATGCCGGGGCATGAGACCGACCTCGACAAGAAGCCGCAGTGGCAGCCGCGCTACCCCGGATCGGGGCGGCTGAAGGGCAAGACTGCGCTGGTGACCGGCGCGGACAGCGGCATCGGCCGTGCGGTCGCGGTGCTGTTCGCGCGCGAGGGCGCCAACGTGGCGATCGCCTATCTCGAAGAGCATGACGACGCGCACATCACGCGCGAGGCGTGCGAGAAGGAGGGGGCCGACGTGCTGCTCTCTGCTGGCGATCTGGGCGATCCGGACCATTGCGAAGGGCTGGTGAAGGCCGTGGTCGAACGGTTTGGCGGGCTCGACGTGCTGGTCAACAACGCGGGCGAGCAGCATCCAGACGAGGACGTGACCGACATTACCGCGCAGCAGCTGCAGCGGACTTTCCAGACCAATATCTTCAGCCAGTTTTACCTCGTCCAGGCTGCGCGCCCGCACCTGAAGAAAGGCGCGGCGATCGTGAACTGCACCAGCGTCACGATGTATAAGGGGGCGCCGATCCTGCTGGACTACAGCGCCACCAAGGGCGCGATCACCGCCTTCACCCGCTCCTTGAGCGAGAACCTGATCGAAGACGGCATCCGCGTGAACGCGGTCGCGCCCGGCCCGATCTGGACCCCGCTCAATCCCATGGGCGGGCAGCCGCCCGAGAATATGGACGATTTCGGCGAGGACACCCCGATGGGCCGCCCAGGTCAACCCAACGAGGTCGCGCCCGCGTTCCTGTTCCTTGCCTGCGATGATTCGTCCTATATGTCGGGCCAGGTACTGCACCCCAACGGAGGAATCATCGTCAATGGCTAGTCCCTGGAAGACCGCCGAGACCGGCATCATCGTCACTACCACGCCGACTGTCGAAGGCCGGCCGGTGCAGGATTACCTCGGCATCGTGACCGGCGAGGCGATCATCGGCGCCAACATGTTTCGCGACCTGTTCGCGAGCATTCGCGACGTCGTGGGCGGGCGCGCGGGTTCCTACGAAAAGGTGCTGAAGGAAGCGCGCCACGACGCGATCGAGGAGATGCAGGCCGAGGCGCAGAAGCTGGGCGCCAATGCGGTGGTCGGCGTCGATCTCGATTACGAGGTGATCGGCGATACCGGCTCGATGCTTATGGTATCGGCAAGCGGCACAGCGGTGCGGATCTGAGAGCCGCGATGTCGGATCTCGCCGTCTACGGAATCGCAATCGCTCTTGCGGCCGGCCTGCTGTTTGCGGCGATCTGGCTGGCTCGCAAATACGAACCCTTGTGGCGGATCGTCGGAATTCCCCGGCGCTGGCCGAAAGAGTGTCCGCGTTGCGGGCAGAGCCTTCCGGCGATGCGCATGCCACGATCGGTTCGGCAGGCTCTGGTCGGGGGGTGGACATGCCGCCAATGCAGCGCGGAAATCACCAAGTGGGGCGAAATCCGGAACGGCTGATCGTCGCCGATCATGCCTTGCCCATGTTGCCCTGTGCGCCTGAGCCGGTGTAGAGGCCTTCCGCATAGCGGGACCCCACTCGGGGTCCTTAAAAAGTATCACTTTTTGTAGGTTCCCATGGCAGGCCATTCCAAATTCAAGAACATCATGCACCGCAAGGGTGCGCAGGACAAGAAACGGTCCAACCTGTTTTCCAAGCTTTCGCGCGAGATTACCGTTGCGGCGAAGATGGGCATGCCCGATCCGGACATGAACCCGCGCCTGCGGCTGGCGATCAACGCCGCCAAGGCGCAGTCGATGCCCAAGGACAATATCCAGCGCGCGATCGACAAGGCGTCGGCCAATGACGGCGATAATTACGAGGAAGTGCGCTACGAAGGCTACGGCCCTGGCGGCAGCGCGATCATCGTCGAGGCGCTGACCGACAACCGCAACCGCACCGCGACCAATATCCGCACCGCGTTCTCCAAGAATGGCGGCAATCTAGGGACGGAAGGATCGGTCGCGCACGGGTTCGAACGGCTCGGCCTGATCGTCTATCCGGCCGATGCGGGCGGCGAGGAAAAGGTCCTCGAAGCCGCGCTGGAAGCGGGCGCGGAAGACATTGCCAGCACCGATGACGGCCACGAGATCTGGACCGCGCCCGACGACCTGCACGCGGTCGCCGAAAGCCTCGAGAAGTCTCTCGGCGAAGCGGAAACCGTGAAACTGGCGTGGAAGCCCAACCTCACGGTCGACATGGACGAGAAGAACGCCGGCACGCTGCTCAAGCTGATCGACGCGCTCGACGACGACGACGACGTGCAGACCGTCTGGGGCAACTACGACATATCGGATGACGTGATGGAAAAGCTGGAGGGCTAGGCCTTCCTGCTCGCCTGCCTTTTGGGGGCGGGCCCATTCCATGACCATCATCCTCGGCCTCGATCCCTCGCTTTCCTGCACCGGCTGGGGCGTGATCCGAGCGGAGGGATCGCGGCTGAGCCACATCGCCAACGGGCAGATCGCCACGAATGCGAAGGCACCGATCGCGCAGCGGCTGGCACAATTGCAGCACGATCTGGCCAAGGTGATTGCCGAGCACGCACCGGATCGCGCGGCGTGCGAGGAGATTTTCGTCAACAAGAACCCTCAGTCCACGCTCAAGCTGGCGCAGGCGCGCGGCGCGGTGCTGGCCGCGTGCGGCGCGGCGCATGACGGGCGAGGGCTGGAGGTGCGCGAGCATGCCGCGCGCAGCGTGAAGAAGGCCGTTGTCGGCACTGGAGCGGCGGAAAAGCGCCAGGTGCAGGCGATGCTCAAGGTGTTGCTACCCGGTGCGCAGGTCGCGGGAGCCGACGCGGCGGACGCGCTGGCGGTGGCCATTGCCGACGCGCATTCGCGGCTGACCGTGTAGCCTGGGCGGGAACGCGCGCCATCGTCCGACCGTATTATCTCCCATGACCCCCCCCGCGAGAATGGTGGTCTCGCTTTGTCATCGGAGAGATTTCATGCGCAAAACGACGATTTCCGCCCTTCTGGCAGGCACCCTGATGGTCGGCGGCTGCGCCTATGGCAGCGGCTTCGGCCTTGGTGACGATGGTTACGGCTATGGCGATCGCTACGGCGACCACAATGGTGGCTACGGCGACCATAACGGCGGCGGCTATGGCTATTCCTACCGGGACAACAACGACTTCGAGCGCGCGGCGGTCAATGCCTGCGGGCGCGAGGCAAGCCGGTACGGCCGTGTCCGCATCACCTATGCCGAGGAACGCAACCGGGGCGTCTACACCGTGCAGGGCGAAACCGATAACCGCGACCGCGATCGCGATCAGTTCACCTGCCGCTTCGACGCATCGGGCCGGATCGTCGATTTCCGCACCGGCTGACCGACGCGGGGCGAGGTCGCACCCTCGGCGGCGCCAAGTCCCGCCCGCGCCACGTTTCGTTTAAAACGGGCGCGGCGGGCACTGTCCTACCCGGTGTGCGCACGCTATGACGCCCAGCATGCCGCTGCGCCCCGATCACCGCCCGGATGCCGTTCATTCGCATGCCCGCGTCGAAGGCGGTTTTTCTGGTGCAAGACACTGTGTCAGGTGTGTCAGGCCAGCCAGCCTTTCGACACGATCGAGCTGCTAAAGCCAATGTATCTGGTGGTCTTCCGCAGCCGTAAACGCGCCGACTACGATGCGGCCGCCTATGCCGACCATGCCGAGGCGATGGAGCTGCTCGCCCGCGATCAGCCCGGCTTCCTCGCCGTGAAGACCTACGCGGCGGAAGACGGCGAGACCGTCACCATCTCCGAATGGGCGACGCGCGATGCGGCCAAGGCGTGGCGCTGTCACCCCGACCATGCGACCGTTCAGGGCGAGGGCAGGAAGAGCCACTACGCCCGGTACACGATGTTCACCTGCCTCGACCCGCAGGTGACCACCTTCCAGTCGAGCGAGAATTCATGACCATCACGATAAACGGCATCCCCAATTGCGACACGGTGAAGAAGGCGCGCAAATGGCTCGACGCACAGGGCCTCGCCTACGCTTTTCGCGACTTCAAGAAGGACGCGCCAGATGCCGGGGAGATTGGTGGCTGGGCCGATTCGGCGGGCTGGGAAATCCTGCTCAACAAACGCGGGACCACGTTTCGCAAGCTGGACGAGGCCGACAAGGCCGATCTTACCCGCGACAAGGCGATTGCCTTGATGGTGCAACATCCAAGCCTGATCAAGCGCCCGGTATGCGAACATGAGGGCGGCCTGCTGGTCGGCTTCAAGGAACCGGAATGGAAGGATGAATTGTGCTGAAATGGCTCGCGGTATTGGCCGTTGCCCTCTCCCCCGTCTGTGCGAGCGCGCAGGCCATGTCTGAGCTTGCACCGGTCAACGCCGATGGCGACACGCTGGTGATCGCGCATCGCGGCGCGAGCGGGGAGCGGCCCGAACATACGCTGGCCAGCTACGAGCGCGCGATCGACCAGGGTGCCGACTATATTGAGCCCGATCTGGTGGTGACCAAGGATCTGGTGCTGGTCGCCCGGCACGAGAACGAGATCGGCGAGACGACCGATGTCGCCGACCATCCCGAGTTTGCCGACCGTCGCCGGACCAAGAACATCGAAGGCCAGATGATCAACGGCTGGTTCGTGGAGGATTTCACGCTGGCCGAACTGCAAACGCTGCGCGCGAAGGAGCGGATGCCCGCGCTGCGCCCGGCGAATTCGCGGTTCGACGGGCTCTACCAGGTGCCCACCTTCGCCGACATCATCGCGCTCAAGCACGCCAAGGAGGCGGAGACGGGCCGCAAGATCGGCCTCTATCCCGAACTCAAGCACCCGACCTGGCTGCTGCAGGAAACCGGGATCGACACCGTCGACCTGCTGGTGCGCCAGCTCAAGCAGGAAGGGCTGGATGGCGCGGACGCCGATGTCTTCGTGCAGGTGTTCGACGTGACCCCGCTCCAGCGGCTCGACAAGATGATCGACACGCCGCTGATCCTGCTGATCAAGCCCGAAGGCGGCCCGTATGACGAGCCTGCGATGACCTGGGCGGGAATCATGACGCCGACCGGCCTCGCCGAAGTGGCCGAATATGCTGACGGGATCGGGCCGTACATGGGCCATGTGCTGAACGACGACGGCACGCCGACCGATCTGGTACGCGATGCCCACGCGGCGGGCCTGCAGGTCCACCCGTGGACCGTGCGCAAGGAAAACGTGTTCCTGCCGCCCTCGCTGCGTTCGGACGCGAGCCAGAACGGCGTGGGCAACATGCTGGGGCTGGTGGAGCTGCTGAAGGCCGCCGGGGTGGACGGCTACTTCACCGACGATCCGGGACTGGTGCGGTAGCCTGCCTCGCGAAGCGGTATTTCGCGTGAAATACGCGGCTAACCTCGCCGCGCGGCGAGGATGTAGTTGAGGCTGGTGTCGTCCGACAGGTGCAGGCCCTTGCCCGGACGCCAGGCGATGCCACGGGTCTGGGTGACGGCAAGGCCCGCATCGGCGAGGAGATCGGTCAGCTCTTCGGGGGTGACAAAGTCGTCCCAGTGGTGGGTGCCGCGCGGCACTGCGCCCACGGCTTCGGCCGCGCCGACCAGCAGCGTGCGGCTGCCCAGCGTGCGGTTGGGAGTCGACAGGATGAGGAGGCCGTCATCGGCCAGGCACCCGGCCAGCGCGGCGAGGAAGGCGGGTTTGTCGGCCACGTGCTCGATCACCTCCATGCAGGTGACGAGGTCGAAGCTGCCGAGGTCGAGCTGCGCCAGCTCGCCCGCCATGTAGCGGATGTCGAGCCCGGCCGCCTCGGCATGGGCGGCAGCGGCGGCGGCATTCTCGGGCGCGGCGTCGACGCCGGTCACCTCCGCGCCGAGTCGCGACAAGGGCTCGCACAGCAGGCCCGCGCCGCAGCCCACGTCCAGCGCGGATTTGCCGTTCAGCGGTGCCGCGCTCTCGATATCGCCGCCCCAGTGGCGGTCGATGCAATCGCGGATGAAGCTCAGCCGGACCGGGTTCAGGCGGTGGAGCATGGCGGACGAACCCTTCGGGTCCCACCAGTCCGCAGCGAGTGCGCCGAAGTGGCTCGCTTCTTCCGGGCGGATGGTCTTGGACTTCAGGGCTGTTGCATCGCTCATGCACGCTCCCTAACACCGCGCAAGTTTGCCTACCAGCATGGAGACTATCGGCCTTGGCCCGGATCGTAATGAAATTCGGTGGCACCTCGATGGCGGGGACCGAGCGTATTCGCCGGGTCGCGCAGATCGTGCGCCGCCAGGCCGCCGGTAAGGACGGCGGGCGCAACGAGGTTGCCGTGGTCGTCTCGGCGATGGCGGGCGAGACCGATCGGCTGGTCAATTTCGCGCGGGAAGCCCATGCGCTCTACGATCCGGCGGAATACGACGTCGTCGTCGCCAGCGGCGAACAGGTCACTTCGGGCCTGCTCGCGCTGACGCTCCAGTCGCTGGGGCAGAAGGCGCGCAGCTGGCTCGGCTGGCAATTGCCCGTCCGCACGATCGAGGCGCATTCGAAGGCGCGGGTCGACGCGATCGACAGCGATGCGTTGCTCGAAAGCATGGGCCAAGGCACGATCGCGGTGATTCCCGGTTTCCAGGGACTGAGCGAGGCGGGCCGGGTGACCACCATGGGGCGCGGCGGGTCCGACACCAGCGCAGTTGCGGTCGCGGCGGCGGTGAACGCCGACCGATGCGATATCTACACCGATGTGGACGGGGTCTACACCACCGACCCGCGCATCGTCGCCAAGGCCCGCAAGCTCAAGGCGGTAACCTACGAAGAAATGCTCGAACTCGCCTCCGTCGGCGCGAAGGTGTTGCAGACCCGCTCTGTCAGCCTCGCGATGAAGGAAGGCGTCAGGGTACAGGTGCTCTCCAGCTTCGTGGACGACGATGCGACCCCGGCGGACGATCTGCCGGGAACGCTGATCGTCTCCGAAGAGGAAATGGAGCGGATGGTCGAAGAGGGAAAAATGGAACGCAAGCTCGTCACCGGAATCGCGCACGACAAGAACGAGGCGAAGATCATCCTCACCCGCGTGCCCGACAAGCCGGGCGCGGTGGCGGAGATCTTCGGCCCGCTGGCCGAGGCCAGCATCAATGTCGACATGATCATCCAGAACGTGGGCCGCGACAAGGGCGAGACCGACGTGACCTTCACGATCCCCCAGACCGACCTCGCCCGCGCGCAGGCCCTGCTGGAGGACAAGCGCGAATCGATCGGCTACAACCGGATCATCACCGACAGCCACATCGCCAAGATCAGCGTCGTCGGCGTCGGCATGAAGAGCCACGCGGGCGTGGCGAGCGACATGTTCCGCGCGCTGGCCGACCGCGGGATCAACATCCAGGCGATCACCACCAGCGAGATCAAGGTCTCGGTCATGATCGACGAGGACGAGACCGAGCTGGCCGTGCGCGTGCTGCACACGGCCTATGGCCTCGACGCGGAAGACGCGGCCTGAGGCTGGCGGCGTGAGCCACACGACCAAAATCCTGCTGCTCGGCTCGGGCGAGCTGGGGCGCGAGTTCGTTATCTCGGCCAAGCGTCTCGGCGCATACGTGATCGCCTGCGACAGCTACGACAATGCGCCCGCGATGCAGCTGGCCGATGCGCGCGAGGTGTTCTCGATGCTCGATGGCGAAGCGCTGCGCGCGGTGATCGAGAGGCATAAGCCCGACCATGTCGTGCCCGAGATCGAGGCGATCCGCACCGAGGTGCTGGCCGAGGTCGAGGCGGCGGGCGTGCATGTCGTGCCGACCGCGCGCGCCGCTCAGCTGACCATGAACCGCGATGCGATCCGCGATCTGGCGGCGCAGGAGCTGGGCGTGCGGACCTCGCGCTATGGCTATGCCACCAGCCTCGACGAAGTGCGCGCGGCGGCGGGCGACACGGGCTTTCCCTGCGTCATCAAGCCGGTCATGTCCTCCTCGGGCAAGGGCCAGAGCACGGTGCAGGACGCCGAGGGGCTGGAGGCAGCGTGGGATTACGCAGTGGCCAATATGCGCGGCGACCGGGCGCGGGTGATCGTCGAGCAGTTTATCGACTTCGATTACGAGATCACCTTGCTGACGGTGCGGCATAAGGATGGCGTCACGTTCTGCCCGCCCATCGGTCATCGGCAGGAGCGTGGCGACTACCAGGAAAGCTGGCAGCCGCATGGCATGAGCGAGGCCGCATTGGCCGACGCGCAGGAGATGGCGCGCAAGGTTGTCGACAACCTCGGCGGATACGGTCTGTTCGGGGTCGAGTTCTTCGTGCGCGGCGACGAGGTAATCTTCTCGGAGCTGTCTCCGCGACCGCACGACACCGGGATGGTCACGCTGGTCAGCCAGAACCTGACCGAGTTCGACCTCCATGCCCGCGCCGTGATGGGCCTGCCCGTGCCGGAGACGATCCGCGCACGCCCGGCGGCCAGCGCGGTGATCCTCGCCGACCGGGAAAGCGACAAGGTTTCCTACTCCGGGCTGGCCGAGGCGATGGAGAACGGTGCGGATATCCGCATCTTCGCCAAGCCGGTGACGCGTGCCTACCGCCGCATGGGCGTCGCGCTGGCCACGGCAGGCGACACCGACGAAGCCCGCCGCCTCGCGAAAGAGGCAGCGGGCAAGGTTTGCCTGACCTACGGCTGACGGGTTAGCCCAGCAGCCACATCCCCATCAGGCGGCTCGGCAGAAAGCTGAACAGGCCGGGGATGATCAAGGCGCCGAGATACATTTGCGTGATCTGCCTGCGGTGCTTGGCGATCTGGCCCTTGCGAGCAGTGGAGACCACCTGCCAGGCACCCAGCAGAGTGTAGGGCACGAAGATGTGGATCCAGCTGAAATCGCTCCCGCCGCGGACGAAGGTGATGGCGATAGCGGTGACGACCATCAGCGCGACCCACACCTTGCCGAGCATCTTGTGCAGCGGCGTGCCCTTGGGCGACAGCAGAAGATATGCGCCCAGCGGCAGCGCGGGGACCACGGTCGCGAGGTGAATCGCGATCGCCGGGTTGTGGTAGCGGCCATCGTCCGGTGCGAGCCCGGTCAGCCCTTTGAACAGGGCGATGGCCGCCGCCAGCGTCATCAGCGTTCCCGCCGCCCCGATCAGCGATTTGACGAGCGGTCCGTTCTCGAACTTCGGTTTCGCGGCGGCCTTGGTCGTGCGGCGCATGGTGAAGGGCAGGGCGATGGTGGACATGCGAGGTCTCCTGGGTCTGTCTGCCCCTTCGATGCCCCACTCCCGCTGGCGGGCAATAAAGCTTGCGCGAGCGTGGCGCTCCCTTCGCGAAACGCGCGCAAATCCGGTGGTTCGCCACTTTACGAAGCGCGAACGGGCGCTAGGCTCGCGGCATGAGTGACGATCCATCCGCCGGGCAGCACCCATTCGCGCGCAAGCTGCTGATCGACCTGTCAGTGATGACGGTGGTCGGCGTGGTCCTTGCGCTGATCGGTCCGTTCGGCAGTGCCCATGCGCCGCTCGCGGTTCGCTTTGCCAGCTGGCTGCTGTTCGCCTGGGTAGGCTATGCGGTCTACAATCCGATCGGCTGGGTGGTGGAGCGGCTGCACCGGTCCTTGCACCTGCCGCAGATCGGCCTGTGGATCGCCGGCTGCCTGATCGCGACCATCCCGATGACCGCGATCGTATGGGCGATCGGCTTCTGGCCGCGCCCCGTGCCCATGCCTTCCGGCGAGCAGGCGCTGGAGGCCTATTTCAACGTTCTGATCATAGGCGCGAGCATTACGGTGCTGTTCCATCTGATCGAGCGCTCCAAGCAGGTGCCGCCGCCCGCGCAGGAGAGTGCCCCGCCTGCGTCTCCGGCGACTGCATCCGCGCCCGCGCTCTCGGCCGCGCCGCAGCCCGCCTTTTTCGACCGCCTGCCGCCGCACCTGGGGAGTGAGCTGATCGCGCTGGAAATGGAAGACCATTACGTGCGGGCGCACACCGCGCTCGGCTCCGAACTGATCCTGCTGCGGATGCGCGATGCGGTGGACGAGCTGGCGGGGGTCGACGGGGCGCAGGTCCATCGTAGCTGGTGGGTCGCGCGCGATGCGGTCGAGGATGTGAAGCGCGACGGCCGCAACCTGCGGCTGGTGCTGCCGGGTGGGATCGAGGCACCGGTGTCGCGCACGCGGGTGGCCGAACTCAAAAGCCTGGGCTGGTTCTAGGATTCGCGCTTCTGGCGCTTGCCGCCCGCGCCCTACGCTCGTAACCGCTCCACATGAGCGATACTCCCAAGACAGACGCGCTGATGGCGCGCGGCACCCAATTCCTCGGCAGCAAGCACGCGATCCTGTGCGGCGCGATGAGCTGGGTGTCCGAACGCAACCTCGTGTCGGCCATCTCCAATGCGGGCGGTTTCGGCGTGATCGCCTGCGGCGCGATGACGCCCGAGCTGCTCGATACCGAGATCGCCGAGACGAAGAAGCGCACCGACAAGCCCTTCGGCGTCAATCTGATCACTATGCACCCCGATCTGTTCGACCTGATCGCGGTGTGTGAAAAGCACGGCGTCACCCACGTGGTGCTAGCGGGCGGCATCCCGCCCAAGGGAAGCGTCGAGGCGATCAAGGGCGGCAAGAACCCGGCCAAGGTCATCTGCTTCGCGCCCACGCTGGCGCTGGGCAAGAAGCTGCTGCGCTCGGGCGCGGATGCGCTGGTGATCGAAGGTATGGAAGCGGGCGGCCACATCGGCCCGGTCTCGACCAGCGTTCTGGCGCAGGAAATCCTCCCCGAACTGAGCGGGGACCATCTGGTCTTCGTTGCCGGCGGCATCGGGCGCGGCAGTGCGATCGCGGGCTATCTGGAGATGGGCGCGTGCGGCGTGCAGCTGGGCACGCGCTTCGCCTGCGCCACCGAAAGCATCGCGCACGAGAACTTCAAGAAGGCCTTCTTCCGCGCTTCCGCCCGCGAAGCGGTCGCCAGCGTGCAGGTCGATGCGCGTCTGCCCGTGATCCCGGTGCGTGCACTCAAGAACAAGGGCACCGAGGAATTCACCGCCAAGCAGCGCGAGATCGCCGGATCGCTCGACCGCGAGGAGATCGCGATGGCCGAAGCGCAGCTGCAGGTGGAACACTACTGGGCGGGTGCGCTGCGCCGCGCAGTGATCGACGGCGATGTCGAGAACGGCAGCCTGATGGCGGGGCAATCGGTAGGCATGGTGCGCGAGGAAGAGCCGGTGGCGCAGATCATCGACACGCTGATGGCCGAGAGCGAGGATGCGCTGACGCGGCGGTGATCGGGCGCCGCCCGAATCGCGGCGCGGCCACCATGGCCCAAAGGCTGCCCATCGGCGGCGGAACGGATCGCGCGCTGGCGCTTTGGAGTTGCAAGTGCATGCAGGGCGCGCCCCTGCGTGCGTCGTCCCGAGCCCGCATCGAATCCAGCCACGGAGTCCCGACCATGCGCATTATCCAGTCCGCCGCCGTCCTCGCCCTTATCGGTGCCGCCACCGTCCCCGCGCTTGCCGTGCAGGAAGGCGCGCCCGAAACGCCCGGCCAGATGGACGTGAGCCGCGTCGCCGCCGGCACCTATCAAACCGATCCGGCGCACACGCTGGTAGCGTGGTCGGTCAACCACTTTGGCTTCAACGATTATTACGGTGCGTTCGGCGATGTCGAAGGCACGCTGACGATCGATCCCGCCAATCCCGGTGCGGCCAAGGTCGACGTGACGATCCCGATCACCAGCGTCGCCCTCGTCAGCGAAGGACTCCGCGATCACCTGCTGCGTGCGCCCAAGGATGGCGCCGACGCCGATTTCTTTGGCGCCGATCCCGAGGCTGCCCGCTTCGTTTCAACCGGCGTCGATGTCGGCGCGAACGGCACCGAGGCCGATATTACCGGCAACCTGACGATGAACGGCGTCACCAAGCCCGTCACCATCGCGGCGAAGTTCACCGGCGCGGGCACCAACCCGATGAGCAAGGCCGAGACGGTCGGCTTCGAAGGCACGACCACCATCATGCGTTCCGACTTCGGGGTCGACTACGCCGTGCCGATGGTGTCCGACGAGGTCGAACTGAAGATCAGCGCCGCCTTCGAAAAGCAGTAGGCACGCCGCCCCTCGGGGCTCGCGGCTAGAGCCGCACGAAGGGACGATAGCGCGAGGGGAGACGAGCAATGTGCGATGAAGCGAAACTGGCCCGCTGGGCACGCGAGGGCCTCAACCGGCGCCAGTTCGGCGCGCTGACCGGTGTGGCCGCGCTCGGCGCCTGCGCGCCGATCGGGGCTGCCGATGGCGACTCGATCACCGTCCCTGCGCTGAGCGAGCGGCAGGTCAGCTTCCGCACGGATGCGGGCACGATGGACGGCTTCTTCGTCGCGCCCGTTTCCGGATCGTCCCCCGCCGTCCTCTTCTGGCCCGACATCGCAGGCCTGCGCGAGGCGAAGCGCGACATGGCGCGGCGTCTCGCCGGCCGAGGCTACGCCGTCCTCGTCGTCAATCCCTACTACCGCGACGTCGCGGGCGAGCAGTTTGAGGATTTCGCGGCCTTCGCGGGCAATGACGGCTTCCAGAAGGTTCGCCCTTGGCGGGAGAAGCTGGATGCGCAAGCCGTCATGGCCGACGCGGCGGCGGCGGTCGCCTGGCTCGACACCCAGGCCGAGGTCGACACCTCGCGCGGGATCGGCACGCAGGGCTACTGCATGGGCGGGCCCTTCACCTTCTGGTCCGCCGCCGCGGTACCCTCACGAATCATGGGCGTCGCAAGCTTCCACGGCGGCGGCCTGGTGCGTGAGGACAACCCGATGAGCCCGCACCGCACCTTCGACGATACGCAGGCAAGCTATCTCGTCGCGATCGCGCAGGACGACGATGCCGATGCGCCCGACCACAAGCGCATCCTGCGCGAAGCGGCGCGCGAGGCGGGACGTCCCGCGAAGATCGAGGTCTATGCCGGCGATCACGGCTGGACCGTGCCCGACAGCCCGGCCTACGCGCCCGAAGCCGCAGAGCGCGCCTATGCGGACCTGCTGACCCTCTACGACGCCGCACTCTGACGGCGTTCGTCCGGCCCGCCGGGCCCAGCTTTCGACCGGCGACATACCCGGCCCGACGGGCGACCGAATAGCGCACGGGCCCGATCCGCTTTTGCTTGGCCGCCGGGGTTCCTCCCGCTAGTCTGAAACCCTGATAAAAAAGGGGATTGGTCGCATGGGAATGTACATCGCACTCGGGCTGGTGGTCTTCCTCCTGCTCATTTTCCTGATGACCGCCATCACGATGGTGAAGCAGGGCTACGTCTACACGATCGAGCGTTTCGGCAAGTTCACCAAGGCGGCCGAACCGGGCCTGACGGTCATCTTCCCGCTGATCGACCGCGTCGGCCACCGTATCAACATGATGGAACAAGTGCTCGACATCCCAGGGCAGGAAATCATCACTGCCGACAACGCGATGGTCGGGGTCGATGCGGTGGTGTTCTTCCAGGTGCTCGACGCGCCCAAGGCGGCCTACGAGGTCTCCGGTCTCAACTACGCGATCATGGCGCTGACGACGACCAACCTGCGCACCGTCATGGGCAGTATGGATCTGGACGAGACGCTGTCCAAGCGCGACGAGATCAACGCCCGCCTGCTGAGCGTGGTCGACCACGCGACCTCGCCCTGGGGGGTCAAGATCACCCGCGTCGAGATCAAGGACATCCGCCCGCCGCGCGACATTTCCGAAGCGATGGCTCGCCAGATGAAGGCCGAACGCCTCAAGCGCGCCGAGATCCTCGAGGCGGAGGGCGACAAGACCAGCGCGATCCTGCGGTCCGAAGGCTCCAAGCAGTCCGCCATTCTCGAGGCCGAGGGCAAGCGCGAAGCCGCCTTCCGCGATGCCGAGGCGCGCGAGCGTGCCGCCGAAGCCGAAGCCAAGGCGACGCAGATGGTGGCCGACGCGATCGCCAGCAACGGCCAGCAGGCGATCAACTATTTCGTCGCTCAGGAATACACCAAGGCGGTGGGCAAGTTCGCCGACAGCCCCAATGCCAAGACGATCCTGTTCCCGGTCGAGACGACGCAGCTGATCGGCTCGCTCGGCGGGATCGGCGAACTGGTGCGCGGTGCCTTGCAGCCGGGCGAGAACGCGCCGATGGGCGGCGATAGCGGCGTGCCGCTCTCGCGCGATCGTGATCCTGTGACCCGCGAACGCGCCTCGGTCCCACGCGCGGGCAGGGGCGATTCCTGATGCTAGACGGGATCGACCAGTACTGGTTCTGGATCGCGCTGGGCCTGGTCCTCGCGGTGCTCGAACTGCTGGTCCCCGGCGTCTACCTGATCTGGCTGGCGGTCGCCGCGCTCATCACCGGCGGCCTCAGCTTCCTGTTCGGCTTCGGCCTTCCGCTGGAGATCGTCAGCTTCGTCAGTCTGGCGCTGATCACGGTCTACAGCGCGCGCCGTTATCTCGACAACAAGCCGATCCTCAGCTCCGATCCGCTGCTCAACCATCGCGGCGGGCGACTGGTGGGCGAGACGGCGCTGGTCGTCCAGCCGATCGAGAGCGGGAGCGGGCGCGTGCGGGTCGGCGACAGCGAGTGGATCGCGCGCGGCACCGACATTGCGGCGGGCGAACGAGTGCGCATTACCGGGCATGACGGCACGATCCTGCTGGTCGAGCCGATTGCGCTGATCGCGGACAGGAATGGCGAGGCCGACGCGGGGACAACCCCGGCCTAGGCCCCGCTTGGCTCTGCCAGAACCGCCCTAGCCGGCGTTGTCCATCTTCTCGGCAAAGCGGCCGTGCTTGCGATAGTGGACCATGTAGCGGTCGACCACCAGCTCGAGCGGGCGCGGCTGGATGCCGAGCGCGGCAAAGCCGGGATGCTCGCCGGAAGCGACGCTGCCGGCCTTGAGCATGGTCCACTGGTCCGAATTCATCGGCGTGCCGGGCAGCGCGGCGAAGGCGGCGCTGGCGCCGTCCGGCATGGGCAGGAAGACGCGCTTGCGCCGCTGCGCCTGCGCGATCCGCTCGTTCAGCTCCATCATCGTCCAGCGATCGGGCCCACCCAGCTCGTAAGTCTTTCCGGCATGCTCTCCGGGTGCGACCAGCGCGGTGGTAATGGCCGCCGCGATATCATCGACATGGACCACCTCCATCGGCGAATCGGGGGCGAATACGGGGAGGACGGGCAGCTTGGCGATCAGATCCGCAAACATCGTAAGGATGCCGCCATCAGGGCCGAAGATGATCGAGGGGCGCAGGATCGTCGCTGCGGGAAAGTTCTCGCGCACCAGCGTCTCGCCCAGTGCCTTGGCGCGCGCATATTCGGACGGGCCTTCGGGATCGGCACCGATCGCGCTGATCTGCATGAAGCTGTGCGCGCCCGCGTCCTTCGCTGCCTTGGCGAGCATACCTGCCGCTTCGCCCATCAGCTTCATCAGATCGCCGCCGAACGTGCCGACCAGGTTCACCACCGCATGGCTGCCTTCGACGCAGGCGCGCACGCTGCGCTCGTCGAGGATATCGCAGCGGGCGAACTGCAGCTGGCCCAGCTTGGCGAGCGGTTTGAGGGAGAACGCCTCCTCGGGCGTGCGCGCGGCGATTCGCACCCGGGCATTCTGCTGCAGCAGGTCTTCGGCGACATGGCGGCCGACGAAGCCGCTGCCGCCGAATATCGTCACCACCTTGTCGGCAAGCGGATTGGTGATGGGCATTGATCGGGCCTTTCGTGGGGCAGTGGCGCTGGTTGTGTTGGTGCAAAGCGCTTTGCCGGATGGCGGCTTGCCTCGCAAGACCGGCTTGAGGTGATGTAATTGGATTGACAGGCAGGGTTAGGCTTCGCTAAGCGCCCGCTCCTACCCGGCGGCCGCGCCTTCGATGACCGGCCTCCCCGTGTGCCCAGATGGCGGAATTGGTAGACGCACCGTCTTCAGGTGGCGGCGATCGCAAGGTCGTGGAGGTTCGAGTCCTCTTCTGGGCACCATTTTTCATTTACGGAAGGAAACGCCCATATTTGGGATGCCATACCGGACAAAGCTGGGCAAATAAGATACCGGCTTAGCGGTTGGGGACTGTCCATTCGGGAAGCATCACAGCGCTTGCGTCGAATGCTCTTTTGGGCTATCAAAAAGCCCAAAGGAGCATCCATGAGCAACGCATCTGAAAAGGCGAAACCTGGTAGGCGAGCAGCCGGTCGCGGTAAGATTGGTTCTAGGGCAGCGCATCTCTCAAAAGATAGCGCCAAGCCGGCAAAAAAAATTGTGCGTGGGGTCACGAAGAAAAAGAAAGTGAGCGGTAAAGGCTATTACTTTGGAGTCTATTCCGCCTCTCCCACTGAGCGGATTAGCATGATCCGCGAGGGAGTGCCTGCTCAGCGCGCCAAATGGATTCTTAGAGACCTAGGTGTTGAACAGCGAGATTTTTTCAATGCCTTAGGTCTGAAGACGGCCACGGTTAACAGAAAGGTGAAGGATGATGACGTCCTTTCCTTTGCTGAAAGTGAGCGTTTAATCGGATTCGCAAAGCTTGTAGGCCAATTAGATGCTATTGTGGCAGAGTCAGGTGATCCCGAAGGCTTCGACAGTTCGGAATGGATGTCGCGCTGGTTGTTAGACCCTCTACCTTCGCTCGGAGGCAGAAAGCCAATCGAGTTCTTGGATACTATGGAGGGCCAGACTATAGTTTCAAGCATGATCGCTCGAATGCAAAGCGGAGCGTATGCGTGAGTGTCACGGTATGGCGCATCGGTACAGATACGAAGACTTACACAGCTGATGATCTAAGTGGGAAAGGTGCCGAGAAAGATGGTGGCCGCTGGAATCATCCAGGAACCCCCTTGGTCTACGCATCTTCAACACGGTCGCTTTCTGCATTCGAAACAGTAGTGCACCTCAATGCCGGTAGCCTACCTCTGAACCGTTATCTCGTCGAAATCGAGATTCCCGATTATCTTTGGTCAAAACGAGAGACGCTCGAGTTGGAAGATGCGCCGGTCGGTTGGGATGCTGAGCCAGCAAGTAAGACCTCCATGGATCACGGAGACTCGTGGGTGAAGAGCCGCTCAGGGCTACTACTTTGTGTCCCTTCGGTTATCGTCCCTGAAGAGCATAATGTCTTACTCAATCCTGCCCACGCAGATATGGGAAAGGTGTCAGCTCGAAAGATTCGAAAATGGATCTATGACACGCGCCTCAGAAACCGAGAAACCTAATAACAAGTGGGTTAAATTCTCAAATCAAAAACGAAAGCAATGAGGGCAAAGAAACGGAAATTCTCCAAAGACTGGTGCCCATCTTTGTTTCTTTTGGACACTAGTCTTTCATCAGGCGCTTTCAGAACTTTAGGGCGAATGACCCTTCGGCTGATCACTCGCTTTGGGTCCTGTTTGGGTCACTTTGGGCAGCGAGACCGTGTTAACCCGAGCCAGTCCCAGGTAGTTTCGATGGACTGTTGGAAGCCAAGTGAAGCATCGTAATTTGGGCCGGAGGGGGGATAGTCAGCTGTCGGGTCAAAGCCCGGCCAGAGTGACCTTTCTGCAGTTCTCGTCTGATCTGAGTGTGCCCCATGATACGCTTGAATCGATTTGATGAAAGCGATCTGCATATTTGACGGGGGTTTAGCCGATGCTTGTCGATTTCCAGCTTAATTCCCGCCTATTTATTGGCTTTGCGGTTCGCCTCATTGTGGCTTCGCGTTGACTTGTGTGGAGTGGGGCATATCATCGAAAGATGTCATGCCTGATTTGCAGCGAACCTAAAACTATTGAGGCGCACTTAATTCCTAAAGCTTTCGTGGCCGAGGTAAAGAACGAGCGCGGCGAGCAACATCTGATCCTGCACAAAGGTGACCAACGACCCAGAGTCAGCAATACTGGGATTTATGATCGCGGTATTTTATGCGGACCCTGCGACTCCATTTTGGGCGCCTACGAGGGCTATGCGTTCGAACTGCTGCGTAAGCTGCGGGCGACGAAATCCCCGCTAGGTGGCATCATTAACGTGGACCCGATCGACGGCGATCGTATGGTGCGGTTTGCGGCCGGCATCGTGTGGAAGTATGCAGTGACCACACAACCAGGGCGGATCAGGGTTGGCCCGTATGTTGATGTGCTCGCCGACGTGGCGCTGCGCGGGATGTCGATCCCGGCCTCAGTCGATGTTGCCATGCTTAGAGTTGTGGAACTAGACGGCGACGTATATTTTTATCGCACCCCGATGCCCGACCGGAAGGACGGTGTGAACGTCGTTCGCTTTACTGTTGGCAGCTTCCTCTTCTTCCTAAAGATCGACCGGCGTCGCAACGGACCAACGCTTCCGAGGGAGTGCTGGCTTAGAGGTCGGGCCAAGGGGGCTTTTCTCGTCGGCCCTGCCGAACTCACCGAAGAGGGCCGCCTGCACCGGCAGCTTGCGACAAGCCCGCCCTCACGGCGCTTCTTCAGAGTGATGCGATCGCGGAAGGCCCAACGGCCGTGAACACATCAAACTTCGGCAAACCGCTCCGCCCCATTTGCTATAGAGATGCTTAGTAGGGCGGTGTCGATTTTTTGACAGCTCACCTAAACCATACCTCCAACCAAATGGCCGTTCGACGCTCGGTCTACCGTTTATTTCAGATACGCAAACCCTACCGAAAACATGCTGGTCAAAGAGATTACCAAGTCGGCACGGAGCGCGCATTTGGACCTAATTCCTGATGATTGACCTAGGGACCGGGGAAGTGGAAAATCGCATACTGCATATCGCTTGCGATTGCTCTCGTCCGTCGGCAATCTGTTGATGACCCCTGATGGCCATCCGGCCTTTCAGAGGGCTAACTGTTTAATAATAAAAGGATGCCGACGAATGGCAGAAATCTTTGTTAGCCACTCGACGGCCGATCGCGAACTTGCCCAATTGTTTGTCGACCTTTTGAAAGAGGGCATTGGGGTTCCGGAAAAGGCAATCTTTTGTTCCAGCATAAAGGGGCACGGCATTCCGTTCGGCGAGGACTTCAACGAATACATGAAGTCGCAGATCCAAACGCCGAATCTAGTCTTTCTTTTGATGACCCCTTCCTACTTGGAGCGTCCGTTCTGTCTCATGGAGCTCGGAGCGGCTTGGGCGAAATCGCTAAAGGCGCTACCCGTCGTAATGCCAGGTGTAAGCTTCGATAACGTAAGCAATACCTTGGGCCTGAAGCAGGGTTGGTTAATTGAGGACGAGACCGGATTAATCGATTTGCGCCTGATGGTTCGTAAGCACGTGAACGTAGAGGAGCGTGACGATCATACGTGGGAGAAGAAGCGAGCCGCTTGGAAGGTAAGCTTGAAGAAAGTCCTTAAGGATCTCGCGAGGCCCAGCAAGGTTCCGGCAGCCGAGCACAACGCATTAAAAGCTAGCGCTGCTAGCCAGGCCAACGAGATTGAGGCATTGCAAAGCCTGCTTGAAGACGCGAACGAGAAGATAGAGATCCTCAAGAACGTTAAGGATGCAGTGGCTTTAAAAGATGCGTTGGCGACAACGGGCGGAACCTCTGGCGTTGAGGCAGAGTTCGAAGAGCTTCTTGATGCGGTGAAGGCTACACGCCCTAGCCAAACTTCGAACAGCGTATTTAAGCATATTATCCTAGATTTTTTCGATCTCTCACCTTCAATTAATTGGTTCGCTGTGGATCGTGAGGAATTCGAGCGAGCAATTCAGTATAAACTTCTTTCGCCAGAAGATGGCCACCCGGTCAAATGGGACGGGCCGAAGCTGAAACCCCTTCACAATGCGATAAACGCTGTGGTGGCCTTTCTTCAACATGAAGAAGGTGCAGAGCTTGCTAGGCAGAAACAGGCCGAAGGCGAACCAATGGAGCCCGACGATCTGGCTTTCTGGGAGTGGCATCTCACTATCTAATGACTGGAAATGCCGCTTTCATCGTTAGAGTGGCCTTGCATTCGATCCTGTAGGAACGGCCGGTTTTGGTTTACAGAACGAGCATCTCAAATGAATAGAAACAGGGCGCATGGCCGACCTTAGCGAGGCAAATCAGCCGAAATTCTCCAATCATTTGAGTGCCCATCTTTGTCCTCTATGGGGCACCATCACCCTGTTCGTGGAAATTCGCGGAAGGGCGCAAATACCTGAAAAACATACGATAAGCGCCGGTCGGTGTCCGTGGCTGCTCGCCCTTGTGTGCCCGTATTCGCATATTGAAGGGGGTCAGTTTGGGGGTCTTTTTTGGGTGCGGCGAAGCGTCACTCCGCCCTGGTTCCCTTCAAAGAATCGATTCTATCAGACCACCATTGCATCATGCGGACGCGCTCATCCCAGTATTGCGTGCGGTTGTAGACGGCACGAACGGCGTTGCCATCTTGGTGCGCGAGCGCACGTTCGATCGCATCGGGGTGGAACTCCCCGCTCTCGTTCAGAAGCGACGAGGCGGTGGTTCGAAAGCCATGGGCTGTCATCACGCCGCCGTAGCCGAGCCGCTTCAGAGCGCCGTTAACGGCGTTCTCTGAGAGAGGCTTCTTGGGGTTGAAGCTTGGGAAAACGTATTCGCTGTAAGCGGCAACGTCCTCCATCGACCTGATGATGTCCAATGCCTGGCGCGAAAGCGGCACCCGGTGCTCACGCCGCATTTTTGTCTCCCCTGCCGGGATCGCCCAGACGGCGGTCTCGAAATCAACGTCTGCCCACTTCATTTGCCGAATCTCGCCAGGCCGTTGAAACAGGTGCGGAGACAACTTCAGGGCGGCGTTGGTCGATGCATGTCCGCCATAGGCGTCAATAGCCCGCAGTAGGTGCCCCAACTTGTCGGGTTCGATAACAGCCGGATGATTACGAACTGTCGGAGTGGCGAGCGCACCATGGAGGGCAGGTGCCGGATTGTGCTCTGCGCGCCCTCTCGCATTTGCGTATTTGAAGACGCGGCCAACGAAGGAGCGAAGCCTGCGAGCGGTCTCGCGCCGGCCCGAAGATTGGATGTCCTCCAGCACCGCCAAAAGCAGAGGTGCCGTAAGCTCTCGCACCGGAATATGGCCGAGCTTGGGTTCAAGCAGAGATAGTAGCCATTCGTTCTTGCTGCGCGTGGTCTCGGCGATTGCATTGTCGCCATCATTTGCACGCTTCGCGATGAACTCCCATGCGACCTCGCCGAAGGTGTCAGCGGAGGTCTTCGCGGCTTGGAGCTTCTCTTCTCGCCGTCGCGCCAGTGGATCGATCCCATCGGCGACTAGGGCGCGGGCTTCATCCCGTTTTGAACGAGCAGCCTTCAAGCTCACTTCGGGAAACGGGCCGAAGCTGATCTTCTTCTTCTCACCGCGGAAAGAGTAGCGAAGCTGCCAGCGTTTCGATCCTCGGGGTGAAACGAGAAGGTATAGACCCCGCTCGTCGGGAAGCTTCCATTCTTTGGACTGCGGTTGGGCGTTTTCGATTTCCTTGACCGTCAGAGGCATCGTTCAGATGCCCTCGGCATTGCGTTCGAGAAGAGCATCGACGGACTCAGCGGTTATGAGAGTGCTCGCGCCGAGTTTGATGCGCTTAAGCTCGCCTAGGCTCATCAGCTTGTTGATCGTTGTGGCGCTAAGGCCGAGGGCTTCCGCCACTTCTTTCACCCGGTAGGTCTTTCGTTCCAATTCGGTTCTCTCTTTTGGCGCCGTCGATGCCTCTGACAGGCTCTGACCGTGCGCAGGTTGCAGTGCGTATGTTATTTAACACGCGCTTTGCCCCGAGTGCAAGAGAGAATTGACACGCATGCATGCACCGCTGCATGCAGCGCCCATGGGAAACAACTATCCACTTTCCGACACGCCGGCTGCACGGATGCTCTCGGAGGGCTTGGCTCGCGCCAAGGAAGAGCAAGGACTGAGCGTTCGCCAGATTGGCAAAATCATGGGCTACAAGACGGCCGTCGTCTTGAGCCACATGGCTCTTGGGAGAGTTCCGATCCCGATCGACCGCACGATGGAGCTGGCCGACATTCTCAAGCTCGACAAACGTGCTTTCCTGCAAGCTGTGGTGCGGCAAAGGCACCCCGAAGTTCAGTGGGAGTTACTATCGGGAAACGGGCTCTCATCCGGCGCCGATACTCTCGTCATGGAATTGCAGGCGGCCCTAGGTGCCTCAGTTGGCGAACTTAGCCGAGAGCAACGATCAGTGATGCGTGAGGTGGCGGCAGAACGCTCCCCTCGTCGACGATGGCTTAGTGTGCACGAACTTCATGTGGTGGAGGTGTTGCGCGAGCTCTTTCCTCATATGGCCTGCGATGGCGTCGATCCGAGCGACCTAGAGAAGATCAAGCTCATAGTCAGGGACATGTAAGCCCGATTGATGAGGTGGTGCGTGTCTCTGGACACGCAACCATGAACGCTCGCCGGTGACGGTAGGTGGGCTAGGCGATCGCGCTCGGGGTGTTCCTTGAGCTCAGGCAGGCCGAGGCGGGCACGCCGAGGTCTCTTCGCTGGTAGAGACCGAAAGCTTAAGGGACATGCCGGAAAGGTCCAGGCTCTTTCTCGAAACTCCATACCACACGCCGAGAGTTTCTTTGACAATTTTGACAAAAAACGAAGCGTCAGCTGTATCTCCCCGAAGGGGAGATATGTCTCGTTATGTGAATTTATTGAATCTTATTACAGTCAGAGATTACTCACATGTGAGCATATGGTTTTTATGTAGTCCGCATTTGATAGTCCCGATGGCGGAATTCTGAGACCCCGGGGAGCAACCCGCTTGTCGGAAAATCACTCGGCGTGTAGGCTTTGACCCCGTGCCCGTGCTACCTTCAAAACGCTTCCCTCGCTTGGCCAGCTACCTCAACGGCCGGTTGAGGTTGGCGCCGACAGGATGTCTCGAATGGACGCATGCGGTCACCCCTGATGGCTACGGTGTGACAACAGGAAAGATGTCAGTTCTTTATGGGTCACAGCTCGTCCATCGCTTAGCATTCAAGTGCATTCACGGTTCTTTTCCCGATGAGGGCCTATCCGTGAGGCGCACATGCGGAAATCCGTTATGTTGTCACCCGGAGCACATGATTGCGAGTTCGCTTGGGACCGACAAAGCCAGATCCATGAGCAAACGTTCGAAACTCACTGAACGAGATGTTCGAGCAATTCGCAGGAGCGATGAGAGCAAAGCCAAAATCGCCCGAAAATATGGGGTCTCCTGGCAAACGATCGACAATGTGATCAGTCGGAAGACATGGAGCGATGTGACTTAAGATCACGGATTTCGCTTGCGATTCAGGGCGATGAGCGGTATAAGGTGCCTCACAGCGATTGGTGGCGATACCACCCCTCGACCGGAGGTTAAGCTGGCCCACCTGGAGCCCATCCCAGCACTGTAAATGACACAGGCCCGTGACCGGCGATTGGTTCGGGCGTGGTATCTCGACCCCTTGCGGTCATGCCTGATCGATAGGCCCTCCAGCCAGAGGTTAGTCGGCAATCCCGCCCCGTATGCTCGGTGAGGCGGAGTTTACCTGATCGACGAGACCACTGTGCCGATGCGTATACCTACGCTTCCTGAGATTATTGCTGGCTGGCTTGATGCTGGTGCCAAGTTCCTCCCCGCCTTCAAATCTCATAAGTTTCCAAGCCCGACTCGTAGACGGCGTCGCGCTCCCACTACGGCGGTGAGTGCAGCTAAGGGGCGGTCTCATGTGGGCCGGGTCACGATTTACGCCCTCGCCTGCTGCTTAGGCACCAAATCTCGTGCGGTTGATGGAAGTTGCCGCAACTTGATTGAATTTGGAGAAATTCGAGCCCAGCCGCTTTTCGCCCCTACACCGGCAACAACTCCAAAGCGCAGAAAGCCGATATTCTACGGACATAAATGCTCAAGCCCCTCGTTGACGCCATCAATCGGTGTCGGGCCGACAAAACCCATCAGGTCCATTGCATTACCCACCCGTATCCCATTCGGGGGGCACGTAGACCTTGCTGCATCTACAACAGCAAGAAAGTCTTGAAGATGAAATTTCACCTCTACCAATGCATCATCGAGCGCGAGGATCGTAAAGTGCGCGCACATATAGTCGCGCCTTCGCATGACCGGGCCTGGATGACCCTCATCGAACACGAGCGGACATTTGGCCGCGAACACAATGATCTGTCGCTTACGCGGGTGGACGACACGCTATGCCAAGACCACCGGCGCGGTCTCGATCAGCTTCTACGGACGGCTCCGGTGGGTTTCGCCAGCTACAGCCCGATCGGGTGGATCGCACACACCGCACCCGTAGAGCAGCTCAAGCTCTTCCGGCTGGTCGATGATGACAGTGACGACCTCTATGCGGTCGCACCGAATGTCGACATAGCCGCGTCGGTGTTCACCGTGGCGTTGGGCGTGCCTACGGACGGCGCGAAGATGCTGAGGATCGCAGACGGTATGGTCGGTCTGCCCGATGATCAGCGGGCCAATCTTCCGCGACTGCTCGAATTTGGCCCGATCGGTATCGTGGAATTCGATCCCATAGCCGGCTGGTCCCACAGGTAGCCGCCGGTCGACCTTGCATCGATCTGGAATACCATTTCGATGCAAGGTCGGGCATCGGCATGGCTCTGTTTTTGTTGCCCGCCTCGTCCGATGTCGGCAAACAGGCCGGGTGAGGGGACCGGAAGACAGCGCGCGCGATCACATAGATCACCTGCTCGAAGCAGCGGGCTGGGCGTTGCAGGATCGGGACCAATTCGACCGCAATGCGTCTGTCGGCGTGGCGGTGCGCGAGTTCCAGCTGCCAGCTGGCCCATGCGACTACCTGCTTTTCGTCGATGGTAAAGCGGCCGGTGTGATCGAGGCCAAGAAGTCCGGTGTGACCTTGAGCGGCGTTGCCGAGCAGTCCGACAGATACATGGCAGCTCTGCCGGAGCACATGGCGCGGTGGGATGACATTCTCGTCTACGACTACGAGAGCACCGGTGACGAAACCTTCTTCAGGAACCTACGCGATCCCAAGCCGCGGTCGCGGCGATTGTTCGCGTTTCACCAGCCGGCCACCTTGCGCGAATGGTTGCTCCAGCCGGACACTCTTCGGGGCCGCCTGCGCAACATGCCCCCGCTCATCAAGACGGGGCTGCGTGACTGCCAGATCGAAGCGATCGAGGGGCTGGAGACATCCCTCGCCGAAGATAAGCCGCGTGCGCTGATCCAGCTCGCTACAGGCGCTGGCAAGACCTTCACGGCGTGCTCCTTCTCCTATCGGCTCATCAAGGAAGCCGGAGCGAGGCGCATCCTCTTTTTGGTCGATCGCAACAACCTCGGCGATCAGACGCTGAAAGAGTTCCAGAACTTCCACCCACCAGGCGCCGCGAACCGCTTCACCGACACCTACATCGTGCAGCACCTACACTCGCACCGCCTCGATCCCGATGCCAAGGTCGTCATCACGACGATCCAGCGGCTCTATTCGATGCTGCGCGGCAGGGAACTGGACACAGAGGACGAGGAAGAGTCGGCCTTCGAGAAATGGGAAAAGGCGGACGCGGAGCAGCCGCCAGTCGAATATAATCCCGAAATCCCGATCGAGACCTTCGACTTCATCGTTACCGACGAATGCCATCGCTCGATCTACGGGCTTTGGCGCCAGGTGCTCGAGTATTTCGACGCCAGCATCATCGGACTCACGGCCACGCCGTCGAAACACACGCTGGGCTTCTTCAACCAGAACCTCGTGGCCGAATACCCCTATGAGCGCTCAGTCGCCGACGGGGTGAATGTCGGATACGAGGTGTATCGCATCCGCACGCGGATTACCGAGGAAGGGGCCACGCTGGAAGGTCAACCAGGCTTCCCCGTCCCGGTGCGTGACAAGCGCACGCGCAAGGTGCGCTATGAGGAGCTGGATGCCGATCTCGAATATGAGGGCAAGGATCTCGACCGCTCGGTGGTCAATCCGAACCAGATCCGCACGGTGCTCCAAACCTACAAGGATCGCGTCTTTACAGAGCTGTTCACCGACCGCACCGGCGAGTGGCTGCCCAAGACCCTGATCTTCGCCAAGGACGACGCGCATGCCGAGGAGATCGTCTTGGCGGCTCGCGAGGTATTCGGTGAGGGCAACGACTTCGCCAAGAAGATCACCTACCGCAACACCGGCGAAAGCCCGAAGGCGATGATCAAGGCGTTCCGCGTCGATCCCTTCCCTCGCATCGCCGTTACCGTGGACATGATCGCCACCGGCACCGACATCAAGCCGGTCGAAGTGCTGATCTTCATGCGCGACGTGAAGTCGGAAGGCTATTACGAGCAGATGAAGGGCCGGGGAGTGCGCACCATCCCCGATGCCGACCTCAAGGCTGTTACGCCTGACGCAAAGACCAAGACCCGCTTTGTCCTCATCGATGCGGTCGGCGTGTCCGAAACCAAGAAGAACGCCAGCCAGCCGCTGGAGCGCAAACGCACCGTCAGCTTCGAGGCGCTGATGGAACAGATCGCCATGGGGCGGCGTGACGAGGATGCGATGTCGTCGCTCGCTGCACGCCTCGCAGCGCTAGATCGCAAGCTGGGTGATGAAGACCGGCAGCGGGTTGCCGAGGCTACTAGCGGCAGCACGCCTCGCGACCTCGCCAATGCGCTGCTCGATGCTATCGACCCCGACAAGCAGGCGGAGGCAATCACTGCCGCGCATGGGCCCATGGCATCGAAGGAGCAGGAGGATGCGGTGGTCGAGCAGTTGGCCGACACCGCCTGCCAGGCTTTCGATAAACCCGCAGTGCGCGGGCTCCTGAAGGACATCAAGGCCAAGACCGACATCGTGATCGACGAAATCACCACCGATGAGGTGATCAGCGCTGATTTCGACCTCAAGCGGTCGGAAGAGACCATCACCAGCTTCAAGCAGTTCATCGAAGATAATCGCGATGAGCTGACCGCGCTGCAAATCCTCTACAACCAGCCGCTCGGCAAGCAGCGTATGACCTATGCGGCGATCCGCGAGCTGGTGACCGCGATGAGCGAGAAGCCGCCCTACCTCACCACCGCCAATGTCTGGCAGGCATACAAGCGGCTGGATGCGGTGAGCGTGCGCGGGGCGCCGGTGGACGAGCAGCTGACCGAGGTGGTCAGTCTTGTCCGCTTCGCCCTAGGGCAGGCCGACGCGCTGGAACCCTTCGCCAGCGTGACCGCACAACGCTTCAACCTCTGGCTCGGGCGAGAGAAGAAGGCGGGGCGCGATTACTCGTCCGAACAGGAGCTGTGGTTGCGCAAGATCGCCGCATTCATCACCGCGAACGCGGAAATCACACCGCGCGATTTCATGGAAGCGCCCGCCTTGTCGGACGAGGGCGGCATCTTGAAGGCACGCACGCTGTTCGAGCCCCGCTTTACCGAGATGCTGGATGAGCTTCAGACGGCGCTGGTGGCGTGATGGAGGACAGCGAAATTCCGCCGGGTTGGCACAACGTTACCCTCGAAGATGTTGCCGCCTTCAATCCCGGCGTAGATAAGTCCCAATTTATGGCGGAAGACGAGCTGCCTTTCGTGCCGATGCCCGCGGTCGAGGCGGAAACAGGCCGGATCGATGTGAGCGAGCGGCGACCATTCAGCAAGGTGAAGAACGGTTTCACCTCCTTCGAGACCGGCGACGTCCTCTTTGCCAAAATCACGCCCTGTATGGAGAACGGCAAGATGGCGGTAGTTCCGCCACTCCCGCGCAACGTGGGCTTCGGCACGACCGAATTCCATGTCTTGCGGCCCACGGGCGCAATCGACAATCGGTTCCTCTACTACTTCGTATCCTCGTCAGCAGTGCGCCACGAAGCGCAGCACCACATGACTGGTGCTGTCGGTCAGAAGCGTGTGCCCAAACGGTTTCTGGAAACAACGCAGCTTTGGCTTCCTCCACTCCCTGAACAGCAGCGCATCGTCGAGAAGATCGAGACGCTGTTCGCCGAGCTCGACAAGGGCGAGGAGGCGCTGCGCGAGGTGCAGAAGCTGCTCGCGCGCTACCGCCAGTCAGTCCTGAAGGCCGCCGTCACCGGCACCCTCACCGCAAAGGGACCGACCGAATGGGTGCCGGTAGTGTTGGGAGATTTGCTCGCTGACATTCGCTATGGGACGGCAAAGAAATGTCGGCCGGACGTTGCAGGCACACCTGTCCTTCGCATTCCGAACGTAGTCGGTGGCGACATCGATTTGGCAGACCTCAAATTCACCGAGCTGACCGAGAAAGAGCTCGAAAAACTCTCTCTGCGCGAGGGGGATATGCTGATCGTCCGCTCGAACGGTAGTGCAAATTTGGTAGGTCGCGGAGCGATCGTCACAGCAGATGCCGAGGGCATGGCTTACGCCGGATACCTCATTCGGCTGCGGTTGGATCGCAAGCGGATCCTCCCAGCATTTCTCCATATCGTTCTGAACTCACCCGCAGTCCGAGCGCGCATCGAGCGGCAGGCAAAATCCACAAGCGGCGTCCACAACCTCAATAGTGCCGAAACGAAGGCTATCGCGTTCGATCTACCGGACATCGATAAACAGGCAGAGATCGTGGAAGCTGTCGAGGAAGCCGTCACCAGGATCGAGAAAGGCGAAGCATGGTGTGAGACCGAACTCAAACGCTCCGCCGCTCTCCGCCAGTCCATCCTCAAGGACGCCTTCTCCGGTAAGCTTGTCCCGCAAGACCCATCCGACGAACCCGCCGAAAAACTGCTCGAACGCATCCAGGCGCAGCGGGAAGCCGCCCCCAAGGCGAAGCGCAAGAAGGCCAAAGCATGAAGCTCCGAACCCCATTTATGTTGTCCGCTTTGGCGTTCGCATTGTCAGCGACTTCTGCCGCAGCACAAACACGCGACTTCGGTAGCGCAGGAGGTTTCGAGGTCGCTGGCAACGCATCTACAAGAGATAAGCCCGGTCTCTGCATGGCGACTTTCGAATATGAAGGCCCCGGATCGACCAAGACTGCGCTGGTGCGCCGCGCCGCCACTGAAGACCGGGAATTGGTCTTTCTTTCGGTCACCAATTACGAATGGTCGGCGGAAGAGGATCAAAGCTATGACCTGCACTACGTATTTGGCGATCATTTCTATGAACGCAGCGCCTACGGGGTGAAGGTGGATTATATTTACAAGGGATTCCTTTCGGCATTCCCTGCCGACGAATTCCTCGAAACCTACGCCAAGTCCAAATCGCTTCATATTTTCATGGGTGAGACCGTGGTCGATAAGCTGTCGCTGACAGGGAGCACGGCTGGCGTTGCTCTCTTCAACAGATGCTGGACTTGGCTGTTGGGAACCGAACGGGCGGCCGAGGCCGAGCGAGAAAAGTTCAGGGAAATCCCCAGAGATCCATTTGCCGATAAGGGCGACGACGATGAGTGACCTCAAACTCTTTCAGACTACAGCAGGCGCGCTGTGCGAGCTCGAAAGCTCGTCAGCGCCGTTGGAAAAGGGTCTCCAGACGCAGTTCGAGAAGAATCTCGATACGCTGCTCGGTGTGAGATTTCTCGCCAGCGAATACGCCACCACCCATGGCGGGCGCATGGACACGCTGGGCATCGACGAGAACGGTTACCCGGCCATCATCGAATACAAGCGCGACCGATCCGAGAACGTCATCAACCAGGGGTTATTCTATCTCGACTGGCTGATGGACCACCGCGGCGACTTCGAAATCCTCGTGCGCGATCGATACGGGAAGGAGGCTGCCGAGCAGATCGAGTGGAGCGCTCCGCGCCTGATCTGCATCGCAGCCGACTTCACCAAGTATGACGAGCATGCGGTGAAGCAGATGGGCCGCAACATCGAGCTGGTCCGCTACCGCAAGTTCGGCGACGACCTGCTGCTGCTCGAACTGCTGACCGCCGTGTCAGCCTCGGTATCGACCAAAGGAGCTTCGCCGACCAAGCAGGCAGGTGGCAGCAATTCGAGCTACAAGACCGTCTCCGAATATATGGATGACATGTCGCCGCAGCTCGCCGAGCTGTTCTCGGACGTTGAGACCTTCCTGCTTGGCCGCGGGGACGATGTGACGAAGAAGGTCACGCGCTTCTACCTCGCTTACCGCCGGATAAAGAACTTCGCTTGTGTGGAGGTTCGGCCCACACTGAACCAGCTGAAGATGTTCTTGAAGATCGATCCCGACACGGTCATGATCGAGGAAGATGGTTTCGCTCGCGATGTGCGCAAGATCGGCCATTTCGGCACTGGCGACCTCGAACTGACCATCGGCTCGCACGACGATTTCGAGCGAGCAAAGTCCCTCATCATCCGATCATACGAAGAAGGTTAGGAGCCCTATATCCGAAAGCGAATTATGGCGCCGATGATTGCTATCTCGGCACTCACGAGCGCTTGCGGCAGTTCAAACGAAGACAAGTTCTGCAAATCGATCGACATGCCCTCGGTGGAGATGTCACCGGTGACGAATTGGCGCGGAGAGGTTGTGGCATATGAAGGGAAGGATCGAAATGGACTGCCACTTCGAGTCGACCCGTCCAACTCGGAAGACTGGATATGCCTTACTGCAACGGAGGTGCGGGAGCGCAAGAATGACATGCAAATGCGTGAAGCACAGCGGGTAAGTAAGCTCGAAAAGGAATGCGCCGAGTATGACGCTGCGGGACCATCGTTTGATGCCATTCTTGCCTGCGAGAGGCTCGAAGTGAGGCGCGAGGAGGCGCAATCTGAGCAACAGGATGACGGAGCATGAGCAACGAGCAACTCGTTTCCAAGGTCTGGAACTATGCGCATGTCCTGCGCGACCAGGGCATCTCCTACGGCGACTACGTCGAGCAGATTACTTTTCTCCTGTTCCTCAAGATGGATCACGAGCGAGACGAACTGCTGAACGAGGCGTCGTCGATCCCGCCGGAATGGCGTTGGCCCGCGCTCGCCGGGAAGGACGGCGACGCGCTTGAGCTGCACTATCGCCACACGCTTGAAGCTCTCGCCAAGGTCGATGGGCTGATCGGCACGATCTTCCGCAAGGCGCAGAACAAGCTGTCCGACCCAGCCAAGCTGAAACGGGTCGTCAGTCTCATCGACAAGGAAGGCCCCTGGATCGGCCACAGCGTCGACGTGAAGGGCGAGATCTACGAAGGGCTGCTCGAACGCAACGCCTCCGAGGTGAAGTCCGGCGCAGGGCAATACTTCACTCCTCGGCCGGTGATCGAAGCAATCGTGAAGTGTGTCGATCCGAAGATCGGCGAGACGGTCTGCGACCCCGCCTGCGGCACCGGCGGGTTCCTGCTGGCAGCCTACGACCACATGAAAGGCCAGAGCCAGGATCGTGAGAAGCTGCGCGATCTGCGACACAAGTCGTTCAAGGGCTACGACATCGTGGACGAGGTTGTGCGTCTGTGCGCGATGAACCTCTATCTGCATGGTGTCGGGAACGGCGGAAGCCCGGTCGAACAGGCTGACACGCTGGCAGGCGATCCCGGTGCACGCTTTGACGTGGTGATCGCGAACCCACCCTTCGGCAAGAAATCGAGTTACAAGGTCGTCGGCGAGGACGGGGCCGTGACCACCGAGCGCGAGAATTACGAGCGCGAGGATTTCAAGTTCACCACCTCGAACAAGCAGTTGAACTTCCTCCAGCACATCCTGACGATCATGGAAGCTGAGGGTCGCGCCGGTGTGGTGCTGCCTGACAACGTGCTGTTCGAGGCCAACCGGGCCGGTGAGGGCATTCGCAAGCGCCTGCTGGAGGGCTTCAACTTCCACACGCTTCTGCGCCTGCCCACCGGGATCTGGTATAGCCCCGGCGTGAAGGCGAACGTGCTGTTCTTCGACAAGCGCCCAGCATCCAAGGAGGCGCAGACGAAGGAGCTATGGGTGTATGACTACCGCACCAACGTCCACAAGACCCTCAAGACGAAGCGATTGACCAGCGCCGACCTCGATGACTTCGTCCGATGCTACCGAAATCGACAGGAGACCGAGCGCTTCCGTCGCTTCAGCTTCGACGAGCTGATCGATCGCGACAAGCTGAACCTCGACATCTTCTGGCTGAAGGATGACAGCCTGGAAGACATTGACAGCCTGCCTGAGCCGGACGTCCTTGCGCAGGAGATCGTCGAAAATCTCGAAGCGGCGCTGGAGCATTTTCGTGGCGTAACCGAGGAGCTTGCCGTCGCAAGAGACTGAGCGCGGCAAGCATTGTGGTCCACGGTGTGCGCGAAGCCACGGCTGAGATTGCATACTGACCTATAGACGGAAGTCCTAGGACTGTGGGTTCATTAGCACCCCGGTGCTGCCTATCAGGCGCTGCACGGAAGCCCGGAGCCATCCACCGGCGAGCATCGGACCATTATCCGGCAGTCAGGTTCAAGACCGTCTGCATGCGGACATTTGCGGCCTCAACCTCGCGATGCAGTGCGTTCGAGATTGGATGGGTCGGTGAGACTTCGACGAGTATTGCAACCTTGATCGGCATCACTACCGGGTTGCCGCTCTTAGGGTTGCGCGCGACGGTAGGGAACAGAGCGATGCAGAGGACTGTGCCGACCGCCTTGCGCCCTTGGAAAATATTATCGACCACACTTTGACCGTTATCGATCACCACTTGGGATATCCATTTGCTTAACAGCTCCGTGGCCTGTGCAACGGGCACCCGCCAGTCGAGGTAGTAGCTGTCCTGCGGCCACAGCCCGGCATCGAGGATGCGGGGTGTCAGATGGAAGCAAACCATTCCCTCTTCGGCCGCTGATCGCTCGATCTGTTCGACACCCTTCACGAGGTGGTCGAGGATGTTCTGCGTGTGCTGCGACCTGATGGTTTTGAAAGCGTAGGCCCTAGCCGGTTTGCCGCTGTCATTGGCGATGACGTCAGGGTTGTCGCCGGACGAGTTGATGGGGTGATCGAGCGACACGTCGACATGGTCCGCCATGAGTAGGCAGGCCCAGTAGATTTCAATCAGCTTATTATAAACGTCAGCGTCGGCCGGGGGCTGCTGCGTGAGATGCACGGCTCCTTTGGCAAGCATCGCTAAATGCGGGACGAGCTGCCTGAAGGCCGGGTTGTCGCGGACGGCCATCACCTTTGCGGCGAGGTCGTGAACAGCGACGCCCGCCGCATATTCGTTGCGGTCGGCGTTGGGCGTCACTGGTAAACCTAGCCGCATTCGCTCGAGCACCCGCCATAAAGACAGCATATCGGCCCCGGTCGAGCGGTGTGCGCCAACGCTGATTCCGTAGTCTTCCAGTAATTCTTCCAACTCGTCGGCGAGGCGCATCGCATCGTAGAGCTCTACCTGCATCATAATCCTCCCAGCGATTGCCGATCGCGTGTGCCACACCGCCCCGGCAGTGCGCTACAGATGGACGAATTTCGTAACAGGGATTGGTGAGTCCGAGAGAAGCCCTCACCGTTTCCGCCCTCACTACGTTTTCTTCCCCAATACTCCTGATCGTTCCGTTGTTCAGACGATAGCACGATCGAGCTCATCGCTGTCCATCAGACGAATGATGATCGTCTGCGAACTGAGGACAGGTGTTCCCGAAGAATAGGAGACGTGTGACCCGTTTTCGAAACGGTGCTGCGTCGTTCCCGCGAACGTCTCCAGCGGAAGGGGTTTGGCGGCGTTAGGGTTATGGAAGACCTGGATCTCATCTGACCACCGCTCCCCTGAACCAGCCTCGATCAATTCGTCGAACATTTTGCCGACGACTGCGTTCGGATCGGGATCAAGGCGAAAGCCGATCCGGCGATAAATGTGCCGCTCAGGGGCATAGCCCGCGTCCACGCCCATGCGGTCGAACTTGGCTAGGGTGCCAGCATTGGAGAACACTACGGCAGACACGTTTTCCGCCCCTGGCTGATCGAAGAAGCCAGTCTCGACGGTCTTGGTCTTGTAGACGTGGTCCTCGACCTTCACACTCCTGATCGACAGCGCCCCGTTGATGAATTGCCACTCGACCCGTTGCCCATAAAGATAGCGCCAAAGCGCCTCCTGCGTGTAGGTCATAGATCCTAGCGAGGTTTCGTCACCCGGCTTGTGGAAGTCAGCGACGGCAATGGCAGAGGGTTTCCCGGCGCCCGGCCCCCGCTCCCAGTAGCTTTCGCCAGCCGCAGTCTTCTTGTTAAGCTTTCCGGTCAGGGCAGCGCCGAACTTGATTGGCATATAGTCCTTGAGGAATTCCTTGATCTCTTCCGGCGTTCTTGGGTTAGGGTGGTCAGCGAGCACGCCGCCCTGTGACGGAGCACAGGTCGTCGCTTCGAGCGTAAAATCGCCTCTGGGCGAGACACAGTGGAAGTCTGGCGCTTCCGGCTGGGTAACGTCATAACCCATCTCTCTCAGCATCGCCCAAAGGTAGAGTTCCCAAAGGCGCTGGTCGAACTGCTTGCTTTGGAACTCCTTGACAAAATGGGGGTCACTGGGAGCGAGCCAGGGCCCGAGTTCCCGGAGGACTGCCCTCGCTGGCGCGCGTCCGGGCGTCTCGATCAGAAATCGAAAGTTCGGATGTAGTGTCGCGGGATCGGTTCCGGGGGGCACCGCTAGAAGGTCCGTTGCATGATTACTCTCGTCGCCCTGCATCCCGAGCACAGCGAGGTCCTCTTCTGTGACGGCCTTCGCTATTCGCTCGCGAAGGCCGATGGTCGCATATTGAACCGAACGGAGTTCGGCATCATAGTCGGCCGAGCGGAAGCGCCCGTTTCGGTCGCGGACTAGGAGCGCCCAGTAGAAGTCGCCGTCCTGTTCGTCGCGTGCGACGAAGCCTATGACTCTTTCGTCTGTGTCCGCCCAATAAGATATCTCTTCGTAGAGATACGGCGCGAGGGATTTGCGTGTGCCTATCGCGAGAAGATTGAAGCGGGACCGCGCGATCTCCTTGCTCAGTTCCGCCCTCTTCTTTCGAGCCTCTCGCTTGGCCTTGGCCTCTCCCATCGATCCGCCCCTTTTCTACTGCGAGTGCCGTGGGACCGGGCACCGTGGTCAATTCAGCGTGCAGGTTGCGCTCGGTTTTCGTCAACGATCGATTAACATTCCTAGTTGGTTTTAGCAGCCGGAAGCGGATTTTGCACGATTTGCTTGGAGAGCTATTTGGCGCTTGGAAAACCGCGCTCTATCTTCATTGCGTTGTCACTACAAACGAGGCTAAATCATCCCGAAAATAAGACCTCTAAGTCCGCCCCCTAGACACTGCCGGAGAACAAGCCGCCGGACCTGTATTACGACTGTTGACGGTCACGCGCCAAGGTCTAGCTAGTCAAATATAGGAGCTTTCGCATTTGACGAGTTCGTAAAGCCAGTGGGGTTCTTGGAATTATAAAGTGAGTGGAGGAGCGTTCATGGCTTCGAACGAGAGAATACGAGTGGACATGCGAGTGGCGGTGAATGCAGTTTCCGACGTCGTCGCCAACCGAACCCGTCCGCTTCGCGAGTTTGACCAGATTCACATGAAGACCGGTGACATGGTCATGCAAAGCGAGGCGATCGCTGCATGGGCCGATGGCAAGCGTCTTGCCTTTATTGGCGACGGAGATGCGGTTTCTGTCGCCCTCGCCTACCTGAAGCAGCGCGAGGTGCTCGACTTCGGCCCGACGAAGATTATGCTCTTCGACTTCGACGAGCGGACGGTCAACTCGGTGAAACGCTTCGCCGACAAGGAACGTCTCGATTATCTGGACGCTGAGCTCTATAACGTTCTTGAGCCGTTTCCAGACACGCAGAAATTCGATTGCTTTTATACCAATCCCCCGTGGGGCGCTTCAAATGCAGGTGCGAGCGTCAATGCCTTCGTTCAGCGAGGCATTGAGGCAGTTCACTATGAGGGTGAGGGCTGTGTCGTTATCGCCGACGACGACGAGTTGAACTGGCCCAAGCAGGTTCTCGCCAATGTCCAAAAATACGCCTCGGAACGTGGCTTCTATGTGTCGCGCATGGCACGCAAGCTTCATGGCTATCACTTGGACGACGCCCCTGACCTCAAGTCATGCAATCTGTTCCTTTCGTCGATCCCGGGCAATGATGCCGTCAAGGTGGCGAGCGAAGCGCTCACCGACCCTGAAAGTCTGCGCAACTTTTATGGCGGCTCTAAGGAACCTCGGGTGCGCTACGTGAGGGAACTCAAACGCCCCGATTACGGGAAGGCGCCGGAGGAAGAATATCGGCTTGAACTCTTCGAGCAGGAAAGCGAGGCAAAGTGAACGAGATCATTCATCCCGGAGCAGGCCTTTTGTTCATGAAGGTCGGCACCCACGCGCAGGAGAGCCTAGAGGACATAATTGCGCGCAAAAGCGAGGAAATCGCCCAAGTCGGATACGGGTTGTGGGGGTATGGCGGGAACACTTGCCACCCGTCGACCATGGTGCAGCCCTTTGCCGAAGGTTTCGCTGCGAGAGGCCAGCCAATCCATCTCGTGATGGAGGAAATGAATTCCAATCATTTCGCCGAGCCGCTTTGCGCCAAGGAATATTCCCCCGACAATCTCAATTGGCATCAGATCCCGGCGGATATCCAAGTGCGCGGCTCGCGTTTTGCGCTGAAGATCGGAAGTTTGCGCATGACCGACGATCAATTGCCATTGAACGCGACCCGAGTGGCAGTCGGCCCCACCAGGGGCAGGCTCGGCAGTCGCTATGTCCAAGGCCGCGTCGACAAGGCCTGCCTTGAAGTTCTCGATCAGCCCGAAAACGTGAACGAGGAAGAAGAACGCACCATTCGGCCCATCAATCTAGTTGCGGACCTCGTGCCGCCTTATGCCGTGTTTCTTCGGGGCTTTCGCGACTGACCAATCCCTCGAGCCCTGCCGCGCGGAAAGCGAGACATTGCCTCTACCGGTTTTCGCTAGAAACCTTCGGGCGAGATAGTCTCGCATAAGATCGAAGGAGCGATCTTGCGCAGCGCACGAAGATAGCTTTCGAGCCCCGCCATGACATCGGCTGCATCGACCGCAGGTGAATGGCATGCGAAGCAGGCGGTGGCTGCAGCATCAACGCTAGGTTCGTTGCAGACAGCGCAGCGCAGCTCGTTGGCGTCGGCGAGGGCAAGAAGTGCAGCGAGCACGTGTTCGAGGGCCGCGATCCGTCCCTTGGCTTCGTCCCTACAGAGGTATTCGATTGCTGCGACCGCTCGTTTGTCACCGGTGAGCAGCCATCGCGCATCTTCGAGGAGGAGGATTGCGAGGAGTTGGCTTTCACCAGGATCTAGCTCGAGCGCCGCGTCGCTGGCCGCCTCTTCAAGCTCCGCAGCAAATGCTAATGCCTCCTCGCTCGGCTGGACGATCGCGCAGCCTTCGACCGCGACCTCGACGGCAGCTACAACGGCTGCCCGATCGTGGATACGTCGACTCTTCTTCGCCAGATCGCGCAACACAAACTTGGACACCGGAAGGATATGGGCAGGTGCCCAATCGCTTTCCTCGACAAGGTAGCCCTGCCGACCGTAGGCGCACAGCTTGAAGACGATGTCGTTGTCGACGAGCACAAGCGGTGTGGTCACAGGCCCAGGACCCTTTGGACCCAATCCCTGCTATCGCTACCCATCTCATCCCAAACCAGCTGGAGGGCAGCGATCTGGTTGATGTTCGAGCCGACATCGACGGGATCTGGCTCGAGGATGCTCAGGGCCTGCATCGCGGCCGGCCAAGCCTGTCTTTGGTAGCCGACGCATAGTGCGAGTGTGCCGGGATCGATCCGGTGCCGCGGCCCCACTTCTTGAACTGCTTTTGCCAACTCCGACCCGGAAAACCGCTTCGCATCGATACGAATATCGGGTTCAGGACTGCCGGTCAGCAGTTCCAATGCGAAACGATCGGCCTGTTCCTCCTGTTCGTCCATGCCGCTCTGCGATGCAGGATCTTCCATGTCCACGATAGCAGGTGCATCGCCCAGGTGTCCAAGCGCAGCGTGTCCGACTTCGTGGGCGAGAGTGAAGGCTGCCTGGGACGGATATCTAGATGAACGGGCAAGCAGCACAGCATGCCGGCCAGCGTGATGTATGATCATTGCATGCATCGATTTCGCATCAAGCGGAAAGACCTTCAGCTGGACCACCGGGACCCCAAGCCCCCAGCATGTGCTGAGTATTTCCCCGATCGCGACCAAAGGTTGCGTTCTAAGGATGGCCTCGCGCAGAATTTCAGCAGTCAATCCTTCCAGGCCGGGTCCTTCGGGCGCGCTTTGAACGAGCAAACGCCCCAAGGTCATACCGAAGGATGTGATCGCCGCTTTCTGTGTCTCGTCCTTGGTGGAAAGGTGCTTGAAAAAGGCCTCATCGTTCCAGACGAATTCGACCCGCTCGCCCAGCAGTGACTTGGCGGACAGCCCGAGCCTGCGCGACAGCGCAAAGCGAAGCTCCGCTTCTCCCGAAGGCTCATCGAGGAGGCTCTCGTCCCACCAGGACGGCCAAGCCGCGTCGACCGCCTCGCGGCTGAAGCCGGCATTGCGTAGTTCCCGTCTGAGGCGATGTTCCCTGCCCGCCATGCCCTCTATCCAGTCATCTACGCCGTCGCTGCTCCTTCGACCCCTGCTTCGCAAGCATCAGCCTTACAGAAGGCTTCCTTTGCTCTCTCTAAATCCGCTTCCTCGGATCTCTTGCGCGAGACGAAGCCATTCCTTGATATCGAGGTGTTCGGCCTCGGCCAAGCGCTTCAACAGGCGACTTGGCACGTCGACCGGATCGATCAGTCGGACCCAGTAGCTTCCATCGAGGTCAGCCTTCAGATTAGCTTCGTAATCGGTCTTTTCGGATGGTTCGGTCACTTGGCGCAGGAGGGCCGTAACTTGCGATGCCCCTACCGGCGCTCCCTTCCCCGAAGCGTTTCGATATGCATTGACGTCGAATGCTTCGCCGCTGGCAAGGGAAAGTTCCTCGCCCGATCGGCACATTAGCGCGTAGTGGGCGCGCTTCGCCCCCTTGGCGCTGTCGCCTCGACTAGTGACGATAGAATTTGCAGGCAGATCGCGCTCTACTCCCTCAGCGTCGATATAGCCTCGCCAAGCGACGACACGTGACGGCGCTACATCGACCTTCTTGGGTCGAGTCTTCATGATCGAAAAGACGACCGGCACGGGCTCGCGCAGGCGGGCGAGGGCGCTGATTGCAACCGATGGCGCGTTGCCCACTCCCCAAAGGAAGACCCCTTCGCCAGCTTTTCGCTCAAGCTCCTTCCGCGCGATTATGGCTTCTAGCCCCTGGCCGGCCTCGGCCTGCATGCGTGACCAGCACAAGAATCCCTCACTCTGGCCGAGTTTCGATGCATGCGATGCCATATAAAGCCTTCCCAGTCGTAGCCCAAAGCGTCCCACAAGGTAACGCACGTCGGACTCTGTGTGAAGCGAATTCATGGCAGAGATGCTGTGTATAAGGCCTGTATGATGGTGTGTCTCGACTGTTGACAGTCCTGTATTGTTCACCCAATCCATCCCGTATGGGGGGCGATCAGTCTTCAGCATGGCAACTGATTCCCGATCTCGATCCAACCGTCTGGACTCAGACGGTCGGTATCCGAGACCGCGGTCGCATCTCCCTACCGTCACCGGTGCGAGAGCGACTCTCGTGGGCCTCCTCGGCCAGCACCTTTCTTTCGATTCTGAATGGCGACGGATCGGTGGAAATCGTGGAGTGGAAACGGCAAGGGAACGCCGTCCGTGCTGCGATAAGGGAGAAATACGATGCTTTGCCTTCGGACAGGCGGGCAGCTTTCGCGCTGGCAGCGATGGACAGATTTATGCGGGTGAGTGGTGAAAAGGGTGGGAGGTTGACGCTTCCCGCAGTTCTAAGGACCCAGCTCGATCCCTCCGGCAGAGATTTCCTACGCCTGGTCGTGCGAGACGATCGTCTCCAGCTTTGGGATGACGAGGTCTGGAAGGCCGGGCGTGCCGACAGGATCGCGCAGCTCGAGAAAACAGGCATATTCTGAATGCTGCAGGCTCGGATGGCCGCCGCCACACCGCTTGAACTACGCCCGAGGGGTCCAATTTGGGGTTCGCCCAATGAGCGATGACGGCAAAAGCAGGCCATTACAAGGGTATGCGAGCAGCCTGTGATTCCTCTTCTGCACCATTTTCTCGCGACGATATAATTCGCCCGATTGCCTGAGGCGCCGGACCATCGCGGCTTAGGCTGCTGTTCCCGCGGACGTTGTGGCCCTCCTCGCCTGCGGTTTCATTCATCGCCGCGGCGTCAGCGATCGGAGGGCGCCGGCGCTGGCTCCGTTGCGGACTGTGCCTCGTTCCAGGCGATCACGTAGCGGTCTCCGGCGTCCTTTAGCGCCAGGCCCTTGCGATCCAGCTCGCTTCGCAGCGTCGCGACCGCATCGTCCAGGCCGAAGGCTCCGGAGATCGCGATGCTCGCCATGTCCGGGCTATCGAGCGTGAAGTTCCTGCCCGTCAGGCGGATCGATCCTTCGTTCAGTTTCACGCGGGTTTGCGTACGGTCATGGGCGACCTCGAACCGGGTGCCCGTTACCACCACGGTCACCTCGCCCGCCTCGACCGAAAAGCGGGTGCCGTTCTTGCGCACGTCGAACGCCGCCGTACCCTTAACAAGACGCGCCGAACGGGCATCCTCCTGCGACAGGACCAGGATGCGCGAGTTCGGCGCGAGGGCAATCTGCGAGCGGCCTTTCATGGCGATCTGTTCGGTCTCGCCGGCGGCGGCATGTTCCGCGTAGGCCGGGCGATCGGGCGGCATAACCACGACCACGGCGGCAATCGCAGCCGCAAGCGCGGCGGCCGCGCCCAACCCGCCGAGCGTGCGCGGCGCAAAAACGCGCCCGAGGAGATTCGCCAGCCGGGGCCGGGCCCGCTGGCTGGCTCCCGCATATTCGGGCGCGCGGTCCCACGCTTCGAGCGCGAGGTCCAGCGCGGCAACGTGCCGCACGTCCATCCGCAGCCAGTCGTCGAGTTCGCGCTTGCGTGCCGGCGTCAGTTCGCCCGCCTGGATGCGATCGATCGCGGGCGGGTCTCGATCAGCGCCAATCCTTACGCTCCGCGCGTCGAATTGACGGCGGATACGAATGGGGGATGGGGCTACCGACATGGCGATGGGGGACAACCGGCCCGCAACAGCCGAGACCGTGGCCTTCACCGTCCGCCTTCCCGGGGGCGACACCGCCGACGCCGCCTATTCGGTCGAGATCGTCAAGAACCGCCATGCGTTCAAGACGCCGGAACTCGTCGGCACCCGGTCGCTGACCTTCGCCGACACGCCCGAGCCGGGCCCGCGCTCCTATTACCGCGTCGGGGTGCTCGGCCCGGTTCAGGACCATCCCTCGGTCCCCTATCAGAAGAGCGCCGCGGGACAGACGGTGGCGCTTTCGAACTCGCTGTTCTTCAATTTCGGCAGGGGTGGCTGATCGATCGCGCCGGTCAGGCGTCGGCGGCGTCCCAGATGCGCTCGACCACCGGACGCGTGTTGGTGCGCGACTTGAAGAGCTTGATCTCGAATTCGGTCTGCCACGGGCCGGGTATCTCGCGCAGGTCCGGATCGCCGCCATGCGCGGTGACGGTGGATTCGGGCAGCCAGGCAATGCCGAGGCCGAACGAGACGGCGGTATGGACGCTTTCGGCGAGCGAGGCGCGGTACCGCGTTCGCAGGCGCGGGCGGAACGGCGCGCCGGCCAGCAGCTCCTTGACGAAGTACGACATCATCGCGGTGCCCGAATAGCCGACATAGGGGATGGGAGGGCCATCGGGGTTGTCCAGCTGCGGATCCTCGATGCTCGAATGGGCATAGGGCAGCAGCCGGTCGCGGCCGATGACCTTGTGCTCGAAAATGCTCGAATCGATCTCTTCGGAGCCCGAAGGCAGCCCGTAGCTGACGAAAAAGTCGGTCCGCTGTTCGCTGAGCGAGGACAGGTACTCCTCGACCGTCCGGGTCTCGGCAACGACCGACACCTCGAAGGTGCCGATCTTCCGGTTCAGCTTCCAGACAAAGGACGGCACGAAATACAGCGCCAGCGTGTGCAGCGATGCAATCGTGACCTCGTCGTGCGATTCGCGCGAAAGCGCCTCGGCCGCCGACCGGGCCTCGTGGGCCTGGGCGATGATCTCGCGCGCGGAGCCGAGGAATTCGGCACCTGCCGTGGTCAGACGAATGGGATGCTGCGAGCGGTCCAGCAGTTCCGCCCCCGCCCACAGTTCGAGAGACTTGATCCGCCGGCTAAGCGCCGACTGGGTGATGTGCCGACGGTCGGCTGCCCGCGCAAAGTGTCCCTCTTGGGCAACACATACCAAGTCTTCCAACCACCTCAGGTGCATAAGAGGAGTGTTTATCAAGGCGTTGCGTTTTTGTCATCGCCCATCGTGAATTTCGAATTTGCCCCTCGCAAGCCGGGTCGCCCTTAGTGATTGCAACGGAGTTACAAACTGAAGCGCTTCAGGCGTTCGAAAGTTTCATCCGTCTCCGCAAAATCGATCGGAAATGAGGGGGATCGAATGAAAAACATTTTGCTCGTTACGTCGTGCACGGGTGCACTGGCGATCGCGCTGGCGCCCGGCGTGGCCTTTGCCCAGGATACTGCTGCGCAAGACGATCCGGAAACGCTGGTGACCACGCCCGATCAGGACGTCGTGGACGCAGGCACCGAAATCACCGTGACCGGTTCGCGCATCCGCCGCTCCAACGCCACGGCGGCCATTCCCGTCCAGATCCTGGGGCGCCAGACGATCGAGGAAACCGGGTCGGTCGACCTGGCCGAGGTCGTCGCCGAAATTCCGGGCGTCGATTCCGATCTCTCGCCCGAGACGACCAATACCAGCGTCCAGAACTCGGGCATCAGCACGATCAACCTGCGCCGCCTCGGCAGCAACCGCACGCTGACGCTGATCGATGGCCGCCGCGCGATCTCCAACGCGGGCAATGGCGAACGCGTCAGCCTGAACACCATCCCCGCCGGCTTCGTCCAATCGGTCGAGGTGACGACGGGCGGTGCCTCCGCGATTTACGGTTCGGACGCGATCGCGGGCGTGGTGAACATCCTGCTGAAGGACGATTTCGACGGGTTCGACGCGAACCTGCGCTATGCCAAGCCGGAGCGGTCGGGCGAGCAGGAAATCCTCGCCGATCTCGCCTGGGGCCGCAATTTCGACGAGGGTCGCGGCAACATCATGGTCGGCTTCAGCTACGAGCATGAAGACGCGATCTACGCCGATGCGACCCGCCCGGATTCGATCCGCGCCGTATCGTGGGGCGTGCCGAGCGACATTGGCGGCTTCAACGATGAATCGCTGCTGCCGGGCTGCGACGATTCGGGCGCCTATTGCCTGACCCCCAGCCTCAGCTCCTACCTGCCCGGCGGGCGCTTCGAGTCCGACGATGCGTGGAACATCGGCGGCGTGTGGTACAACGATAAGTCGCTGCTGCCCGACGATGGCCGCACCCCTACCGAATCTTTCGAAAGCAATGTGGACGGTTACAACTACCGTCCCGGGCAAACGCTCTCGCCGGAATACGAAATGTGGTCGGGCGCACTCAAGGCCCGTTACGAGCTGACGCCGGACATCACCTTCGACGCAGGGGCGATGTACACCTTCATCAATACGCGCGCCCGCAGCTCCTCTGAATCGGCGATCTACGGCGATACCTATGCCGTGCTCGATGCCGACGGGAATGCGCAGTACGATGCCAACGGTGTCGTCATCGAAGCAGAGCTGCCGCAGATCGCTGCGGACCATCCGTTCATTCCCGATGCCGTGGAAGAGACCCGCTCGGGCACCATCAGCTGGTACCGCCGCTTCAACGAGCTGGGCTGGGACGAGAAGGACAACGACCGCAAAACCCTGCGCACCAATTTCGGCCTTTCGGGCAATGCCTGGGGCGACTGGCAGTGGAACGTCGGCGGCACCTACGGCACCTATAACCAGCACCAGCGCGACACGAACGAGATCGACCTTCAGCACCTGGCGAATGCGCTCGAGGTGACGACGATCGATGGCGCGGTCGTCTGTGCCAGCGAGACTGCGCGCGCCGAGGGCTGCGTTCCGATCAACATCTTCGGCGAAGGTTCGATCACCGACGCCATGGCCAACTACATCCGCTACAATGCCGACCTGCGGCAGGAGCGCGAGCAGGTGACCGGCCTCGCCAGTGCCAACGGCACGCTGGTCGAGCTTCCGGCCGGTCCGCTCAAGGCGGCAGCGGGTCTCGAATACCGTCGCGAGTACCAGCGCACCTGGGGCCAGGGCGGCGACAAGATCCTCCAGACGACCTCCACCGGCGTGCCGGATATCGAGGCGCGGTTCGACGTCGTCGAAGCCTTTGCCGAACTCGACATTCCGGTCATCGAATCGGTGTCGCTCCAGCTGGCGGGCCGCATTGCCGACTATTCGACCGTCGGCACGGTCTACAGCTACAATATCGGCGGCAGCTTCTTCCCAAGCCCCGACATTCGCTTCCGCGCGCAATATTCGCGCTCGCAGCGGGCGCCGACCCTGACCGAGTTCTTCTCTCCGCCGCGCGGCGACTACGATTCGCTCACCGATCCGTGCAGCGGACTGCTGCCGGACGGCACGGGGATCACCCCGCCTCCGGGAAGCGACGCGTCTGCATCGACGATTGCCATCAATTGTCTCGCAGAACCGGGCATCCAGGCCTACTTCGCCGATCCCGACAATGCCGGGCAGGCATTCACCACGGGCGGCAGCGTGTTCGGCCCCAACGCCGGCAACACGAACCTGCAGGAAGAAACCGCCGACACCTTCACGGCCGGCGTCATCCTCACCCCGCGGTTCATCCCCGGCCTGGCGCTGATCGTGGATTACTACGAGATCAACGTGAAGGACGCGATCGGATCGGTGTCGACCCAGCTGGCGACCGAACTGTGCTACACGGCCGAGAACTTCCCCAATAACCGCTTCTGCGACACGATTACCCGCAACCCGGCCAACGGGTCGGTCCGGCAGGTGATCAACCAGGCCGAGAACCTCGACCGGTACAAGACCTCGGGAATCGACACGACGCTGAGCTACGACGTCGAGTTTCCCGGCGTACCCGGCGATTTCGATCTCAACGTGATCTACACCCACTACCTGGAGGATTCCTACAGCTTCCAGGCGATCGACGGGCTGCAGGAAGAGGACACGCTCGGGATCATCGGCAATCCGCAGGACGAATTCCGCGCGAAGATCGGCTGGGGTTACGAAGGGTTCCGGGTCGCGTGGACCACGCTGTTCAAGAGCGGCGGTGTGGACGACAAGGACGTCGCCCCCAGCGATCCCGGCTATTACAGCGTCGGATCGCAGGCCTATCACAGCCTCTATCTCGGCTACACGCTTCGCCGTCGTCCGACCGTTCGCCTCTATGCGGGTGTGAACAACATCTTCGACGATCTGGGGCCGTTCCTGCCCAGCGGCCTCGATAACGGGGGCAGCCGCAACATCACGACGTCGCTGAACGATCTCGACGGACGCGAATTCTACCTGGGGGCGCGTTTCGCCTTCTGACGATCGACCTGCCGGAGAGCCGGGCACCTGTCGCCCGGCTCTCCATTCGATCATCCCGCTGAAAAATATGTAAAACCTGCCTGGAGGCTCCCCCGCCATGCGGTTGCTACTTTCCCTGTCGCTCGCCAGCCTTCTGATCGCCACCCTGCTGATCGCCAGCGTGCCTGCCACGGCACAGGAACGGCGCCAGTTCGGCGATCACCTGTTTCTCGAAAACGTGCCCCAGTCGGTGCTGTACGACGGGCGGGCGGTTTCCGGCCACATGCGGACGCGCAACAGCTATTCCGTGCGCGGCTGGACGCATGACGGCAGCGCGCTGCTGTTTTCCTACCGCGGCGACCTTTATCGCCGGTCGAGCGTCAAGGCGGACTACGTCAAGCTGCTCGACCTGCCGCAGCTCAGCCTGTCGAACGCGCAGCCCATGTCGGTCTGCGGGCGCGACGGATATGTGTTCACATCCGATCGCGATGGCGACGAATACAGCGCGGTCTACCTGACCGACGGCCGCTCCTTCGATGCGGACAAGGTCTCGCCCGGCCGCTCGCGGAACGTCTCGGTCATCATATCGGACGAACGCGACCGGATCGCCTATGCCAGCGCCGAGGCCGGCACCGGCGTGTGGCAGCTGATCGTCCAGCAAGGCTGCGCGCAAGAGGCACCGCGGATTCTCGCGCGCGGCACGGCGCCCTTCTATCCCGAAGACTTCAGTCCCGATGGCCGGCACCTGCTTGCCGAGGGCCCGTCGGACGACGGCTTCAAACTGTCCGAAATCGACCTCGAAACAGGTGAAGAGACCGTTCTTCTCGGCACCGATGTCAACGATTCCGCCTATTCCGCGGACGGCCGGTACATATTCTTCACCAGCAGCGCCTATTCCAATTTCATCGAGTTGATGCGGCTCGATCGCGAAACGGGCGAGCTGATTCCGGTGCTGAGCGATGTCGGCTACGATATCGACGCCATCGCCGTCTCGCCCGACCGCAGCCGCATGGCGGTGTCCTATAATCGCGATGGCCTGTCGATGATCCTGGTGATCGACATGAACCGGCTCGCGCTGATCGCCGGCCCGTCCGAGCGTTCGCCCGGCGTGGTTTCTGGGATGCGCTTCTCCCCCGACGGGGAGATGCTGGCCATGCGGGTGTCGCAGCCCGAAGTGCCGTGGCGTTCGGGCCTTTACGACTATCGCGCCGACAGCTTCGAACCGTGGACGGGAGGCTTCGTGCCGAACCAGGCGATGACCTCGCTGGTGCCCGAGCTGACGACTTACGAAACGTTCGACATGGACGGCGATGCCCGGCGGCGCATTCCGCTGCTCGCCTATCGCCCCTCGACCGCCTCGGCCGACAATCCCGCGCCGGTGGTGATCTTTGCGCATGGCGGCCCGGCGTCGCAGTCGCGCCCCAGCTTCAGCCGCTTCTATCACTACATCGTGACCGAGATGGGGATCGCGGTGTTGCGGCCGAACATCCGCGGCTCCGAGGGTTACGGCAAGGCGTTCGAGCGGCTGGACGAGACAACCCGTCGGCCCGATGCGATCCGCGATATCGGTGCCCTGCTCGACTGGATCGAGGCGCAGCCCGATCTCGACGCCTCGCGCGTGGTGATCGCGGGCGGATCGTACGGCGGCTTTGTGTCGCTGGCCTCGCTAGTGGAATATTCGGACCGGCTGAAGGGCGGAATCTCGCGCTTCGGCGTGTCCGATTTCGCGTCGTTCATGGAGAATACCGAGCCCTATCGGGTCGACAACCGCAGGCGCGAATACGGCGACGAGCGCGATCCCGAGATCGCAGCGTTCTTCCAGAAAATCTCGCCGATGCAGAACGCTCAGCGGATCACGGTGCCCGTCCTGTTCATCCAGGGTGGCAACGACCCGCGTGTGCCGCAGCAGCAGTCCGAAGACATGATCGCCGCGATCCGGGCCAATGGCGTGCAGGTGTCCTACGTCCTCGCCACGGACGAGGGGCACGGCTTCGACAAGAGCGAGAACAGCCGCATTTCCGACGGCGCGCAGATCGCCTTCCTGCGCGAGATGCTGCTGGACTGATCGGGCCGGCGCCTGAACCGCCCCCCGGTCAGTCCTCGCGCTTGTCGCGGTTCGCCTCGTCCTCCCGGGCGTGCATTTCGGCCCAGAGCTTTTCGGTGCCCGCCTCGACCGACCGATTGACGTACTGGGATGCCACCAGCCAGCCCTTGATGGGGCGCAGGGGCAGCAGGCAGCCGATCGTCATCAGCGGGATCGCCAGCGCCAGCAGGACGACAATCGGAGGATCGAACGCGACCTGGATCCACACCAGCAGGAACAGCAGCGGGAACGCGACGAAGGTCAGCGAGAAGAAGGCCGGCCCGTCGTCGGGCGAGGCGAAGCGGTAGTCCAGCCCGCAGACATCGCACCGATCGGCAACCTTCAGCCAGGACTTGAACATCTTGCCCTTGCCGCAGCGCGGGCACAGGCCCTTCCAGCCGGACTTGAAAATCCATGCGGCCTGTTCGTTCACTTCGAGTTTCATTCATCGCCTCCGGGCGTTTCTCGCGGGTCGTCGACCTGTGAATTCAGACGCAGGCTTCGTGGAGCGAATGGAGCTTTGGCTCAAGAAGCGCAATTGCGATGAAGTTCACACGCAATGCATCATACACAAGTCGGCGGCTCCGCTGCACCGCCGGCGGAAGGGTGCCTTCAGGGTTGACCTTGCCTCCGGACTTGCTGACTCAGACGGTATGCGGACGGCGAGTGCGCGCATCATGTCTTGGGAAAGGACATCAGCTTGAAAAAGATCTTCTCCACCTGTGGCGCAACGACGCAAGGGGCGACTGGCAGGCCTGTTCGGAAAAGTGATCGTGCGATGAGGGGCGCTTTCGCAGTCGTGGCGGCACTTGCTTTCGCGGCTCCCTCCACCGTCGCGGCACAGGCTGATGCGCTGGCCGAGGCAGGGGACGGCTACGAACTGGTCTGGGCCGACGAGTTCGAGAAGGACGGGCTGCCCGATCCGGACAAGTGGGTGTGGGACACGCACGCCAACCGCACCGGCTGGTACAACGAAGAGCTGCAATATTACGCGGATCGGCGCGCCGAGAATGCGCGGGTCGAGGACGGCAAGCTGATCATCACCGCGCGCAAGGAAGCGCTGCGGGACGAGGCGGACTGGGGCGGGCAGGAATATTCCTCCGCACGCCTCATCACCAGGGGCAAGGCCGAATGGACCTACGGCATGTTCGAAGTCCGCGCGAAGCTGCCCTGCGGGGAGGGCTCATGGCCCGCGATCTGGATGCTGGGCACGACCCAGGGCTGGCCCGACGGGGGCGAGATCGACATCATGGAGCATGTCGGCAAGACGCCCGCGGACGTGTTCGGCACGATCCACAACCGATCCACCGCCGGGACGTCCGGCGATGGCGGCAGCATCAAGGTGGAGGACGCCTGCGCTGCCTTCCACGACTACCAGATGGTCTGGACGCCCGATCTCATCACCATCGCGGTCGATGGCACGCCCTTCCACCGCTACCGCAATGCGGGCACGGGTAACGCGCAGTGGCCGTTCGACAAGCCGCAATACATGTTGCTCAACCTCGCCGTCGGCGGGGCCATGGGCGGCGCGGTCGATGATTGGATCTTCCCGATCCGGTTCGAGGTCGAGCATGTGCGGGTCTACCAGAAGCGCTGAGTTCGGCTGAGCGCGCGCGGGCCGGGTGGCCATCCGCGCTTGACCGTCAGGGCCCGGTTCTCCAGCATAGGTTGCAAACAGCCACTGTTGGGAGAGCGACATCATGAGCGAAGACCTTCTTACCGAGGTGAAGGACGGCGTCCTCGTCATCACCATCAACCGGCCCGACGCCAAGAACGCGATGAACAAAGCCGCGGCCGAGGCGATCGCCGCCGCGCTCGACCGGCTCGATGCGGAAGACGACCTGCGCGTGGCTGTGCTGACCGGCGCGGGCGGCACGTTCTGTTCGGGCATGGACCTCAAGGGCTTCCTGCGCGGGGAAAGCCCGATCGTCGAAGGGCGCGGCTTCGGCGGCCTGACCCAGAAGAGCCCGGCCAAGCCGATCATCGCCGCGGTCGAGGGTTATGCGCTGGCGGGCGGGCTCGAACTGATGATCTCGTGCGACATGGTGGTCGCCCACAGCGATGCCAAATTCGGCATCCCCGAGGTCAAGCGCGGCCTCATCGCGGCGGCTGGGGGCCTGATGAAACTGCCCGACCAGATCCCGCACAAGATCGCGATGGAGCTGGCGCTGACCGGCGATTTCATCGACGCGCCCCGCGCCTACGAGCTGGGCCTGGTCAACCGGGTGACCGATGGCAGCGTGATGGATGGCGCGATGGAGCTGGCGAAGGCGATCGCGGCCAACGGCCCGCTTGCGGTGAAGGTCTCCAAGCAGGTGATCGAGGAATCGCGCGGCTGGAGCCTCGAATCCCGGTGGGACGAGCAGGGCAAGCTGATGCCGCAGGTATTCATGAGCGAGGACGCGCGCGAAGGCGCGGCGGCCTTCGCCGAAAAGCGCGCGCCGAACTGGAAGGGCAAGTAGTGGCCGGCCCTCTCGCGGGGCTGCGCATCGTCGAATTCGCCGGGATCGGGCCGGGCCCGTTCTGCGGGATGATGCTGGCCGACCACGGCGCCGAGGTGATCCGCATCGACCGTGCGCGCGGGGGACGCGGCGGTTCGCAGCCGATCTCCAACAAGGATATCCTCGCGCGCGGGCGAAAGTCGATCGCGCTCGACCTGAAGAGCGAACAGGGCATCGCTCTGGCGCGCAAGCTGTGCGGCAGTGCCGACGGCCTGATCGAGGGCTTTCGTCCGGGCGTGATGGAGCGGCTGGGGCTGGGGCCGGACGTGCTCCTCGCCGACAATCCGAAGCTGGTCTACGGGCGGATGACCGGCTGGGGTCAGACCGGGCCCTATGCGGCCTTCGCGGGGCACGACATCAATTACATCGCGCTGGCCGGGGCGCTCGCGCATTTCGGGCGGGCGGGCGCAAAGCCGACGCCGCCGATCAACATGGTCGGCGATTTCGGGGGCGGGGGCATGATGCTCGCCTTCGGGATGGTCTCGGCGCTGCTCAACGTGGCGCGCGGCGGGCAAGGGCAGGTCATTGATGCCGCGATGACCGACGGCACGGCGATCATGATGAGCATGATCCGCGGCATGGCGAACCAGGGCCTGTGGCGCGACGAGGCGGGCACCAACCTGCTCGACACCGGGGCGCATTTCTACGACGTCTACGAGACGGCGGACGGCAAGTTCATCTCGCTCGGCAGTATCGAACCGCAATTCTACGCCGAACTGCGCGCGCGGCTGGGGCTGGCGGAAGATCCCGATTTCGATCCGCAGATGAACCCCGCGCAGTGGCCCGCGCTGAGCGCGAAACTGGTCGCGATCTTCAAGCGCAAGACCCGTGCCGAGTGGGACAAGCTGCTGGAACACAGCGATGTCTGCTACGCCCCCGTGCTGACCATGAGCGAGGCGACCGAGCACCCTCACAATGTCGCGCGCGGGACCTTCGTCAATGTTGCGGACAGCCCGCAGCCTGCGCCCGCGCCGCGCTATTCCGGGACCGCAACCGCAACGCCATCTCCCGCGCCCTTGCCGGGCGACGATACCGGGCAGGTGCTGGCGGATCTGGGCCTCGCCGAAGCCGAGATCGCGGCGCTGCGCGAGACGGGTGCGATTTCGTAACGCCAGGCCCGCCGCTCCAACTCCATTGCAGTTCGCAACCGATTTGATAGGCTCGCCTGCAAAACAAAAGCCTGGAGAGGATCCGACATGCCCGCAATCGACGTACCGCAGCCCGATTTCATGGATGACGAGGAAATCGCCATCTTCGCCGATGCGGTCGGCAAGTTCTATGAAAAGCACGCGCCCGAAAAACGCGTGCTCAAGTGGCGCGAGGAAGGGCAGGTGGAGCGCGAATTCTGGCGCGAGGCGGGCGAGGCCGGCCTGCTTGGCGCGTCGGTGCCCGAGGAATATGGCGGCCACGGCGGCGATTTCCGGCACGAGATGGTCGTGATCGACCAGCAGGCCGAACATGGCGTCGAAGGCTTTGCGGCCAGCCTGCACAACACCGTGATCCTGCCCTATCTCGTGCGCCACGGCACCGAAGAACAGAAGAAGAAATACCTGCCCAAGCTGGTCAGCGGGGAACTGGTCAGCGCGATCGCGATGACCGAGCCGGGCGTAGGATCGGACCTTCAGTCCATCACCACGACCGCGCTGAAGGATGGCAACGGCTACCGCATCAACGGCTCCAAGACCTATATTTCCAACGGCCAGACCGCGGACTTCGTGATCGTGGTCGCCAAGACCGACCCGAACGAGCGCGCGAAGGGCATCTCGCTGATGCTGCTGGAGACCGAAGGGGCCGAAGGCTTCCAGCGGGGCAAGAAGCTCGACAAGGTCGGGCTCGATGCGCAGGACACCTCGGAGCTGTTCTTCGACGATGTGTTCGTGCCCGCCGAAAACGTCCTCGGCGGGGAAGAGGGCAAGGGCTTCTACCAGCTGATGGGCGAGCTGCCGCAGGAACGCCTGATCATCGCGATGGGCGCGATGTCGACCATCGAACGCGCGCTGGAAGAAACGATCCGCTTCACCAAGGAGCGCAAGGCCTTCGGCAAGACGATCTGGGATTTCCAGAACACGCAGTTCACGCTGGCCGACCTCAAGGCGCGCGGCACCGCGGCCAAGATCTTCGTCAACGACTGCATCGCCAAGCACCTCGAAGGCAAGCTCGACGTGCCGACCGCCTGCATGGCGAAATACTGGGTGACCGAGCTGCAGGGCGAGGTGGTCGACAAGTGCCTGCAGCTGCATGGCGGCAGCGGCTATATCAACGATTACCCGATCGCCCGCATGTTCCGCGACAGCCGGATCACGCGCATCTTCGGCGGATCGAACGAGATCATGAAGATGGTGATCGCCCGCAGCATGTAGGCCGCTGGCGTCGGCGCGCTGCGCAGCACCTTGGGGGCGGATGGAAAGCCGCCCGCAGGGTCTGCAAAGGCGCGCGGAAACTTGTCATTCATCGCCCTGCGCTTACATTCAGGGGCGAAAGGACTCGTATCTAGCATGAGCGATCAGAAAAAGCCCGACGGGCAGGGGCCGGGCGGCCCCGAATCCGGTGGCCCCAATCCCTGGATTCGCAGCCTGATGATCTGGGGCGGGATTTTCCTCGCCCTGCTGCTGGCGGTGTCCATGTTCGGCGGGTCGACCAGTACGACCGGCACGCAGATCAGCTATTCCGATTTCCGCGACCGCGTGGCCGCGGGCACGGTGAAGGAAGTGCAGATCGCGGACGACCGCATCACCGGCACGCTCAAGAACGACGAGAGCTTCAACACCGTGCCGGTCAAGAACGATACCGGCCTGACCAAGCTGCTGGACGAGAACGGCGTGACCTATTCGGGCAAGCCGACCGAGCAGATGAGCATTTTCTGGGTGATCCTGATCCAGTCGCTGCCCTTCATCCTGATCCTCGGCATCGCGTTCTTCGCGCTGCGGCAGGTGCAGAAGAACGGTGGCGCGGGTGGCGCGATGGGCTTCGGCAAGTCCAAGGCCAAGATGCTGACCGAAAAGCAGGGCCGGGTGACGTTCAAGGACGTCGCGGGGATCGACGAGGCGCGCGAAGAGCTCGAGGAGATCGTCGAGTTCCTCAAGGACCCGCAGCGCTTCTCCAAGCTCGGCGGTACGATCCCCAAGGGCGCGCTGCTGGTCGGCTCGCCCGGTACGGGTAAGACGCTGCTCGCACGCGCGATCGCGGGCGAGGCGGGCGTGCCGTTCTTCACCATTTCGGGCTCCGACTTCGTCGAGATGTTCGTAGGTGTGGGTGCATCACGTGTGCGCGACATGTTCGAACAGGCGAAGAAGAATGCGCCGTGCATCCTGTTCATCGACGAAATCGACGCGGTCGGCCGTTCGCGCGGCCATGGCCTCGGCAATTCGAACGACGAGCGCGAGCAGACGCTCAACCAGCTGCTGGTCGAGATGGACGGTTTCGAAGCCAACGAAGGCATCATCATCATCGCGGCGACCAACCGCCCCGACGTGCTCGACCCCGCGCTGCTGCGCCCGGGTCGTTTCGACCGGCAGGTCGTGGTGCCCGTGCCCGACATCGAAGGGCGCGAGAAGATCCTCGACGTGCACATGAAGAAGGTGCCGCTGGCACCCGACGTGAACCCGCGCACCATCGCGCGCGGCACGCCCGGCTTCTCGGGTGCGGACCTCGCCAATCTCGTCAACGAAGCTGCGCTGCTTGCCGCTCGCCGCAACAAGCGGCTGGTCGCGATGCAGGAGTTCGAGGACGCGAAGGACAAGGTCATGATGGGTAGCGAACGCCGCTCCATGGTGATGACCGACGACGAGAAGAAGATGACCGCCTATCACGAGGCGGGCCACGCGCTCGTGTCGCTGAACGAGCCGGCATCGGATCCGATCCACAAGGCGACGATCATCCCGCGCGGCCGTGCGCTGGGCATGGTGATGCGCCTGCCGGAGCGGGACAATTACTCGTACCACCGCGACAAGATGCATGCCGACCTGGCCGTCGCCATGGGCGGTCGCGTGGCGGAAGAGATCATCTTCGGGCACGACAAGGTGTCGAGCGGTGCCAGCTCCGACATCCAGTACGCCACCTCGCTGGCACGCAACATGGTCACCAAGTGGGGCATGTCCGACAAGCTGGGCCCGCTCCAGTACGAGGAGCAGCAGGAAGGCTACCTCGGCATGGGGCAGTCCGCGCGTACGATGGGGTCGGGCGAGACTAACAAGCTGATCGACGCCGAGATCCGCGCGCTGGTCGAAGGCGCACACAAGCGCGCGACCCAGATCCTGACCGACAAGGAAGACCAGCTCCATCTGCTCGCGCAGTCGATGCTCGAGTTCGAGACGCTGACCGGCGACGAGATCGACCAGCTGCTCAAGGACGGCAAGCTGGACCGGCCCGACGAGCCCAAGGGCCCGTCCAAGCCGCGTTCGACCGGCGGTTCGGCGGTGCCCAAGGCGGGCAAGCGCTTCGGCGGCGAAGGCGGCGCGGCTCCCCAGGGGGCGTGAGCGCCGTTTCGGGGTCGTTCATCGCGCCAACAGCAAAAGCTCCGCCGACATCATTCGGCGGAGCTTTTTCATGCGTACGCAATTCTCGATCCTGATCGCCGCCAGTCTCGCGCTGGCCGGGCTTGCGGTGCCGGCCAGCGCCGGCCCCGCCGCCGTCAATGCGCAGGAATTCTACGTCGACGCGCAGGCCCTCCTGAAGAAGGGCGCGATGGCGATGTTCGACAAGCGGACAAAGCCGCGCATGGCGCAACTGAAGGCGGCAGGCGAGGCTGCGCGGTCCGACAACGAAGCCGCAACGCGCCGCGGGGCGCCGCTCTATTGCGTGAGCGATGCCGAGCGCAAGAAGGGCCTCGATCCCCAGAAGGCAATGGACCTACTGGGCGCGGTCCCCGAGGCGCAGCGTCGCCGGTCCACCCTGCGCCAGGCATGGCTGGCCGCGCTGGTCCGCAAATATCCCTGCGGTTGAGCGGCTTCGCGGATTGACCCGCACGGCGTGTGGATCCTACCTGCAGCGGACTAGACAGATTGCAGGATCGGGAAGACCAGAACATCGCCAACTCCAGCATCTTCAGTCGCTACTGCGCATCCGAACCCATCGCAGCGCCCCGGACCTTCATGCTCCATGGGCGAGGCGGGAGCGTGTCCCATTAAGTTCGCGCTGTCCCCCGATCTCGACAGCGCCGCGCTGGCCGAGGAATTCGCGGCGCGCGGGCGCGTGGTGATCGACGGTTTCCTTGCGGATGGCCAGGCCGAAGCGCTGCACGAGCTTCTGAAGGCGCGGCAGGACTGGAAGCAGGTGCTTAACAGTGGCGACAAGCTGGTCGAGCTAGATCGGGAGACGCGCCGCGGCCTCACCGGACAGCAGCGATCCGATCTCGACGATGCGGTTTACGCGGGCGCGCGATACGGCTTCCAGTATCGTTACGAGACGATACGCGTACCCGACGATGCGAAGGCGCGGCGCAAGAGCGACGACCCGCTCGCCGCCTTTGCCAGCTGGCTGTCGGATGGCGAACCACGGGCCTTTCTGCGCGAGGTGATCGGAGAGCCTGCGGTCCGTTTCGCGGATGCGCAGGCCACCGCTTTCTCACCGGGCGACTTCCTGACCGGGCACGACGACGCGGTGGAAGGGAAGAGCCGCTTTGCCGCCTATGTCCTCGGCCTGACGCCAGCCTGGCGCGAGGAATGGGGCGGCTTGCTGCTGTTCCATCCGGACGGAACGGACGAGGGACGCTTCCTGGTGCCCGGTCTCAACCGGCTGAACATCTTTGCCGTCGGCCAGCCCCATAGCGTCAGCCTCGTCAGCAAGGCGACGCCGGTGCGGCGCTACTCGATCACCGGCTGGTTGCGCAGCTAGCGCACCGATTCCAGCCAGCCGAGCGCGGCTTCGAAGCGCGCCGCGTGATGCCGATCAACCAGGGCATCCTGATCCTGCCGCGTGTCTGCGGAGAAGGCGCGCGACGGGTCCTTGGCGTCCTCTCCGGGCAGCTCGGCGCCTTCCCGACCATCCGGCGCGAGCCCCAGCGTTTCCCGTGCGAGCGCGAGAGCCGCGTCCGGCCGCCGGGTCAACGTTTCGAAATCGAGCCAGCTTTCTTGCGGGGCGAGCGTAGCGAACAGGTCTTCCTGCGCGCGATGCAGCAGCACGGTGGCCCGCGCGGCCTGATCGAGCGGATCGCGGTCCCGCGAGATGGCCGCCCGCAGATGTTCGGCCAGCACCGGATCGCTCGCAGCGAGCAGCTGCACGTGACGCAGGGCGAAGGCGATCCGCTCCCGCCCGCCACGGAAGACCGCGCGCAGGTAGGCCCACCGGTCCATCGTCATGCACACGGCATGCCGGGCGAGCTTATGCTCCGCGACAAGCGGGATAAGGGCATTCACCCAGTTCGAAGGCTTGATGACCACGGCCCGCCCATCGTCCCCTGCCGCGAGATGGGCGAGCGCGAAGGCGAGCAGGTCCACGAGCCTCTCCTGCCCGTGCGCCGCCACCAGCTGCGCCTGCTGGCTGGCAAGGTCGGTCAGCGCCTGCGGTTCGCGCAGGGCGAGCAGCCCGGCCTCGCGTTCGAGCATCCGCGTAAGCAGGGTCGAACCGCAGAAGCCGACATGGAAGATGATGCGCACCGGCCCGCCCTCCGGGCGCGTGCGCAGATCGAATGGGGAAACCGCCGCGGCCGACCAGAAGGTCTCCCGCCCGTCGAGGAAGCTGGCCCGTGCCAGCTCCGTCGCGCTCGTCTCGACCCACTGCGCCTCTTCGCGCAGACCGTCGAGGCGATGGAGGAAGCGCATGGGAAAGAGGTCTCCGGCGGGGATTGTGCGGCGCTGGAGCCGCTGGCGTCCGGCCATCTAGGGGCAAGGCTGCAGCGGCGCCAGCCCATGCGGGCCCTGAACCGGACGCCGGTCCGGCAGGGTGGCGGCGGACGATCGAAGAGGCGCGACCGGGAACCGTGGTCGCGCCAGAATGGTTAGGATTGCTCCATCAGTCCGGGAGTACCCTCGATGAAGCGTTCGATCACTGCGGTTCTGCTTGCCCTTGGCACCACTTCTCTCGCGCTCATGGGCTGCTCCGAACAGACGCAGCAGGATGCCGAGACCTTTGCCGAAGGCGCCGCTGCCGATACCGCCGCCAATGCCGAAGTCGTGCAGGAAAAGGTCGAGGACGCCGCGATCGTCGCCGCCGACAAGGTGAGCGAGGGTGCTGCCAACGTGCGCGACGACATGGCGGACGACGAGGCGTCGGAGCCGCCTGTAGACGACGAACTCGACGGGACGGACTGATCGGGCGGGCGGCTAGAACGCGCCCAGCACCACCAGGATGTAGATGAAGATCGAGGTGATGAAGAGGATCATCCACGACAGGACGATCGTGCGCCACGCCGCGCTGAAGCGCGAGACTTCGTAGGTTCCGCGCAGCTGCCGGTAGATGTGGACGAGCGGCCCGAACGTACCGACGAATGCCAGCCAGCCGAACGGCACGCCGACCTTGCCGAGCAGCGAGAGTGCGATGAACAGCAGCGACATGAACGCCAGCGAATAGGTGACGAAGACCGCGTGATCGTAGGCCTTGAAACGCCGCTTCCACGCAAACAGCAGCCATACGAAGGGTAGCGAGATCGGGATCAGCAGCCACGAGAATTTGTAGCTGCTGGCCTGCAGCTTGTAGAGCATCAGCTCCGGGTGCTTGCGCCACTTTTCGTTGAGCTTCTTGAACAGCGCGACATCCGTATCGCCGGTGACCGTGTAACCGCCGCGCGCCGCGTCCTTCCCGTCGCCGAGGATCAAGTTGCGGCCGCGGTCGATGCCGGCGATTTCCCGGTCGAGCTCGGCGATATCCGCTTCTATCTCCGCGATAGCCTCTGCGTCGGTCTCGCCTGCCTGTGCCTGGGCGAGGTCTCCGCGCCGTTCGCTCCGGTCCTCGACCAGCTCTTCGCGAACCTTGCCAAGGTCGTCGCCGATCTTGCCCATGTTCGCGCCGCCGAAATCGGCGGGCGTGGTGAAGCCGATCGCCTGGAAGATCGCGAACATCAGGAAGACGCTGAACAGGAACATCGCCATCGGCGAGACGAAGTCGGCCCGCTCGCCGTCGATATAGCGGCGGGTCAGCTTGCCGGGCTGCAGCGTCAGCAGCGGGAGCGTGCGCCACAGCTTGCCGTCGAGATGCAGCACGCCGTGGACCAGATCGTGGCCGACGGCGAAGAGCGTGCGGTGGAGGTGCGCGTGTTGCCCGCAGGTATGGCAGTGGGGGCCCATCAGCGCGGTGCCGCAGTTCAGGCAAGCCTGCTCCGCGAAATGACCGCTCGCGTCGGTCGGCGCGGTCGTACGCTCGCCGGTTTCGCGCTCGACTGCGCGTCCATACAGCCCGCCCTCCATCGCGGTGCCGAAGGCATCGGAAATATCGCTCATAAAATGGACCCTCCGCAGCTGTTTCTAATCCGCTCAGGCGACCGGGTCGAGGCTTCAGTGCGTCCCGGGGATCAGGGCAGGACCGCCAGCCGCAACAGAATCTCGCGCGCCAGCACCACCAGCACGGTCACGATGATGAGCAGCGGGGCCAGCCGCAGCAGGGCCGAGGTCCGATCGAGCCGGGCATGCAGGGCCAGCAGCCACGCATTGGCGACCACGATGGCGCTCACCAGCGGGGCGAGGACGAAGGGGGCGGGGGCGCCCAGTCCGTAGATCCCCAGCGCCAGACCGATCAGCCCGCCCGACACGCCGAGGCTGGTCGCCGCGAAAATGTCCGACCAGTGGGGATGCCGGTCCTGCGTCCCAGGGCAGGCGAGCCGCGCCGCCAGTGCCCCCAGCGGCGCCAGCAGCCAGCCGAGCATCCACAGCTTGCCGAGCATCGCCAGCACCGCCGCCGCGCCCAGTTCACTCGCGACCTGTTCGGGCGCGTCGGCGTCTTCGCGCCGCCATGCCAGGGCCGCCTGTTCGATGAAGAAGGCGGCCGACTGCGCCCGCTCGCGCCGTTCCTCGGCTGCCGCCCCCGCCTCGGGATCATCCGGCGTGGTCGGCGGACCGACGATCTCGGCCAGCGTGGCGCTGCTCGACGAGAGCGCGCCTTCCACCGCCCGGTCCTGCCCGATGGTACCCGCTGGCCTGCCCGCCAGATCGATCACGAGCAGCAGCGCCATTCCCGCGACGAGGATCGCGAGCGCCCGGATGACGGCGGAGAGATCGGAAGGGGCGGCATGTTGCATGGACGTTTGCATAGCGCGCCCGCCCCGCATGGACAGCCCCTCTTTCCTCATTCGACCACGGGAACGTAAAGCGAACATCGCTCGTTCTGGAGGAAAGGAGACCATCATGGATACGATCAACCAGCACCCCAAGGCGAACCCGGTATCGAATGCGGAGAAGAAGCCGGAAAACTGGACCACCGGCGACGAAGCGATGACCGGCGCCCAGGCGAGCTATCTCAAGACCCTGGCCGAAGAGGCGGGCGATCCGGAGGCTTTCGATCCCGAGCTGAGCAAGGCCGAAGCCTCGCTGCGGATCGATGCCCTGCAGGAAAAGACCGGACGCGGAAGCGCGGACTAGCCCTTCGCCAGCCTGCGCTCGACGTCGGTCCAGAGTTTCTTGAACGCACGGGCCGCGTCGGTGCGCGGCGCGAAAGCGCCGACCGGCGCGAGCCGGGTGGCGCACTGCTCGATCACGCTGGCGGCGGGGATCGCGGGCCAGCCGCTCTCGGCCTGCGCCGCCTCGCGGTGCAGCGTGCGGCGGCGATCCAGCATCGAGAACACCGGCATGATCGGCGGCGCCTTCTTGCCCTCCGCGCTCACCTCCTCGCGCACGGTGTCGAGCGCGCGGGCGGACAGGGGCGAGGGCGGGATGGGCACGATGACCAGATCGGCGGCGCGCACGATCTGGCTGGACAATTCGTTGAGCACCGGCGGGCAGTCGAGCACCAGCCGATCATAATCCTTGACGAGATCGGCGGTCAGCTTTGCAATGCGGTTCTTCTTGCCGATTTCGGCCAGCTGGATGTCGAGCGCGCGGATCGATTCATCGGCCGGCAGCAGGTCGAGGCGCGGATAGGCGGTCCGGCGGATCAGCTTCGCGGGATCCATGTCCCTGCTGATGACGCTGGTGACGCGTTTCTTCTTCCTGGGATCGACCCCCAGCAGGAAGCCCGCGCCGCCCGCCGCGTCGAGATCCCACAGCAGCGTGCGCCGGCTCGACTGGCTTGCCGCGCACCACGCCAGGTTCGCCGCGAAGGTCGTCTTCCCGACCCCGCCCTTGACGCTGTAGATCGCGACCACCGCCATATTCGCTGTCCTCCCTTGAGCGCGCGGTGAAGACGCGCGGGTGTTGCGCCTTCATTACATAGCGCGGTTTTCCCCCCGCAAAAGCGGCCCTCGAACAAGCCGCGTCGTGCAGCGTGCCCAAACGAAAGCGGGGCGGAACCTCCCGAGAGGTCCGCCCCGCTTTCGCTGGAAACCGGATCGCTGAAGATCAGCCTTCGTAGTCGCCACCCACCGAGGTCGAGCGGGTCGGGGTCGCGGCGGTCACGCGCAGCGCCTCGGCCGACTGGCTGAGCGAGCCGATTTCATCGACCTCGTCGTCGTCGTCCGGCAGGATCTTCTGCAGGTTGGTGACCATGCTTTCCTGCAGTTCCTTGGGCTTCACGGTCTGCTCGGCAATTTCGCGCAGCGCGACGACCGGGTTCTTGTCACGGTCGCGGTCGAGCGTGATTTCCGCCCCGCCCGAGATTTCGCGCGCGCGCTCTGCGGCCAGCAGCACGAGATCGAAGCGGTTGGGAATCTTGTCGACGCAATCTTCAACGGTAACGCGCGCCATAAGCGAAGGCACTCCATGCACTTAAATTTCGGGATCGAAGTAACCTATAGGGGCTCGCGCCGCGATTTTCAACGTGAATCCCGTGCGTGGCCCTGCGCCCGGTCCTCGACCCCTACTCTTCCCCGAAGTCCGAATAGTCGCGGTACGTGGGGGAGCTGAACTTAGTGTATTCGCTCTGGAAGATCAGCGGCACGTTGCCGGTGGAACCGTGACGCTGCTTGGCGACGATCAGCAGCGCCTTGTTCACCAGCTTCTGATGCTCCTCCATCCAGTCCTGGTATTTCTGCGCATCGTCGGGCGATTCGGAGCCGTCGGGCACGTTGGGCATCTGCGCCTTGTGGTAATATTCGGCGCGGTAGATGAACCACACCATGTCGGCGTCCTGCTCGATCGAGCCCGATTCGCGAAGGTCGGCCAGCTGCGGCTTCTTGTCCTCGCGCTGCTCCACCGCACGGCTCAGCTGCGAGAGCGCGATGACCGGCAGCTCCAGCTCCTTCGCCATGGTCTTGAGGCCACGGCTGATCTCCGAAATCTCGTTCACGCGGTTGTCGTTCGCGCGGCCCGAGCCCTGCAGCAGCTGCAGGTAGTCGACCACGACGAGGCCGATCTTGTTCTTCCGCTTCAGCCGCCGCGCGCGCATCCGCAGCGCATCGATGGTGAGAGCGGGGGTATCGTCGATATAGAGCGGCAGGTCGGCAAGGCGCTGGCTGGCTTCGGAAAGCCGGGTAAACTCGTCGCGCCCGATATCGCCCGAACGCAGCTTTTCCGAACTGATCTCCGCCTGTTCGGCGAGGATACGCGTGGCGAGCTGGTCCGCGCTCATTTCCAGGCTGAAGAACGCCACCGGCGCGCCGCCCGAGTCGGGCCCGCCGTCGCGCATCTGCTTGAGATATTCGTAGGCGGTGTTGAACGCGATATTGGTGGCGAGCGAGGTCTTGCCCATGCCCGGACGCCCGGCGAGGATCACGAGGTCGGAATTGTGCAGGCCGGCGGTCTTCTCGTCGATCGTGGCGAGGCCGGTGGTCCGCCCCGACAGGCCGCGATCCGAATTCATCGCCTTCTGCGCCAGCTTCAGCGCGGCGATCGAGGCATCCTTGAAGGTGCTCGCGTCGCTGCCGATGTTGGTCCCCTCGGCAATCTCGTAGAGCGCGGCCTCGGCCTTCTCGATCTGCTTGAGCGGTTCGACCGTTTCGGACGTGTCGAGCGCGCCGCCCACCAGCGTGCGGCCCACCGTCACCAGTTCGCGAAGCAGCGCGAGGTCGTAGATCTGTTCGGCCAGCTGGCGCGTCGCGAGCAGGCCGTGGCCGTCCGCCGTCAGCCGCGCGAGATAGGTCGTCCCGCCCAGCTGCTCCAGATGTTCGCTGCCTTCGAAATAGGGCTTGAGCGTCACCGGGCTCGCGGTTGCGCCGCGTTCCATCATGGTCAGCACGCGTTCCATGATCAGGCGGTGCGCGGGCACGAAGAAATGATCGGGCCGCAGCGGGTTGGGCAGTTCCTCGTAAACCGAATTGTCGATCAGCACCGCGCCCAGAAAGGCGGCCTCCGCCTCCACGTTAGACGGCAGGGCGCGGCCCGTCTCGGGCGCGGTATCGGGCTTCGAATCGGATGCGGCAGGGGCGAGGAGCAGGGCGTCGTCGGACATTTGCCGATCAATGTGCGAAGGCGCGCCGACCCGCAAGGCATCAGGCGCTCGCATTTTCCACCTCGCCCTGTGAATAGTGCGAACAAGGTGAACAGGCCTTGCCGGGGACATGACATTTCTGCGAAGGCAGGTGCGATCACATGGCCGACCACCGCATCTCGAAAATCGATCTCGACGATTCGACGATCCTGTGGCGCAATGCCGACGTCGAGCAGGAGCGGCGCGTCGCGATCTTCGACCTGATCGAGGAAAACACCTTCAAGCCCGTCCGCTCGGCGGACAAGGGCGCGGACGGCCCCTATCACCTCGCGCTGTCGGTCCGCGACGACCGGCTGGCGCTCGACATCGCGACCGAGGATGACGAACAGTTGGAGACGATCCTGCTGGGACTGGCGCGTTTCCGCCGCTCGATCCGCGACTATTTCGCGATCTGCGACAGCTATTACCAGGCGATTCGCAAGGCGACCCCGGCCGAGATCGAGACGATCGACATGGCCCGGCGCGGGGTTCACAACCGCGCGGCGGAGCTGCTGGTCGAACGGCTGGAGGGCAAGGTCGAAACCGATTTCGCCACCGCGCGCCGCCTGTTCACGCTGATCTGCGTCCTGCACATCCGGGGCTGAGCATGGCGAGGAAGACCGGACGTTCCCCAGGGCACAAGCCTTGGCTCAGGCTGTTGCTGGCCGTGCTGATCCTTGCTCCGATCGGTGGGGGCGTGTGGCTGTGGCTGGACCTGCGCACGTGGCAGCCGCCCGAAAGCGAATATCCCGAACAGGGCGCCGATCTGTCCGCAGGCGGCGCCGATGCCAATTTCGCGGTGCTCAAGGGCAGCGGGGCCGATTTCGTGTACCTGCCGGCAACCTCGGGCAGCGACCAGCGATCGGCCGCCTTCACCCGCAACTTGGCCGCCGCGCGCGCCGCCGGGCTGGAGGTGGGCGCGGTCCACGTGTTCGACCCGTGCGTGCCCGCCGATGGCCAGTCCGCCAATTTCGTCACTATCGTTCCGCGCGACGAAGCCCTGCTGCCGCCCGCCATCGCGTTGATCGACACGGGCGAGGACTGCCTCGAGCCGGTCACCAGCGGGCATGTGCGCAGCGAGCTTACGATTCTCGCCAATCAGATCGAGGCGCATGCGGGCAAGCCCGCGATCCTCAAGCTGGGGCGCGAATTCGAGGACGCGCACGGCGTCGCCGCGCGGATCGAACGCAACCTGTGGCTCGTGCGCACGCGCTTCGAGCCCGATTATGGAGGACGGCCATGGCTGATCTGGACCGCGAACGAGAATTACCACGGGCCGGGGAGCAAGGATCCCGTGGCATGGGTGGTGGTGCGGCCATGACCGATGCCCGCGATTCGGAACTGATCGCCGCCGCGCGCGCGGCGGCGCAAACCGCCTACGCGCCCTATTCGGATTACCCGGTGGGCGCGGCGCTGCGCTTCGAGGATGGCGCGGTCGTCACCGGGACCAATATCGAGAATGCGAGTTACGGCCTCTCGCTGTGCGCGGAGACCGTGGCGGTGGCCAAGGCGCTGGCCGACGGGCGGCGCGGCGGGCTGGTGACGCTCGCGGTGACCGGGCCGAAGGGCAAGGGCGGCGATGCGCCGATCACGCCATGCGGGCGGTGCCGACAGGTGCTCAACGAGATCGCGCAGCTCGGCGGCACCGACCCGCTGATCCTGTGCGTCGGCGCGAACGAGGTGATGGAAGTGCGCCTGTCGGCCCTGCTGCCGCACGGCTTCGGCCCCGCGCACCTCGATTAGGCCTCATCTACTTTCCTCCCCCGCAAGGGGTAGGAGCAGGCCGCGTCACGTCGTCCGGCATTTTCCTACTTCAGGCGCACAGGCTAGCGTGGCGACGGCTCTTTCCCATTGTCGTCCTCTCCGCTCACGCCCCACGCCTTTCGGGCGGGCGCGCGGTCCAAAACCCGCAAAGCGTCGCCCGCCGCGCTGCAAGTCTCTGAAGTACGAAGGATTTCTCAGGGTGACACCTGGGTGACACGTGTCACCCTGCGTCACTCCCCTCCCCCCTGAGGAGGGAGGGGAAACGGGGACTATCGCTCGTCGCTCTCCAGCCATTCGAGCAGCGCGCCGAGGCAATCGCGGGCCAAGACCTTGGAACGGTCAGGGCTCCAGCCCTGCAGCTCGTCCGGATAGTCGCCATTGTCCTTGAACGGCATTTCCAGCGTCATTGCGGTCGCGGCGTAGCGTTCGGCGACCTGATTGGTGCTGATCGCCAGATTGGCCGTGCCCGGGCCCGACTTGGGGTAGCCCTTGGCGGTCTGGAAATCGGGGCAGCGGCGATCGAGGATGCGCTGGTAGCGATAGAACCGCTCGCCATGCTCGTCGCTCCAACTCGGGATGCCTTCGTACCCGGCGAGGAACACGGCATCGATCGCCTCGTCCCCGTGGACATCCATCGCGAAATGGACGCCGGTTTCGTCCATCGCATTGCGGATGGCGAGCACTTCGGGCGAGTTTTCGAGCGTGGGCTCGGCCCATTCGCGGTTGAGGTTCACGCCCTTGGCATTGGTGCGCAGGTGCCCGCGCGCGCTGCCATCGGGATTGCAGTTGGGCACGATGTGGAAGCGGCACTTCTCGCGCAGCGCGCGGCCCAGCGTGTCGGTCGGGTCGCACAGCGCCTGCAGGGCGCCTTCCATCCACCATTCGGCCATGCTCTCGCCCGGATGCTGGCGCGCGTAGAGCCACACCTGCGTTTCGCCCTCGCCCATTTCGAGGCAGTCGAGCGGGCGCCCGTCGAGCGTTTCACCAAGCCTTTTGTGCGACACGCCTTCGCTGCTGGCGCATTCGGCGATCAGATCGTGGTGCCGGTCGATCGAGAAGGGTGCGAAATAGGCGAACCAGACCAGGTCGCCCGTGGGGGTGTAACGGATCGTCAGCGTGCCGCCTTCCTCGTCCTTGTCGAAGCTGGACGAAGCGCGGCCCCAGAAATCGCGGTCCTCGCTGACGCAGGCGTTGTAGCCGGGCCAGCCCGCCGGATAGGCGCTGTCGTTCAGGCCCACGATCTTCAGCATCAGTTCGCGCCCGCCCGCATTGGCGACGCGGAAATGGAACCACTGTTTGAATTCGCTGTCCTTGTCGTTCTTCAGGCGCAGCATCGCACTCGCCTGGTGGATGGTCATCACGTCGATGCTGCCACTGTCGAACGCGCTGTCGATGACGATATTGCTCAAGAATCGATCTCCACTTCGATGGTTTCTCCGTTGTTGCCCGGGAAGCCGCGGAACAGCGCATCGGCCAGTGCGGCGGCTGCGGGCTCGCTCTGTGCGAGCGGTGATTTGGCCGGGGCGTCCAGCCGCGCGCGACCTTCCCACAACACGTCGCCGCTTGCCCGGTCGCGGATGCGCACTTCCATGCGCGTGACCACGCGCTCTCCCGATCCGCCGCCCAGGTTGAAGCCGATGCCGAGCCCGACTCCGCCGCCGTAGCTGCCGGTCGATCCACCTGCGCCCACGCTCACCGGACCGCGGCGGCCATCCTCGTCGATGTTCGCGCGCTCGACACTGACGCTGGCGGTCTGGCTGGCGGCGGTGCGCGCATCTTCGGCGTAGCCGTACTGCGCCAGCTGCTGCGCGACCGCCTGCTTGTAGGGTGCCAGCGCGAGGCCCTGCTCGGGCGAACCCGGTGCGGTCTCGACGAACAGGCGCGCGTTGCCCAGCTGCGCGCGGGCATCGGTATCGACGAAGCGCGTCACCTCGATCGGCCCGGCGGGGCGCGTGCTGGCGCAGGCGGTGAGGGCGATCGGCAGGGCGATCAGTGCAAGAGTTGTACGGGCCTTCATGGTATGGGCCTTTCGTCGAGTCGGTGGGGTGTCACTTGTGGGTAACGCACGAGGGATGCAATCCGTGCCGCCCAAGTCGGCGGGCCTGCGCGCACTTGCTTGACTTTTTGGCGCCGAGACATAAATGGAGGCGCAACGATGGCGGCATCGCAGGCTGATCTGCGGTGCCGATTTGTTTTGTATGGGCCCCAATCGCGGGGCCAAAGCTTGTTTCAGGGTATTACCATGAAGATTCGCAACAGCCTCAAGTCGCTCAAGAATCGCCACCGCGACAACCGCGTGATTCGCCGTCGCGGGCGCACTTATGTGATCAACAAGACCAACAAGCGGATGAAGGCACGCCAGGGTTAATTCGGGCATGTTTGCCCGCACGACGCTGACTGTCGCCAGCTGAAGGTTGCCTGAGCGCGGGTGGCATAACGCCGCCCCGCGCCGTGAACCTGCGCGCGTTATGCGCATGAAAAAGCCCTCCGAGCCATAGCGGCGCGGAGGGCTTTTCGTTTGCGTCCGCCGCCCTGCGAATCGCGCTTCGGCGACCGCAGGGCAGGCGATTCGATCAGTCGGCCAGGGTGGCGCGGCAGGCGGCGAGGTCTTCGGCGGAAAGCTCGGTCCCGCCGACGGAGAAAGTCGCGACCTGGCCGAATTCGCTCGCGAGCTTTTCGCACACCACCGTCGGGCGCGAGCGGGCCTTGGTGCCGACGCAGGTGGTGCCCGAACAGATGAAGGTGCCGCCGCGGATGATCTCGGTCCGCTTTTCGACCGGCTGTTCCAGCGTGGCGCGATAATAGGCACCGGCGGCCTGCGCCGTGGTGGGCGCCAGCGACGCGCCGAAGGTCAGTGCGGTGGTGAGGGCGGCAACGCCGGCAATCGCTGCTGCGCGCAGGCGGGGCTTGGGAAAGGTCATGATGCAGGCTCCTTGCAAAAGGGGGCTTTCTGAATGTCTGGTCGCAGCCACGTTGGGTTGCGGAACGCCACCTACGGCTATAAGTTGCATATCGCAACTGGAAATTCAGTTTCGATTTTGTGACGGCCGGCAATTGCGGTAGGTTTCGAAATCTGGAGAGATTTTACATGGGTACAGAAGTCCGCGAGCCGCTGAAGGATCTGAGCGCCTGTGGGCTTCCCGCGGCGCTCGAAGTCATGGGCGAGCGGTGGAGCTTCATGATCCTGCGCGCCAGCTTCAACGGGATCCACCATTTCGAGGAATTCCTGAGCGAGCTGGGCATTGCCCGCAACATCCTCTCCAATCGGCTGAGCCGCCTTGTCGAACACGGCATTCTCGACCGGGTGCAGGACGAGGCCGACCGTCGCCGGGTGGAATATCGCCTGACCGAAAAGGGGTTGGACCTGCTGCCCGCAATGGTTTCGCTGCGGCACTGGGGCCTCAAATACGCCGATGGCGCATCCAGTATGGACCCGGTGATCGTGGACGAGCGGGATCGCATGCCGATCGGCCCGGTCGCCATGCTGGCGCATGACGGCCGCATCCTGGGCCCCGCCGACCTCAACATGATCGCGCGCAAGGACTTGCCCGCAGAAGGGCGCGACCGGAGCGAGGGTGGGGTGCCCAACGCGCCTCACGCGCTCCATACTGGTGGCAGTGTGGACGGCGACAGCGTGGACGACGACGCGCGCGAGGCGGCGGAGTAGGCGCCGCCTTGCCACGCGAAGTCGCGCATACGCCCGACGGCCGCTACATCATCGTCGACGGTGTGCTGTGGCGCGCAACCGATCCGCGCCTGTCCGAAGCGCGCCGCCAGTCGCTGGTCGATGAGCTGATGGATGCGCGCCGCGCGGTCGGCGCGGCGAAGCGGGCTGGCGACCACCGTGCCGAAAGCCGCGCGCGGGCCCGGGTCCATGCGGCGAAGGTCGCGCTGGGTGAGCGTGGGCCGGTGTGGTGGAGCGACGGCGCGCCCGACCTCACCCGCCATAAGCTCGCCAACACGCCCTACGCAGGCTGAGCCCACATCTCGATATTGTCCCGTCGCTCGACGCGGATCGGCAGGTCCGCCTCGATCAGGTCGGACAAGCCATGCTGCGCGAACAGCGTGTTGGCAGCCGGGTGGTGACCCGCCGCAAGCAGCCGCTGCCACAGGAAGAACGTGTAGGGCTGCACCCCGCCGGTATAGGCGACGTCGCGGAAGGAGGTTTCCACCTGCCCGATCACGCGGCGGTGCGGCTTGTCCGCCACCGGATCGCCCGGCTGCGGCGCATGCTCCGCCACATAGCCCCGCAGGAAGGCCAGCCGGTCGGTCAGGTCGGGCGTCAGCTCGCGCGCGATCTGTGCGAGCAGCGGCGGGAGCGTGTCGGGTAGCGCGTCCTCGGCGAAGTCGGGTGCGGGCTGCGCGAAGTCCACCAGATCGAGGCCGGGCGCATGCATCCGCTCGACCCAGCGGAATACCCGCGGCGCGGCCTTCTGCATGACCGAGAGCGGGACCGGATCGCGCCCCAGATGCGCGAACATCGGCCCGAACAGCGCGTAGTCGGCAATGCTCGGCACGGCGCCCAGCAGGAAGGGGAACTGCGCGAAATGCGCATCGAGATGCGTCAGCAACTCGCGATAGCTTTCCTCGATCGCCGGAATCGTTGCGGCATCGACGCCGAGCATGGGGAGGTAGGAATGCATCCGCGCCATCGTCGCCTCGGCGCGTTCCATATCGCCGCCGGTGGCGAAGGCATCGCGCAGGAACAGCTCCTGCTCGGCCAGATAGCTCCACCGGTAATGCATCGCATGGCGCGTCAGCCCGACGACCGCGTAAAGCTCGAACAGGTGTGCCAGCGCGAGCAAACGCGCATCGCCGGGGTAGGCGGGGTGCGGGACGGGCGCGCTGTCCTCCCCCTCGAAATGGTCGATGATATCGACCGTGTCCTGGATGATCGTGCCGTCCGCCAGCTCGACCACCGGAATGATCGCCCGCCCGATCGCGGGCATAACGCGCTCGGCAAACGCGGGATCGCTCGGCGGGCGCTCGACATAGGCGATCCGCTGCTTGCGCAGATAGGCGCGCGCGCGGCCGGTATAGAGCGAATGGGGCAGGCCCCACAGGGTGATGGGATCGGTCATGCTGGCGTGGTCCCGCGTGGGAGCGGGGAGGTCAAGGGTTACAAATTGTCCACTGTTACAGTCCGTCATAGACACGGCTAAATGACGGTGCGGGGCAAAAGATAAAATACCATTCATTTCTTGGTGTTGATTCGGGTGATACCTTGTCGGTTGCCGGCCGGAGTACCAAAAAAATGCCCCGCCGAAGCGGGGCAAGGTTGATGAATGGAGGAGGCGACCGAAGCCGCCGCCTTGTGATAACGGTGTCACATTATCGTGAGCGCCAGTGCGCCCGGACGTACTCCGGGCTGCCGTAGCGAATACGGCGGTAGGCCGACACATGGACCATTTTGCATTTTCCTTGCGGTTGGCGGAGGAACATGCGATCCACAAAGTGTTGAAAGAGTGATCACAGCGGTTCCTCCGCTAGGTTATTCGGGGGCCGGCCTTTTGGTCGGCCCTTTTTTGCTTTCAGGGTTTTCGAGCGCCTGGGCCCTCACCCTATCTCATCATCGCACCCATCCTTTCTGCGAACCCATTGAGGGCATTCGTGGGACTTTTCTACCCTAACGAGGGGCCTCAATGCAAGTGCCTGAGTTGCATGAGTGCACAGGTTGTGGCATGCCCGGTGATAACGTCGCCACAAGAAAGGACTCCGCAGATGGATGTCGTTGAAATTGCACGAGAAAAATTGGCGGAATTAGAGATTGAAGCCGAACGGCTTCGGCAATTCATTGCAACTTACGAGGCGCTTTCGGGGGCGGAGTCTGAAGTCAGGAATGCCTCTGCGCCAGTTTCTCAGCTCGGAACGAACGATGACTCCAAGGCGGGGGCAATCGATTCGCCATCTCCCAAGCGTGGTGACAAGCCGTCCAAAATCGTGAAAGCTGCCATTCAAGCTATCCGAGACCGCGGCAGCCCGATGACCCGCTCGGAGCTGGTCGGGACCTTGGAAAATCAGGGAATGGTGATAGGCGGCGCGGATAAGAACAAGAATATGGGCACCATTTTGTGGCGTTCCAAAAAATTCGAAAATGTCGAAGGACATGGTTACTGGCCCCTTGAAATGGGGGAGTGGGCGCTCTTCCAACTCTAGAGTGCGTGTTCGCACCATGTTCTGGTGGGGTGGAGTCAGGTGGGTGGTTTTGAAACTGTCATGGGGGTAGTGGCTCGATGTACGCATTCGGGCAAGTTCAGTCCCAGTTCTAAGAGTATCTCGAGCTCCCACTGTCCTACACTCCCCCACCGGGCTACCCCGTGCAGCGCTCTTTCAAACCGTCGATCCGCCCCCGCAGATCCGCGTCGTCAGGGCCGGCGGTTTTTAGCTCTTAGACACTGTGTCAGGTGTGTCAGGCCGCGCCGCCGCTCACGCCCGCGGCGCCTGCCGCCGGTAGCTCAGCGCTTCGGCCACGTGCACCCGGCCCACCTGCTCCGCACCGCCAAGATCCGCGATCGTGCGCGCCACCCGCAGCATGCGCACATAGCTGCGCGCCGAGAGCCGCATCGCCTCGGCCGCCTGCATCAGCAGCGTGCGTCCCGCCTCGTCGGGCGTGGCGAAGCGCTCCAGCATGTCGCCGTCGAGCTCGGCATTGGTGCGCGCGCCGCTTGTCGCTTCGCGCGCGCTCTGCACCTGTCGGGCGGTAGCCACGCGCGCGGCGACCTGCGCGCTCCCCTCTGCCGGTGGGGGCAGGGCAAGGTCGCTCGCGCTGACCGGCTCGACCTCCACGTGGCAATCGATCCGGTCGAGCATCGGCCCGCTGACCTTGCTCTGGTAATCGGCGGCGCACTTGGGCGCGCGCGAACAGGCGAGCGAGGGATCGCCCAGATGGCCGCAGCGGCACGGGTTCATCGCCGCGATCAGCTGGACCCGCGCGGGGTAGCTGACATGCGCATTGGCGCGCGCGACGTCGACCTTGCCGGTCTCGAGCGGCTGGCGCAGCGAATCGAGCACCGGCCGCTGGAATTCGGGCAGTTCGTCGAGGAACAGCACGCCCAGATGCGCGAGGGAGACCTCGCCCGGACGCACCTTCAGCCCGCCGCCGGTCAGCGCCGCCATGCTCGCCGAATGGTGCGGCGCGCGAAAGGGCCGCGCGCGGCTGATCCGCCCGCCTTCGAGCAGTCCGGCGACCGATTGCACCATGCTCACCTCCAGCGCCTCGGCCGGAGAAAGTGGGGGGAGGATGCCGGGCAGGCACGCGGCGAGCAGGCTCTTGCCGGCACCCGGCGCCCCGCTCATCAGAAGGTTGTGGCCGCCCGCCGCCGCGATCTCGAGCGCGCGCTTGGCACTCTCCTGTCCCTTCACCTGCCTGAGGTCGGGGCCGGGTAGTGCCTCTTCGACCGTGCCTAGCTGTGGTTCTGCGAGCTGTTGCGTTCCCTTGAGGTGGTTCAGCAGGCTGACCAGATCGGGCGCCGCGATCACCGGGATGCCGCTCGCCCAGCGCGCCTCCGCGCCCTGAATCGCGGGGCAGATCAGCCCGCACTCGGCCTCGCTGGCATGCATCGCGGCGAGCAGGACGCCGGGCGAGCCGACGATCCGCCCGTCGAGCGCGAGTTCGCCGACCGCGACGAAATCGGCCAGCTGCTCGCGGTCCGCCACGCCCATCGCGGCGAGCAGCGCGAGCGCGATCGGCAGGTCGTAGTGCGATCCGTCCTTGGGCAGGTCGGCGGGCGAGAGGTTCACGGTGATCCGCTTGGGCGGCAGCGCGAGGCCCATCGAGGCGAGCGCGGCCTGCACCCGCTCGCGGCTCTCGCTCACCGCCTTGTCGGGCAGGCCGACGACGCTGAAGCGCGGCAGGCCGGCGGCGAGCTGGCACTGCACCTCGACCGCGCGGGCCTCCAGCCCGAGATAGGCGACCGTGCGAACCGTTGCGACCACCGGCGGTCTCCCCCTTGCGCGCGCACCCCGCGTCACGCCCCCGGCAAGAGGTTGCCGCGTGCCGCGCGCATTGTCGAGGGCGCAAAGTCTCGATTCTCGCGCAGGTTACCGGGCCGGAAACCATTCTTGCTTCCATCATGGTAACGCAAATCCGGCAAAAGATTGCCGGTGCGCTGGCTGACCCCCCTTATTCCGGCACTCCTGACCACCCTCGGCCTGGCCCCTTCCCCCCTTCAGGCCGAGGGCTGGCTCGTCAGGGTCACCGTGACCGAAGAATGGATCGACGAAAGCGATCCGCGCTTCGGGGATGATGCCCCGGTCGACACCTACTTCGTGGCGAATGGTGTCGACCGGGATGCCCCGCCGCCAGCGCCCCGCATCTCTTACGTGTTTGCAGACCGGGCCATCACCTCTTTCCGCGCATCGGCGCCCACCGCGCTCGCCGCGTTCGGCCCGTTTCGCGTGATCGATCCGACGCGTGCCGCCCTCGTCGGCGTGACCGATGCGGCCACGCCCGCCCAGTTCGATGCTCTGCTGCGTGCCTACCCGCAGATGCGCACGCTCGACCTGGTCGAGGCGCCGGGGACCGAGAACGACCGGGCGAACCTTGCGGTCGGGCGGATGATTCGCGCCGCCGGGCTGACCACGCGCGTGCCGCGCGGCGGGTCGGTCCGCTCGGGCGCGGTCGAGCTGTTCCTGGCCGGCGAGCGGCGCGAAGTGGCGGACGGGGCGCGATTCGCGGTCCATTCGTGGCGCGACAATCGCGGGCGTGAGGCGGACGACTTTGCGCCGGACGCGCCCGAGCACCGCTATTACCTCGACTATTACCGCGAAATGGGCATGAGCGACGAGGGTGCGCGCGACTTCTACGCCATGACCAACGCCGTCCCCCATGCCCGGGCCCGCTGGCTCGATGCGGGGGCCATGCGCGGCTGGATTGCGCGAACCGCCGCGCAGGCGGCCAATGATAACGAGGCGGCTGGCGAGGCCGATGCTCCGCCACGCATCGCCTATCTTGACGTAACGGCGACGAGCCCGTAGAGGCCCGCGCTTGAAGTTCCGTCCCCGATGGGGCGGAGGAACTTGCGATTCGCCCGCGCCCAGCGCGGAGGGTCGACCCAGCATTCGAGGATATCATGAAGCGGACTTTCCAGCCCAGCAATCTCGTTCGTGCGCGTCGCCACGGCTTCTTCGCACGCAAGGCCACCACCGGCGGCCGCAAGGTTCTTGCCGCGCGTCGCAAGCGCGGCCGCAAGAAGCTCTGCGCGTAATCATCACGGTTTTGCGGGGCCTGCCGGCCTCGCCACGCTGTGTGACGATGCTTGCGGGCTCCCGATCGGGGGCCCGTTTGCCTATCTGGGTGCCATGAACACGCCCGAGACCGCCAGCCCGGCCACTATCGGCGCCGTCACGACGGACAACGTGCTGACCGCGCGCGCGGACTTTCTCGCGGCGAATCGCGGCCTGCGCGTGCCGATGCCGGGCTTCGTGCTGCTGGTGCGCCCGAATGAGGGGCGCGGTGTGCGCTACGGCATCACGGTGACCAAGAAGATCGGCAATGCGGTGGTGCGCAACCGCATGAAGCGCCGCTTTCGCGAACTGCTCTGGGCCCAGCTGCCCCACGGCGGCCTGCCCGATCACGATCATGTGCTGATCGGGCGCGAAGGCGGGGTGGAGCGCGATTTCTCCAGCTTGTCCGACGAACTGGTGCGTGCCCTCGGCAAGGCGGCCAGGGGCGAAGGGCAGCGCGGCCGGCCACCCCGCAAGCGGCGCTCGCGATGAGCCCGGTCAGGCGCGTCATGGTGCTGCTGATTCGCGGCTGGCAGATGGGGCCGAGCGCGATTCTTCCGCCCAGCTGTCGCTTCCAGCCCAGCTGTTCGCAATATGCCATCGAGGCAATCGAGAAACACGGCCCAATCAAGGGTGGATGGCTGGGCTTCAAGCGTATAATGCGCTGCCATCCATGGGGCGGGCACGGGCATGATCCGGTGCCCTAGCCGGACACCATGACCTTCGTTTTACCAATCGCCTGAAGAGCAAGCAGGACCACAGTTCTTGGACAATCAGCGCAATCTCATCTTCGCCGTGGTTTTGTGCGGCCTCATGATCCTGTTGTACGATACGGCGATCAGCTACTTCTACCCGGCCCCGCCCGAGACCGAGCAGGTCGACCGGGCGACCACGCCCGAACAGCGTGCGGGCCAGGAGATCGCGAACGAGACGGGCCTCGCGCCCAGCGTGGCGCAGCAGGCGATCGACCTTGAAGAGGCGCTGGCATCCGGCGACCGTGTGCGGATCGACGCACCGCGCGTGGAAGGTTCGATCAACCTCGTCGGCGCACGGGTCGACGATATCGAGTTGAAGGACCACCGGGCGACGGTCGACAAGGATAGCGGCCCGGTCCAGATGCTCGCGCCCGCAGGCACGCCGATCCAGAATTTCGCGCAGTTCGGGTTCGTGGGCGACGGCACCCAGCTGCCCGATTCGCGCACCGTATGGCAATCGAGCGGCGACACCCTGTCGCCGGGCAGCCCGGTCGAGCTGGCGTGGGACAATGACGAAGGGCAGCGTTTCCGCATTCGCCTCTCGATCGACGACAACTACATGATCACTGCCGAGCAGACCGTTGCCAACTATGGCAACGCGCCGGTGGTCGTCTCGCCCTTCGCCACCATCACCCGCACCAGCCTGACCGCGAGCAAGAGCACCTGGATCTCGCATTCCGGCCCCATCGGCACCTTCGGCGGCACCGTCGACTACGGACCCGATTACGACGATCTGGTCGAAGAGGGCGCTGTCGCCGGCGAGGCCGACCCCGCGTGGCTGGGCTTTACCGATGTCTACTGGCTCGGCGCGCTGATCCCTGAACGGGGCGCCGCGCTCGACACGGGCTTCCGTTCGCTCGGCAACGATCTGTTCCGCGCCGACCTGATCTACGATCCGATGGTCCTGCGCCCCGGGCGGCAGATCAGCCGCACGTCGCAGCTCTTCGCCGGGGCGAAGGAAAGCGGCGTGCTCGATGCCTACCAAGACGCCGGGATCGCGCAGTTCGGCCTCGCGATCGACTGGGGCTGGTTCCGCTGGTTCGAAAAGCCGATCCTGTGGCTCCTGCGGCAGATATTCTCGGTCGTCGGCAATTTCGGGGTCGCGATCATCCTCCTGACCTGCTGCGTGCGCGGACTGATGTTCCCGGTCGCGCAGAAAGGTTTCTCCAGCATGGCGAGCATGAAGGCGATCCAGCCGGAGATGAAAAAGCTGCAGGAGAAGCACAAGGACGACAAGGTCAAGCAGCAGCAGGAAATGCAGAAGCTGTTCAAGGACCAGGGCGTCAATCCGGTCGCCGGGTGCTTGCCGATGCTGCTGCAGATCCCCGTGTTCTTTGCGCTGTACAAGGTGCTGGTCCTCGCGATCGAGATGCGCCACCAGCCCTTCATCCTGTGGATCAAGGATCTGTCCGCGCCCGATCCGGCGCATGTCCTCAACCTGTTCGGCATGCTGCCATGGGAGGTCCCCGGCTTCCTCGCACTGGGCCCGCTCGCCCTGCTGCTTGGCTTCACGATGTGGCTGACCTTCCGACTCAACCCGTCGAGCATGGACCCGATGCAGCAGCAGATCTTCAGCATCATGCCGTGGGTGCTGATGTTCGTGATGGCACCCTTTGCGGCCGGGCTGTTGCTGTACTGGAACACGTCCAACCTGCTGACGCTGGCGCAGCAGAAATACCTCTATTCCAAGCATCCCCAGCTCAAGGCGGCAGCCGAGAAGGAGCGGGCGGAGAAAGAGGCGAAAGCCCGGCAGCCATCGGAAGGCAAGGCGTGAGCACGAAGGAAACAGGCCCGCAAACGCCGGAGGAGATCGCCGCCGCGCGGATGGTCTCCGGCCGGGTCGAATTCCTGCTGAGCGCGCCGCAGCTGAAGTTCCTGCCCGACCCGACGGTGCCTGAAGTGGCGCTGGCGGGCCGGTCCAACGTGGGCAAAAGCTCGCTGCTGAACGCGCTGACCATGCGCAAGGGCATCGCGCGCGCTTCGGTCACGCCGGGGCGCACGCAGGAACTCAACATCTTTGAGGTCGGCGCGCCGACGCAGTTCCGGCTGGTCGACATGCCCGGCTACGGCTTTGCCAAGGCGCCTAAGAGCGTGGTCGAGAAATGGCAGGGGCTGGTGCGCACCTACCTGCGCGGGCGGCCGGTGCTGGCGCGCGCGCTGGTGCTGGTCGACAGCCGCCATGGGCTCAAGGACTCCGACCGCGCGATGATGAAGATGCTGGACGAGGCGGCCGTCGGCTATCGCATCGTCCTGACCAAGAGCGACAAGATCAAGGCCAGCGCGCTTGCCGAAACGCACGACAAGGTCGCGGCGGAGGCGAAGAAGCACCCCGCCGCCTTTCCCGAGATCCACCTGACCAGCGCCGAAAAGGGGCAGGGCATCGCGGCCCTGCGCGCGGCAGTGGTCGCCGATGCGCTGACGCCGTAGGCCCTCCTGCGCTCGACAGGGCGTGGGCAGCCCTTTAACCGCATGCTCACCCCCCTCGAGAACGCGACGCGGCACGACATGAAACTGATCATCGGCAACAAGAACTATTCCAGCTGGAGCCTGCGCGGCTGGCTCGCCTGCAAGCAGGCCGGCCTCTCCTTCGACGAGATCACCGTGCCCCTGTTCGGCGAGGACTGGGAGGCCAAGAAGCGCAGCGATGGCGAGTTGACCCCGTCTTCGGGCAAGGTGCCCGTGTTGTGGGACACCAACGAGGATGGGGAGGCCGTCGTGTGGGACAGTCTCGCGATTCTGGAATATCTGGCCGACAAGGTCGGGCGCGATCGCTTCTGGCCGAAAGAGGATGCGGCGCGCGCGATGGCTCGTGCGATGGTCGCCGAGATGCACAGCTCGTACCTCTCGCTGCGGCGCGAGTGCCCGATGAATATTCGCGTTCGGCACGAGAACGCGAAGATTTCGGAAGGCACGAAGCACGACGTCGTCCGCATCCTCGGCCTGTGGGCGGAGGCGCGGGCGCGCTTCGGCAACGGCGGGCCGTTCCTGTTCGGCACCTTCGGCGCGGCGGATATCTTCTATGCCCCCGTGGTCAGCCGTTTCATCACCTACGGCTTCGGTGTACCGGGCTTCGCGCAAAGCTACATGCAGGCGGTCTGGACGCACGACTGGCTCCAGCAATGGATTGCCGCCGCCGAGGACGAACAATGGGTCATCGAACAATACGAGAGCATGCCCGCCGCATAGGCGCGCGCATCGGTGCGGGGCTCGGGCTGCTGGCGCTGGTGATGCACGCCCCGGTTTCGGCCTGGGGCTATTATGCCCACGGGATCACCGCTGAAATCGCGCTTGCCAACATCAAGCCCGAGACGCGCGCCAAGCTGGACCGGCTCTTTAGAGCCGAGGCGCAGATGGGCACGCCCGATTGCGCGCTGGGCAACCTGGTGGAAGCGGCAACCTGGCCCGACTGCATCCGGCGCGAGGGCTGGCGCTGGGGTTATACCTCGGCCTGGCATTACCAGACCGAGCCGGTGACCGAGGAATACGACGCGCGCAAGAACTGCTCCGGCGGCAACTGCGTCAGCGCGCAGATCGAACGGAACTTCCACATTCTCGCCGACGAGAGCCTGCCCGACAATGTCCGGCTGGAGGCGCTCGCCTTCGTCGTCCACTTCGCGGGCGACATCCACATGCCGCTGCATTCGGGCGACCTCGACGACCGGGGCGGCAACGACCGCGAGGCCGCCTATGGCATCGCACCGGGGCTCAACCTGCACTGGATCTGGGACGGTCCGCTGGCCGAGCGCGCGATCACCAGCGCGCGGCCCACGCTGGTCCGCCGCTACACCGCGGCCGAGCGTGCCGACCTGGCGGGAGGTACACCCGCCGACTGGGGCCGCGAAAGCTGGGAGACCGCGCGCGATTTCGTCTACCCCAATGCCTTCGACCGCAGCCCGCTCGACGGGCCCCTGCCCGACGAAACCGCACTGACGCAGGAAGCTATCGAGGCGGCGATTCCCGTCTCGCAACGCCGGGTCACGCAGGCCGGGCTGCGGATCGCGTACCTGCTCGACCGCGCGATGGCGCCGGGGCCGCTGCCCGAGCCGACCCGAGACTAGGGCGTGCGCTTGGCTGCGTAGCGCGTGCCGTCCTTGTGAGCGTAACCCTCGGCGTCGAAGCCCATGTCGATATCGGGATATTCGCCCGAGTCGCCATCCTTCGGCCCCGCGCTGATCGCCACGAAGACGCAATCGGCATCGCTGCAGTTCTGGAGGTGGTGGCCGTTCGCGACCCCCGCTGCCCATGCGACGACATCGCCGGGGCGGATGATAGTTTCACCGTCATCCTCCACCAGCACCGCCTCGCCCGCCAGCATGACCACCAGTTCGTCTTCCGCGCTGTGCCAATGCCGCTGGCTCGACCACGCCCCCGGCTTCAGCACCACGTGGCTCGCCCCCATCCGCGTCAGTCCGGCAACGGGCGCAAGACGGCGATACCAGCGCCCCTGCACTTCGCGGTCGAAAGGGGCGGGATAGCCGGTCGCGTTGGTCTGAGGGATCGCATCGAGATCGAGCTTGGGCATCGGCGAAGTCTCCTGCTAGCGCACCAGGCATGACTGATGTGCTCGACCTCGCCAAGCGGCTGATCGCCGCGCCCAGCGTTACCCCGGCCACCGGCGGGGTGTTCGACGAAATGCAGGCCATGCTCGAGCCGCTGGGGTTTGAGATTCACCGCTTCGTTCGCGGCGACGGACGCGAAGGATCGGACGAGGCTCCGGTCGAGAACCTGTTCGCGATCCGGCGGGGCCCCGAGGGGGGGAAGCATCTCGCCTTTGCCGGACATCTTGATGTCGTGCCACCCGGTACGGGCTGGGCGAGCGATGCGTTCGAGCCCGAGCAGCGCGGCGAGCTGCTCTACGGACGCGGCGCGGTCGACATGAAGGGCGCGATTGCCTGCATGGTCGCCGCCGTGGCCGATGTGCCGCGCGAAGCAGGCACGATCAGCTTCGTCATCACCGGCGACGAGGAAGGGCCGGCGCTGCACGGCACCCGGGCGCTGATCGATTTCATGCGCGCGAACGACCATGCGCCCGACCTGTGCCTCGTCGGCGAGCCGACCAGCGTGAACCGGCTGGGCGACATGATGAAGATCGGTCGGCGCGGCTCGGTCAACATGTGGCTGAGCGCCAAGGGCATGCAGGGCCACGTCGCCTATCCGCATCTGGCGGACAATCCGATCCCGCGGCTGGTCGCCGCGATGGGTGAGCTGGAGGCGCTCGAGCTGGACGAAGGCACCGACTGGTTCCAGCCGAGCAATCTCGAGATCACCGATATCGAGGTCGGCAATCCTGCGCATAACGTGATCCCCGGTGAGGCCCGGGCGCGCCTTTCCATCCGGTTCAACGACCTGCATTCGGGCGCTTCGCTCAGCGAAAAGGTGACCGCGATCTGCGCCCAGCATCAGGTCGATGTGCGCCCCGTGATCTCGGGCGAGCCGTTCCTGACCCCGCCGGGCGACTTTTCGCAGCTGATCGCCGCGGCGGTGGAGGCCGAGACGGGCGTGGTGCCCGAAGCTTCCACCAGCGGCGGGACATCGGATGCACGCTTCCTGCGCGCGGTCTGCCCCGTGATCGAATTCGGGCTGGTGAACGCCACCATGCACAAGACCGACGAGGCGGTGGCGGTGGAGGATCTGGCGGCGCTGGCCCGAATCTACACCCGGATCGCAAAGGCTGCGCTCGCGGCATAAACGTCATCGCGAGCGGCTGCAGGCGCTGCGGCGATCAATGGCCCACACCGGTCTGCGCACGTGCGCTCTATCGGTCTCCGGATTGCTTCGCTACGCATCGACGACCAAGGATAAGGGGGAAGAAGACTTGTTCGCCAAATGGTTCGCCATTCCGCTGTGGCAGCGGGTGATTGCCGCGCTCGTGCTCGGCATCATCACCGGCCGGCTGTGGGGCCCCGACGCGGAAAGCATCAAGATCATCGGCGACGTCTTCATCGCCTTCATCAAGATGCTGGTCGTCCCGCTGATCTTCTTCAGCCTCGTCTCGGGCGTCGCGGCGATCGGCGACCTGCGCAAGCTGGGTGCCGTCGGCGGCCGGGCGCTGCTGATCTTCGTGGTGACCGGACAGATCGCGGTGTGGCTGGGCCTCTTCCTCGGCACGGTGATCCAGCCGGGGATCGGCGTGGATACCACCGGGCTGGACCTGGGGCCAACGCCGGTGCCGAACGAGACCACCTGGCGCGAGATGATCCTGGGCATCGTGCCGCAAAGCCCGGTGCAGGTGATGGCGGACGTCAACGTGCTGCCGCTGATCGTCTTCTCCCTGCTGATCGGGATCGGCATCCTGATGGCAAAGGAAGAGGGCGGACCGGTCCAGAAGATCTTCGATTCGGGCGCGGTGGTGATGCAGAACGTCACCATGGTGGTGATGGAGTTGACACCGTTCGGCGTATTCGCGCTCATGGCATGGGTTTCCGGCACGCTCGGCTTCGATGCGCTGGTTGCGCTCGGCAAGCTGGTTGGCCTGAACTATTTCGGCTGCCTGCTGATCATCTTCGTTATGTATTCGGCGATGATAAAGCTGATCGCGCGGCTGCCGGTGATCGGTTTCTTCCGCGGGATCGTGGACGCGATGGCGGTCAGCTATTCCACCGCCAGCTCCAACGCGACGCTGCCGGTGACGCTGCGCTGTGCGGAGCGCAACCTCGGCGTCTCCAACTCGGTCGCCAGCTTCGTGATCGCGCTGGGGGCGACGATCAACATGAACGGCACCGCGATGTATCTGGGGTTGGCGACGCTGTTCGGCGCGCAGATCTTCGGCGTGGACCTGAGCTGGGGCCAGTACTTCCTGATCTCGATCCTCGCGACTTTGGGTGCGGTCGGCGCGGCGGGCATTCCCGGCGCGGGGCTGATCATGATGGCGCTGGTGTTCGGCGCGGTCGGGGTGCCGCTGGAAACGATCGCCTTCGTCGCAGGGGTAGACCGGATCATGGACATGATGCGCACCACCACCAATGTCAGCGGCGACGCTGCGGTGGCGGTGACGGTCGCCAACATGACCGGCGAACTGGACCGCGAAGAACTGATCAGTGCCGACGATGTGTAGCCTCCGCGTTCTCGTCACAGGGGCGGCGTGCGCGCTGCTCGCTGCCTGCACGCAGGGCGGCGGCGCGGCCTGCGGAGGCACGTCGATCACGGTGCCCCAGGACGGCGCGGGCTTCACCGTGCCGCAGCTGATGGCGCATGCGACCGCGATGGGGATGAACCAGCAGGAAGCGGAGACGCTGATCTATCTGGAAGGCATCAGCCCGCAGGCGACGCTGCAGCCGGGCGAGACCATCTGCCTCGACGGGAAGCCCGACCGCTAGCGGCCTTTCGGCTTTTCCAGCACCTTCTTGCGGAAACTGCACAGGTCGACGAGCTCGCAGTGCCAGCATTCGGGCGTGCGCGCCTTGCATACGTAGCGGCCGTGCAGGATCAGCCAGTGGTGTGCGTGGAGGCGGAAGGGGCCCGGCACGCGCTTTTCCAGCTTGGCCTCGACCTGCTCGGGAGTCTTGCCCTTGGCGAGGCCGGTGCGGTTGCCGACGCGGAAGATATGCGTGTCGACCGCGAAGGTTTCCTGCCCAAAGGCGCAGTTGAGCACGACATTGGCGGTCTTGCGGCCGACGCCGGGCAGCGTGACCAGCTCCTCGCGCGTTTGCGGCACCTTGCCGCCATGCTCGTCCACCAGCAGCCGCGCCATCGCGATGACGTTCCTGGCCTTGGAATTGAACAGCCCGATCGTCTTGATGTGCTGCTTTAGCCCCTCTTCGCCCAGATCGAGCATTTGCTGCGGCGTCTCCACCTCGGCAAACAGGGCGCGCGTGGCCTTGTTGACACCGACATCGGTCGCCTGAGCGCTCAGCGTTACCGCGACGAGCAGCTGGTAGGCGTTGCCATATTCCAGCTCGGTCTCGGGCGAAGGGTTGCCTTCGGCCAGGCGGCGGAAGAATTCGAAGATCTGGTCTTTGGTCATGGCAGAAGTCGGATGTGGTCCTATCGCAACCAGCGCGCCATTGCCGGGAAGGGGGCCATTCCCTGCTCCTGCGCCCGGTGCGGCTCGGCGGTCATCCCGTAGAGCGCGAGCATCGGGGTACCGATGCCCGGGCCCACAAGGAAGCTGGAGCGCAGATTGGGGGCATCGCCCCGATAGCCGCCATCGTGAAACAGCTGTTCGGGAGTGATCCCGCATTGCAGCGAGGCCGCGTAGGACCAGGCGATCGCCATCATCTCGGCGGCCGGGTCGGCTTCGACGGGGCCCAGCGAAGGGCGATCCTCGGGCGCGGCGCCGGCGATATGCCCACCCTCGTGCAACAGGTCGCCAGGCCAGATCGGCGTCTCGGGATCGACCAGCAGGCGCCCGTTCACGATCGCCAGCCCGTCGAGCGGTTGCTTCTGGCCATCCCCGCTAAACCAGTCGACCTCGATGCCCACCTCTTCGAGAAAGGCGAGGCAGCGCGCGGCCGCAGCTTCTCCGCCGCCTTCCTCGCGCCACTGGCAGGCCGCAGCGTCCACCTTGCTCATAGACCCAGCACATCCTCCATGGCGTAGCGCGCGGGCTCCTTGCCGATCAGCCATTCGGCGCCCGTCAGCGCGCCCTGTGCGAAGAGCGAACGGTCCTCCGCCACGTGGCGTAGCTCGATCCGCTCGTTCTCGCCCGCCAGGATGACGCTGTGCTCGCCCGCGACCGTGCCGCCGCGCAAGGACGCAAAGCCGATCGCGCCGTCGCCGCGCGCGCCCGTATGGCCGTCGCGCCCGCGCTCCGAATGCGCGGCAAGGTCGATCCCGCGCCCCTGTGCCGCCGCCTCGCCCAGAAGCAGTGCGGTGCCCGAAGGGGCATCGACCTTCCGGCGGTGGTGCATCTCGACGATCTCGACATCCCACTGCGGGCCCAGCGCGCTCGCCGCCTCGCGCACGAGCTTCGCCAGCATGGTCACGCCGAGCGAGGTATTGCCGGTCTGCAGCACGGCGACCGCGTGCGCGGCATGGTCGATCGCGGTGTGGTGCTGTTCTTCCAGCCCGGTCGTCCCGATCAGGATCGGCACCCCCGCGCCGACCGCCGCATGCAGATTGCCCTCGAGCGCCTGCGGCGCGGAAAAGTCGATCAGCACGTCGCTGCGGTCGGCCAGCCCGGCAACATCCTCGCCCCGGTCCACGCCGCCTGCAAGGCTGTGCTCGCCTGCTTCGATCGCAGCGGCGATCGCCTGCCCCATGCGCCCGTCGCGCCCGATGATTCCGATTGCCGCCATTGCGCTTCCGTCTTGCCAGTGTTTGATGCGTTCCATGGCAGACATTCGCAACATCGTCATCCTGACAGGCGCCGGGATATCCGCAGAGAGTGGGATCGATACGTTTCGCGACGCCGGCGGCCTGTGGGAAAAACACCGGATCGAGGATGTCGCCACGCCGGAGGCGTTCGCGCGTAATCCGGCGCTGGTGCAGGGCTTCTACGATGCGCGGCGTGCGGCGCTCGATTCGGTCGAGCCCAATGCGGCCCACGCGGCGCTGGCGCAGCTCGATGCGCAGTGGCCTGACGATGACGATCGCAGCCTGCTGATCGTGACGCAGAATGTCGACGACCTGCACGAGCGTGCGGGCGCACGCCGTGTGCTGCACATGCACGGGGAACTGCGCAGCGCCCTGTGCGCATCCTGCGGGCACCGCGTGGCGTGGAGCGGCCCGCTGAGGGGCGCGCCCGCCTGCGCATCCTGCGGCGCGCCTGCCCTGCGCCCCGATGTCGTGTGGTTCGGCGAGATGCCCTACGAGATGGAGCGCATCTATGCCGCGCTCGCGAAGGCCGATCTTTTCGTGTCGATCGGGACGAGCGGGGCGGTCTATCCCGCAGCGGGCTTCGTGCAGGAAGCGGCGGCCTATGGTGCGCGCACGCTCGAACTCAATCTGCAGCGCAGCGAAGGCTCGCACTGGTTCGACGAATCGCGCCAGGGCAGGGCGGGTGTGCTGGTGCCGGAATGGGTGGCGAGCGTGCTGGAGAGCTAGCGGCAAACGAAAACGGGCCGGAGGGAAGATCCCTCCGGCCCGTTCGAACAGCTAGCAAAGCTGATAGGTGGTGTTTACGCGCTCACACCATCATCGTCGTCCGCGATCAGAAGCGCACCGACGCCGATGGCACCGATGGCGAGGATGATGGCTGCGGCACCAATGCCGCCGGAGAGTTCGGATTCACCTTCGACCGGCGCAACGGCGCGGTCCATCGACGGTGCGGCCTGAAGCGCGACGGGAGCTGCGGCCAGCGATGCTGCGGCTGCGAGGCCTGCGAAATTCTTGATATTCATAAAATACTTCTCCTGTTCGACGTCTCAGAAAAGCATGACGGGCGAATTTGTTTCGCGATCGCAATATTTTTCGGTCGACGGTTGTCTGTTCGCGATGGGCGGCACGAGGAGCGCCGCCAAGCCACTCAGCGCGTACCCGGTGATCCGCAGCCCCGGCAGTGCGGGTCCTTGGCGATTGTCAGCGTGCGCATGGCGGGCTTGAGGCCGTCGATCAGGTGGAGTTCGCCCCAGCGCGGATCGCCGAACGTGCTCGCGCCGCCAAGAAGCACGCGGATTGCCTGCATCGCGGCGAAGCTGCCCACCCAGCCGACCATCGCGCCCAGGATCCCGTCCTCGGCGCAGGTGTCGCAGTCGTCCGCATCGAAGGCATCGCCGACGAAGCACCGGTAGCAGGGCCGGTCGGGCAGGTGCCCGGCGAAGGCTCCCACCTGGCCCTGAAAGCGCCCCACCGCCGCCGAGAGCAGCGGAATGCCCGCCGCGACGCATGCGTCCGACACCGCGAGCCGGGTGGCGAAATTGTCGGTCCCGTCAAGCACGAGATCCGCGTCGGTAATCCGCGCGGCGGCATTTTGCGCGTCGATCCGGTCGTCATAGACGTCTGCCGGAATCGCGCCGTCGAAATTGGCGAGCCACCGGCGCGCTGCGACCGCCTTGGCGTGGCCGATGTCGCGGGTGGTGTAGATCGTCTGGCGCTGGAGGTTGGAGAGCTCGACATCGCCCGAATCGATCAGCGTGAGCCGCCCGATCCCCGCGCCCGCGAGATATTGCAGCGCCGGGCTGCCGATCCCGCCGAGGCCGACCAGCGCGACATGCTTTTCAGCGAGCGTGGCCTGCCCCGCGCCGCCCACTTCGGGCAGCACGATGTGACGTGCGAAACGCTCCAGCCGTTCGGGTGCCATGGTCACGACGGATCGGTCTCCTCGGCGCGGCGCTCCTGCACGAAGGCGCCGATGCCGAACCACCAAAGGAAGGCGATGACGCCGCCCTTCACCGGCTGGAGCATGGCGATCAGCATCGCGATGGCGACCGGCAGGATGATCGCGAGCGTCAGTCCGGCGGATATGCCGAAAGTGCCGATCATGGTGATGACCACGGGTGCGAGCAGATGGCCGACCACGAAGATGCCGATATAGGCCGGAAAATCGTCGGCCTGCTGCACCGACCAGTCCTGCCGGCAATGCTGGCAGTGCTCGACTGGCTTGAGCCACTTGCGGAACAGGCGCGCCTCGCCGCAGCGCGGGCAATGTCCGCGCAGGCCGCGCAGCAGCGCCGCCGGGAGCGAGCCGGGCAGTTCGATTCGTGCCGGAGGGGTCTGGGGATCGGCCATGGACAGGCTGTTGGCAGCCTGTGTGCGACCTGTCGACAGACCTGTGGATGGGCCTGCCGACAATCGGTGCGCAATCTGTCGATCGGCTGTGGGCCCACTGTGGGTGGCGCGATCAGCTTTCGAGCTGGCGCAGCAGGCTGCGAACGTCGCCGTCCATGTCGGCATCGCGGGTGCGCAGATCCTCGATCAGCTTGACCGCGTGGATCACGGTCGAGTGGTCGCGTCCGCCGAACTTGCGCCCGATTTCGGGGTAGCTGCGCGGGGTGAGCACCTTCGAGAGGTACATCGCGACCTGTCGCGGGCGGACCACCGCGCGGGTGCGGCGCTTGCTGCTCATCTCGGAGCGGTCGATGCGGTAGAACTGGCATACGGTCCGCTGGATCTCGTCGATCGTGATCCGGCGGCGGTTGGCAGAGAGGATATCGGTCAGCTGTTCCTCGGCCAGCTGCAGCGAGACCGGCTGGCCGGTCAGCTGGGCATAGGCGATCAGCTTGTTGAGACCGCCGACCAGCTCGCGCACATTGCGGGTGATCGTGCGGGCGAGGAAATCGACCACGTCGTCGGGCACGCTGAGCGGCGCAAACCGGGTCAGCTTCGATTCGAGGATCGAGCGACGCAGTTCGAGATCGGCCGGCTGGATGTCCGCGACCAGCCCCATCGACAGGCGGCTGAGCAGGCGCGGCTCGACCGAATCGAGCGCCTGCGGCGCGCGGTCGGCGGCGAAGACGAGCCGCTTGCCCTCCGAGAGGAGGTGATCGATCGTGTAGAGCAGCTCTTCCTGCGCGCTCGCCTTGCCGATGATGAACTGCAGGTCGTCCACCAGCAGCAGATCGAACCCGCGCAGCCGCGTCTTGAACTCGATCATCCGGTTCTGCTTCAGCGCCTGGACGAACTCGACCATGAAACGCTCGGCACTGCAGTAGAAGATGCGCGCACGCGGGTGGGCGGAAAGGAACTGGTGGCCGATGGCGTGCAGCAGGTGTGTCTTGCCCTGTCCGGTCGCCGCCTTGATGTAGAGCGGCGAGAACTGGGGCTTCTCGTCCGCCGCCATGCGCTGAGCGGCGTTGCGGGCCAACACGTTGGCATCGCCGGTCACGAAGGCGGCAAAGGTGAGCGAGGCGTCGAGGCCGACGCTGCTGAAGCCGGGATCCCCGAAGCCGTCATCGGAGACCACGCGCAGTTCGGGCCCGTCATTCGCGGGGCGGCGCGAATCGCTCAGCGAGATGTCGGCCATGCGCTTGCGGCTGGGATGCACTTCGATCGCGACCGTCTTGATTTCCGCCCGCATGATCTTCCATGCGAGCGAGAGGCGGTCGGCAAAATGCTTACGCACCCACTCGGCTGCGAATTCGGACGGCAGGTAAAGCGCCAGCGTCCCGGTTGCGGCGTCGAAATCGCCCAGCTGGATCGGCTTGATCCATTGGCTGTGAAGCTGATGGCCGAGGTCCTTGCGCAGCCCGGTGCTGATATCGTCCCAGTCGGCGGTCAGTGCGACCCGCTCCATATCGGTTTCGCTATCGCCCTTGGCGCGCTTGCGCGCCGCTCCGCTGCTGTCAGGAATTCGTGCCATGACTTGGTAATACACCTCCGCTGCCGGAAGCGCATGTCGCTTCCGAGCATTTCAACGTTCTGCGTTCGATGAGTAAAGCGGGCCCCGCACCGTAGTCGCGTTTCATCGCGAACGGTGTTCAGGCCCCCCACCGGCCAAACTTCAATTTAGTCCCCTCGGGGTGTCCCATCCCCGGCGGTGACGACCAATAAACAGTTCTGCGGGGTCTTCGGCAAGCGCGAAATGGTAGCCAATTTGAAATAAAGAATTTGACAGTGCGCAGAGGCGCAGGCCGCCGTTCAAGGCACTGTAAACTAGGCTTTTTCGCCCTTTGTGGCACTCGAATCGACGGGTTTCCGGGGCCGAATCGCAAACGTGTTGCGTCGCCTTTACGACAAGAACGACAAGGGGCCGTCGCACACTGCGACGACCCCGAAACCGCGGTTGAATTGTGCTTGAAGAGGGAGGGCTAGAGCGCCGAGACCCGCTTGGAAAGGCGCGACATCTTGCGCGAAGCGGTGTTCTTGTGGAGAACCCCGCGGGCAACGCCACGAGCGAGTTCGGGCTGCGCGTCGCGAAGGGCGTTCTGGGCAGCTTCCTTGTCGCCGCCTTCGATCGCCTTCTCCACCTTCTTCACGAAGGTGCGGATGCGGCTCATGCGCGAACCGTTGATTTCGGCGCGGCGCGCGTTGCGACGGATGCGTTTGCGGGCTTGCGGCGTATTGGCCATGGTCGTCCTTGTTTCGAGCCGCGAACCGCGCGGCCGTGAGTGTCTCTTTGTAAATCGGGAGCGGCGATTGCTCGCCGGAAGGCGCGGCACATAGGGGTGATGCTGGCGGACGTCAAGGAATTTGGGGGAAACCGCCGGGGCGGATATCCGCCGCTCAGCGCTGGCACCTGGGGCAATACCACGTGCTGCGCCCGCCCTGTTCGAATCGCACGACGTGGCCGCCGTCGTCGCGGTGGCATGCCTCGTCGGTGCGGCCATACACGTGGAAGCGGGTGGCGAAATAGCCCAGTTCGCCGTCGGGCCGCGCATAATCGCGCAAGGTCGAGCCGCCATCGCGAATTGACTGCTCCAGCACCTCGCGAATCGCGGGAACCAGCCGTTCGAGCGCGGCGAGCGAGATGCGCCCGCCTGCGCGCCTGGGGCTGATACGGGCACGCCACAGCGCCTCGCACACATAGATATTGCCGAGCCCGGCGACGATTCGCTGGTCGAGCAGCAGCAGCTTGATCGCCTGCCTGCGCCCGGCCAGCACGGCCCTGAGATAGCCCGGCGTCAGGTCCGGGCCTAGGGGCTCGGGCCCCATCGCGGCAAAGCTCGGCCAGCTGTCGAGCAGCGCGGTGTCGGTGATGTCGACCCAGCCGAATCGGCGTGGGTCGTTGAGCGCGAATCGATTCGCCTCGGTCTCGATCATCAGGTGGTCGTGCTTGTCTGCACTCTCGGGGTCGATTCGCCAGCGCCCGCTCATCCCGAGATGGAAGATCAGCGTCTGGTCGCGATCGGTGTGGATGAGGCCGAACTTCGCTCGGCGCGAGAGGCCCGTCACCCGCGCACCGACCAGCGCCTGGCCGAGTCCTTCGGGGAAGGGCCGTCGCATGTCGAGCCGCGCGGTGCGCGCTGCGGTGATGATCTGGTTGTCGAGATGGAGGGCGAGACCGCGCACTGTGGTCTCGACCTCGGGGAGTTCGGGCATTTGTTTTCCGGCGATTGGCAACGTGTCGCCGGAGGATATGGTGGTTTGCCGGGGGCGGTGCCAGCCCTCTGCCCCTCCCAACCACCCTTGGCATGACCCTGTCGGGTGGTCGGGAGGTGCAGAGGGCTGGTGCCGGGCACAGCGGATGCGAAAGCAACCGCGAATAGACGTCACCCGAGTTTCACCCTAAGGCGCAAAACCATGAGCGATACCGTTTCCTTCGGCTACGAAGACGTCACCCCCGACGAGAAGACCGCACGCGTAGGCGGCGTCTTTTCCAATGTCGCCGCCAAGTACGACATCATGAACGATGCGATGTCGGGCGGGATGCACCGCCTCTGGAAAGACCGCTTCGTGCGCCGCGTCAAACCGCGCAGCGGCGAGGCGATTCTCGACATGGCGGGCGGCACCGGCGATATCGCCTTCCGCATGGCCGCGGCGGGCGCGGAAGTGATCGTCTCCGACATCAACCAGGACATGCTCGATGTGGGCGTGGAGCGGGCGATGGAGCGCGGGATCGACGGCCTCGTCTGGTCGTGCCAGAATGCCGAGGAGCTGACCTTCTCCGACCGGCAGTTCGATGCCTACACGATCGTATTCGGCATCCGCAACGTGACCCACATCGACAAGGCGCTGGCCGAGGCGCATCGGGTGCTCAAGCATGGCGGTCGGTTCTATTGCATGGAGTTCTCCAGCACCGACTGGCCCGGCTTCAAGGAAGTCTACGACCTCTACTCGCACCGCCTGATGCCGCTGATGGGCAAGCTGATCGCCAATGACGAGGAGAGCTATCGCTACCTCGCCGAATCGATCCGCCGCTTCCCGCGTCCGCCCGAGTTCGAGGCGATGATCAAGGCGGCGGGCTTTACGCAAACCCGCGTCGAGTCGATCCTCGGCGGTGCTGTGAACATTCATTCGGGCTGGAAAATCTGATCGCATGACGAGGCCGTCTCGCCATATCTGGCGGCTGCTCAAATGGGGGCGGACCGCTGCTCGGCACGGCGCGCTGCGCGGGATCGAAAACGATCCCAACGCGCCCGTCCCGGTCAAGCAGCTGATCCGCATCGCGCGCTTCGGGACACGCCAGCCGGCGACGCCCGACTACGCCGGGGCCTTCCGCGCGATCGGACCGGCGGCAATCAAGCTCGGCCAGTCGCTCGCCACACGGCCCGACCTTGTCGGCGACGAGGCGGCGCAGAACCTTTTGAGTCTGCAGGACAACCTGCCGCCGGTGCCGTTCGAAAGCCTTCGCCCGGTGATCGAATCGACCTTCGCGCAGCCGATCCAATCGCTCTACCAGAGCATCGACCCCAAGCCCGTCGGCGCAGCGTCGATCGCGCAGGTTCACCGCGCAATCACCACCGACGGGCGGCAGGTCGCGGTGAAGATGCTGCGTCCCGGTATCCGCGAGCAGTTCGCGCGCGATATTGCGACCTACGAATGGGCCGCCGCGCATGTCGAGGCGATGGGCGGCGAGGCCGCGCGCCTGCGCCCGGCACTCACTATCGCGAACTTCAAGCGCTGGACCAATACCGAGCTCGACCTGCGGCGCGAGGCTGCCGCGGCGAGCGAGCTGGCCGAGGCGATGAAGGGCTTTCCCGGCTATCGCATCCCGGCAGTCGACTGGGACCGGACCAATGGCCGCGTGATGACGATCGAGTGGATCGACGGCATCAAAATGAGCGACCGCGAAGGGCTGGTCGCCGCCGGGCACGATCTCGAACAGCTGGCCGAGCGGTTGGTGCTCGCCTTCCTCACGCAGGCGATCAGCTACGGCTATTTCCATGCCGACATGCACCAGGGGAACCTGTTCGTCGAACCCGACGGGACGATCGCGGCGATCGATTTCGGGATCATGGGCCGGATCGACCGGCGCGCGCGGCAGTGGCTGGCGGAAATCCTCTACGGCCTGACGACCGGCAATTATCGCCGCGTGGCCGAAATCCATTTCGAGGCGCAATACGTGCCCAGCTACCACTCGGTCGGCGAATTCGCGACCGCGCTGCGCGCCGTGGGCGAACCGATGCGCGGCAAACCGGTGAGCGAGCTTTCGGTGGGCCAGATGCTCGACGGCCTGTTCGCGATTACTCGCGACTTCGACATGCAGACCCAGCCGCACCTGCTGCTGCTCCAAAAGACGATGGTGATGGTCGAAGGCATTGCCACCCAGCTCAATCCCAAGATCAACATGTGGGACGTCTCCGCGCCCTTCGTGCGCAGCTGGATCCGCGACGAGCTTGGACCCGAGGCCGCGATCGCGGACCGGTTGCGCGAGGATTTCGACACGTTGCAACGCATCCCCGCACTCGTGCGGCGGCTGGAGGAGAAATACCCGCCCAAGGGCGGCGCACCCGAGCCTGCGCCGCTGCCCGAGATCGAACTGATCTGGGACCGCAAGGCACGCGAGGCTGCGCGCCCGGTGGGCCCCGGCTGGCTCGGCAAGGCCGCGCTGGTGCTGGGCGGGGCGGGGCTGATGGCCGCGCTGTTCGGCTTCGGAGTGATCGGCTGATGGCGGGGACGAGCGGCGTCAAGGTGCTGCTGGTGATTGGCGGCGGGATCGCGGCCTACAAGGCGTGCGAGCTGGTCCGCCTGATCCGCAGGAACGGCGGCAGCGTCACCTGCGTGCTGACCGATGGCGGCGCGCAGTTCGTCACCCCGATGACGCTGGCGGCGCTGAGCGAAAACCCCGTCCACACCACGCTATGGGACCTGAGGAACGAGGTCGAGATGGGGCACATCCAGCTCAGCCGCGAGGCCGATCTTGTGGTGGTCTGCCCCGCGACCGCGAACATGCTCGCCAAGATGGCGGCGGGGATTGCGGACGACCTGGCGACCACGCTGCTGCTCGCGACCGACAAGCCGGTGATGGCCGTGCCCGCGATGAACGTGCGCATGTGGCAGCACGCTGCGGTGCAGGCCAATGTCGCAACCTTGCGCGATGTGGGGGTGACGGTCCTCGACCCGGACGAGGGCGCGATGGCCTGCGGCGAATACGGCCCGGGACGCCTGCCCGAACCCGAAGCCATCTGGGCCGCCATCGCGCGCTGGGCGGACGGCGTATCGCCCGGCTCCGCAAACGCACCGCTTGCAGGGCGCCACGTGCTCGTCACCGCCGGTCCGACGCACGAGCCGATCGACCCGGTGCGCTACATCGCCAATCGTTCGAGCGGTCGCCAGGGCTTCGCCATCGCCGCCGCCGCAGCAGCAGCCGGTGCGCGGGTCACGCTGGTTGCTGGCCCGGTAACCCTGCCGACCCCTCCGCGCGTCACGCGGATCGACGTACAGACGGCGTGCGACATGGCGCAGGCGGTGGATGCGCACCTGCCCGCCGATGTCGCGGTGATGACCGCCGCCGTGGCGGACTGGCGCACGGCGAATGCCAACGACCACAAGCTCAAGAAATCGGGCTCGACACCGCCGGCGCTGCGGCTGGAGGAGAACCCCGATATCCTCGCCACGCTGGGCGCGGCGGATAACCGCCCCCGCCTGCTGGTCGGCTTCGCGGCGGAGACGCAGGACGTGGTTGCGAATGCGCAGGCCAAGCGGGAGCGCAAGCGCGCCGACTGGATCGTCGCCAACGACGTTTCGGGCGGCATCGGCGCGAGCGTGATGGGCGGGGCGGACAACACCGTGCATCTCGTCACTGCAAGCGGCGTCGAAGACTGGCCCGAAATGCCGAAGGAAGAGGTTGCCATGAAACTGGTCGAGCGGATCGGGGCGGAGCTGGGAGCGGCTGGTGGCGAATAATGTCGGCGTGCGCCTGAAGCGCCTGCCCCACGGCGAGGGACTGCCGCTGCCCGCCTATGCGACCGACGGTGCGGCGGGCATGGATGTCTGCGCGGCGGAGGATGTCGACCTGCCCGCCGGTGGCCGCCATGCGGTGGCGACGGGCTTTGCGGTCGCGATTCCCGAAGGCTACGAGATACAGGTGCGCCCACGCTCCGGCCTCGCCTTCAAGCACGGCATCTCGGTGCCCAACGCACCGGGCACGATAGACTCCGACTATCGCGGCGAGCTGAAAGTGCTGCTGATCAACCACGGCGCCGAAAGCTTCGCGATCGGGCGCGGTGATCGGGTCGCGCAGCTGGTGCTCGCGCCCGTTACCCGCGCGGTGTTCGAAGAGGTCGAAGACCTCGACAAGACGCAGCGCGGGGAAGGGGGCTTCGGCTCGACCGGGGGGCACGCGACGCTCCAGCGCCCGTGACGCCAAGGGGTAGAGCAGAGGAGGTGACATTCGGTCGGCCTCCGCGTGACGATACGCGGCGCTTGGCAGAGATCGCCGATCTGTATGAAGCCTCGTTTCCGGAGAGCGAACGCAAACCGGCGTCTTTCATACAGGAGGTGGCGCGGCGCGAGGATTACGAGCTTCTGCAGATGACCTGCGGGCCGAATCTGTGGGGTATGGCCGTGGTGCACGCGCGCCCCACCGGCACCTTTCGCCTGCTGGAATATATCGCGGTCACGCCTGAGACGCGGGGCCTCGGGCTGGGCGGGGCGTTCTTCTCGTGGATCGCGGAACGGGCGCTGTCGCCGCTATTGCTCGAAGTGGAAAGCGAACGAGCGGGGTCGGAGGGATCTGTCGATCGCAAACGCCGGCTGGCATTCTACAGGAAACATGGCTGCCGAACGCTGCAGCCGCTGGAGTACATCATGCCTCCGGTCGGCGCGGGCTCTCCGCCCCCGATGAACCTCTTGATCGCGAGCTGGCCTGGAAAGGAAGTCGGCAGGCATCTCGTCACGGGATGGCTGCGCGATATCTATCGCCATGTGTACGACCGATCGCCCGACGATTCGAACATTCGCGAGATGACCGAGGGGTTGCCGGACATGATTTCGTTACGTTGAGGCGACGCTCCTATCGGGGAATGTGTAGCCCCATACAAAAAGGGCGGACCATGCGGCCCGCCCCTTTGCTGTCTCGGATTGTTATCCGATCCTACCGCTCTTCCGGCTTGATCGAGATGCGGACCGTTTCGCCCGAATTGCCGGGGAAGTCGGTGAACATCGCATCGACCAGGTTCGGCACGAGGTATTGTAGCCGGTTGCTCGGCGAAACCGCGCTCGCGGTGCCTTCGAACAGGCGCTCGCCCGTACGGCGGTCGTCGATATCGACCTCGATCTCGCTGGTGTAGACAGTGTAGCTGCGCACGTCGCGGTCGGCGAACCACGGATCGTAGAAGCCGTAGCCCCACGGACCGTACGAGCGGAAGGGGCGACGATAACGATACCACGGATCGTAGAAAGGATCGTGGAAGCTGCTCCCGGTGGAGCGGACGCGTTCGCGCCCGTTATCGACGTCATAGTCGAAATGCACGATCAGGTCGGCGGTCTCGGGATTGCCGGGCACATAACCCAGCTGGCTCAGCTCTTCGCCGACGAGATCGGCATACTGGCCGAACTCGATGCCGCCGGCGAGCGCGGGATCCTCGGCCACCACAGCGAAGCTCTGCCCCTGCGGTGCGGGAAGCTGCGCCTGGAAGCGCGAGACGTCGGCCTGGAAGCCGGTGGTGCAGCCTGCAAGCCCTGCGCCGATCAGGCCCAGCGCGCCGATGGCTGCGAGGAAACGTGGTCTTTTCATGGCGATGGGCCCCTTGTTGCGGGAGCGCCCGGTGGGGCGCACCCCTCTCGATTGGACTTGAGTGACTAGCAAGGCCACCCTGAACCTTCCTTTAACCCTTTGATGAGCCTTAAGTTTCCGCAGCTTGCATCGCTCATCCGCGGACCAGGCCGAGCGCCTTGTAGGTCGCGGCAAGCGTCGGGCCTGCGCGGTCGCGGGCCTTGGCGGCACCGCGCGCCAGAGCCGCCTCGATCGCCTCGCGATCGTCGAGCAGGTCGCGCAGCCGCGCCGAAATCGGCGAAAGCGTTTCGACCAGCAGCTCGCCGAGCAGCGGCTTGAAAGCGCCGAAGCCCTTGCCGGCATGTTCGCGCAGCACGGCTGCGGGCTCGCACTCCGCGAGCGCGGCGTAGATCGTCACGAGGTTCAGCGCTTCCGCCCGGGCTCCGAGATCGTCGAGATTGTCGGGCAGGGGATCAGGATCGGTCTTCGCCTTCTTGACCTTCTTCATGATCGTATCGGCATCGTCGACGAGGTTGATCCGGCTCATGTCCGAGGGATCGGACTTGCTCATCTTCGAGGATCCGTCGCGCAGGCTCATGATGCGGGCTGCGGCAGGCGGGATGAACGGATCGGGCAGGGTGAAGAGCGGCGCGTCCTCCGGACAGAAGTCGTTGTTGAACTTCTGCGCGATGTCGCGGGCCAGCTCGAGATGCTGCTTCTGGTCGTCGCCCACGGGCACGTGGGTCGCCTGGTAGAGCAGCACGTCGGCGGCCTGCAGCACGGGATAGGCAAACAGCGCGACCGAAGCGCCCTCGCGGTTCTTGCCCGCCTTGTCCTTCCACTGCGTCATCCGGTTGAGCCAGCCCATCCGCGCGGTGCCGGTCAGCAACCATTGCAGCTCCGCGTGCTGCGGCACCTGCGCCTGGTTGAACAGGACCGAGCGTGCCGGGTCGATCCCGCAGGCCATCAGCGCGGCGGCCATTTCCAGCGTGCCCTTGTGCAGTTCCGCCGGATCGTGCGGCATCGAGATTGCGTGCATGTCCGCGAGGAAGAAAAGACACTCCGAATCGGCGTCCATCTCATCCTGCATCCGCACCCAGTTGCGGATTGCGCCGAGGTAGTTGCCGAGGTGGAGGTTGCCGGTTGGCTGGATGCCGGAGACGACGCGCATGAGGGTATTTCCTTGAAAGACTGAGTTGGGCCAGCGGGCACGCTGGCAAGGTCGGGTTGCCGGGTTCAGGCGTCGCCGAGCCATCGCCAGGCCGCCCGCCCGCGCAGCACGAAGCGCGCCGGGGCCGAACGGGTCGAGAGTGGCGTGTCAGTCATCGCTGCGGGCATAGCACAGGCCTGCTAGGGGGCAAGATCGTCGGGTTTGCCGTTCTCGGGGCCGGCGTTCTCGGGAGTGGCGCTCTCGGGGACCGGGCTCTTGCGGGTCAGCGTAACGATGCGCTGCTTGTCGATCGCGCCGATGCCGAAGGCGACGCCGAAATAGACCGCGCCCGCACAGATCACGAGCGCGACGAGCGCGCCTGCACGCGCGAACAGGCCCGCATCGTACCAGTCGGCAAGCAGATCGCGCGCGAACCACAGGGCGGCCCCCATCGCCGCTGCGGCGACAAGCTGGCGTGCGATGCGGCCCATCAGCTTCAGCGGGACGGTGTAGTAATCGCGCCTGACGAGCACGGCGTAGAGGTAGGTCACGTTGATCCACGCGCCGATCACGCTGGCAAAGGCCACGCCCTCCACGCCCCAGTCCGCCACCAGGACGAAATTCATCGCCGCGAACACGACCAGCGAGATGAAGGCTGCGTAAACCGGCGTACGCGTGTCCGACCGGGCGTAGAAATTGGGCACCAGCACCTTGACCAGCACATAGGCTGGCAGGCCGAGCACCAGCATACCCAGCACATTGCCGGTCAGCCTCGCCTGCTCGACGCTGAACTGCCCGCCTTGGAAGATCATCGTGACGAAGGGCACCGCGCAGATCGCCAGCGCCACGGCGGCGGGGATCGTCAGCAGCATCGCGACCTCGATCGCGTCGGACTGGATCCGGTCGGTCCCTTCCTTGTTCTTCGTGCCGACGAACTTGGAGAGCGTGGGCAGGATCGCGGTCGACAGCGCGATGCCGATGATGCCGAGCGGCAGCTGGTTCAGCCGGTCGGCATAGTTCATGTAGCTGATCGATCCGCTGTCGAGCTGGTTGAGGAAGTAGAGCTGCACCAGCGTGTTGATCTGGTACGCGCCGCCGCCGATCGCAGCGGGCAGTGCGATGATGCTCAGCCGCTTTACCTCGGGCGTGATGCGCGGCCACAAGAGCTTCGGCCGGAAGCCTTCCACCCGCGTCCAGACATAGAGCCAGACGAGCTGGATCGCGCCGCCTACGGTGACCGCCCAAGCCTGGCTGTAGCCGACCTGCCGCGTGGTCCAGCCCCATTCGCCCATCGCGTAGTCGCCGAACAAGAGCCCACCGATCAGGACGAGGTTGAGGATGATCGGAAAACTGGCCCCCGGCGCGAAACGGCTGACCGAGTTGAGCATGCCCGTGAACAGCGTCACCAGGCTGACCAGCGCGATATAGGGGAACATGATCCGCGCGAAGTCGACCTCCATCGCGAAGTCGGCGGGCGGCGAATCGCCGTCGCCCAGCAGGCGGATCACGAGCGGCATCGCCAGCATCATCACCGCGCACAGCGCGATCAGCACCGGCAGGAACACGCTCAGGACGTCGTTCGAAAAGCTGCGGGCTTCTTCCAGCCCGTTCTCCGCGTCTCCGGCACCGTGCAACCGCTTGGAGAACATCGGCACGAAGGCGGCCGAAAAGGCGCCTTCCGCGAACAGGCGGCGGAAGACGTTGGGAATGATGAAGGCCTGGAACCACGCATCGGTGACGGCATTCGCGCCGAGGACGCGGGAGAAGATCATCTCCCGCGCAAGTCCGGCAAAGCGGCTGACGAGCGTTAGCCCGCCGATCGTCCCGACATTCTTGAGCAGGCTCATCCGCCCGCCTCCCTAGAGGGCAACCGTCAGGCGTTGCCGCCCGGTGCCGCGCCGCCGGCAGCTTCTTCCTGCTGCTTCTGCTGCAGGCGCTGCATGTACAGGCCGTTGAAGTCGATCGGATCGATCATCAGCGGCTGGTAGCCCAGATCGCGGGTCGCATCGGCGACGACGCGGCGAGCGAAGGGGAACAGGATGCGCGGCGCTTCTGCATAGAGGAACATGTGCGCCTGGTCGTCGGGCAGGTTGCGGATGCCGACGAGGCCCGCATAAACCAGCTCGATCACGTAGATCTGGCCCCGCTCGCACTGGGCAGTGGCGTTGATCTTCAGCTCGACCTCGTTGACCTCTTCGTTCACCGGGTTGGCGCCGATGTTGAACTGCAGGTCGATCTGCGGCGCGTCCTGCCACTGGAAGCTGCCCGGCGCGTTGGGGTTCTCGACCGAGAGATCCTTGATGTACTGGCTGATGAAACCGGCCGTCGGCAGGTTGTCGGCGCCATTGCCCGCGGGCTGGCTGTTGAGATCGGTCAGAACGTCGCCTTCGTCGGCCATGAAGCTCACTCTTCTATAATGATTGGAACGCCGGGCGATTGTCCTCGCCGGACGCCCGCACAGTTGGCATGCCGCCTAGCAGCCGCCTTCCCGCCCCGCAACGGGCACGATTTGCCGTTCACGGTCCCACAAGGCGGCGTTGTGCATTTGATATCGCATCCTATGTGTGGGATTGAGAGAAAAATACGAAGGGTGCGCGTACGCATCCACCGAAAAAGCCAGGTGCCGTTACCCGTGACAGAAATCGTCATCCTCGCCATGGTCGCCATCTTCCTGGGCCTGCGGCTCTATTCCGTGCTGGGCCGCCGTGCCGAGCACGAGGAAGAGCCCGTGCCGCATCGTTTCGATACGAAGGACGCGCCCGATCTTCCCCGTGCGGCCCACCCGGCGCAGCCCCCGGCGCGTGCCGTGACCGAGCAGGAGGCCAAGCCCGACGTTCTGCCGGTGGTCGAACGCGGGGTGCAGTCGATCATCGCCGCGGACCGCGGGTTCGATATCGTCAGCTTCCTCGAAGGGGCGAAGGGCGCCTACGGCATGATCCTCGAAGCCTACTGGAACGGCGACAAGGATACGCTGCGCGAGCTGTGCGACGATTCGGTCTACGAAGGCTTCGCCGGGGCGATCGACGCGCGCGAGGAAGCGGGCGAAACGCTCGACAACCGGCTCATCCGGATCGAGGACGCGACCATTCGCGAGGCCGAGCTGGAGCGCAAGGAAGCGCGCATCACCGTACGCTTCGTGGCCGATATCGCGGCGATGACCCGCGACAGCGAAGGCACGATGATCGCCGGATCGCTCGACGATGCGATCGAGAGCCGCGATATCTGGACCTTCGCCCGCCGGGTCGACTCGCGCACGCCCGACTGGCAGCTGGTGGAAACCGACGAAGGCTAGTTTTTCAGACCGATGGCGCGCCCGAAAGCACGCCTTGAGGGGGGACCGATGTTCAAATGGATCTGGCCCCTCGCGGCCCTCGTAACGCTGTCCGGCTGTGTCGGTGCGGGGCGTGACAAGCCTCCCTATCCGCCGATCGACCGGCCTCCTCCGGCCAGTGGCAATGCCCTTCAGGCCGGCGTCGCGGCGGGCCCATCCATCAGGTCGCTGAGGGTGGACGCGCAGGACGCCGCGCAGGCGCTGGGTGCCTTCAAGGCCAGCTGCGACTGGGCCTCGGGCAAGGAAGACGTCAGCGGCCTGACCCGGCCGGGCGACTGGTTGCCCGTGTGCACCGCCGCACTGCGCTGGGAAGGCGATGCGCTCACCTTCTTCGAAACCTATCTGGAAACCGCCCGGATCGGCAATGGCGAGGCTTTTGCTACCGGCTATTTCGAGCCCGAGATCGCGGGCAGTCGCACGCGCCGGCCGGGCTACGACGTGCCTGTCTACCGTCTGCCCGACGATCTCGTGCGTGACTGGCCCGCCGACATGCCGCAGAGCGAGCGCGAAGGCCGCCCGCCGCTGGGCCGCTACGACGATAACGGGGCGTTCGTGCCCTACTACACCCGGCCGCAGATAGAGGACGGCGCGCTCGCCGGGCGCGGTCTCGAGATTGCGTGGGCGGCCGATGCGGTCGAGATGTTCTTCCTCCAGATCCAGGGGTCGGGCCTGCTGCGCCTGCCCGACGGTACCCGCATGCGGATCGGCTATGCCGGGCAGAATGGACACGGCTATACCGGCATCGGCGGCCTGATGCGCGAACGCGGGCTGCTCGGCGACGGGCCGGGCCAGTATCCTGGTTCGATGCAGGGCATCGTGCAATATCTCAACGAGAACCCGGTCGAAGGCAAAGCGCTGATGCGCGAGAACGAGAGCTGGATCTTCTTCCGCGAATTGAACACCAGCGGGCCGCTCGGTTCGCTCGGCGTGCCGGTCACGCGGGAGAACAGCGTCGCGGTCGATCCGCGCTTCGTGCCCTATGGCGCGCCGGTGGTGCTCGACATGGACCGCGACGTGGCGGACGGCATGTGGGTGGCGCAGGATACCGGCGGCGCGATCAAGGGTGCCAACCGTTTCGACACCTTCTGGGGCAATGGCGGCGATGCGCGCGAGGTTGCGGGTGGCATGAGCGCACGGGGCAGCGCGCTGATCCTGCTGCCCAAGGGGACCGTCGCACGCCTGACCGGGCGATGACGCCGCCGACCAAGACACCCCGGGGCCTTTCCGAAGAAGAGAGCACGGCGTGGGCGCAGGTCGCCGCGACCGTCAAACCCATCCGCCCGGCTGCGGCGGTGCGCCCCGCGCCCGCACCTTCTCCTTCGACGCTGCCGAAAGCCGCACCGCCGGTCGCGCCGAAGCGCCCTGCGCCGCCGACACAGCACCGACCATCGCCGGTGGCGAGCAAGCCGATGGGCCGCAATCCGGCGGGCAATCTCGATTCGCATTGGGACCGGCGGCTGAAGGCGGGCGAGATCGCGCCCGACCTCTCGCTCGACCTGCATGATCATGGCCTCGACCGCGCCTACACGCGGCTGATGGACGGGATGGCGCAGGCGCGCAGCATGGGCGCGCGCACCGTGCTGGTCGTCACCGGCAAGCCGCGTGGCGGCGATGCGGCGGACCGGGGCGAGCGGCGCGGCGCGATCCGCGCCAAGATCCTCGACTGGCTTGCCGCGAGCGAACACGGGGGCGCGATCGCCGCGATCCGCAAGGCGCACCGCCGCCACGGGGGCGAGGGCGCGCTCTACATCGTGCTGCGGCGCGGAGCGTGACCGCCAAGATGCTGGTTATCTTCGATTGCGACGGGGTCCTGGTCGACAGCGAGACGCTGGTGTCGGCGGTGCATGTCGCGCACCTGCGGCGCGCGGGCTACGCGATCGACGAGGCGCAGCTGATCGAACGCTTTCTTGGGACGACCGACCGCGCGATGATCGCGGCGATCGAGGGCGAGTTGGGCCACGCGCTGCCCGCCGATTATCCCGTGCAGGTGAAGCAGGAGGTGCGAGCCCGCGCCGGTGCCGAACTGCGCGCGGTGCCCGGCGCGCGAGACGCCGCGGATGCAATGACCTGCGCGGTCTGCGTCGCGTCGAGCAGCGCGGAGGAGCAGCTGCATTTCAAGCTGGAGACAACCGGGCTGGCAGGCATCTTCGGTGAAGCGGTGTTCAGCGCTGACCGGGTCGAGCGCGGCAAGCCCGCGCCCGACGTCTTCCTTTACGCGGCTGCGCGCACGGGCTGGCAGCCGGAGCAGTGCGTGGTGATAGAGGACAGCGTCAACGGCGTGCGCGCCGGCCGCGCAGCCGGGATGCGCGTGCTGGGCTTCACCGGTGCGGGCCACCTTCCGCAAGGCTACGACGAAGCGCTGATCAAGGCAGGCGCGGAGGCGGTTGCCAATGACTATGCCTCTTTGCGTGCTCTTTTGCCCGAGGCGTTCGCGCCCTATCGGAATGAGCGATGAAGGCCTTTCTCCGCTCGCAACCGCTGCTGTGGCTGGTGCTCGCGCTGCCGGGCGCGTGGATGCTGGGGCGTTGGTGGGCGACGCCCGGTCGGTACGGCTACGGGCATATTATCGGCGATAGCGGGGACTGGGCGGCGTGGCTGCTGATGGTCACGCTGGCGGTCACGCCGATCCGCCTGCTGCTGCGCCGCAGCCCGCTGGCGCAATACCTGATGCGCAGGCGGCGCGATCTTGGCGTGGCAAGCTTCGCCTATGCCGCGGGGCACACGATCATCTACCTGTGGCGCAAGGCCGATCCCGCGATCATCTGGGATGAGGCTTCGACGCCCTACGTTTTCGCCGGATGGCTCGCCTTCGCGCTGTTCGTGCCGCTGGCCGTCACGTCCAACGATGCGTCGATGCGCAGGCTCAAGAGGGGCTGGAAGCGGCTCCACCGGCTGGTCTATCCGGCCGCGGTGCTGGTGTTCGTGCATTGGGCGCTATCCGCCTTCGATCCGACCACCGCCTATATCAACATCGCGATACTGGCGGCGATCGAGATCGTCAGGGTCGCGCTGCAATGGCGCCAGCGCAGGCGGATTAAAGCGTGACGTACTGGCGGAAGCGAGCGACTTCCGCTTCGTCGACATATTTGCCGATTTCGCGATCGAACACGCCCATGTCGGCATAGGGGCGATATTCCTCGAACTCGTGGACCATCTTGTCGGTCATGCCGGGGACGAGGCGGATTTCCTCTTCGCTCGCGGAGTTGAGGTTGATCGGCACGAACACGTTGACGAGCACGGCCTCGGCTTCGTCCTCGCTCAGCGTTTCCATCAGCGTGGCGTGAAGATCGGTGACGCTGTCATAGGGCTGACCGGCGACGATCGCGGCGGCCAGTTCGGGCGAGACGCCTTCGACGGCGGCAAGTTCGTCCTCGGTGGCGACGCTTGCGTCGAGCACGCTGGATTCGGTATCGACCGCGTCGATGGCGTCGGCATCGGTCGCCGCTTCGTCGGTCGCGGCGGCTTCGTCGGTGGTTGCCTCGGGCGCTTCCGAACAGCCGGCGAGCGCGAGCGCGGTCGCGGCAACGGGGGCGAGGAATTTCAGTGTACGCATGATAGACCTTCCTTTTTGCGAAGGGCTCGCATTAACAGTCTTGGCAGCCATGTCGATGGGCGATTTTGCGCTCGCCCACCGACATCGATTGCTCTGGCCTGATGAATTGCCTCAGCTGTCCTCGATCGATTTCGCGCTGGCCATGCCCGGCGCGGTGGACTTGCCGCCGATCATGTCGCGCACTTCCTTCTCGATCCGTTCGCCGATGGTCTGGTCGACGTTCTTCCAGTAGTCGAAGGCACGCACCAGCACCTTCTCGCTGACGCCATCGGCGAGGTGACCGGCGACGTTCGAAACGAAGCGATCGCGCTGCGCATCGTCCATTACATCGCGCACCAGCGCACCGGCCTGGCTCCAGTCGTCATCATCCTCGCGCAGCGTGTAGGCCTCGCGGACCATGTCGCCATCGGAATACCAGGTCGCCTCGCCGCCGACCTGCGGCTGCGCCGCGGGGCCACCGTAGGAATTGGGCGCGTAGACCGGGTCGACCGCGTTCTGCGTGCGCATGTGCCCGGCGCGGCTGTAGGAATGCACATCGGCATTCTTGGGCGCGTTGACCGGGATCTGCTTGTAATTGACGCCGAGACGCGCGCGGTGCGCATCCGAATAGGAGAAGCCGCGTGCCAGCAGCATCTTGTCGGGGCTCAGGCCGATGCCGGGGACCATGTTGTTCGGCTCGAACGCCAGCTGCTCGATCTGCGTATCCCAGTCGACCGGGTTTTCGTTCAGCGTCAGCGTGCCGACCTCGATCAGCGGATAATCCTCGTGCGGCCAGGTCTTGGTCAGGTCGAACGGGTTGATGCGGTAGGTCTTGGCATCCTCGAACGGCATGATCTGCCATTTGAGCGTCCAGCTCGGGAAATTGCCGTCGGCAATCGCGTCGAACAGGTCGCGGCGGTGATAATCGCTGTCCTCGCCCGCCTTTTTCACCGCTTCGTCCTGCGTCAGGTGGGCGTTGCCGCTCTCGTCACCGACATTGGTGTGGAAGTGGAACTTGACCCAGAACTTCTCGCCCTCGGCGTTGATCAGCATATAGGTGTGGCTGGAATAGCCGTTCATCTCGCGCCAGTTCTTCGGCACGCCGCGATCGCCCATCAGGTAGGTGACCTGGTGCGCGCTCTCGGGTGACAGCGTCCAGAAATCCCACATCATGTCGTGATCGCGCAGGCCGTTGTCGGCGCGGCGCTTCTGGCTGCGGATGAAGTGCTGGAATTTCAGCGGATCGCGGATGAAGAAGATCGGCGTGTTGTTGCCGACCATGTCGAAATTGCCATCCTCGGTGTAGAACTTGACCGAGAAGCCGCGCGGATCGCGCCAGGTATCGGGGCTGCCACGCTCGCCCGCCACGGTCGAGAAACGCATCGCGGTCTCGCACTCGGCGCCCGGCTGGAAGATCTTGGCCTTGGTGTATTTCGAGACGTCCGCCGTGGTCTTCCACGTGCCGAACGCGCCCGAACCCTTGGCATGCGGCTGGCGCTCCGGAATCCGCTCGCGATTGAAGTTGGCCATCTGCTCGATCAGGTAGTGATCGTTGAGCACGATGGGGCCGTCGGGGCTGACGGTCAGCGAATGCTCGTCGCTCTGAACGCGAATTCCGGCATCGGTGGTGGTGGGGGGAACAGTCTTCGCCATGGCGCGCAGCTTTCTCTAAAAGGTTACAGGGAGATAGCGCGTGGAGCGCAGTCCTGTTCCACTATCATGCAGCCGTGAAAACCGTTCACTGTCTTCGCTTTTTCCTCACAAACAAAAGGCCCCTGGCATTGCTGCCGGGGGCCTTCCTTGTCCGCGAGGCTATGCTGCGCCGATCAGTGATATTTGGCGTGGCTGAGATCGAAGCGGTCGGCGTCCATCACCTTGGTCCAGGCGGCCACGAAGTCCTTCACGAACTTCTCCTCGTGGCCGGTCTCGGCATAGACCTCCGCGACCGAGCGCAGCTGCGAGTTGGAGCCGAACACCAGATCGGTGCGCGTGGCGTGCCACTTCTCTTCGCCCGAGGTGCGGTCGGTGCCGACGAATTCCTCGTCGCCGCTCTCGTCGATCGTCTGCCACTTCGTGCCCATGTCGAGCAGGTTGACGAAGAAGTCGTTGGTCAGCTGGCCCGGCCGGTCGGTCAGCACGCCGATCGAATGGCCGTGTTTGGCATGCTCGCTCACCGCGCCCAGCGCGCGCATCCCGCCGACCAGCACGGTCATCTCGGGGATCGAGAGGCCCAGCAGGCTAGCCCGGTCGATCAGCAGATCCTCGGTCTTCACGCTCGCCTTGGTCTTGAGGTAGTTGCGGAAACCGTCGGCGAAGGGCTCCATCGGCTCGAAGCTCTCCGCATCGGTCTGCTCCTCGGTCGCATCGCCGCGCCCGGTGGTGACCGGAACGGTGATGTCGAACCCGGCATCCTTCGCCGCCTTTTCGACCGCCGCCGCGCCTGCAATCACGATCGCATCGGCCATCGAGAGATCGCCGCGCAGCGCGTCGAGCTTCGAGAGCACCTTTGAAAGCTCCTCGGGATCGTTGACCGCCCAGCTTGTCATCGGCTCCATCCGGATATGCGCGCCGTTGGCACCGCCGCGATGATCGCTCTTGCGGTAGGTGCTGGCCGAAGCCCACGCCGCCTTGACCAGTTCGCGCACGCTGAGCCCGCTATCCATCACCTTGGACTTGAAGTCGGAAACCGCGCTGTCCGAAGCCTGGGTTCCCGCAGGCACCGGGTCCTGCCAGATCAGGTCCTCGCTCGGCACATCAGGGCCGAGGTAGCGCGCCTTGGGGCCCATATCGCGGTGAGTCAGCTTGAACCACGCGCGGGCGAAGGCATCGTCGAGCGCGGCCTGATCGTCGCGGAAGCGTTCGGAGATCTTGCGATAATCCGGGTCGCGCTTCAGCGCCATGTCGGCGGTGGTCATCATGGTCGGCACCTTCTTGGAGGGATCGCGCGCGTCGGGCGCCATGTCCTCGGGGTCCGGGTTGACCGGCTGCCACTGCTTCGCGCCCGCCGGGCTTTCCACCAGCTCGTAGTCATACTTGAACAGCAGCCGGAAATAGTCGCCGCCCCACTGCGTCGGGTTCGGCGTCCATGCCCCTTCGAGGCCGGAGGTGGTGATGTGACCCTGCTCGATCTGGTCGGCATCGGTCGCCCAGCCGAAGCCCATCAGCTGCAACGCCTCGCTTTCGGGCGCACCGCTCAGCTGGTCCGGCGGGACCGCGCCGTGGCACTTGCCGAAGGCGTGGCCGCCGGCGGTCAGCGCAACGGTTTCCTCGTCGTTCATGGCCATGCGCGCGAAGGTTTCCTTCATGTCGCGCGCCATCCCTTCGGCGTCGTGCGGGTTGCCGCCGGGGCCCTCGGGATTGACGTAGATCAGCCCCATCTGGATCGCGGCGAGCGGATTTTCGAGCGCCTTGCCCTCATCGGGAATGATGCGCGTCTCGACGCCCTGGTCGACCCATTCTTCTTCCGAACCCCAGCTGATGTGCTTTCCGTATTTCTGCTTGATCGGCCACAGCAGGCGGCGCGCCTTGTCGAGATTGCCGTTGTCGGGCCACGAGTTGAGCGGGGCAAACCGCTGCTGGCCGCTCGAGGCTCCGCCGCGCCCGTCACCCGTGCGATAGGTGCCCGCCGCGTGCCACGCCATGCGGATGAAGAACGGGCCGTAGTGGCCGTAATCCGCCGGCCACCACGGCTGGCTGTCGGTCATCAGCGCGTGCAGGTCTGCCTTGAGCGCGCTGCAATCGAGCGCGTTGAAGGCTTCGGAATAATCGAAATCCTCGCCCATCGGATCGGGCGACTGCCCGCCTTGCGTCAGGATGTGGAGATCGAGCGCATCGGGCCACCAGTCCTTGTTGGTGCGGCCAAGCAGGGCGCGTACGCCGCCATCGCCATGTACGGGGCAGCCGCCCCCGATCGAACCAGTCTTCGCGTCCATCATCCGCTCCTTCTCGAAAGGCGACTCGTGCCGCCGATGAAGAGAGAATGCGCTCGATGCTCTGATTGGTCCAATCGATTAATTGGCTCTAACTGATTTGCTTTTGCGATGATATGTGCGGCTTGCCGTAGCGTAATGCGAAACGGCGCCACCTGCGCGAACAGGTGATGCCGCTTTTGTGAGCATGCGGGGAGAGGGCGTCAGGCTGCCTGCGCGATCTCTTCCGCCGGTTCGGTGCGGATGAGGTAGTCGAAGGCGGTCAGCCCGGCCTTCGCGCCCTGGCCCATGGCGACCACGATCTGCTTGTAGGGCACGGTGGTCGCATCGCCTGCGCCGAAGATGCCGGGCAGGTTGGTCGCGCCGCGCTCGTCGGTCACGATCTCGCCGTGCTTCGACAGTTCCAGCCCGCTGTCCTTCAGCCATTCGGTGTTGGGGACGAGACCGATCTGCACGAACACGCCCGCGAGCTCGATCGTGCGGTCTTCGCCGCTGTCGCGGTCTTTCACGATCATGCCGTTGACGCGGCTGCCGTCACCGGTGATCTCGGTCGTCTGGCCGTTGGTGATGATCTCGACATTGTCGAGGCTCTTGAGCTTGTCCACCAGCACCGCGTCGGCGCGCAGCTGCGTGTCGAATTCGACCAAGGTGACGTGGTCGACGATCTTGGCGAGGTCGATCGCGGCTTCGACGCCCGAGTTTCCGCCGCCGATCACCGCGATCCGCTTGCCCTTGAACAGTGGCCCGTCGCAGTGCGGGCAGTAGGCCACGCCCTTGTTGCGATAGTCCTGCTCGCCCGGCACGCCGAGGTTGCGCCAGCGCGCGCCGGTAGCGAGCACGATGGCACGCGCGGTCAGCTCGCCGCCATTGGCGAAGCGGATTGTGTGCATACCGCCTTCGGTTTTCGCCGGGATCAGTTCCTCGGCCTGGACGAGGTCGATCTTGTCGATCGCGTTTTCCTTGACCTGCTCGTCGAGGTCGGCGGAGAGCTTGGGCCCTTCGGTATAGGCGGTGCCGGGCAGGTTCTCGATCCCGAGCGTGTCCTGCAACTGCCCGCCGAAACGTTCGGCGGCGATCCCGGTGCGGAAACCCTTGCGCGCGGTATAGACCGAGGTCGCGACCCCGGCGGGCCCGCCGCCGATCACCAGCACTTCATAGGGCTCGCGCTCGTTGAGCTTGGCTGCGGCCTTCGCGCCTGCGCCGGTGTCGAGCCGTTCGAGTATCTGCGGCAGTTCGATCTTGCCGTTGTAGAAGCTCTCCCCGTTCAGGAAGGTCGCGGGCACAGCCATGATGTCGCGTGCCTCGACCTCGTCCTTGTAGGCGCCGCCTTCGATCAGCGTGGCGGTGATGCGGCTGTTCTCCAGCGCCATCAACGTGAGCGCCTGCACGACGTCGGGGCAGTTGTGGCACGAGAGCGAGAAGAACATCTCGAACTCCAGATCGGTCTCGATCCGGCGGATATCTTCCAGCACGTCGGCATCGACCTTGGGCGGGTGACCGCCCGCCCACAGCAGCGCGAGCACCAGCGAGGTGAACTCATGGCCCATCGGCAGCCCGGCAAAGCGGACCCATTTTTCAGCATCGCTGCCGCGGCGGATGATGAAGCTGGGCTTGCGTTCGTGGTCGCCGTCGAAATCCACGCTGACCATGCCGTGCAGCGCCGCGATCTCTTCGAGCAGCTCGCGAGTCTTGGCAGACGTCGTGTCGTCACCGAGCGAAGCGACGAGCTCGACCGGCTCGCGCAGGTTTTCGAGATACTGCTTCAGCTGATCGGTCATCTGTGCGTCGAGCATGGGAAAGGACTCCATCGAAAAATTTGTCATTGCGAGCCGCTGGAAGCGGCGCGGCAATCCATCATCGAACGGGTCGGCTTGGGGACCGGTTCGAACATGGATCGCGTCCTCGTTGTCACTCCTTGCGATGACGAGGAGGGTGAGGGGAGGCCCGGCATGTGCCGAGCCTCCGGTAGTATCGCTTAAAGCTTGCCGACGAGGTCGAGCGAGGGGGCCAGCGTTTCGCTGCCTTCTTCCCACGCTGCCGGGCACACCTGGCCGGGGTTCTCGCGGACGTACTGCGCCGCCTTGATCTTGCGGGCGAGTTCGTTGGCATTGCGGCCCACGCCTTCGCAGGTCTGTTCCATGATCTGGATCACGCCGTCGGGATCGACCACGAAGGTCGCACGGTCGGCGAGGCCCATTTCCTCACGCAGCACGTCGAAGTTCTTCGACAGCGTGTGCAGCTGGTCGCCGAGGAACGGGAACTTCAGCTTGCCGATCTTCTCGGAAGTGTCGTGCCACGCCTTGTGGCTGAAATGCGTGTCGGTGCTGACGGCATAGACTTCCACGCCCATCTTCTGGAGCATGTCGTACTGCTCGCCGAGGTTTTCCAGCTCGGTCGGACATACGAAGGTGAAGTCCGCCGGGTAGAAGAAGAAGACGGCCCACTTGCCCTTCACGTCCTGATCGGTGACGTCGAAGAAGTCCTTGCCGGCCTGGAAGGCGGTGGCTTTGAACGGTTTGATTGCGGATCCGATGATACCCATTGCGTGTCTCCTCTTGGGGTTGAAACTCACGGCCTAGATAGTGGGTGTTGCAACGCACAAAAGCGATTTGTGGCGATGGCCGCAATCGGAATTATCGATGAAATCGGTGGAACTTTCCGAGGGCGGGGATGTGCGGCGATTTCGCCGCGATCTTCGCGGATCTGTCCGATCCGCAGCAAGGCTCGTTCATCCGGTGGGGCCGGGAGGCAGAAATCGGCCGGGAGCGGGATGTCCGGGTTTCGGCAACGCTATAATGCAAGTGGACCCTGCCACATCCTTTCCTCGCCTTTTCCGGCCTGGGCTGCTGTTTGCGCGATGAGTTCGTGCCCGTGACAAGCATAGAGCGGCTATGGTGTAATACCCAAGGCGGCGCGTTCGGGATAAGAGGCTGGGCTATTACGTTGATTGCGGCTCAAAATAATCGTTCGGTCTTTAACCAATCGCAAGGTCATTTTCGATTATGATTCCTCCAGAGGAATTAGGCATGTCGAAGCCAAAAGCGGTCGAGGTCGAGCGCGGTCTTTTGTCGATCGCCTACGCCAACCTTCCTACCTTGCTGATTATGAGCGTGGTTGCATCGCTCGGCGCGTCGGTGGTGCTGAGCGGGGCGGGATACACTTGGGTCTGGTTCTGGTTTGCCGGGCTGCTTTTTCTCAACTTCGTCCGGTTCGCACTCGGCCGTGGCGTTTCGGCGGAAAAAATTCAGCAAGCCGAAATGGCGACGGCCGCCCGTTACCGCCGGACCTACGCAATCGGATTATATGGCTCTGCCGCGCTCTGGGTCGCTCCGCTATCTTTGGTTGGGCCCGATTCCGTCGTGTCGATCTATACGCTTGCCATAATCTTCTCGGCACTGGCGGCCGGTGGATCGGGCATCATGGCCGCCCTGTTGCGGGAGGGGCGGACCTATATCGCGATCATGCTGGGCCCGGCATCGATCATCATGTTCCGGGGCCTGGGGGACGGCACGGTGCTGATGGCGCTCGGCCTCGTCTTTCTGGCCGTCATGCTGGTGGTCCATGACCGGAACCACAAGGTTACGCGCAGGGCGCTGGAACTCTCGATCGAAAACCGGCGGCTGATCGAGCAATTGCAAACCGTCAATGCGGGCCTGGAGGACAAGGTCGCCAGGCGCACCAGGCAACTGGAGAATGCCGCGAACAGCGACGATCTGACAGCGCTGGTAAACCGGCGGGGCCTGATCAAGTGGATGGAGCGTCACCTCGACCCAGACGTCCCCCTCGAAGCATCGGCGCTGTTCCTGGACCTCGACCGGTTCAAGCAGATCAACGACGCGATGGGCCACTCCGTCGGCGACCAGGTTCTGAAAGTCGCCTCGCAGCGAATGATGGCCTGCGTGCCCGATGGTGCGGTGCTGGCGCGGTGGGGGGGCGATGAATTCGTTATCGTCCTGCCGCAGAGCGCAGATGTCAGAACCATGGCGCGCGATGTTTCCAACTGTCTGTTAGAGCGCATCGCCCAGCCTATCCTGATCGACGATCATGCGGTGACTATCGGGCTATCCGTCGGCACCTCGTTCTACCCCTCCGATGCAAGCGATCACCGCGCCCTGATCCTGGCGGCCGATCTCGCAATGGCAGAGGTCAAACGCAACGGGCGCGGGGCGAGCCTCGAATATTCCGAGACGCTGAGCCTGGTCCAGCGACGACGGTTCGAGCTCGGTCGCGCCCTCGGGGCGGCCATAGAAAACGACGAACTGTTCCTGGAATACCAACCGATCGTGGAATCTTCGACGGGGCGGATCCACGCATTCGAAGCCCTGGCCCGCTGGCAGCACCCGACCTTGGGCCGGATCGATCCTGCAGAGTTTATCGAACTGGCGGAGACCACGGACCGGATCAATGCGCTTGGCGGTTTCGTGCTTGAGAAGGCCTGCCGGGAGGCGGCGACATGGCCCTGCAGCGATCATGCGCCCAAGGTTGCCGTCAACGTATCGGTCAAACAATTGCGTGACGAAAACTTCGCCATGAAAGTCATGCGCATCCTCGCTCATGCGAAGCTTCCCGCAGGCCGCCTCGAGCTAGAAGTCACCGAATCGCTGTTCGAAAACGATCACCCGGCGATCATAAAGCAGACGATCTCCAGCTTGCGCGCGCTGGGCGTGTTCATCGCGATCGACGATTTCGGCACCGGCTATTCATCCCTTTCGCGCCTGCAAAACCTGCCGGTCAATGCGGTGAAGATCGACCGGTCCTTCGTCGCGGATCTGGAGGGGAACGGTCGCGCGGTGATCGAGAGCATCATCATGATCGCAAAGCGGCTCAAGCTCGATGTGGTGGCGGAAGGTGTCGAGACGGATGCCCAGCTTGATACCCTGGTCGGCATGGGGGTGAACTGCCTGCAGGGATATCTCCTCGGGCCGCCGTCACGGCAGACGGAACCCTCTTTCGAAAGAGAGCGCTCCGACTGGACTGCGGGAGACTTCGGCAGGCCATCGGATCGCTCTGTTCCCGACACGTCCGGCCCCACCAGGCAATTGAAATCCGGTGCCACTCAGCGGCGGTAAGCGCAAAGCTGACACATCACCCCGATCAGGGCACAAGGCTGCGGCCGAGGCATTGGATCGAGGACATCCGCAGTCGGCTCCTCAGCGAGCAGCTCTACCCGCACTGCGCCCGATGCAGCAGCGCCTGATCCGCCAGCACGCAGGCCATCATCGCCTCGACCACGGGGACGCCGCGGATGCCTACGCAGGGGTCGTGGCGCCCCTTGGTGCTGATCTGGGTTGCCTCGCCTTCTCGCGTGATCGTGTCGACCGGGGTCAGGATCGAGCTGGTCGGCTTGAATGCCACACGGCAGGTGACCGGCTGGCCGGTGGCGATCCCGCCTGCGATGCCGCCTGCGTGGTTGGCGGTGAACGCGGGCCCGTCGCCCTCTGACGCGGGCCGCATCGGGTCGGCGTTCGCTTCGCCCGAGAGGCGCGCGGCGTCGAAGCCGTCGCCGATCTCCACGCCCTTGACCGCATTGATGCTCATCATCGCCGCCGCCAGCTCGCTGTCGAGCTTGGCGTAGAGCGGCGCGCCCCAGCCTGCGGGGACTCCGTGCGCCACACACTCGACCACCGCGCCGAGCGAGGAGCCTGCCTTGCGTGCGTCGTCGACCAGCTTTTCCCAGCGCTTTGCGGCGTCCGCGTCGGGGCACCAGAAGGGGTTTTGGCCGATCTGCTCGGCGTCGAAATTCGCCGGGTCGATTCGGTCGCCGCCGATCTCCGCCACGTAGGCGAGGATGCTCACCTGCGGCACGACCAGCCGCGCTACCGCGCCCGCCGCGACGCGCATCGCGGTTTCGCGTGCCGACGAGCGCCCGCCGCCGCGATAGTCGCGGAAGCCGTATTTGGCGTCATAGGTGTAGTCGGCGTGGCCGGGGCGATAGGCCTGCGCGACGTTGGAATAGTCTTTGGACCGCTGATCGACATTCTCGATCATCAGCGAGATAGGCGTGCCGGTCGTCTTGCCCTCGAACACGCCCGAGAGAATCCGTACCTCGTCGGGCTCGCGCCGCTGGGTGGTGAACTTGCTCTGCCCCGGCTTGCGCCTGTCGAGCCACGGCTGGATATCGTCCTCGGCCAGTGCGATGCCCGGCGGGCACCCGTCGACCACAGCGCCGATCGCCGGCCCGTGGCTTTCCCCCCAGGTGGTGAAGCGGAAGACCCGCCCGAATGTGTTCCAGCTCATGGCGTAAAGCGTTGCCTCAACAGCCCGGTGCTGTCCACGCCCCGAGCCGGCCGGGCGCATTTTCCTACTCAGCAGGGGTGCGGTAGGGTGCCACCGCTCTTTCCCATCGTCGGTTCAGCGGGTTCCGCGCGATTGATCGCTTCACACGATTAAACGTCACTTACTGATCGAATGGATTTCCTCCCCTGGACACTGTGTCAGGTGTGTCAGGCGCGCTTTCGGACCGACAAAACCTGCGCACTGCGCTGGCAATGCGAGTTGGAGTAGGGCAGGAACAAACCATGATTGCCAAGCTGACAGGAACGCTCGACGCGACCGGACCCGACTGGGCAGTGATCGACGTGGGCGGCGTCGGCTACCTCGTCCACTGCTCCACCCGTACATTGGACGCGCTGGGATCCGAAGGCGGGCAGGCGCGCGTCTTCACCGACTTGCAGGTCAGCGAGAACGACATGCGGCTGCTCGGCTTCGCCGAAGCGGCGGAGCGCGACTGGTTCCGCCTGCTCACCAGCGTGCAGGGCGTGGGCAGCAAGGTGGCGCTGGCGATCCTCTCCGTCCTGTCGGCGGGCGAGGTGCAGGCGGCGTGCGCGGGCGGCGATGCGGCGATGGTCGCGCGCGCGAACGGCGTTGGGCCGAAGCTCGCGGGCCGGATCGTCAACGAGTTGCAGGACAAGGCGGGCGCGCTGCCCGTGGCCCCGGGCGGGGTGGCGGTGTCCGCTCCCAAAGGCGGGGCGAGCGCCGATGCCGTCTCCGCGCTGGAGAACCTCGGCTTCAAGCCCGCGATCGCGGCCAAGGCCGTGGCCGAGGCGATGGGCGAACTGGGCGAGGGCGCAAGCGAGGGCGAGTTGATCCGGGTGGCGCTGAAGAAGGCGGCGGGGTGATGTTTATGCGAGTGACATTGATGGCGGCTGCGGCGCTGGCAATCGGCGCGCCCGCGGCGGCGCGGGACGCGCAGCCCGCGACCTTCACCTATGGCCCGGTGTTCGAGGAGTTCGGCCCGGTCGCGGACGTGCCCGATGCCGACTTCGCCATTCCCGAGGACGCGAGCTTCCACGTCGCCTTCGACGTCTCGCAGCCTCCCAAGGACGGCAAGCTCAACCGAGGCTTCGAAAGCGCGGCTCGCTTCATCAACCTGAATGCGCGCGCCGGGGTGGAGCCGATGGAGAACCGCGTGGCGGTGGTCGTCCACGGCGCTGCGGTGCTCGACCTGCTGACCGACGCCGCGTGGGCCGCGCGCGATCGCGGCGAGGCGAACCCCTCGGCTGCGGCGGTGCGCGAGATGATCGACCAGGGCGTGCGCTTCATCGTCTGCGGCCAGAGCGCGGCAGGGCAGGGCGTGGCAAAGTCCGAACTGCTCCCCGGAGTGGAGATGGCCCTCTCCGCCATGACCGCCCATGCGCTGCTCCAGCAGCAGGGCTATACGGTGAACCCGTTTTGACCGAGGGTCGCCCTTCAGAAACAGAGTCGGATGTGGCCGAACCCATTCGCCTCTTCCCGCCAGATCCGAGAACAATCGGTGGTCGTTACCTTTTCCCATTTATAGATTATGTAGTTCGAGTTGCAGAAATAGTTGCCTTGGCTGCTCTTTTCCGGGCGGCGGCCGACCTGTCGGGTCATTGGCTTTTAGAGGTATTTTCTATCCTACTAGCGATCTGTGGTGGGGGTTATGCAGGGATAATCTTCACCGCGATATTTCTCGGGATCAAGAGAATCGAGGAGAAGAATCGCAGGCTAGCCTGGGCCCTTGGAATTCCAGCTGCAATTTTGGTTGGATTGGGAGCGGTCGTCATTGGGCATGAAATTTCTCAGGTTGTTTCTGAACTGACTGAGGTGTCACCGTGACTGAGCACCTTTGCCCTCACGGTCGATCCCATCATCGTCACCCTGAACTTGTTTCAGGGTCCAGGCGGCGTCTCTCGCGGCTCCATCGGCTCGAAGCCAAGCCCGATCGCCAAGTCGCGCCAGTCGGGGTTCTCGCGTGCGATCAGGTTGAGCTTCCAGTCGCGGCGCCAGTTCTTCAGTTGTTTCTCTCGCTTGATCGCCGATTCCATCGTGTCGAACAGCTCGAAGTGGACCAGCCGATGCACAGCGTAGCGCTTGGTGAAACCTTCGATAGCGCCTTCGCGGTGCTGCCACAGGCGGGCAACCAGATCGGACGTGACGCCGATGTAGAGCGTGCCGAAGGGTTTGCTCGCGAGGATGTAGACGCAGGGTTGCTTCTTTGTCGGCATGGTTTTGAGAGTGCCGCCGGTTGGATGCTGAAACAAGTTCAGCATGACGTTATGGTGGCGGTGTGACCGACCAACCCCTCCACACCCCCGAACGCCTGCCGGATGATCCCGATGCGGCGCTGCGGCCCAAGACGCTCACCGAGTTCATCGGGCAGGAGGCTGCGCGTGAGAACCTGGGCGTGTTCATCGCCGCCGCCAAAACACGCGGCGAGGCGATGGATCATACGCTGTTCTTCGGGCCGCCGGGGCTGGGCAAGACCACGCTGGCGCAGATCGTCGCGCGCGAGCTGGGCGCGGGGTTCCGATCGACCAGCGGACCGGTGATCGCCAAGGCGGGCGATCTCGCCGCGCTGCTGACCAATCTCGAACCGCACGACGTGCTGTTCATCGACGAGATCCACCGCCTCAATCCGGTGGTCGAGGAAGTGCTCTACCCCGCGATGGAGGATCGCGCGCTCGACCTGATGATCGGGGAGGGGCCCTCGGCGCGCAGCGTGCGGATCGACCTGCCGCCTTTCACGCTAATCGGCGCGACCACGCGGCAGGGCCTTCTGACCACGCCCTTGCGCGATCGCTTCGGCATTCCGGTGCGATTGAACTTCTACACGCATGAGGAGCTGGAGCGGGTGGTGACGCGCGGCGCGAACAAGCTCGGCCTTGCGATCGAGCCCGACGGCGCGCGCGAGATCGCCCGCCGCTCGCGCGGGACGCCGCGTGTCGCCGGACGCCTGCTGCGCCGCGTGCGCGACTTCGCCAGCGTCGACAACGCGCCGAGCATTACCGCGCAGGTCGCCGACAGCGCGCTGACCAAGCTGGAGGTCGATTCGCTGGGCCTCGACGCGATGGATCGCCGCTACCTCACCATGATCGCGGAGACCTATGCGGGTGGCCCGGTCGGGATTGAGACGCTGGCCGCGGGCCTCGCCGAACCGCGCGATACGCTGGAAGATGTGGTCGAGCCGTTCCTGATCCAGCTGGGGCTGGTGGCACGCACAGCGCGCGGGCGCTGCCTCAATGCGGGCGGGTGGGGCCATCTCGGCCTCGAATCGCCCAGAACCGATTCGCCGGACCTTTTCGCGGGCAAAACCTGACGCCTCGCATAACTATTCTGCGGGATCGGGTGCCAGCATGGGACAGGTGGACGCAAAGCTGCGGTGCTGGCGGCGCGATCGAGCCTGGAACGGGTGATTTCATGGTTAACTGTATTGCGACGGCGATCCTATGTGAGGTGTAACCCGGCCAGGCGCACATTGCCGCACCCATCGGAACCGCCGATTGCAACGGTTTATAAAGCGCACCCAAGTAAAGAGCCTGGCTTATGTCCATGAAGATCGCCCTCGCCAAACTCTCCGCCACTGCTGCGGGTACCGCATTACTTGCCGGTGGTGCACTCCACGTGGCCGAAGAACAGGTTGCCGCGACCGACTACAAATCGGTCAAGGAAGCGCCTGCGAAACCCGCGATGCGCTACGTCAAGGAAGACCGCGTGGTCGAGCGGACGGTGCCGCGCACCACTCTGCGCAAGCGGCAGGTCGTCAAGCGCACGGTCGAATGTGTGCCGGAAAGCCTGGCAGACGGTGGCGAGCAGGTGATTTACGACGCGCGTGAGCGCACTGCGCGCATCTCTCACGATGATCCGGACCTGGTCGCCGCAGCAGAAGCGTGCGCCCAGTTCGGCGACGGCGCATCGCGCACGGTCGTGTCGGTGGCCCCCCCACCGCCACCGTCCGGCGGCTACGCTGGCGGCGGCGGCGGCCAGGGCGGCGGCGTGACCGTTATCGGGGGCAGCGGAGGCGGTTTCGGGGGCGGCTTCTTCGGCGGGTTCTTTGGTGGCGGCGGAAGCAGCGGCAACCTTGCCATCAGCACCACGACGACGAGTGGTACGCCTGGAACAACCGGCGGGGTGAATATCGATATCGATATCGATAACTCGAACGAGCAGAGCCAGGATCAGGACCAGAGCCAGGACCAGGAGCAGGAACAGAGCCAGGACCAGGAGCAGAGTCAGGAACAGGAAAGTACCAACAACAACAACAACTCAAACGAGAACAATAACTCGAATGAGAACAACAATTCGAACGAGAACAACAACTCGAACGAGAACAACAACTCGAACGAGAATAACAACTCGAACGATAACGACAATCACAATGACAATTCGAGCGGCTATACGAGCACCAGCGGGACGACTGGCGGCAGCGGCACCCCGGTACCTGCACCGCCGGTAAGCCTGCTGTTCGGTGCTGCTGCGCTGGTGGTTCTCAGCCGCCGCTCATGGACCGGCAAGACTGCCGGCTGAGCGGAGCTTTATCGTAGCGCCAGCAGGCACTGTGTGCCGGGCGCATGCAGCCTGCAAAGATTCCGCTTCGGGAGCTGGCTCGACCTCTTGAATTTCCGATGCACACAAAAAGGGCCCGACCGAACCGGACGGGCCCTTCCTTGATTTTTCGGAGCTGAGTTACTGGCTGGCCAGCTTGCGGATCACGTACTGCAGGATCCCGCCGTTGCGGTAGTAGTCCAGCTCGTTCTCGGTATCGATGCGGCACTTGGCGGTGAAGCTGAAGGTGCTGCCGTCTTCGCGCGTTACATCCACCGTCACGTCCTGTGCGGGCTTCAGATCGGCAAGGCCGCGGATGGTGAAGGTGTCGGTGCTGGTCAGGCCCAGCGTCTCACGCGTGTCGCCATCCTTGAACTGCAGCGGAAGCACGCCCATCCCGACGAGATTGGAGCGGTGGATACGCTCGTAGCTCTCGACGATCACGGCGCGAACGCCCAGCAGGATGGTGCCCTTTGCGGCCCAGTCGCGGCTCGAGCCGGTGCCGTATTCCTTGCCGCCGATCACCACCAGCGGCGTGCCGTCTTCCTTGTGACGCATCGCTGCGTCGTAGATCGGCATCTGTTCGCCCTTGTAGGTGGTGAAGCCACCTTCGACGCCCGGGACCATTTCGTTCTTGATGCGGATATTGGCGAAGGTGCCGCGCATCATCACGTCGTGGTTGCCGCGGCGCGAGCCATAGGAATTGAAGTCGGCCTTCGCGACCTGATGGCTCTTCAGATACTCGCCTGCGGGCGAATCTTCCTTGATCGAGCCCGCGGGGCTGATGTGGTCGGTGGTGACCGAATCGCCGAGGATGGCGAGCGGCTTGGCATCCGCGATGTCCGCCACCGGCTCCGGATCCATCTTCATCCCATCGAAGAACGGCGGGCTGGCGACGTAGGTGCTGGTCGGGTTCCACTGGTAGGTGTCGCTCGCCTCGACCGTGATCGCACGCCAGTGCTCGTCGCCTTCGTAGACGTTGGCATAGCGATCGACGAACATGTCGCGGCTCACATTCGCTGCGCGCAGATCGGCGACTTCCTGGTTCGTCGGCCATACGTCCGCCAGCATCACCGGCTTGCCGTGCTGGTCTTCACCCAGCGGCGTGTCGATGATGTCCTGGGTCACCGTTCCCTTGATCGCATAGGCGACCACCAGCGGCGGCGAGGCGAGGAAGTTCGCGCGCACATCGGGCGACACGCGGCCTTCGAAATTGCGATTGCCCGACAGGACCGAGGCGGCGACGATATCGTTCGAATTGATCGCCTTGCTGATCGCGGGGGCGAGCGGACCGGAGTTGCCGATGCAGGTGGTGCAGCCGTAGCCGACCAGATCGAAGCCCATCGCGTCGAGATCGTCCTGCAGGCCCGACTTGACCAGATAGTCGGTGACCACCTGCGATCCGGGCGCGAGGCTGGTCTTGACCCACGGCTTGGGCTTCAGGCCCTTTTCGCGCGCCTTCTTGGCGACCAGACCGGCTGCGATCAGCACGTCGGGATTGGAGGTGTTGGTGCAGCTGGTGATCGCCGCGATCACCACGTCGCCATCGCCCACATCGTGGTGCGTGTTCTCGACATCCACACGGTGCGGTTCGGATTTGCCGTAGATGTCCTTCAGGTCACGGTTGAACAGCTCGTCCACTTCGGGAAGCGCAACCTTGTCCTGCGGGCGCTTCGGCCCGGCGAGGCTGGGGACGACCTTCGACAGGTCGAGTTCGATCGTGCTGGAGAACACCGGCTCGACATCGGGGTGGACCCACAGGCCCTGTTCCTTGGCGTAGGCTTCGGCAAGCGCGATCTCGTGCTCGTCGCGCCCGGTCAGGCGCAGGTATTCGAGCGTCTTGTCGTCGATGCCGAAGAAGCCACAGGTCGCGCCGTATTCGGGCGACATGTTGGATAGCGTGGCGCGGTCCGCAAGGCTGAGCGATTCGAGGCCGGGCCCGAAATACTCGACGAATTTGCCGACCACGCCGTGCGCGCGCAGCATCTGCGTGGCGGTGAGCACAAGGTCGGTCGCGGTGACGCCTTCGGCAAGCTTGCCGGTGAACTTGAAGCCGACCACTTCGGGGATGAGCATCGAGATCGGCTGGCCAAGCATCGCGGCTTCGGCTTCGATCCCGCCGACGCCCCAGCCGAGCACGCCGAGGCCGTTGACCATCGTCGTGTGGCTGTCGGTGCCGACGCAGGTGTCGGGGTAGGCGACCATGTTGCCGTCAGGGTCTTCGCTCGACCAGGTGCAGCGCGCGATATATTCGAGGTTCACCTGGTGGCAGATGCCGGTGCCCGGAGGCACGGCGGAGAAGTTCTCGAAGCTCTTGGAGCCCCACTTGAGGAAGTCGTAACGCTCCGCATTGCGGGCGTATTCGAGCTCCATATTGGCTTCCATCGCCTTGGGATGACCGAACTCGTCGACCATGACCGAGTGGTCGATGACGAGGTTCACGGGAACCTGCGGGTTGATCTTCTGTGTGTCGCCGCCCAGCGACTTGATCGCGTCGCGCATCGCGGCGAGGTCGACCACGCAAGGAACGCCGGTGAAGTCCTGCAGCAGCACGCGCGCGGGGCGGTACTGAATCTCGCCGCCGGTTTCAGGCGTCTGCACCCGGCCCGCAATCTCCTTCGCATTGTCGACCGAGACGGTGTGGCCGCCATCCTCGAACCGGAGCATGTTCTCCAGCAGGACCTTCAGGCTGAAGGGCAGGCGGGAAACATCGCCCAACTGCTCCGCTGCCTTGGCGAGCGAGTAATAGGCGTAATCCTTGCCATCAACGGTGAGGGTGCTGCGGGTACCGAGGGTGTCCTTGCCGACCTGGGTCATATGGGAGGCGGTCCTTTCTGTTCTGCTGTATCGAGCGTCCTGTCACCCAATGAACGGGCGGGCCGCGAAGATGTGCCGCGCTTGGCGCGAGATGGTGCAAAAATCAAGCTTTTCTGCGGCATTTCAGGTTGCGCCGGTTTCCGCGCCGCCCGCCGGACGCGTCGGTGCGGGGCCGCGGGCGGCCGCGACCCACGTTCCTACGACGATCAACAGCACCCCTGCGATGGTGGTTGTGCCGACCCTCTCCGCGAAAAACAGCCACCCGAACAAGGCTGCCCAGCAGAAGCCGGAATACTCGACCGGCAGCAAAGCCTGTGCTTCCGCGCGGGCATAGGCCCACGCAATGGTCATCGCCCCGCCCACGGTCAGCACACCCGCTGCCAGCAGGGCCGGCTGGATCGAGACCGGCGGTGCAACGAAAAACCACGGGGCAGCCAGGCCAAGGACCAGCACCGAAACACCACCGTGGAATGCTGCGACCTCCGCCGGGCCCGCGCGCTGCGATTGCTGGCGGATGATAATGAAGTTGAGCGCATAAAGCATGGTCGAGATCAGAATCGCGACGAGGCCGAGCGCGGCATCGCCATCCATCTTTCCCCGTCCGAACCGCCCGCCGACGATCACCAGCGTACCCGCAAAGCTGACGAGGGAGGCGATCACCGCCCGCCGGGTCACCCGTTCGCCCAGCAGCACGGCGGCGAGATAGAGGGCGATCAGCGGCGCGATGAAAGAGATCGCGATCGCCTCCGCGATCGGCAGCTTGGTCAGGGCGTAGAAGAACGACAGTCCCATGAAGGCCGAGCACACACCACGCAGGACGTGAAGGCGCAGCGTCGCCCGGTCCGGCCACCGCCTTCGCCGGGCAAGCCAGAGCGGCGCCGCAAGGGCGAAAGACGTGGCGGCCCGCAGCAGCGCGGCAGAATATGCGCCAATGGCAAGCGATGCGCCTTTCATGAAGGCATCCATCAGCGCTAGCATGGCCACGCCCGCGAGGGCGGCGAGGAACGGCGCGAGCAGCGAGGGCGGACGAAGGGCGGGCGGCATCGCCGGAATCTCTAGCCGCCCACCGGCGAAGCGTCACTCTTCTGCCGCATCGGTGTGGCAAATTCATCATTGGTAAAGCCGTAAGGCTTGAAGATTGCTGCATTTCCGGCAGGGTCTTTGAGGCCCGGCCTCGTCGTGGAACTCCAGCGACGGCACGACATTAAGGTTTCTCGATCGTCATGAAAAAGCTTGCTCTCCCGTTCGTTCTCCTCGCCGGCACCGGCCTGGCGTTGCCTGCCGCACTGGTCGCGCAGGACAGGCCGGTCAATCTGCTGCCCGATACGCAGGAGCCTGCGGATCAGGACCCGGCCCCCGACGCCGACGATGCGGTCAGCTCCTCCCGCGCGAGCGGCCCGGTCGAGATGACCAGCAATCCGGTGGTGCAGCAGTTCGACCCGGTGGTGCAGCAGTGGACGGTCGGCCAGGCGCAGGCGCTCGCCGCAGTGATCGAGGGGATTGGATCGCACGGGCTGATTCCGGCCGATTACGATCTGGCGGGCCTGCGCACGGCGATTGCCGCCGGGCGGGGTACGACGCTCGACGAGGAGGCGAGCCGCCGCTTCGTGTGGCTGGTGGAAGACATGCGCGACGGGCGCACGCCGATGGACGCGCGCAAGCAGTGGTTCGTGATGGACCCCGATGCAGACCGCTACCGCAGTGGCACGGTCCTCAAACAGGCGCTGGCCGACGGCGACATCATGGGCGCGCTCGAGGGTGTCGCTCCGCTGCATCCCGACTACGGAGCGTTGAAGACGGAACTGGCCAAGGCGCAGCCGGGCAGCAAGCGGCACAAGCTCATCCAGGCCAACATGGATCGCTGGCGGTGGCTGCCGCGCGATCTGGGGCATCAGTACCTGATCACCAACGTGCCCGAATACCAGCTTCGCCTGACGGTGAACGACAAGATCATGCGCACCTATCGCACCATCGTCGGCAAGCCGGGGCGCACCGCCACCCCGCAGCTCGCGGAGAGCGTCGAGGGTGTGATCCTCAATCCGAACTGGACCGTGCCGCAGTCGATCGTGAAGGGTGAAGGCCTTGGCGAGCGTGTGCTGAGCAATCCCTCCTGGGCGCGCTCCAAGGGGTATTCCGCCACCCGCGGCGAGAATGGCTGGATCTCGGTCGTGCAGGGCCCCGGGCCGGGTAACGCGCTGGGGCGCATGAAGCTCGACATGCCCAACCGGCACGCGATCTTCTTCCACGATACTCCGTCGCGCGGGCTCTTCAGCCAGTCCAACCGCGCTCTCAGCCATGGTTGCATCCGCACCGAGCGGGCGACCGAGCTGGCGCTGACGCTGGCGATCCTGCAGGCCGGGCTGACTGCCGACGAAGGCGTGGAGAAGCTTGCAAGCGGTGATTACACGCGCGTCGAGTTCACCAGCAAGATGCCCGCCTACATCACCTATTTCACGATGGCGACGAACATCGATGGCGAGATGGCGACCTTCGGCGACATCTACGAGCGCGATGCGCCCGTGCTCGCCGCGTTCGAGGCACCGCGCAAGGCCAATCGCACCCGCGTGACCGACGAAGAGATCATCGAGGTGGTGAACGACCCGCGCGACATCGCGTAACCGCGCGATCTCAGTCGAGCAGGTCGTTCTCGTTGCGAAACCGGATGACGAAGTGACGATAGATCAACGCTGAGCCGCAAGCGCACCACAGAAGCAGGGCCGGGATATACGACGCGGGATGCTGCATCCGGCGCCCGATGATCCATGCAACCGGTACTCCCAGGAGCAGGAATGCCACCGCAATCGTGACGAACGCGGCGGTGGCCAGACCCAGCAGCATCACGACCAGCATGATCGCCCCGCGAACGAGGTCCGGCATGGGCTCCGGGCCCGGACCCTTCCGTGCCTCCGGGCCCACGAGCGGCTCGGCGAGAATGAAAGGGGCGATGGACAGCGAGACGAAGATCGCCGCGTAACCGGCCGCAGGGATCAGCGCGGCGAGGGGAGGGCACAGGTGACCGCGGTCAAACTGCGGCCGATAGGGCATTGCCCTAGTAAACGCCCGGGTTGGTCTGTTCGAAGGTTTCCTGCCTCGGCTGGCGCAGGATGTGATAGCCGTGTTCGGGCTCGCCCACGATGGCCTGCGGCGGGTAGGCCTGCGTGCCGTCTTCCTTCAGCCCCAAAGCCTCGGCATAGAGCAGCCGCCCGCCCGACAGGTTGAGCAGCGCGATCTTGAACTGCTCCTCGCCCAGCGCAAAGCAGCCGTTCGAACGGCCGAGCCGCCCCCACCGCTCGACATGCGAAGGCTCCGCATAGCTTGCGCGGTGCATCACGATATAGCGTTGGAGCGCGTGGTTGTTGGTCTCATCCAGCCCGCCCAGCCGCACCGAAGTGCCGAACTTGCCGGTGTACCATTCCCATGTGACATAGGCCCCGCGGCTGGTCGCGTTCGAGCCTTCGACATTGGAGAAGGTGTTGAGCCAGCCATCATGCTCCGGGTCCGAGCCGGTGCCATGGCTGACATGGAAGCTCTTCACCTCTTGCGCGTCGAGATTGACGAAGTGGAACCGGCGCTCGGCTGAATGGAGTCCGAAATCGGCGATCCCGACGATGTCCTTGCGCCAGATGACGTCGCCCGCCTTTTCGAGTTCGCGCTTGGCGATCTCGAACAGCTTGCGGTCGCGCGGCGATCCTGCCTTCGGTTGCGCGAAAACCGGGGACGGGAGGCTGACCGAGGCGCCCAGCGCGATGCCGGTGCCGATGCCAGTTTTGATAAGGTCGCGTCGCTTCATGTCGTAAATGTGCTATAACCAAGGTTAATGGATGCTTGAAGGCAATTCAGGCAGGGGAACTTTGGGGGGAATAGGATGCGGCAGATCGCGGGCTGGGGAATCGTCATGGCGCTGGTAGGCGGGTTTGTGCCCAATGTACTGGACGCACGGCCGAGCATTTCGGATCCCACCTTTCTCGAAGACCCGACTCAAGTTCTCAGCCAGCGCGACGCGGATCGCCTGCTCACCCCCAGCGGCATTACGCTGCAATGGCTCGGCTGGGACGACCGCGGCCATGTGTCGATCGCACCGGACGAGCACGGCGTGTGGCATGTCGAGGGCTTCCAGAACGGACCCGACGGGGGCAAGCTCAAGGTAGAGGGGACCATCCGCGAAATAGGAGAGGGGTATTTCACGTTGCGTGGCAAGATCGCGATCAGCGACGCCCCGGACGACGGGCGTGAATGCCGCGCAAACAAGACCTGGCACTTCGCGGTAACCCAAAACCGCCGCTACTACCGCCTGCGTGAATTCGAATGGTGCGACGGGCTGACCGATTACGTCGATATCTATTTCTGATCCTCGCGAGCAACCCGGGCGAGGGTGTGGGGCCACCGCCCGGGCTGTTGTCCTCAGTAGCCGTTGGGTTGCCAGGCTTCGGGATGATACTTGACGAAGCACCAGTTGGTGCACTGATTTAGAAGAGCCAGATCGCCATCCGCGTAGTCGTAACAGTTGGCAACGCATTCCTCGAACTCCGGCGTGTCTGCCAGCGCGGGGACACTCGCGCTCGACATTCCCAGAATCAGTCCGGCGACGGTGAGCTTGAAAGTAAGCTTGCGCATGCTGTCTCTCCTAATGATGTTGCCCCGCGTATTGGAGCGACCCGAGGCTAACCCGCGCGGTAAGTTCGTGTGAACCGGCAAGCTGCCCTACGGGGCGACCGGTGGCTCATTTGCGTCGATCGGAAGTATTTGAAAAGCAAAGTTAATCGCGGCGGACGAAAAGGCTTGAAACTGGGTTAGGTCGCTTAACCAAGGTCCATTGCAGTGACGACAGCATCGTCGAGTCTCGCCCGGTCAGGTTTGCGCAAGTGCGATCGCGGTGCTCTCTTTAGCCATTGCTAGCATCGAATGCGCGTGGCGCGCGGCCACCTCGCGTTGGTCTTCGCCGTAGCCCCCACCCAGCGCGCTCGCGATCGGCAGGCCGCGCTCGCGCACCTGAGAAATCACGAAACGATCGCGCCGCTCCAATCCCTCGTCGGTCAGCGCCAGTCGCCCCAGCTTGTCGCGCTCGTGCGGATCGACCCCTGCCTGATAGAGCACTATGTCCGGCTCGAACTCATCGAGCGCGCACGGCAGGTGTTTGGTGAGCGCCGCCAGATAGCCCTCATCGTCCGTCCGGTCTGGCAAGGCGATGTCGAGGCTGGAGCGCGCTTTGCGGACGGGGAAGTTCTTCTCCGCATGGATCGAGAGGGTAAAGATGTCCTCGCGCCCGGCGGTGAGCGCAGCAGTTCCGTCCCCTTGATGCACATCGCAATCGACGATCAGCACGCGGTCCGCGTCACCTTCGGCAATCAGCCGGTTGGAGCACACGGCGAGATCGTTGAAAACGCAGAAGCCCGCGCCGGTATCATAGAGCGCATGATGGCTCCCTGCCGCGCTGTTCGCGGCATAGCCGTGTTGCATCGCCAGCTGCGCGGCGAGCCAGGTGCCGCCATTGGTGTGGCGCACGCGGCTGGCGATGTGGGGTGTCACGGGAAAGCCGATCCGCCGCTCCTTGTCGCGAGGGACCGTCGCGGTGAAGACTTGCTCGACATAGTCGGGGCAGTGCACTGCCTCCAGCCATTCGCGCGGGCAGGGTTCGGGAGCATGCTCGGTGATCGGATGACCGCTATCGCGCAGCGCCTCCATGACGAGATAATACTTGTCGAACTTGAACGTCCCGCGTTCGGGGGGCGGGGCCATGTAATCGACGTGGTGGACGACGTGGAGCAAGCTACTCCGCCGCTTCGACCTCGGCCGCGGCATGCGGATCGAAGGCCGTGGCTTCGCCCGCCTCGATCTTCGCGGCCTTCTCTTCCACCAGCCGCACGATGTGGTCGAGCATCGACTCGTCCGCGACGTGGTGGTCGGTCACGCCGCTCAGGTACACCATGTGCTTGCCCTTGCCGCCGCCGGTGATGCCGATATCGGTCTCGCGCGCTTCGCCGGGCCCGTTGACCACACAGCCAAGCACCGAGAGGCTCATCGGGGTCTTGATGTGTTCGAGCCGCTTCTCCAGCGCCTCGACCGTGCGGATCACGTCGAAGCCCTGGCGCGAGCACGAAGGGCAGGAGACGACGCGGACGCCGCGGGTGCGCAGGCCGAGCGCCTTGAGCATTTCGTAGCCGACGCGCACTTCCTGCTCGGGCTCGGCGGAGAGCGAGACGCGGATCGTGTCGCCGATCCCCGCCCACAGCAGGCTGCCCATGCCGATCGAGGATTTGACCGTCCCGCCGATCAGTCCGCCGGCCTCGGTGATGCCGAGGTGCAGCGGGCAGTCCACCGCGTCAGCCAGCCCGTGATAGGCGGCGACGGCAAGGAACACGTCGGAGGCCTTCACCGCGACCTTGTATTCGTGGAAGTCGTGGTCCTGCAGCAGCTTGATATGGTCGAGCGCGCTTTCGATCAGCGCCTCGGGGCAGGGCTCGCCGTATTTCTCCAGCAGGTCCTTCTCGAGCGACCCTGCGTTGACGCCGATACGGATCGCGCAGCCATTGGCTTTCGCAGCGCGCACGACCTCGGCCACCCGCTCGCTTGAGCCGATATTGCCGGGGTTGATCCGCAGGCAGGCCGCGCCCTTGTCCGCCGCTTCCAGCGCGCGCTTGTAGTGGAAGTGGATGTCCGCAACGATCGGGACATTGGCCGCGCGCGTGATCTTGTCGAAATGCCGCGTCGCCTCCTCAGTGGGGCACGAGACGCGGATAATGTCCGCGCCTGCATCCTCGCACCGGCGAATCTGGTCGAGCGTGGCGCCGACATCCTCGGTCGGCGTGTTGGTCATGGTCTGCACGCTGATGGGCGCATCTCCGCCCACCGGCACATTGCCGACCATGATCTGCCGCGATTGGCGGCGTTCGATATCTCTCCAGGGGCGAACCGACATGAGCCCTGTATAGGCGCTCATGTCGGCCGCGCAAAGGCGATAGGGCCGCTTTGGCCCGTCAGCGCATCAGAAACGTGCGCCCAGCGAGACTGCGACGATATCCGCATCGCCCGTGCTGAACGAGCGGATCGTGGTCGGGACTTCGGCCGGGGTGCCTTCGAAGAAGGAATCGGTCCGGTCGATCGGGGCGCTTTTCACGAACACGTGCGAATAGGCGAGGTTGGCGGAGAACCTCTCGCTCATGTTGTAGGTCAGGCCAGCCGCGGCCCAGACCCGGTCGCCGTCGGGCACGCGGGCCGAACGGAATTCGTCGGTAATCGGCGATTCGTCGACGGTCGTGCCGGCGCGCAGCGTCAGCTTGTCCGAAACGTCGTATTCGCCGCCGAGCGACATCGACCAGCTGTCGCGATAGTTCTGTTCGGAGACCTGCGGCGGCACGCCGCCTTCCGGATAGATCGCGATCTGCTCGAAATCGCTCCAGTTGTAATAGCGCCAGGTGCCGAATACGCGCCAGGGCGTGTCGGTGCCGAACTGGATGCTCAGCGTCGCGATGTCGGGCAGCGTAAGCGGCGCGCTCGCATCGACGGTTGCATTATTGCCGGCGAGCGGGCCGGTGAGGCCGGTCAGCTCGAACGTGCCTTCGAGGTTGTGCTTGACCTGCGAGCGGTAATGCGCGCCGATGCGGACGGGATCGAGATCGACCATCACCCCGGCATTCCAGCCGATCGAAATGTCGTCGCCGGTGACGCGCGCGAGGCCGTCGGCATCCGTGGGGGCGAGGTTGGGCACCGCATTGGTGAGCTCGACATCGACATACTGCACGTCGAGGCCCGCACCGACCGAGACGCGATCGCCGATCTTCACCGCGAGGCTGGGCTGGACGTTGAGCGTGAAGACATCGGCGCGCAGCGTGTCGTAGCGCCCGAAGAAATCATCGTCGTAATCGGCGATCAGGCCGAACGGTGCGTTGACCGCGATCCCGGCCCATACGTTGTCGCTCAGTTGCGCACTGATCGCGCCCGAGGGAACGAGGAGCGGCTGCGGGAACGGATTGCCGCCATTGCTGCCACCGGTCGGAACCGAGACTGGCAGGCCCGGCACGCCGCGCGTGCTGCCCTGGTCTTCCTGCGCGGCGGTGAGGAACAGGAACTGCGAGGCAGCTTCGATCTGCACGCCTTCCAGCTCGGTCATCGATGCGGGATTGAAGTAGATCGAGGCGGGGCCGTCGGCTGCGACCGCCGCGCCGGACAGCGCACGGCCGGTTTCCTTGGCCGATTGTTCCTGGATGAGAAAAGCGCCTGCCAGCGCCGGATGGGCGCAGGAGAGGACGGCGAGGGCGGGAAGGGCGCGAAGCGCGAATGCGAGGGGTTTTGTCATGCGGCGCCTGTTGCGCCATTCGGTTTGCGGATCAAGAAGATTGGCGCAGGTGCGGGAAAAAATGGACGATTTGGCATTTTGTATGGCCTGCAGGACACTACCGGGCGTAGGAATTGGGTCCGATCTGGGGCACTGATCGCACGATGAGCGAAGCGACTGACACCGAACCTGGCACGCCCCTGCTGTTTGCCCGCGTGCTCGATGGCACCGGCGGGGGCCACGCGATCGACTGGGCGAGCATTCAGGACTGGCAGCCGCGCCCCGAAGGGCCGGTGCTGTGGATACACCTGTGCCGCAACACGCCTGGCGTTTACGAGTGGCTGCAGGACCATGTCGGCATTCCCGAACCGACGGCGGAACTGCTGACCAGCGACGACACCCGCCCGCGCGCCTTTCGAGAAGGCAATGCGCTGGTCGCCACGCTGAGGGGGATCAACTTCAATCCCGGGGCAGAGCCTGAAGACATGATCTCGATGCAGGTGTGGAGCGACGGCGCGCGTCTCATCACGCTGCGCCGCCACGCCTTGCAGACCCCGCGCCAGATCCTCGCGCTGATCGACCGGGGCGCGGGCCCGACGGATGCGGGAGCGATCGTCACCGCGCTGACCGAAGCCATGGTCGCCCGGATGAACGCCTCCATCGTCGATATGAACGAGCATATCGATGAACTGGAAGCGCAGGACATGGACGACGATCCCGAGAAAATGCTCCAGAAGATCGCCACCATCCGGCGCAATTGCCTGGGCCTGCAACGTCATATGGGCCCGCAGCATGTCGCGCTGGAGGCGATCAGCCGCGAGGCGCCGCCGTGGTTCGAGGAACACGACCGGCGCGAGATCGCCGAGACGATCGACCGCCTGCGCCGCTATCTCGACGATATCGACGTCAGCAAGGAAAGCGCGGTGGTGCTGATGGACGAGCTGCGCACCCGCGCGCTCGCCAGCAATGAACGCGCAACCTACATGCTCACCATCGTCGCGGGCATCTTCCTGCCGCTCGGCTTCCTCACCGGGCTGCTCGGCATCAATGTCGGCGGCATGCCCGGTGTGAACGACGCCGACGCCTTCTGGTGGGTCGCCGCCGTCTGCATCGCGATCATCGCGGTCCTGCTGGCGATCTTCAAGCGGCTGAAGTGGCTTTAGAGCCTAGCCGCCCGCCTGCTGCGCGGGGATGAACTCCTCGCGCACGGCCTGGGCGATCAGTTCGAGCGGGATGATCCCCTGCGCCAGCAGGAAGTCGTTGAATTCCTTCTCGTCGAAATCCGCGCCCAGCGCCAGCTCGGTTTCGACCCGCAGGTCGATCAGCTTGCGGTAGCCGTAGTAGTACGCGCCCGCCTGGCCGGGCATGCGGAACTGGTAGCGGTCGAGCTCCTGCTTGGTCATGCCGGGCGAGAACAGCGCTTCCTCGCGCAGCACGTATTCGGCTTCGTCGCGGGTCATCAGGCCGAGGTTGAGCGCGGGGTCGAGGAAGGCGCGCGCCGCGCGCAGCAGGCGGAACTGCTGGGCGATGAACTGGCCTTCGATGGGCTCGTGCGGCATCATTTCGGCTTCGGCGTAGAGCGCCCAGCCTTCCACGTTCACGCTGTTGAAGGCGTAGAGCATGCGGGCGAGCGAAACGCCCTGCTCCACCAGCGCAGCGAACTGCATTTCGTGGCCCGGCCGTGCCTCGTGCGCGCTCAGCGTCCAAGCGGCGGCGGGGAAGTTGAAATCGTCGTAGGCGTCGTCTGCGCTGGCGGTGGGATTGCCGACGGTGAGCACGAAGGTGCCCTGTTCGCCGGTGTTTCCGATCAGCCGCGGCGGGCGCATGTGCGGGGCGGGCTGGGCGGCGCTTTCCGCCTCGCTCGCGACGCGCATCTGCAGCTGCGTATCGGGCACGCTGACGATGTCGTTCTCGCGCGCCTTGGCTTCGAGTTCGCGGTTCACGCCGCGATAGAATTCCTCGATCTCGTCGTTGGGAATGGTCTGCGCCTTCAGGCGCTTCATCACCCCGGCCATATCGGTCTCGGGCCAGCCGTTCTTCTCCGCGATCTGCGGCGCGAGCGCCTCCATCTGCGCGCGGATCTCGTAGAAGCCGCGGCGTGCCTGGCTCATCGCTTCGCGCGGGTCCATGTCGATCCCGACATTGCGCAGGTTGAGCGCATAGAGCTCTTCGGGCAGGCGGGCGGTGTCGCGGGCTTCGGGCAGCACGGTTTCGCGGGTCCACTCGCCGTAATCGGTGAACTGCGTTTCCATCGCGTCGAGCGCTTCGTCCGCGCCGTCGATTTCGTACTTGTCGAACAGTTCGCGAATACCCGCGACGAAGGTCGGGATCTTGGCGACCGATTCTTCGACCTCGACCCGGTACGGCCCGATCTTCCCGTCGCCCCGGCTGGCTTCGAAATGCGCCTTGGCCTGCTCGGTATAAGGCTCGTAGCCGTCTTCTACGCCGGTATATTTGCGCAGCAGGTCGACCGCCGATGCGCGGCGGTTTTCCGCCGTCTGATCGGACAGGATGCTGCCGATCGAATAGAAGATGGTCTGCGGCAGTTCGCTCCATTCGAGCATGTATTTCTCGTTCAGCGCGCGCGAGGCGATGCTGCGGTCGAGGTTGTCGATCAGGATCGCGAGGTCCTGCTTGACGAAGGGATTGCTCTCGCGCGCCATCGCGGCGGTGAATTCGGCCTTCAGCGCCTTCGCCCCGGCGACATAGCGCTCGTCGGCGTCGAGCGAATAGTCGAAGGTCTGGCCGTCATACTGGTCGTAGCCGGACGACGAGGCGTCTTCGGGATAGAATTGCGCTTCGAAGTCGATCAGCTGCTGGGTGTAGGCATTGCTGGTTTCGACCCAGTCGGGCTGGGCGGGCGCGCTCTGCGTGGTTTCGGCCTGGGCGAAAGCGGGCGCGGCGGGCAGCAGGGCGACGAGCGCGATGGCGGCGGCGAAGGTCTTCATGGTCAGGTATTCCCCCTGGATTTTCTGCGGGCGAGGCGTGCGCCTGCGAGGCTGGATTGGCAAGGGTGCGCTCGACGAACGACAGGCCGAAGCGGACAGCCGAACGATCCGCTAAAGCCTGAGTTCGTAGAGAAATTCGTCATCGCGGTGGTTGCCGACCCAGAAGTCGATATCCGCGATCTTCGCGAAGCCATAGCGCCGGTAGAATTTCTGCGCGCGTGTGTTCTCGCTCCACACCGAGAGCTGGATCGCATCGTGGCCGCGGGTGCGGGCCTCGGCGATGGTCCAGTCCATCAGCGCCGCGCCGATGCCCCGCCCGGTGCAGTCCGGCTGGGTGTAGAGCTGGCCTAGGGCGATGGGATTGGCGGCATCCGAATGCCCGCCATATCCGCTGGGTGCGCGCAGCTTGACGTAGCCGAGAAGTCTTTCGCCATCATCGGCAAGACGGTGGATATGGACATCGTCGCCGATCTCCCCGGCCACGGCGGTTTGTGAATAGGCCTGTTCCAGGAAGGCTTCGAGGTCGGCAGGCCGGTAGAGATGCGCGAAGGCGGCGCAGAAGCTGTCCCGGCCGAGTTCGCTCAGCGCGGGCGCATCGTCGAGCGTGGCGGGGCGCAGGATCATGGCGCCCGACTAGCGACAGCCGCCGCGCATGGGAAGCGCTGGACCCGGCCTGCGCGGGCAGGCATTGTCGGGGCCGATTTACGGGGAGACATCTGCATGCGTGCCATTCTGGCAATCCTTCTTTCCGCGCTGCTGGGCGCGCCCGCGCTCGCACAGGAAAGCCACGATCCGGGCGAGCCGCGCTGGTCCTTCGCGATCCACGGCGGGGCGGGCACGATCGAGCGGGCCAACATGACGGCGCAGCAGGAGGCCGAGTATCGCGCCGTGCTCGATGCGGCGCTCAAGGCGGGCGAGGACATCCTGCGCGGCGGCGGCAGCGCGATGGACGCGGTCACTGCCGCGATCACCCTCATGGAGGACGATCCCAAGTTCAACGCCGGGCGCGGGGCGGTGTTCACCTGGGACGGCACGATCGAGCATGATGCCGCGCTGATGGACGGACGCGACAGGTCGGCAGGTGCGATCACGGGCATCGGCACGGTGCGCCATCCGATCCTGCTCGCAAAGGAAGTGATGCGCGACGGGCGGCATGTCTTCCTGAGCGGGGCGGGGGCCGAGACCTTTGCCGACCGCACCGATCTGGAGAGAGTCGAGAACGACTGGTTCAAGACCGAGAGCCGGCTGCGCTCGCTCGAGCGGCTGAAGGCGGAACAGCTCTCCGCCATCGACGTGGACACCAAGTACGGCACGGTGGGCGCGGTCGCGCTCGACCTCGAAGGCAACATGGCGGCGGGCACTTCGACCGGCGGGCTGACCGGCAAGCGCTGGGGCCGGATCGGCGATGCGCCGGTGATCGGCGCGGGGACCTATGCTGACAATCGCAGCTGCGCTGTCTCGGCGACGGGTGCGGGAGAGTACTTCATCCGCGTCGGCGTGGCGCAGGAGATCTGCACGCGGCTGCGGATCGCGAGCACCCCGCAGCTGAGCGATTGCGAAGGCCCGGATGAGCCCGGCGTTTTCAGGGAATGTTGGACTGATCCGATTTTGGAGGGCGCCGAGGTAGAGCGGATCGCAAACAATGTGCTTGCCGAAGTGCAGGAGCTGGGCGGCGACGGCGGGGTGATCGTCGTGTCGCCATTCGGCCCGGCGATCTTCAGCTTCAACACGCCCGGCATGTACCGCGCCCGTGCGACCAGCGGCGGGCTGCGCGAGGTCGCGATCTACGGCGAGGGGGACTAGGGCCGAAATTCTCCTCCCCCTTGTGGGGGAGGCCGGGTGGGGGCGTGCCAGAGCCGATGGCTGGGAACCCCACCCCCGGCCCCTCCCCCCAGGGAGGGGAGTCGAGGAGGTGACGAGGGTGACACGTGTCACCCATGTGTCACCCTGGCAAAATGTTTGTCTTTCAGGGGTTTGCGACGCACCGGGTGACGCTTTGCCGTTTTGCGCCGCTTTTTTTCGCCATGTGGCGCGTGGGAGAGAAGCTGGGACGACAATGGGAAAGAGCCGTCGCCACGCTAGCGCGTGCGTCCGAAGTAGGAAAATCCGCCGGTAGAGTTTGGCGCAACCTGCTCCTCCCCCTTTGAAGGGGGAGGTTGGGAGGGGGGGGTGCCTCAGCCGATGGCGGGGAACCCCCACCCCCAACCCCTCGCCACGGGGAGGGGAGTTTATGCCGCCCGCGTCGCGCGGCGCAGCACGTCGCCGAAGCCGTAGGCGATGCAGTCGTGATCGTGGTAGTAGCCGCGCTCTTTCAGCAGGTAGTGGAGCCGCGCCAGCCGATAGGGCGGCACGCCTGCGAAGATGTGATGCTCCAGATGGTAGTTCACGTTGCAGGGCGACAGCAGCAGCGCTTCCCACCAGCGCGGGATCGTGGTGCCGGTGTTGATCCGCGCGTCCATCGCATCGCGGTCTTTCGCGACGCCATGCTCCGAAATCTGCCGCAGACGCATGGTCAGCGGATAGACGAAGATCCGCGCCGCCCACCACAGCAGGTACGCCCACGGCGCACCCACCGCGAGCAGCGCGACAAACAGCAGCGTGTGGAACAGCACCGAGGGGCCGGTCTCGCTCCATTTGAAGCGCTTTATCTCTCCGACGAGATCGCGAAAGCCGGTCTGTCCGGTGATGTCGCGGATCAGCTTGCGCTTCAGCGAGGCGCGGGTGACCGGGTATGCCTTCACCATCCACTTGTCCGGATCGTCGGGCGTGCCCGCAAATTTGTGGTGGTTGAGGTGGTAGCGGCGATAGAGATCGAGCGGGACGTGTGCCGCCGCGCCGCTTACCCACTTGCCGACGAAGGTGTTGAGCTTCGGCGTGCGGAAGAACGCGCCGTGCGCGCAGTCGTGCGTGATGATGCCGAAGGCCTGGATGCGCCCGCCGAGGATCACGATCGCTGCGAGGATCGTCAGCGGATTGGGCCAGACTATCGCGAGCGCGAAGGCGGCCACCGCCAGCGCGGACTGGAACAGCACGGTCGCGGTGGCGCGCGCATCGGACTTCGCGCTCAGCTCGGCAACCTCGCTGGTCGAGATGAAGTCCTTGATGGCAGGCGCATGTCTCATGATCCGCCCATCATACCGGAGCGGCGGCGGGCGCGCAATCGGCCCCCGGAACCGTGCTCAGCGCTCGATATCGGCGTGCTTGTTCGCCTTGCGCTGGCCGAGGCGCATGTCGCCTTCCAGCCGCGCCCGCAACGCGGTGTAGAAGGCTTCGAGGAAAGCGCGTTCGTCGCCCGAACCGGCCTCCCAGCCGATCTTGCGCACGATCGCCTTGTGCACCGCGTCGAGCGTCTTGTCGTCGCCATCGCGCAGCACGCGTTCCAGCTGCTGCAACTCGTACTCGCCGTAGATAGACAGCTCTTCGTTGCCGAAGCGGTATCCGCCGTCCTGCGTCCTGTTCTCGCTTCCGACCACCGACAGCGCCTCGGCCAGCTTGCGGCGCGGCGCTTCGACCACCCAAGTGCCCGCGACCACGTCGCCCGCGCGCAAGGCGTCGCGGTTGAAGAAGGGGAACAGCATGAAGGTGGCGAACCACAGCGATCCCATGATCCATGCCGAACCCGAACCGACCGCGCTCGCATTGCTGAAGAAACTGAGCGGCATGAAAATCTCGATCTGGCGCAGCAGGTTGCGCGCGATGATCGCTTCGGCGGTCAGCCGTTCGCCGGCGCTGCCCTGCGGCCGTGCGGCGACCCTGATGCCGACCATCCGCTTGCCCGGCGTCGCGCCGCGCGGGCCCATCTCGAAGAAGATGAAATAGCCGTTCAGCAGCAGGAACAGGAGGATGACGAAGACCACGATCAGGAACTCGCCCGCACCATTGTCGAGCTGGTCCATCTGGCCGAAATTGATCCCGATGAAGATCAGCGCGATTGCGGCGATCAGGATGCTGAAGAAGATGATCGCATAATCGAGGATCAGCGCCATCAGGCGCGAACCGCGCGTGGCGAGTACCATGTCGAGCGGGACGCCCTCCGGCGTGACGACCTGCCGCCGCCGCTTGTCCGCGATTCCGGGGGCGAGCGCGCTCATGCGGCGTCACCTTCGCTGTCGCGCCGGCCCAGCAGCACGAACAGCGCGATCCAAGCGATCAGCATGAAAATGCCGATCAGCACGCGCGCCTCGAACCCGGCGAGCTGGCGCGGGAAGGCTTCGAGCAGCGCCGCGACGACCAGCATGAAGATGCAGCCGAGCATCACCAGCGCGGCCCGGCGGCCCGCCTGCGCGGTCGCGGCAAGAATGCTCGCCTCGCCGGGGAAGGCCATCTGCCGCCCGACATGGATGCCCGCCGCGCCCGCCAGCAGGATCGCGCCGAATTCGGTGGTGCCGTGCACGCTCAGCCAGCCGAGGAATTCGGGCAGCAGGCCGACCGAGTTGAACAGCCACGCCATCGCGCCGAGCATCGCCATGTTGTAGATCAGCAGCAGCAGCGTCGGCACGCCGAATGCGAAGCCCAGTGCGAAGGCGAGGATGCACACGCTCGCATTATTGTAGAACAACTGGGCCGCGAAGGCGGAGAGGCCGCCCGCGCCGCTGTCTACCGCCAGCGTCTGGGCAAGGTCCGCGCGGCTGGCGCCGGGCACGCGCCCGCCCGCCATCGCCCCGGGGACGAGCGTGAAGTACCACTCGACATTGCGCACCACCAGCAGCCAGCCCGCCGCGACGCCCGCCGCCATCGCGGCGAAGGCGAGTACGATGTCGAGCCAGATGTGGCGCACCGCGCGGCTCCAGCCGTCCCGGAAGAAGCGGCCGAGCCAGCGGAAGAGCCCGCTGCGCGGGCCGTAGACCTGATACCAGGCGCGCTGGACCAGATCCTCCAGAAAGCGCAGCGTCGCGGCGTCGAGCGAGGTCTCGCGCGCGACCGCAAGGCTCGATGCGGCTTGGCGGTAGAGCACCGGCAGGTCCGCGATATCCTCGTCCGACAGGCGGCGGATGGTGCCGCGTTCGAGCCGGGCGACGATCCGCTCCAGCCGGCGCCAGTCGCCCTCGCGCTCCAGCCGGAAGCGGTCGGAGCGGAGCGCGGCGGCCTCGATATCGGGCTGCTCGGGCAGGGGCTTGGCCGCGAAGGGGTTGCGGAGAACGGGGGCTTTCATCCGGCGATCGCCTCCTGCGCGCGCAATGCGAGATAGCGGTCGATCAGCGCGAAGCCGACCCGGTCGTGCGGGGCTTCGATTACGTCGACCCCCATGCGTCGCAGGCGCTGCAGCACCAGCTGGCGCTGCCGCGCGAGCGCATCGGCGGTGACCGCGCGCGCGATCGCGTCGATACTGTCGGGCTCGGCCTCGGTGAAGCCTGCCAGCTCGCGGTCCTCCAGCGTGACGAAGATCACCGCGTGCCGCTTGATCAGCCGGCCAAGGCTTTCGATCATCAGCTCGGCCGCGGTGGTGTCGCTGAAATCGGAGAACAGCACGACCAGCGAGCGGCGCTTGAGCCGTGCGGACAACGTCGCCAGCGCCAGCGTGTAGTTCGCTTCCTCGCCGACCTGGTAATCGAGCCCGGCGGCGGCTTGCTGCAGGCGCGCGAAGGCGCGTGTTTCGCTGACGAAGGGGCTGGCGAGGACCGGACGGCGGGCGAAGCCGAACAGCATCGTGCGGTCGCCGCCCTTCAGCGCGACATAGGCGGCGGTCAGCCCCGCGCTCACCGCGCGGTCGAGCCGGGGCAGCCCGTCGATCGGTTCGCACATCGCCTGTCCGCAATCGAAGGCGAACACGATCTGGTTGTTGCGCTCCGCCTCGTTCTCGCGCGCATAGAGCGCGGCGTGGCGCGCGCTCGCCTTCCAGTCGATCCGGCGGCGGTCCATCCCCGCCTGGTATTCGGTCAGCGCTTCGAACTGGGTGCCTTCGCCGCGCCGCCGCCGGCTGATCACGCCGAGCTCGGCATCGCGCAGCAGCGCCTGCAAGGGCTGCGAGCGGATGGGGGAGAGGTCGGGCCAGACGCGGATTTCACGCTCCAGCGCGATGTGCTTCTGCCACCCGCCGAGCCCCATCGGGCCATCCCAGGCAAGCCACAGCCCTTCGACCGGGGCGATGCCGCGCCGGGTCGCGGTGAGTTTGCTTTCCCCCGCCCAGATATCCTGCGCAGGCGGCAGGTCGAGCGACACGCGCCCGCCCGGCGCGATCCGGGGATCGAGCGCCAGCGCCGCGCGCACCGCGCTTGCGCGGCCGTTCAGGTCCGCCGAGACGCGCAAGAGGGAGGGGCGGCCGATCTCCACATCGCCCTCATGCTCCAGCTTCCAATCGGCGAGCCGCCCGGCCATCAGCCCGTCCACCAGCACCAGTGCCAGCATGATCGCGCCCGCTACCGGAACCGCGAGCCATGCCTGCGGCGCGATCAGCGCGATCGCCAGCGCCAGCGGCGCGGCCAGCGCGACGATGCGCGCGGTGCGAATGGTGGGGAGCAGGGCGCTCATCGGATCGGCCCGCGGATCAGCGGGGCGCCTCGGTCTCTTCGATCAGGTCGGCGACGATGGCTTCCACCTCGCGCCCCTCGATCTCGGCGGCGGCGGACAGGATCAGGCGATGGCGCAGCACGCCTGTCGCAAGCGCCTTGATATCGTCGGGCACCACGTAGTCGCGCCCTTCGAGCGCGGCGCGCACGCGGGCCGCATTGCCCAGCAGGACGGCGGCACGGGGGCTGGCCCCGGTCGCCAGGTCGGCATGTTCGCGCGTCGCGCGCACCAGCCGGACCACGTAATCGACATTCTCGGGCGCGAGCGTGACCGCCTTCACCGCAGCGATCGATTCGGCCAGCGCCTCGCGCCCGGTGACCGGTGCGATCCCGAAGGTCTCGGGCCGGGGCGGGCCCTGCTCGGCGCCGAAGCGGGCGACGATGTTCGCCTCTTCCGCCTCGCTCGGATACTGGGCCAGCAGCTTGAACAGGAAGCGGTCGAGCTGCGCTTCGGGCAGCGGGTAGACGCCCTGGCTCTCGATCGGGTTCTGTGTCGCGACGACCATGAAGCGGTCGGGCAGCACGTGGGTTTCACCGTCCAGCGTGACGCGCCGTTCCTGCATCGCCTCCAGCAGGGCGGCCTGGGTCTTGGGCGGGGTGCGGTTGATCTCGTCCGCCAGCAGCAGTTCGGTAAAGATCGCGCCGCGCGTCAGCGTGAACTGGCTGGTCTGGAAGTTGAACAGGTTGGAGCCCAGGATATCGCCCGGCAGCAGGTCGGGCGTGAACTGGATACGCCCATAGTCGAGCCCCGTGGCGCGCGCGAAGCACTGCGCGAGGAAGGTCTTGGCGGTGCCCGGGGGGCCTTCCATCAGCACGTGGCCCTGCGCCACCAGTGCGATCAGCAGGTGATCGATCAGGTCCTCCTGGCCGACAATCGCCTTGCCGACTTCGGCCTTCACATCGGCGGCGAGCCCGCGGAGCGTCTCGAGAGCGGCAGTCATCCTTGGGTGGTCCTTTCCAGGTCACGGAGCGCGCGGGCCGCGCGCAGGGTTTCGGTGGTCCCGCGCGCGTCGCGCAGGGCTTCGATGGCATCGGCAAGTGCGTCTTCGTCGCGCTCGCGCAGGCTGTCTTGCGCGCTGTCCTCGGCCTGCGGGCGCACGCCCATGCGCCGCAGGGCGCGTGTGCCGACAAGCGCCGCATAGGGATCGCGCAGCAGGTGCATGCGCCCGCTGCGGCCGATCACCTGCGCGCCATTGGCGACCAGCTGGCTCTTACCCGGCTTGATGGCCGGGGTGGGGCGCAGCGCGGGGCCGAACCGGTTGAACGCGCGCCACATCGCGATGGCGAGCGCGAGCAGCAGGGTCAGCGTGGCGGCAAGGAAGGGCGGTTCGAACGCGAGCGTCAGCAGGTTGCGCGATGCGCCCAGCCCGTTGACGGTCAGATCGAAGCGGACCGGCGAATCGGTGCCCTGGCGCGCAAGGCCGACGAGGTCGAGCGCCAGCGCGGCGCGGCGCCGGTCGGCCAGCCCCCAGTTGTTGAGCAGATCGGGTTCGGCCACCAGCAGCACATTGTAGACGGACAGGCCGTCGCCCCGTTCGGGGTCGAGATAGAGGTCCCCGGTCAGGAAGCTGCCATCGTCGGCAAGATAGCCGGCGAGGACGCGCCCGCTGCCGTCGACGACCAGCGGGCTCAGCTCGACCTCCGATTCCTCCGGGTCGAAGCGCATCACCGCGCTTTCACTCGGCAGGGTGCCGCGCAGCGATCGCCCTTCCCAGCGGGGCGCCTGTTCGATCGAACGGTCCGACGCGACCGCCAGGCTGCGGCCGTCGATCTCGAACTCCCAACCTTCGCTCGCCCCCATGAGCGCGACCCAGCCCGGCTTTCTGGCCGCATCGCGGATCGGCATGGCGAACCATTTGGGCGCAATAAGCATCGTCGGGCCGATCGTGCGCCTGCGCTCCACGATGCGGGCCAGTTCCTCGGTGTCGATCGATTCGGGCGGCGTTAGCACCAGCAGCCCCGGATCGTCGAGCGCCCCCTGATCGCGCGAGCGGATCACGCTGGCTCCGTCTGCCTCCACCAACCGGGTCAGGCCGGCGAACCCGTTGAGGCCGGTTCCGGCGGCATGGGCCTGCCCGTTATTGGCATTGCCGGACAGACCGCCCTGCCCGACGAGGTAGAGGAAGCCGATGAAGGCGAGCACCGCGAACAGTACCAGTGCCAGCGTGCCGCGCTTGCTGAATGCGCCGGTGGTTGCGCCGTTCGCCATGTCAGTCGCGCTCCAGCGCGAAATCGGCATAGGCGGCGCGCGCTTCGTGCCAGTCGCGTTCGTTCAGGTCTTCCAGCGCGAACAGCGCGCGCTCCACGCTGCGGGCAATGGCGGTAAAGGCGCGGCGCGCGGTTTCAGGCAGCGACTCGAGCCGGGAGAGTTCGCGCGCGGTGCTCGACGGGTGGACCAGGTCGGGGCGGCGATTCGCGATCTGGCCGATCGACCGGGCGAGCAGCAGGCGCACCGCCTCGCCATAGCGGCCTTGTGCGGCCAGCGCGTCCGCATCGCCCAGCAGTGCCTGCGCTTCGGCGCGGTCGGGCACGAAGCCGGGCTCTTCCTCGGCCTTTTCGCGCCTGCGCCGCAGGGGAACGTCGAGGATGCGCAGGATCACCAGCACCAGCAGCAGCACGCCGATCGCCACCAGAACCCATTGCAGCACCGGCCATGCCCCAACCAAGGCGCGCGCGACGGGGGCGAATATGTCCGTGAGAAATTCGCCGACCGCGCGCAACCATTCGGGCGTCGCGGGCGGCTCGGGCGGCGGAACGGGTGCGAACTGGATATCGGAATCGCTGCGCACCGCGCGCCAGGCATCGGCTGCCCCGTCCTGATTTCCTGCCCCGACCGTCACGGCGCCGAGGCTTGGCACGGGGCCGGGGCGGCTGCAAGGCGTTGCTGTACCGGGCGCGCTTTCCCACGCGCGGCGTGGCACTTGCGCATATCCCGAGCGGTGGCTAGATCGCGCGCAACCTTAATCCCAGCAAAGACATCCCTCCAGCAACGGCCAGGCACATTTCGATGAAAGACGATCGCAACACCGCATTCGGGTGGATTCTGTTCTCCGGCGTGATCGCCCTCGGGGCGGCGAGCGTCAGCTCGATGTATTTCCATGGGGACGACGGCGAGCTTCCGGAGGGCGCCGATCCGGGCTTCTTCATCCAGGCGGCCGAGGAAGAGGGCGGCGAGGACGCCGGTCCTCCGTTCGCGAATCTGCTGGCGGCGGGCAGCGCATCGGCGGGCGAGGGCGTGTTCGCCAAGTGCAGCGCCTGCCACACGATCAACCAGGGCGGTGCGAACGGCATCGGGCCGAACCTCTACGGCGTGCTCGGCACGGGCATCGGCCAGCATGCCCCTGGCTTCGCCTACAGCTCTGCTCTGTCGGGCCATGGCGGCGAGTGGACTTACGAGAACATGGACGCCTGGCTCACCAGCCCGCGCGCCTTCGCCAACGGCACCAAGATGAGCTTCGCCGGGCTTTCCAACCCCGAAGATCGCGCCAACGTGATTCTCTACCTGCTCGAAAATGGTGGCGGCCCGCCGCTGCCCGCGCCGGTTGCCGAAGACGCCGGTGACGAAGCGGACGAAGCCGGCGACGAGGTCGACGGTGCAGGCGAAGGCCCCGGCCCGGTCGATGGCGAAGAAGCAGGCGAAGCCGAAGCGGCGGGCGCAATGGGCGCCGATCAGCCGGTCGCCGCCGCGAACGCAGCGGGCGAGAACTAGGTTTCAAGCGCCTTTAGGGCCTGGAGAATGGGGGCTGAGCGTCGCGACCGACCTCAGCCCTTGAATCCCTGAGCGACGACGTACCATTCGGACGAGCCCTTGCGGCTCGCCGGTGGCTTGGCGTGCTTCACGGTCTTGAAGTTCTGCTTCAGCAGCTTGAGCAGTTCGGCGTCGGTCCCCCCGGCCAGCACCTTGGCGAGAAACTGCCCGCCGGGCGCGAGCGTCTGGATCGCGAAGTCGGCGGCCGTTTCCACCAGGCCCATCGTACGCAGGTGATCGGTCTGTTTGTGGCCGACCGTGTTGGCTGCCATGTCCGACATGACGAGATCGGGCGCGCCGCCCAGGTGGTCCATGATCTGCTCCGGCGCTTCGTCGGCCATGAAATCCATTTCCAGGATCGTGACCCCTTCGATCGGCTCCGTCGGCAGCAGGTCGATGCCCACGATCGTCGCCTGCGGGCGTTTCTTGCGGGCCACCTGCGACCAGCCCCCCGGCGCGATGCCGAGGTCCACGATCCGGCTCGATCCACGCAGGATGCCGAATTTCTCGTCCAGCTCGATCAGCTTGAAGGCGGCGCGGCTGCGATAGCCGGCGGCCTTCGCCTCGCGCACGTAGGGGTCGTTCAGCTGCCGCTCCAGCCAGCGGGTGGAAGAGGCGGTGCGGCCCCTCGCCGTGCGCACACGCTTGTCGGGATCGCCGCGCGATCTGCTCATGTCAGGATCTTTCTTCGTTGGATCGCGCGCCGGGGCCCGCGAAGTCGGCGGCCATCAGGCTGCGCAGGATGCCTTCGCGAATGCCGCGATCGGCGACGCCCAGCCTGTCGGCCGGCCACAGGTCGAGTATCGATTCGAGGATCGCGCAGCCCGCGACCACCAGCTCCGCCCGGTCCGGCCCGATGCACGGGACCTGCCCGCGCTCCTTCTCGCTGAGGCGGGAGAGGCGGGCCGAGATTGCGCGCATGGAGGCGGAGGGCACGATCAGCCCGTCGACCGCGCGCCGGTCGTAATGCGGCAGTTCGAGGTGGAGGCTGGCGAGCGTGGTGACGGTGCCGCTGGTGCCGAGCAGGCGGATATCCGCCTCCTGCGCGGCCTCGCCGATGCGCTTCGCGAAAGGCGCGAAGCTGCGGTCCACCGTGCGGCGCATGTCGGCATAGACGCCAAGCCTCGCGGTTTCGTCGTCCAGGTCCGGCGCTTCGCGCATGACCGTATCGGTCAGCGAGACGACGCCCCACGGCACGCTCTGCCAGTCGAGGATTCGTGGAATGGCGCCTTCGCCGGGGCCGACGAGAATCAGTTCGGTCGAGCCGCCGCCGATATCGAAGATCAGCGCGGGACCTTCGCCCTGTTCGAGCAGGACGTGGCAGCCCAGCACCGCGAGGCGCGCTTCCTCCTGCGCGGAAATGATGTCGAGGACGATGCCCGTCTCCTCGCGCACGCGCTCGATAAACCGCTCCCCATTGGCGGCGCGGCGGCAGGCTTCGGTGGCGACCGAGCGAGCGAGGAAGACGTTGCGCCGCCGCAGCTTTTCCGCGCACACGTGCAGCGCACCCAGCGCGCGATCCATCGCCTCGTCCGACAACCGGCCCGACAGCGCGAGCCCTTCGCCCAGCCGGACGACCCGGCTGAAGGCGTCGATCACCGTGAAGTCCTCGCCGGAGGGGCGGGCGATCAGCAGGCGGCAGTTATTGGTGCCCAAGTCGAGCGCGGCATAGGCCTGCCGCCCGAAACGACCGGGCTTGCGCGGCGGTGCCTGCTGCGGCTGTTGCGGCTGCGGTTTCGATGCCTGATTGCGTCGCCTGCCGTCGGCAGAGCGCTGGCGTTTTCTCTTCTCCGTGGGCTTCGGTGGGTGGCGGTGGCGCTTGGTGGCCACCTCGCCGGACTTATCACCCTCCGTAATGGAAGCCCTCTTGCCTTCGTCCGGCGGCACGAAGTCCGCCATAATACTCGTTCCATATCCTCCCGCAGCGAATATCCTGCGGGGACCTGACACTTATGCTACCCGGAGAGGGGCTGTCCGGCAAGGCTGCGTTCGGTTTGAGTGCTTGACGCTGCGCCCGCGGCTTTCTAGATGCGCCGCTCCGCCTCACCCGAGTCGTGCACTCGCGGACCCGGGCGGACGGCTATTGCCCCGTCGTCTAATGGTAAGACTACGGACTCTGACTCCGTCAATTGAGGTTCGAATCCTCACGGGGCATCCAGCCTTCTCTCTGAAAATCGAACACTCGCGCGGCGTTGCGCTGCAGTAGCGGCTAGGCTCTCGCCACGGTCGGGGTGCGCTCGCCGCGCCAGGTCAGCCGCCATGTCGCGCCTTGCCGGATATTCTGCACCAGGTTGGTGCGGAACGCCGCCAGGCACATGCCCCCTTCGCGCCGGGGGGAAGGATAGACGACACCATTTGCCCCGGAGGCCCGAAGTTCGCGTGCAAGGCGCTGGCCTGCCGGGTGCCCCACCGAAGGGTCGGGATCGAGCCATGGCTCTGCTTCCCTTCCGCGAAGATCGACGAAGGGGCCGATGAACGATGCGACCAGCTCTCGATAGTCGGTGCTGTTCTCGAACACGCCGACATTCTCCAGCTCTCGCGTCAGGTGGTAAGACACCTCCGCGATCGCCGTATCGACGGCCCCGCGGCCCCATGCAGCATACCAGGCTCCGCGTCTTTCATCGTTGAACCGATTGCCGCCGGGGCGCGTGTAACAGAAGGCTGCGTTGACATAGGTCCAGCCGTAGCCGGCGGCCTGCGTCAGCAGTTCGCGGCGACGAACGTCGGCTGGAAGCGGCAGGTCCTCATTCTGCCGGACCGAGGTCTTTCGCTCGATCTCCGCGAGAAAATCGAGATCATCCCCGTCATCGGCGAGCGGTGCCATCGCAGGCTCGTCCATAAAAGCCGTGCTGATGAGCCTGATCGTGGTCGTCTCCACGATGTCGGCGGTGCCGAGGCCGTGGGGAAGCGGGGAGGCCTCTTTCTCAGCCACGAGGTTTTCTAGAGCCCCCCTCGAAGGGCGTCGATATGCTGGCGCACGGACGCCATCGCCGGAATGCCCCCTGCGATCATGACATCGACGGGCCGTTGGCCGTTATATCCCTCTCCGCGATTGGCCAGCGTTGGCCAGCTGTACGTAAGCGGCCCGTTGAACAGCAGTCGAAGACCCTTGAAGATGCCAATGATGAGACTGGCCCTCGTAACCTTGTCGCGGTCCAGTTTCCCTTTGTAGGTATCGGCTTTCATGCGGCTCCAGGTCGTCGGGCTGACATCGAACAGCGCCGCTGCTTCGGCGCTGGTCAACTCCCACGCCGCCGAAGCACGAACGACCGCCTTCACGATCTTCGCCACATCATCCTGGTCGGTGACGGGCCTTATCTGAGGTTCGGCGAGTGCGAGCGCCATCGTTCTCTCCATATGAGAAGATTGCGCTCACCATATGGAAAGTAATGCAACAAGGTGCAACCCTGTCACGCATTCACTCGCCGTCATAAAGATCACCGTTCGCGCAGGCCGAGCGCGGCGCGGACCGGCGCGCTCCGTCGCAGGAGCAGCCGTTCGAGCAGGACGACGACTGCCAGGCTGATCCCGAACAGCGGCACCACGAAGCCCAGCACGACCGTCAGCCCGACCAGCAGCCAGCTGTGGCGCAGGACACCCTTCGGGGCAGGCGCGCCGAGGCTTCCTTCGGGGCGGCGGCGCCACCACATCACGACACCCGAGACCGACAGTGCGACGAGCGCGAGCAGGATCGCCAGCGCGAACAGCTGGTTGGCGAGGCCGAACAGCGCGCCCTCGTGCCAGCCGATGCCGTAGCCGACCACGCGATCGATCCAGTGGCGCTGGGCGAAATCGACCCGGCCGACGAGTGATCCGGTCGGGCCGTCGATCTCCACCGTGCTTCGCTTCGGTCGGTTGGGCGTGTTGGACACAACTTTCCATGGTGCGTCGGCATTCGCGGGCGGCGTGATCTCGACCGGGGCGGGTAACGCGAGATTCGCGGCTGTCGGCACCACGCGATCTAGCTGGAGCGCGGGTGCGGACGCCGTGTCCGGCTCGGCAGCCATGCCGCCCATGCCTGAGTGCCCCGCGTGTTCGCCCATCACCGCGCGCGCCTGGCGATCGAGAGCGGTGCGTTCCTGCCGCTCGACATCCGATCCACGCGACCAGTCGACGGGGCCATCGACCTGCCCGGTCACCTCGCGCATGGTGGAGAAGTAATTGCCCCAGGTCTTGGCCCAGGGCAGGCCGGTGAAGATCAGCGCGGCCGCGAACAGCGCGACCCAGACGCCGGTGACGGCGTGCACATCCTTCCACCAGTTGCGGCCCGTGCGGCTCAGGCGCGGATAGAGCACCCCGCCGAGGCCTTTTGCATCGCGCGGCCACCACAGGAACAGCCCGGTCAGCAGCATGACGATCGTCCAGCTCGCCGCGAGTTCGACCAGCGTCGAGCCCCAGCGGCCCATGGTCAGCTCGCCATGCAGGCGGAAGATGACGCGCATGAAGCGGTCCTGCTCGCCCACGGTCTTGAGCACTTCGCCGGTGTCGGGATGGAGATAGGCACGCGTCTCGTCCGCGCCCACGCCCACGACGATGCGCTGCGCATCATCGGCTTCCTCGCGCAAGATGAAGCGATGGAGGACCGATCCGGGGACCGCGCCCTCCGCCTTGTCCACCAGCGCTGAAGGGGCGAGCGGCGTATTGGTAACTTCGAGGCTGTCGTAAGGCCGGTCGATCCAGCTCTCCACCTGCGGCTTGAACAGGTAGATCGCGCCCGTGGCGGACAGCCACAACACGAAGGGGACGGTGAACAGCCCGGCATAGAAATGCCACCGCCACACCGAGCGGTACCATCGTTCCTGCCGGGCGGTGGGGGTGCCGGTTGCGGCGGTGGCATTGTTCATCAGAAGCCTCCGTTCCAGCGCAGGCCGATCACGAAGGTGCGGCCCGGATAGGGGTGGAAGACGAAGGCCTTTTCATCGAGCACATTGTCGACGCCCAGATCGAGGTCGAAACCGTCGAAATGCACGGTCGATTTCAGATCGACGAAGGCGAAGGGCGACACGCAGTAATAGGTGTCGCAGCGCGAGCTGGCGTTGTTCTCCAGATTGCGCTCGGGCGTGTTCTGGTAGCGCAGGTTGGCCGCCAGATCGAGCATCGGCGAAACCGCGTAGCGCAGCGACGCGTTAGCCCGCCATTCCGGCACACGCGGGAAGCGATTGCCTTCGAGCGCGGGGTTCAGCGGATTGTCCGAAATCTTGGCGTCGATCCACGAGACGTTGGCGTCGAGCGAGAGCCCGTCGACGAACATGTCCTCGACCGCGACGATCGCATCGACGCCCCAGGTTTCGACCTCGCCGATATTGGTGATCAGCGACTGGCTGACCGGAACCGAAGGATCCTCCGCGCTCGGCACGAGGATCGTCTGGCTGAACAGCGTATCGTCGACCGCCTGGCGGAAGCCGCTGAGCGTGACCTTCACATTGTCGAACCGCCGCGACGCGGTCAGCTGGAGATCGAAGCCCCGCTCGGGCGCGAGATTCGGATCGAACCCATCGAGATCGATCTCGCCGACATTCGGGCCATAACTGATCAGACCAGCCTGATAGAGCTCGCCGATCGTCGGAAAGCGCGTCGCCCAGGCGGCCGAAGCGATGATTTCTGTCGCATCGTCGGGCCGCAGGGTCAGGGCGAGCTTCGGCGACCAGGCATCTTCATTGCGCGAAGCGTAGTCGACCCGGGTCGGCCCATCCTGCAGGAAGCCACCGCTCGCGCGCCAGTTTTCGTAGCGCAGGCCGAGCGTCGCTTCGAGCATGGGGGCGAGCGTGATCGTGTCTTCGAGGAAGACGCCCGCGAGCTGCGTTTCGCCGCCTGAGGCATTGCGGATCGCGGTTGGCTCGCCGGTGCGCCAGTCGGCGACGGCTCCGGTCTCGCTCGCGCCGAAATAGCCCGCATAGGATGCGCCCAGCGCGATACGATGCGCGCCGAACGCCCGCTCGGCGGATGCCTCGACGCTGGTCCAGTGCGCTTCCTCATCGGTGACGATCCCGCTGTCGGGGATGATGCCGGTGGTGACATCCACCCCGTTCGACTGGCGCGCGCGCTCGTCGAGCAGTTCGAACCGGCTGACGGAGAGATCGACGTCCCAGCCCGCGACATTGCCCGCAAGGCCAAGCCCGGCGAGCAGTTCGGTGCTTTGCGCCTGCCCGCGCGTCACGCCGGAGATGCCGACGAAGGTCGGATTCCCGCTGGCATCGCGCAGGAAGCTTTTGGGATCATCGGTCGTCTCGTCGTCGATCAGCAGCGCTGCGAGGCCGCGCAGCTCCCAGCCGCCGCCCAGATCGTAATTGCCGCGCAGGCGGAACTGGTCTTCGACGCTGTCGACCACGCTATCCTGCGCCGCGATGCGCAGCGGGAAGCCGAGCTCGCTGTCGACGATCGCCTGGTCGGCAAACGGTGTGCCCGGCGAAACCGTGCGCCATTGCTGCGGCTGGCCCTCGTTCTCGAAATGGCGATAGGCGACCGAGACGCCCCCGCGCGATCCGATCGCGATGTCGGCCTGGCCGTTGACGGCAAAGCCGTACAGGTCCTCGTCCGTGTCGTAGTACTTGTAGTTCTGGTAGAAGCCCTGTGCGCCCAACGAGATGGCATTGGTCTCGACCGGCGCGGTTTCGAGCCGCAGCGTCCCGCCCAGCGAATTGCCTGCATAGCGCGCAGACGTGGGACCGTAGATGATCTCCGCCCGCGCAATGTCGGTCGGCGAGAGGACGGCCCATTTGGGCGCCGTGGCGTAACTCGCGCCGAGGAAGTCGGAGATCAGGAACCCGTCGACCGTCACCAGCGCCCGCGGCGTCTGCGTGGTGTGCATGTTGCGGAAGGAAAGGGTGGCGTTGGCATCGCCGATATAGCGCTTCCTGACGATCAGGTTCGGCGCATAGCGGATCACGTCTTCGGCATTGACGGTGTTGATCGCCCCGATCTGGTCGGCATCGATCGCCACGCCCAGCGCGGGCGTATCGAGCGAGCGCATCTCGCGGCTTTCGAGCGTGCCGGTGACGACGATCGTATCCTCGTCGGCAGGTCGTTCGGAGGATGATTCGGCGGTTTCGCCGGTTTCGGCGAGGGCGGGGGAAGACAACAGGGCAACGGCCGACGCGCTGCACAGCGCGCGGCAAATCAATTCGGATTTCATGAAAGGATATCCTGACAAAGGCTTTTGGCCGCAAAAGCGCGGCGAATGGAGCGATAGATGTCAGGTGGTGATCGGCGGTCCGGTCGACGGGGGAGGCGGTGCGGCGAGGCCGCGTCCGGGAATGATCGTCCGCACGGCAAGCGGGGCGATATCGTCGGCTACGGGCGCGGGAGCGTCCAGCAGCGGCGGGGAGGGCAGCGTTGCCGGAGCGGCGAGGGCGGCGAAATCGCATAGCGCGCTTGCGATCGCAGTGCCTTCGTCATGCCCGTCATGGCCTTTGTCATGCGCGTCTGCTGACGGCGCCGTATGCCCCATCGCACTGTGGTCGCCCATGTCCATGTGGCCGTGGGACGCCATCGGCTGCGCGTGTGCTGCCTGCTTCGTATTGGCCCGGTCGCGGCTCGCGGGGCCGGCCTTCGCAAGCGCCGCAAGTTCGGGGGACACGGTGGGGCACGGCACGAACACCGCGCCGCCTTGCGCCGAGGCGAGCATCCACCCGTGCGGCACCGCCAACTGCAGCATCGCGGCAAGCGCGGCGATAGCCAGGATGATCCGGGAAGACGGGCGGCGGGTCTGCACGCGGGGCCATTAGCGTTTCAAGGCCGCGCGGGAAAGCACTTCGAACGTGCGTAGCCTTATCCGCCGCGTCGCGCGTTGGCCTATCGCCAAAAAGCGCGGGGCATTCAGGCGGGGCGTGCGGCTTCGTAGAGCTTGCCCGATCGCGCGCCGGACCGGCAGAAGGCGAGGATGGGGCCGGGCATGTCGTCCAGCGCGGTCGCGAAGTCGCCCTTGCGCGCGTCGAGATCGTCGGCGCTGGCGATGGGGATGAAGCGGGTTTCCAGTCCCGCCTCGCGCGCCGCAGTCTCGACCTGTGCCCATGCCGGCTGGCCGGGTTCCTCGCCATCGGGGCGGTTGCAGATGACCGAGCGGAAGCCCTGCTCGGCAATCGCGCGCATATCCTCGGGCGCGACCTGACCAGTGACCGAAACATTATCGTCCAGCGGGGTAATCGGCATCATCTGTCTTGTCCTGTAACTTGCGCGCTCGTGTCGAACCGCGTGCGCCATCATCGCGGCTCGGCACGCAAAAGTGAAGAGCGCCGCTTGCCGCACATCGCCACTGGCCCTATCGCTCGAACAATGACCAAAACCGGCAGTGCAAGCGATCACGGCGATCGGCGATTTTACGGAGCGGACGAAGAAGCGGGCTTTGCCGAAGAGGCAAGCAGTACGGACACCCCGCAGACGCGTCATCCCGCCTACAAGCTGGCGTTTCGCGACGACGAATTCCTCCTGCGGCCCGAACTGCGCCCGGTGCGCTTCCAGCTCGAGCTGCTGAAGCCCGAAATGCTGCTCGACCAGGCGGGCGTGGGCAGTACGCTCGTGATGTATGGTTCGGCGCGGATACCCACCCCGAACGAGGTCGATGCGCTGCGCGAAGCGGCCAAGGACAAGTCCGAAGCCGAACAGAAGACGGTCGAGCGGCTGATCGAGAAGGCGAAGTATTACGAGGAGGCGTACAAGCTCGCGCGCATGGTCGGCGAAAAGGCGATCATAGAGAATGGCGAGCGGCAGTTCGTCATCACCACCGGCGGCGGCCCCTCGATCATGGAAGCGGGCAATCGCGGGGCGAGCGATGCGGGGGCCGAAAGCATCGGGCTCAACATCGTGCTGCCCCACGAACAGGCGCCCAACACTTACGTCACGCCCTATCTCAGCTTCCAGTTCCACTACTTCGCGCTGCGCAAGATGCACTTCCTGCTGCGCGCCAAGGCAGTGGCGGTGTTCCCCGGCGGGTTCGGCACGTTCGACGAGTTCTTCGAACTGCTCACCCTGATCCAGACCGGCAAGATGAAGCCGATGCCGATCCTGCTGTTCGGCAAGGACTTCTGGAACCGCGTCGTCAATTTCGAAGCGCTGGCCGAGGAAGGCACGATCTCGCCGCGCGACCTCGACCTGATCACCTGGTGCGAGACCGCCGACGAGGCATGGGCCGCGATCAGCGAATTCTACGATCTGAAGGACTAGCGGGCCCGCCCCGCTGTTGCCCGGCCGGGGGGCGCTCAGCCCTCCAGCTTGCGAACCGCCTGGTGCCCCATCGGGCCGTGGCCATCGCCGAAGCCCGGCGCATTCTCGATCGCCGCGCGAGTGAACTGCCGGGCGAGCCGGATCGCGTGATGCATCGGCTGGCCGTGGCCGATCAGCGTGGCGATGGCGGCCGAGAGCGTGCAGCCCGTGCCATGCGTATGGCGGCTTTCGATCTTGGCATCGTCGAACTGCATCAGGAAGCCTTCGGGCGAACACAGGATGTCGATCACCCGCGCGTCGTCGGTATGCCCGCCCTTGGCGAGAACGTGGCAATCATTCGCCTCGGCCAGCGCGATCGCCGCCTCCACGATGGCGCCCGTATCGGTCAGCTTTTGCCCGGCGAGAATCTCGAGCTCTGGCAGGTTGGGCGTCAGCAGGGTGGCGAGCGGAAACAGCTCTTCGCGCAGGCACTCGACCGCGTCTTCGCGCAACAGGCGCGCGCCGCTGGTCGCGACCATGACCGGATCGAGGATCAGCGGGACATCCTGCGCCTCGGGCAGGGAAGCGAGCCCCTTCGCCACAGCGCCGATGATTCCGGCATCGTGGAGCATCCCGATCTTGATCGCGTCGGCGCCGAAATCGGTCAGGCAGGAATCGACCTGTTCCATCACGAAATCGCCGGTCAGCGGCGTGACGCCCTGCACCCCGCGCGAATTCTGCGCGGTGATCGCGGTGATCGCGGTCATCGCGAAGCCGCCGAGCATCGTGATCGTCTTGATATCCGCCTGGATTCCTGCTCCGCCGCCCGAATCTGACCCGGCGATGGAGAGGACGCGGGGAGGGGGTTTGTTCGTCACTATTTCCAACTCGTCATCCCCGCGCAGGCGGGGATCCAGATAAGGCCGGTGGCGCGTCCGACGCGTGGTGTATAGGCCCCTGCCTGCCCGAAGGGCAGTTTATCCTGAGCGGCTGGCTTGCCAGCCAGCCGAAGGGCAGGGGCGACGGCGTTGGGGCCAATCCTCATCCCTCGAACCTGCGCTGGGTGCTGGCTGGGTATTTATCGAGCAGATCGCGCGACCGGGCGGGGCGGTCCATCAGCTCGCCCCCGCAATTGGGGCACAGGTCGTCCAGCTTGTCCGCGCAGGCTGCGCAAAAGGTGCATTCGAAGCTGCAGATGAAGGCACCCGGCTGGGGCGCTGGCAGGTCCGCGCCGCAGCGTTCGCAATCGGGCCGCATGTCCAGCATCAGGCGGCGGACCTGACCGCGTCGCACACCGCGTCGACCACCTGTTCGACCTCGCCCGCATCGTCGCCTTCGGCCATCACGCGGATCAGCGGTTCGGTGCCCGATGCGCGGATGACCAGCCGGCCCTTGCCCGCAAGGCTGCGTTCCGCGTCTTCGATGGCGGCTTTCACCGATGCCGCGTCGAGCGGGCTCGCCCCTTCGTAGCGCACGTTCTTGAGCAGCTGCGGCACGGGCTCGAACATGCGCAGTTCTTCGGAAGCGGGGCGGTTGGACCGTACGAGGGCGGCGAGCACGCGCATCGCCGCGACCGTCCCGTCGCCCGTGGTCGCATGGTCGAGCAGGATCATGTGGCCCGACTGTTCGCCGCCGACATTGAATCCGCCATCGCGCATGCGCGCAAGAACGTGCCGATCGCCGACCTTGGTCCGTTCCAGCGTCAGGCCCTGCCCTTCGAGGTATCGCTCCAGCCCCAGATTGCTCATCACCGTGGCAACCACACCGCCGCCGCGCAGTGCTTCCTTTTGCGCCATGCGGGTGGCGATCGACGCCATGATCTGGTCGCCGTCGATCGCCTCGCCCTTCTCGTCGATCACGATCAGCCGGTCGGCATCGCCATCGAGCGCGATGCCGATGTCCGCCCCGCTTTCGACCACCTTCGCCTTGACCGCATCGAGCGAGGTCGAGCCGACGCCATCGTTGATATTGGTGCCATTGGGTTCGACGCCCAGCGTGACGACCTCCGCGCCCAGTTCCCAGATCGCGCTGGGGGCGACCTGGTAGGCCGCGCCATGGGCGCAATCGACCACCACCTTCAGATCGTCGAAGCGGATCTGGTCGCTGACCGATTGCTTGACCGCGTGGATATAGCGTCCGCGCGCATCCTCGATCCGGCGGGCGCGGCCGATCTCGCTCGCCGGGACCAGGTCTGGCTCCTGCTCGATCAGCGCCTCGATCGCAGCCTCGTCCTGGTCCGACAGCTTGAAACCGTCGGGGCCGAACAGCTTGATGCCGTTGTCCTGGTAGGGGTTGTGGCTGGCGGAGATCATCACGCCGAGGTCCGCGCGCATTTCGCGCGTCAGCATCGCGATCGCGGGGGTGGGCAGCGGGCCGGTCTGGATCACGTTCACGCCCATGCTGGTAAAGCCCGCGACCAGCGCGTTTTCGACCATGTAGCCCGAAAGGCGTGTGTCCTTGCCGATCACCACCCGGTGGCGGTGGTCTCCCCGCCGGAAGTGCGCGCCCGCGGCCTGCGCGACGCGCATCGCCATCGCCGCGGTCATCGCGCCCTTGTTGGTTTCCCCGCGAATGCCGTCGGTGCCGAAATACTTGCGTGCCATGTCAGGTCTTCACACCCCTGCTCGTCGTCTCTACCGGAATGGTTGGTGCGGCGTGCTTGTGGACGCCGCAACCCATCGAGGGAAGGGGGCAATGCAGATTGTCGGCACATGAAACATCGCGGCCCGCGCGGCTCGTCTCGCTGCGCCTCCCGGTCTGGTGGACCTTCGGCGGGCTCGTCGGCGGGCTGATCGCAGGATCGCTGATCGCGGGTACGCCGATGGCGGAGGCGATCCTGCCGGTCAGCGGCCCCGTGGGCGCGCTGTGGCTGCGTGCGCTGCAGATGACGATCATTCCGCTGGTCGCCGCGCTGCTGGTACTCGGCATCACCCAGCTGGCGAGCGCGGCGCGCGCGGGCGACACGGCCCGGCGCATGCTGATCTTCGTGGGCGGTGCACTGCTTGCCGGTGGACTGGCGACGATCATCGCGATGCCGCTGCTGCTGGATGCGCTGCCCGCGCCCGACGGCGCGCGCGGATTGCTGGCGGCGGATGTGGAACCGCAGCAGGTGCCCGGCCTGGCGGAATTCTTCCTCTCGCTGATCGCGCCCAACATCGTCGCTGCGGCCGCCGAAACCGCGATGCTGCCGCTGACGATCTTCTTTGCGCTGTTCGCGGTGGCGATCACGCGGCTGGCGGATGATCAATCCGCCATCCTGCGCAGCTTCTTCGAAGCGGTCGCCAACGCCATGCTGATGGTGATCGGCTGGGTGCTGTGGCTCGCGCCGGTCGGCGTGTTCGCACTGGCGCTGGGCGTGGCGGTGCGCGCGGGGGGAGACGCGGCCTTCTTCACGCTGATCCATTACATCCTGACCGTATCGGCAATGGGCGCGATCGTGCTGGTCGGCGCGTTCATTGTGGGAGCGCTGCGCCACGGGCCGGGGAAATTCGCGCGCGCGCTGCTGCCCGCGCAGGCGGTCGCCATCTCCACCCAGAGCTCGCTCGCCAGCCTGCCTGCGATGCTGGCAAGCGCCCGGCGGCTGGATGTGTCGGAGAATATCGCGGAATTCGTGCTGCCGCTGTCGGTCGCGATCTTCCGCGCGACCAGCCCGGCGATGAACCTCGCGGTGGCGATCTACGTTGCGCACCTGTTCGGGATCGAGCTGGGGCTGACCGCGCTGCTCGCCGGGCTGGCGGTCGCCTTCGTCATCTCGATCGGATCGGTAAGTCTGCCCGGATCGATCAGCTTCGTCGTCTCGATCGGGCCGATCGCGCTGGCGATGGGGGTACCGGTGGAGCCGCTCGCGCTGCTGGTCGCGGTCGAGATGCTGCCCGACATCATGCGCACGCTGGCGAATGTCACCGCCGATGTGGCACTGGCCAGCGCGACCGAACGAGAATCCGGCAACGATCTTGCAACGGATAGCGCGCCTGCGCGTTCATTGAACGACAGCTAAACCACAACCCAGAAAACGGGAGAAAAATTCATGGCTTTCGAAGTAACCCCGCTGCCCTACCCCGATAATGTCCTCGCCCCGGCGGTCTCCGCCGAGACGCTGAGCTATCACCACGGCAAGCACCACAAGGCCTATATCGACAAGACCAACGCCGCGATCGAAGGGACCGATCACGCCGACAAGTCGCTCGAAGAAATCATCGCGGCCGCGCGCGGCAGCGACCAGGGCCTGTTCAACAATTCCGCGCAGAGCTGGAACCACGGCTTCTACTGGAATTCGATGGCGGGCGACGAATCGGCCGCATCGGACGAACTCAAGAGCATGATCGAAAGCGAATTCGGCTCGATCGATTCGCTCAAGGAAAAGCTGCAGGAACGCGGCGCTGGCCATTTCGCCAGCGGCTGGGTGTGGCTCGCCGAAAAGGGCGGCAAGCTCTCGATCGAGGAAACGCACGATGGCGATACGCTGGCCGACAAGGACGGCGTCAATCCGCTCCTCGTGATCGATCTGTGGGAACACGCCTACTATCTCGATCACCAGAATGCGCGCCCGGCCTATCTCAAGGCGCTGACGACCGAGAAGCTCAACTGGTCCTTCGCGAGCGAAAACCTCGCCCGCGGCGAAACCTGGACCTATCCCGCCTAAGCGCATCGCGCTTGCGCGACATGACGAAGGGGCCGGCCGCTTGCGGTACGGCCCCTTTTTCGTGCGCCCTTATCGAATTCCCGGTTTCAGGCGGGACGGGTGTCGTCTTCGCCCGATGCGCCGGGCGGCGGCGGTTCATCGGCCTCCAGCAGAGGGGTCTGGAACAGCGGCTCGCCGAAAATGAAGCCGAGCAGGTTGGGTCGGCCGATATGGTCGAAGAAGGCGGTCAGCATCAGCAGGATGGGGACCGACAGCAGCGCGCCGATCGCGCCCCAAATCCAGGTGAAATAGGAAAAGGCGAGCAGGATCATCACCGGGTTCATGGTGAAGCGCCGCCCGAGGATCGCAGGGGTCACCGCATTCGCCTCGAACACGTGCAGCGTCACATAGGCGATCGGGGGGATCAGGCCGATGAAGACGGTGTCAGCCGTGCCCAGGCCGAACAGCGTCAGCAGCGCGGTCATCGCGAGCGGGCCGATATAGGGAATGAAGTTCAGCAGCGTGGCGATGCCGCCCCACATGACCGGGGCCGGCAGGCCCATCGCCCACGCGCCAAGCCCGACGACGATGCCGACGCACAGATTGATCCACGCAACCGTCAGGATGTAGGCGGCGACACGGTCCTGCACTTCGCGCAGGACGCGCGCGGCCTTCACGCTGGTGCCGAAGCTGGAGCGGCCGAACAGGATGTTGCGGCGCAGCCGTCCGCGGGCCTCGACCATGAAGAAGGCCATCAGGAAGGTCAGCATCACCTCCAGCAGCAGCACCGGCGCACTGAAGGCGACCTGCTGGAAGACCGATGGTCCGGCCAGCACGACCTCGGTCGTGCCCGATCCGCCGATCAGTTCGGCCAGTCGATCATTCGCATTGGCCAGCCATGCGAACTCGGCCTGCAATTCGCGATAGCGCGTGCCGACCTGTTCGATCAGTTCGGGCAACCGGTCGAACAAGGTGAAGGCAGGCTGCAGGATTGCGCCGAAGGCCAGCACGACGATGGCGACGAAGATAATGAGCGAGAGAACCGAGGCGAGCGTGTTGGGCACGCCCCAGGCCGACAGCCGATCGGCCAGCGGGGCGAGCAGGACCGACAGGATGATCGCTGCGGTCAGCGGCAGGAACACCACCGATCCGATCGAGAGAACGAAGGGCAGGGCAAGGAACAGGCCGATGCCCAGCAGCAGCACGAGCGTGCTGAGCAGTCGCAGTTCCTGCTCGGCGAGCAGGGTGCGCTTCTTGGATGCGCCGCTGTTGCGCGGGCGCTTGGGCGCAGCCGATGCCTCGGCACCTGTCCCGTGACCAGTCTTGTCCTGGGCCCCGGCCTCAGCGGCATCCTCAGCCGCAGTCACGGTGTTGACCGTGTCGACGCGTGGGGCTCAGGTGCGCCCATTGGTCGGTTCGGCAAGGCCATTGCCCGCGGCAACATCGTCCAGCTCTTCGAGGATCGCGCGATGGGCGGTGTCGTCGTCGACCGAACGCTTGGGAATGTCGCCATCGGCAAGCATCGCGTTGAGAGCGGCGCGCGCACGGCCGACGCGGCTCTTGATTGTGCCCACCGCGCAGCCGCAGATATTGGCCGCTTCCTCGTAGGAAAAGCCGCCCGCACCCACCAGCAGCAGCGCTTCGCGTCGCTCGGGCGGAAGCGTCAGCAGGGCGCGGTGCATGTCGGACAGGTGGATCGGCTCTTCCTGGCCCGCGGGTGCGGTCAGGATGCGCTCGGCAACGTTCTCGTCATATTCGCCGCGGAAGCGGTTGCGGCGCATGTCTGTGAGGTAGGCATTGCGCAGGATCACGAAGGTCCATGCGCGCATGCTGGTGCCGGGTTCGAACCGTTCCTGCGCGGCCCACGCCTTCATCAGCGTTTCCTGGACCAGATCGTCGGCCATGTCCGGGCGACCGCACAAGCCGCGCGCGAAAGCGCGCAGGTGCGGGACCACGCCGGTCAGTTCGCGCTTGAACTCGACCGGATCGGCGGCCGGTGCCGGCTCGCCGCTCATGCCTTGTCTCCGCCCTTGCCGGGTTCGTCGAGCTTCGACAGCAGATCCTTGAAGCTGTCGGGGATCGGCTCGTCGACGACGGACTCGTACATATTACGCAGACTGTCCGCCCATTCCGGCTTGTCCGTTGAGCGTGAATCCATGGTTGCACCCTTGGAAGGCGTGGTGCGTGCCTGTTGATTATCTTTGTCGTCCATGCCTGTTGGCTTACATGGGTATCGGGTTGCCGAAACCCAAGCCTGCCCTTCCCATAATCGATCCGAGAACCACAGGAACGTTGCGGGCCGCACGTGGTTCCCTTGGGACAGTCGAATAGATTACGACCCGCCGGACCCGCGGCAGAACGAGAGGCATACCGAAGCATACGTGGCGTCCGAAACCGATCTTCCCAATCGCCGGATCAGGCGCTGGCTGGTGCATTACCCGCGCGCGGTCCCGGTGATCATCTTCCTGCTGATTACCGCGATCACCGCGCTGAGCGTGTTCGCGATCGAGCGCGGCGAGCGGCGGCGCGAACAGGCGACGCTGGGCGAAACCGCGCAGGTCATCGCCTCCTCGCTCGACCGGCGGGTGAACACGAGCGGATCGTACCTGATTGCCGGCGCCTCGCTGATCAGCACGCTCGACCGGGTGCCGGAGGATCTGTTCCGGCGCTTCGCCACCGAATTGCGCCTCGATGCGGACTATCGCGGTTCGATGGGGATCGGCTGGGCACCGATCGTCCCGCGCGGCCAGATCGCTTCGTTCGAACGGATGGTATCCGCCGAAACGGGCAGGCCCTTCACGATCCGGCCCGTGCCCTCTTCCGACAGCAATTTCGCAGTGCCGGCCACCTTCTTCGAACCGCTTCCCGTGCGATCGAGCCGGTACATGGGATACAATATGTATTCCCAGCGCGAGCGCCGCGAGGCGATGCAGGAGGCGATCCGGACGGGACGCCCCACGGCCAGCGGCATGATCGCGCTGCAGACGCTGGATGCCGACTCGGCCGTCGGCTTCATCGTCTTCATGCCGGTTTTCGAACCCGGAACCGATCGCGAGCTGATCCGCGGGTTCGTCTATAGCCCATTCAATTCGCAGGAATTCCTCGATTCCGTGCTGACCCGCGAACTGGTGGGCCAGCGCGGGGTCCGGCTTTTCGACGGCGAGCCGGCTTCCGAAAACCTGATCGCGTCGCACGCCCCTGCGCGGATGACGGGGAACGTGACCCGGATCGAAGTGCAGCTGGCCGATCGTCCGATGACGGTGGAGGTCGAATCGGCGCGCGGCGATGCGCTCTCGCTGCTGTCGATGATCACGCTGCTGTTCGGCATCGCGGTCGCCAGCCTCTCGATGCTCGTCGCGCGACTGCTGACGCAGCAGGCGCACGAGGACCAGGCCGCGCTCGATTTCTATGCCGAACAGAACTCGATCCGCAATTCGCTGACGCGCGAGCTGAACCACCGGGTTAAGAACACGCTGGCCAATGTCCTCTCGATCGTGGCCCTGACCCGGCGCCGGGCCACATCGCTGGACGAGTTTGCCAGCGGGCTCGACGGGCGCATCCGCGCGCTGTCGGCGACGCACGACCTGCTCACCCAGTCGGAATGGGGCACGACCCCCTTGCTCGCGGTGCTGGAGGCCGAACTGGCGCCCTACGCGAACCCGGCCGAGGCGATCCTCGACCTGACCGGGCCCGAGGTGGAACTGGCCCCGAACGATGCCCTCTCGTTCGGCTTGGCGATCCACGAACTGGCGACCAATGCTTCGAAATATGGTGCCCTGTCGGTCGAGCGCGGACGGCTATCGGTCACCTGGACCCGGCTGCGCGACGAGCTGGTCGAGGTCGTCTGGCAGGAAGCCAACGGCCCGCCCGTCTCGCAGGACCGTTCGCGCGGCTTCGGCACCGAACTGATCGAGAAGATCGTCGCGCACGAACTGAAGCACCCGGTCGAGCTCGACTTCGCGCCCTCGGGCGTGCGGTGCGTGCTGCGGGTGCCGGTGCGCAAGCCAACCGAATTCCGCATGCGCGCGCGCAAGAAGGCGCTCAGCGATGCGCCGCCGGTAGCCTGACGACAGGCGGGCGCTGGCGGGGACGCTGCGATTGTCCTGCAGGGGCGTGCGATAGCGGCGCGTCCAACAAGGCGGGCCGGTCCCCGCCTGCAATCATACCACTGACGATGCAGCCACTAGATTGGCGACCGCCGTTCCCGCGCGCGCCTGTGGCAGATACGAAAAGGGCGCCGCAATGCGACGCCCTTTCCTATGCTGAGATGTACCCGTTGGAGCGTCAGGCCGACGCGCCTTCGCGACTGGCGTTGAAGAACAGCGCCTGGCTGATCGCCGCCCGAACGGTGGCTTCCTGGAACGGCTTGGTCACCAGATAGGTCGGCTCTGGCCGGTCGCCGGTCAGCAGACGCTCGGGATAGGCGGTGATGAAGATCACCGGCACGCTGCCGATGCTCAGGATATCGTCCACCGCGTCGAGGCCGGAAGAGCCGTCGGCGAGCTGGATATCGGCCAGCACGAGGCCGGGCCGCTTGTTGGCGACGACTTCCTGCGCCTGCGTGCGGGTGGCGGCAGTGCCGCAAATATCGTGGCCGAGGCCGCGAACGAGGTCTTCGAGCTGCATCGAAATCAGCGGCTCGTCCTCGATGATGAGGACGCTGGTAGCGGATTCGCGATCGATCTCGGCGATCGCGTCCTGCACCATCTTCTCGACCTCTTCGGGCTCGATCTCCATGATCTCGGCCGACTGTTCGATCGTGAAGTCTTCCAGCGTGGTCAGCAGCAGCGCCTGGCGGTTGAGCGGGGTCACCGTCTGCAGGCGGTCCGCCTCGACATCGCCGGGCAGGTCTGCGTTATCGGCTCCGCGGTCCGATACTTCGAGATAGGCGCTGGACCATACCTTGTTGAATGCGCGGTAAAGCGGCACGCGCCCGCCTTCGAGCGATGCCTTGAGCGCCTCATCCGCGAGGGCGGCTTCGAGCGTGGCGCGCACGAAGGCGTCGCCGGTTTGCTGCGATCCGGTCAGCGCGCGCGCGTAGCGACGCAGGTAAGGAAGGTTCGCAGCGACATTTTCACCAATGGACATGAATCATCTTTCCCGTCTGAACCCTCCCGCAACGTGCGGGGCGGGGGCAGGTTCCAGGCCTGCGAAACTTCGTTTCGGAGCCCTCGTCAATGCCGGTTTTCGAGCCGCGCAAAAATTTTTTCGCTCGCGGAGGAACCGGTCTCGTGGCGGGGCATTTTCCCTATGTCACCGCCGAGACCCCCCTCCCGTCCAAGCGGCCGGTGATACGATCCCGAAGGCCTTCGTTCCGCTATCTAGCGGATCGGAGGCCTTTTTTTATCTATGCGATCTTTCAGTGCGGTCGGGGCCTGACCGGTGCGGAGGCAGCCAGACGCAGTCGGCCGATGGCTGCGGGGCTTGGGATGCGGAGGGAGATTGGCGGGCTCTGGATCGGGCCCTCGATCGGGCGGCGTCAGTCGCGGCGCAGGCGGGCGAGCAACGACGGGCGCTCGCGCGTGGCGACCAGTTCGACAAGTTCGTCGAAATCGTACGGTTTGGCGAGGACGGTGCCGAGGCTGGCGATGTCCGCAGGGATGACCTCGGGCGATCCGGTGGCGAAGATCATTTTGGGGCTGACATTGCCCAGCGCCATGATCAGCTCGGCAATCGCCCAGCCATCGCCCCGGTCGGCAAGATTCACATCGAGGATGACGGTATCGAACCGTCGATCGCGCAAGGTGTCGAGCGCGCGCGCAGTGGTCGCGGCGGTCACGACGTCGGTCGCGCCGGCGTTCAGCAGCGCATCCTCTATCGCGAGCGCCAGTACGGCATCGTCTTCCACGACGAGAACCGGGCCGATCTTGCGCGTCTTTGTTCCGGAAGGGCCGTCGGGCGGCATGGGCAGTCGTTCCTCGAGTCACCCGCGCCGGGAGGCGGGGCTAGTCATGTGAACGATACAGGGGCCGCTTGCGTTCCGTTACAAATTCTTCTGGTAGATGATGTATTCGCGGTTGATCGAACTGTCGATCGTATCGGCGATTGCGACCATTCCCTGATTGTCTTCCAGAATCCAGCCGATTTCGCCGCGCGTGGACTCGAATTCCTTCGCCGCGCAGCGCCGGATCTCGCTGATCATCATGAAGGCGAGCTGGCTTGCGAGGCGCGAATTGTGGAGCCGCTTGCGCACGCCCATCAGCGGCACGCGCATTCCGGCCCCGCGCGGCGCCCTGAGCCAGCGCAGCGAGGTGAGCCAGCCGAAGGGCAACATCTTGCCCCCGGTCTTCGCGAACAGGTCGTTCGCGTCGGGCAGGGTCAGCATGAAGGCCACCGGCTCGCCGTCGAGTTCCGCAATACGGTTGAGCTGGGGGTGGATCAGCGGGCGCAGTTTCTTGCCGGTATGTTCGACCTCGGTCTCGGTCAGGGGGACGAAGCCCCAGTTATCCGACCAAGCATCGTTGAGGATTTCGAGGATGATGGCGATTTCCTGCTCGTAATGGTCGGGATTGACCTGACGAACATTGATCCGCGGATTGCGCTCGCCCGATTTCACGATCCGCTGGACCAGCGGCGGGAAGGGCTGGGTGATGTCGAGATCGTAGGTGTAGAGCCGCTTTGCGGGCTCGTACCCCTCGCGGGTGATGAAATCGGCGTAGTGGGCGGGGTGGTGGCCCATCATGATCATCGGGGCATGGTCCTGCCCGCGCACGAGCAGGCCCGGCTCTTCCCAGACTGACATCGAGATGGGGCCGAGCACGCGGGTCATGCCCCGTTCCTTCAGCCACTTTTCCGCCTGCTGGAGAAGCGCATGGGCGACCTCTTCATCCTCAGCGTCGAAATAGCCGAACATGCCGGTGCCGGGGCCCATCCCCTGTTCCGGCGCGATGGTCAGCGCGAGGTGATCAATATGCGCGCTGATCCGCCCGACCTCACGATCGCCGCGCCGGGCGATGAAAAGCTGCACCTCGGCGTGGCCGAAAAACGGGTTCTTGGCGGGATCGACCAGCTCGAGCTGTTCCGACCGCATCTGCGGCACCGAATGCGGGACCCGTTCGGAGAAGCGACGGCCCAGATCGACGAAGGCGGCGCGCCCGCGCTTGTCGCTCACCGGCTCGATCACTATGTCACCGACTTGAGCCGAGACGCCCTGGCCCGGTGTGGTTGCATCCTTCACGCGCATGTTTCCGTATCTACTTGAGCAATCCGGCCCCTGTGTCCCTCACTTGCGCCGGACGCAACCCGATCGATCACTCTGATGGTTAAGATGCGTTTGGCCGACCTTGGTAATTGCAGTAACACCCGCCCTGGACAAAGCCCCTAGATGACCATGCACCAGCCGATCGACCCCACCCAGCCTGCTCCCGTGCGCGCGACCCGCCTCCAGTTCATGGCGCAGGACGACAAGGCCATGTTGCGCGCCGCGCGCGACCTGACCAAGGGCCTCGGCGAAGCGAAGCCGGCGGTTTACTGGACCGACATGCTGCTGTCCGCATGGCTTGGCTACGCGGCGATCGCCACCGCGATCCTGTCGGGCAATCTCGCGATCCAGCTGGTGGCAGGACTTGTCGGCGCGCTGGCGTTCTACCGCGCCGAAATGTTCATCCACGAGTTGACGCATATCCACAAGAAAGCGCTGCGCGGCTTCCGCACGGGCTGGAACCTGCTGGTCGGCATCCCCCTGCTGACGCCCAGTTTCATGTACGAAGGCGTGCACACGATCCATCACAAGCGCACGCAGTACGGCACGATCGAGGATCCCGAATACCTGCCCCTGGCGCTTATGAAGCCGTGGAGCCTGCCGCTGTTCGTGGCTGTCGCACTGCTGGCACCGGTCGCGCTGCTGTTCCGGTTCGCCGTGCTGGTGCCGCTCGGTGCGGTCATCCCGGCGGTACGCCGTTTCACCTGGCAGCGGCTGTCCTCGCTCTCGATCAATCCCGATTTCCGCCGCAAGGCGCCCGAAGGCGCGTTTGCGAAGCGGGTGCGCTGGCAGGAGGCGGGCGGAAGCGTGTGGGCGATCGCCCTGCTCGCCAGCCCGCTGGCCTTCGGCTGGCGCCCGTTGCTGATCGCGCTCGCCATCTTGTCGCTCACCGCGCTGCTCAACCAGCTGCGCACGCTCGTCGCCCACCTGTGGGAGAACGAAGGCGAGGCGATGACGGTGACCGCGCAGTTCCTCGACTCGGTCAATGTTCCCCCGCCGGGATTCGTGGCGGAGGTCTGGGCGCCGGTCGGCCTGCGCTACCACGCGCTGCACCACCTGATGCCTTCAATGCCGTACCACGACCTGCCCGAAGCGCACCGCCGCCTCGCGCGAGAGCTGGGCACGGGGTCGACCTACGACGGGGCGAACCATCCCGGACTGCTGGTGCTGGTGGGCCGGATCGCGCGCAGCACGATGCTGAAGCGCGCCGCGAGCGATCGGGCCGGGGGCAAGCCGGCAGGCTGAGCCGCCTTTGATTCAAGTCAGGTCGCGGACCATTGCGATGCGCGAACCGGGCGGCATGCCGTGGCCGTATTCCCTCTCCAGCTCGCCTGCGAGGCGCGCATGGTCCACCGGGTCGAGATCGACGAAGCCCAGCCTGCGATAGAACGGCGCGTTCCACGGTACTTCGGCGAAGGTCGTCAGCGTGATGGCCGTAAAGCCGGAATTGCCTGCGTCGATCATGCATCCGCGTAGCAGGGCGGAGCCGACGCCGCGCCCCTGCCAGTCGGGATGGACGCTGAATTCCCGCACATGCAATTCGCGCCCGAAAGGCTCGGTGACCAGAAACCCGATCACGGCTTCGTCATGCACCGCTGCGAGGCAGTGCCCGCGCGCGATATAGCGCAACAGCCTTTCGACCGGGACGGTGTCCTGTGCAGCGATCCCGGCGAGCCCGTCGATCCGCTCGAACATCGTGCCCGCCGCCCGCTCGATCGCCGGCATCGCATCGGCATCTCCCGGGCGCGCCAGCCGGATCGACCATTGCGCGTCTTCGCCGGGGGTCATTCCTCGGTCCGTACCAGCACGGTCTCGCCGATCAGCAGGAACAGGAAAAACGGCGCCCAGGCGGCAAGGAAGGGCGGGTAGCCGCCGAAATTGCCCATTGCGAGCGCGGCATTGTCGAGCACGAAATAGGCAAAGCCCAGCGCCATGCCGATTACCGCACGCACGAACAGCTGGCCCGAGCGTGCGAGACCGAAGCCTGCCACGGCGCCGAGGATCGGCATGAGGACGGCAGAGAGCGGCCCTGCGATCTTGTGCCAGTAATTGGCCTCCAGCTCGCCCGTGTCGCGGCCCGCCGCGCGGTAGGCGTCGATCGAATCGTCGAGCTGCCAGAGCGGCTGCGCGGTCGGATCGACGCTGGCGAGCTCGATTTGCGAGGGCGCGATGTCGGGCGCGACGATCACCTCGTCCGGCTCGGCGACGCTCGCGGTGCCGATGGTCAGCACGCGCGGGGCTTGCATCGCCCACCCGTCGCGACCGCGCACGGCGACCGCGGCGTCGATCTGCTGCATGATCTCGCCGCTCGGGCTGCGGCGATAATAAGTCACATCTCGCAGGCGCGGCGCAGGGCCGCCACGCTCGTAACTGCGTGCCGACAGGATGTTCGGGCCATCGACCAGGTAGACCATGCCATTGCCCTGGGGCTCTTCGGGAAGGGCGCCATAATCGGTACTTTCCCAAACTGTCAGCTCGGCCGCCGCCCGCGTCACCACGCGTTCGTTGAAGGCGAAGCTGGCCACGGCGACGACCATCGCGGTGATGATCAGCGGGGCCAGCACCTGATGCGCGGAAAGCCCCGCCGCCTTCATCGCGATCACTTCGCTGTTCTGGTTGAGCGTGACGAGCGTGATGATCGTCGCCAGCAGGACCGAATAGGGCAGGAAGCGCTGGATGAGCAAAGGTACCCGCAGGCTCGAATAGAGCCACAGTTCGGCCTCGGTATTGCCGGGCACCGCCAGGATTTCCCCGCTGGTCGACAGCAGGTCGAGCATCATCAGCACCAGCACCAGCATCACCAGCACCGCGATGATGCGCAGCGAGAACATCTTCGCGAGGTACATGGTGAGCGTGCGCGAGGGGAAGAAATCGAGTGTCATCGCCGGCCGCCTAGCTTGCCTGTTCGACCTGGAAGGCATCGGCGCGGCGGCGCGGACGCAGGATCTTGCCGATCCGCTTCACGATCTTGGAAAAGACGCTTTCCAGCGCGCCGATGGGCTGGCCGCCGGGGACATAGGCGATCTGCCAGAACCACCACAGGATCAGCAGGGCGAAGACCGCGAAGGGCCCCCACAGGCCCAGCGTCGGATCGATCCGGCCGAGCGAGGCGAAGTCCTGCATGTACTGGTTCACCTTGTGATAGGCGACCACCAGTACCACGGCCACGAACACGCCGAGCGCGCTGGTCGAGCGTTTGGGCGGAATGGCCAGCGCCACCGCGAGCAGCGGCATGAACGCCATCATCGCGAGTTCGACCAGGCGGTAGTTGAAACTCGCTTGGCTGGCATTGCGCTGTTCCTCGCTGGAGGAATCGCTCCATCCGATGCGCAGCAGCTCGGGCAGGATGAACTCCGCCTCGCCTTCGCCGCGCTGGCGGAAGCTCTCGATCGCGGGCAGGTCGATCGGCAGGTCGTGGAGCGTGAAGCTGAGCACGCGCGGGCTCTGGTCGCCCTTAAGCTCCTGCACGATCGTCCCTTCCGACAGGCGCAGGATGATCGTGTCGGGATTGTCGCTGGTCGAAAGGAAGCGCCCCTCGCGTGCGCTGATCGAGAGGACCTGCCCGTCCTCCGCCATGATTCGCGCGAAGATGCCTTTGAGCTCGCGTCCCGAATCCTCGCTCGATTCGATGCGCAGTGCCATCCGGTCGGCCAGGGTGGTAAACTCGCCCACCTTGATCGAGGCGCCCAGCGCGCCCGAGCGCAGATCGAACTGGAGTTCCTCGTAGTAATATTTCGAGATCGGTTGGACGTAGAACACCAGCGCGGCATTGATTGCGATCAGCAGCGCCGTGATCATGTAGGGCACGCGCAGCAGCCGCAGATAGCTGAGACCGACCGCGCGCATCACGTCCAGCTCGCTCGACAAGGCCAGCTGGCGGAAGGCGAACAGCGTGCCGAGCAGCAGGCCGAGCGGAATGGCGAGGCTGGCATAGTCGGGCAGCAGCGCGCCGAGCATCTGGAACACCACGCCGACCGGCCCGCCCTCGGTCGTGACGAAGCGGAACAGCCGCAGCATCTGGTCGAGCACCAGCAGCGACGCGGCAAGCACGAACACCGCCAGCAATGGCACGATCACCAGCCGGAAGATGTAACGGTCGAGACGCGAACTGAACGGCAAGGATTTTCCGACGAGAGGTTGACGGGGCAGGTCAGGCCCTAGCCGCAAAGCGGGGTGCCGTCATCCACGCTGTTGTGGGGGGCTTGGCGCTAGGCCTTTTCCAGCGTGCACTGGAGCGGGTGCTGGTTCTGCCGGGCGAAATCCATCACCTGGTTCACCTTGGTTTCGGCGACTTCGTAGGGGAAGATGCCGCACACGCCGACGCCACGCTGGTGCACGTGAAGCATCACCTGTGTCGCCTCGTCGAGGTCCATGCGGAAGAACCGCTTGAGAACCATCACGACGAATTCCATCGGGGTGTAATCGTCGTTCAGCAGCAGGACCTTGTACTGGCTGGGCTTCTTGGGCTTGGCGCGGGTCTTGGTCGCGATCCCGATCTCGGGATTTTCCGGCGGGGTTCCCGGCCGCCCGCCCTGACCATCGTCGTCGTCATCGCCCATCAGGATGGCCGCATGGGCCGGGTCGCACGGCCAGGCCGGACGCGGGGCCGCAGGCAGGCGATCGAGAGTGGGGGGCGGGGGGACATGCATAGCGCAATAATATCGTATCGGCCCGCCGATCCGCAAGAGACGGAAAAAAGCGGGTGGGGCGGGCCCGGGGGGGGTGTCGGGAACGGGTCGGATGCAAAAAGGGCCGGGCGATGGGATCGCCCGGCCCTCTGTCATGTCGTGGCGCTGTCGACCGAGAAGGTCGTGGCCGCGCCCGGAAAGCCTCAGGCGGCGATCTTGTTCATCTTGTCGACCGCTTCGCTCATGCGGCTGGTCAGCGGAGCGAAAGCGTCGTTGGTCAGCTTGATCCAGGCTTCGGTGTTCTTCGAGCTGGTGGCGACGACGCTGTCGAACGAGCGGCGCAGGATGTCGCCCTGCAGCTTGACGAGTTCGGTCGGCGACTTGGCGGCAGCCATCAGGCGCGCATCTTCGCTCATCTGGTCGGCAGCCCTGCGGCCTTCTTCCACGGCGGTGCGGGTCATGTCCTGCATGCCGGTGAAGAGAATCTTGCTCGCTTCGGCCATTGCTTCGGCATTGGCGCGCTGGAAGGTGACCATTTCACCGGTCATTTCGGTGCCCTTCTCGTACATGCCGGCGAGGCGGGTCTGCATTTCGTTGGCCATGTCGCTGGCGGCATTGGCGGTCTTGGTCTGGGTCTTGGTAGCCATGATGGTGTCCTTCGTCTCGGTCTTGGTGGCGCTGTTCGCGCCTGTCACGGGGGCCGCCTTTGCGGGGCCGGTCTTTGCGGGTGAGGTCTTGGTCGTCTTGCGCTTGGCCGGAGCCTTCTTGGCGACCGCCTTTTTCGGGGCGGCGACCTTCTTGCTGGTCCGATCCTTGGATACGGGGGCCTTGGAAACGGGGCTCTTGCCGGTGGCTGGCTTCTTCGCTTCCGGCTCGGCCTTGGCGGGCGCCTCTTCGGTTTTCGCCGCTGGAGCGGCTACCGCGTCCGCAGCAGGCTTGGCCCTGGCTTCGGCCTGCGCGCGTTCGGACTTGGCCGCCGAAGCGGATTCGTTAGCCTTTTGCGCTGCGGCATCAGCCGTGTCGGTATTCTGGTCAGCCATGAAAACATGAACCTCGCGTACTTTGCTGCAATGCACAAATATGCATTGCGGCTGCGAAATTCAAGCACTTTTTGTGCAGCGCACAAAACCCGGGACTATCCCGGAATTCTGCCGTTTTAGCGGGATTTCACGTAGCGTCCGGGGGCCGGCTCGATCACCGTGTCGGACTTTACGCTGCCGGGATTGCGCTTGCCGTTTGCGGCTACCTGCGTGTCGTCGTGCTGGCGAATCCATTCGATCCAGTCCGGCCACCAGCTGCCGGGATGCTCGGTCGCGCCTGCGCGGAAAGCCACCAGCGTCTCGACTTCGGGATCTTCATTGATCCAGTACTGGTATTTCTTCGCGGCGGGCGGGTTGACCACGCCTGCGATATGGCCCGACCCGGCGAGGACGAAGCGCATCGGTCCGGAAAAGTGCTCGGTCAGCTTCCATACGCTGGCTACGGGCGCGATGTGATCGTCCTTGCCGGCCTGGATATAGGTAGGCACCGCGACCTTCGTGAGGTCGATCGGGTGGCCGAGCGCTTCGAGCCTGCCGGGCTTCACCAGCAGGTTGTCGCGGTAGAGATCGCGCAGGTAATCGCGGTGCCACTTCGCGGGCAGGTTGGTGACGTCGCCATTCCAGTGGAGCAGGTCGAACGCTGTATGATCCTCCCCCAGCAGGTAATTGCGCACGACGTAGTTCCAGATCAGGTCGTTGCCGCGCAGCAGGTTGAAGGTTGCCGCCATGTAGCGCCCGTCGACATAGCCATCGCGTTCGATCCCCTTGATCGCAGCGATCTGGTGGTCGTCGATGAAGTGGAGCAGTTCGCCCGCCTCTCCGAAATCGACCTGCGCGGTGAAGAAGGTCGCGCTCCTGACCTTGTCCGCCTCGCCCCGGTCGGCCAGGATCGCGAGCGTGGCGGCCAGCGTCGTGCCCGCGACGCAATAGCCGATCGCGTGCACCGCAGGCTGGCGCAGGCGCTTCGTCACATGCTCGATCACCTCGATCTGCGCGGCGATGTAATCGTCCCACACGATATCGCTGAGCGAGGAATCGGCGGACTTCCAGCTGACCATGAAGACGCTCAGCCCCTGGTCGACCATCCATTTGACGAAGCTCTTCTTCTCGTTGAGGTCGAGGATGTAGAACCGGTTGATCCAAGGCGGGAAGATCACCAGCGGAACCGCCAGCACCTTCTCGGTACTCGGCGTGTACTGGATCAGCTGATAGAGCTCGGTTTCGCGGACGACCTGACCCGGGGTCGTGGCGATATTCTCGCCCACTACGAATGCCTCCGGGTCCGAATGGGTGAGCTGGCCTTTCTGCAGGTCCTGCAGCAGGTTCTCCATTCCCCTGACCAGGCTTTCACCCTGCGTTTCCATGATCCGGTCGAGCACGATCGGATTGGTCGCTGCGAAATTGGAGGGGGAGAGCGCCTCGGCCATCGCCTGCGTGGCGAACTTCAGCTGTTCGCGCTTGGCGGAATCGATGTGGTCCATCTTCTCCACCATCGCGACCACGCGTTCGGTCAAAAGCAGGTAGGTCTGGTGGATCAGCGCGAAGATCGGCTGTTCGCGCCAGCGGGGATCGGCGAAGCGGCGGTCTTCACGCGGCAGCTCCGGCGCGGCGTCATCCTCTGCCTCGGACCTGTCGTGCGGCGAGAGCAGCGCCTGCCACAGCTGCGCGCTTTCCGCCCACCAGCGCCGCTGTTCCTCCGGGTCGGCGAAGGGCAGCTGCTCGGCCCAGGTTTCGAACAGCGCGAACCACTTGGCCGGCCATTGGGCGGAATCGCCCGCCATCATCTCGCTAGTCGCCCCGATCGCGTGGTTCTGGCAGAACTCGATCCACATCGTCTGCAGACGGGTCGCATTCTGCGTCCATTTCTGCAGGTCGGAAAGTGCGGGCGAGGGCTCGTCTGCGGATGGCTGTGCCAGTGGTGCGAACATCATCTGGGTCCAGCGCGCCTGCGCCTCCAGCATGGCGCTGAACGGATCGAACCCGGGGATCGGGGAATCGGATTTCGTGTCCGCCATCGCATTCGGTCCTCTCTCTCGCCGGGCGATACCGCTACCACCGCCGTCACGCGGCGGATTTTTTGGCGCACCCCCACTCGCAACAATTGCACAGAAGCGCGCGGCGTTCCAGAATGCACAGCGCCGATGTAACGGCGACCATGCGATCCAGCGGGAGGCGATGCTGAGCGACGACCAGTTCTACCGGATGCGGCGGCTGCCGCCCTACGTGATTGCCGAAGTCAATGCGATGCGACACGCGGCCCGCCGGGCGGGGCGCGACATCATCGATCTTGGCATGGGCAATCCGGACCATCCGCCGCCCCAGCATGTGATCGACAAGCTGTGCGAGGTGGCGGGCAAGCCATCCGCGCACGGCTATTCCCAGTCGCGCGGGATCCCCGGGCTGCGCAAGGCGCAGGCGAACTATTACGGGCGGCGCTTCAACGTCGATCTCGACCCCGAGCGCGAAGTGGTGGTGACCATGGGCTCCAAGGAGGGCCTGTCCTCGATGGCGACCGCGATCGTCGCGCCGGGCGACGTGGTGCTCGCGCCGAGCCCGTCCTACCCGATCCACACCTACGGCTTCATCATTGCCGGCGCGACGATCCGATCGGTGCCGACCACGCCGGACGAAGCCTACTGGCACGCGCTCGACCAGGCGATGGCCTATACCTCGCCGCGGCCGAGCGTGCTGGTGGTCAACTACCCCAGCAACCCGACGGCGGAGACCGTGGACCTCGCCTTCTACGAACGGCTGGTCGCCTGGGCGCGGGAGAACAAGGTCTGGGTCCTGTCCGACCTCGCCTATTCGGAGCTCTATTACGACGGCAAGCCGACCCGCTCGATCCTCGAAGTGCCGGGCGCGAAGGAGTGCGCGGTCGAGTTCACTTCGATGTCGAAGACCTATTCGATGGCCGGGTGGCGGATGGGCTTCGCGGTCGGCAACCCGACGCTGATCGCGGCGCTGACGCGGGTGAAATCCTACCTCGACTACGGTGCCTTTACGCCGATCCAGGCGGCGGCCTGCGCCGCGCTCAACGGGCCGCAGGACATCGTCGAAGAGAACCGCGTGCGCTACCAGCACCGGCGCGACGTGATGGTCGAAAGCTTTGCGCGTGCCGGGTGGGACATCCCCTCGCCGCCCGCCAGCATGTTCGCCTGGGCGCCGCTGCCGCCGGGCTTCCACAATATGGGCAGCCTCGAATTCTCGAAACAGCTGCTGGAAGAGGCGGGCGTCGCGGTTGCCGCGGGGATCGGCTACGGCGAGGAAGGCGAAGGCTACGTGCGGATCGCGATGGTCGAGAACGACCAGCGCATCCGCCAGGCGGCGCGCAACATCAAGCGCTTCCTCCAGCGCGAGGGCGGCTGATCGCGTCGCATCCATTCCGGATTGGTCTGCTTTTCCAATGAAGTAGCCTTCGTGCCATCATGCCCCCTGGCGCGACCACGGGGGACGGGTGCACGCAGCGGAGCAACTGATTGCGAGATCGATCGAGGCCGGGCCCCTGCGGCTCGACCTCTTTCATCGCGACGCCGCCGTCGAAGGGCGTTGGCTCGCGCTGCACCCGCGCGAGTTCGCGCTGCTGTGGCGGCTGGCCGAAACGCCCGGTCGCACGGTCAGCCAGCGTACGCTGCTCTTCGATGTCTGGCGGCTGACGTTCGAGCCGGGGACCAACCGCATCGCGGTGCATGTCGCGCGGCTGCGGCGCAAGCTGGCTCCCATGGGGCTCGACGGACTGATCGCGACCGACGGACCGGGATACAGGCTCGATCCTGCCGGGGAGAGCGGCAGGCTGGACAGCGCGCCCACGATCCGCAACGACGGACAAAACAGGATCGAGGAGAGCGCCAGCATGGCAACCGAGGCACAGGAAAAGCGGGTCGAGAGCGAACTGGGCGAGGATGGCGTGATGCACGTCCGCCTCAACCGGCCCGACAAGATGAACGCGCTCGATCCCGAGATGTTCAGGGCGATCATTGCCGCGGGCGAGGCCTTGATGGAGCGCAAGGATGTGCGCGTCGTGGTGCTGTCGGGCGAGGGGCGCAGCTTCTGCGCCGGGCTCGACACCTCAAGCTTCGCACGCACGCCCGATCCCGACGAGCCGAAGCTGACCGATCGGACATACGGCGATTCGAACGGCTACCAGCAGGTCGCGACCGTGTGGCGCAAGCTGCCGGTGCCGGTAATCGCGGCGCTGCACGGGGTGTGCTTCGGCGGCGGGATGCAGATCGCGAGCGGGGCGGACATCCGCGTCGCGGCCCCCGATACGCGGATGGCGATCATGGAAATGAAGTGGGGCCTGGTGCCCGACATGGGCGGATACCAGCTGTGGCGGGGCCTCGTGCGCGACGATGTGCTGCGCGAGCTGGTCTACACCAACCGCGAATTCTCGGGCGAGGAAGCGCAGACTCTGGGCCTCGCGACGTTCGTGGCGGACGATCCGCTGGCGAAGGCGAAGGAAATTGCCGCCACCATCGCGCAGCGCAACCCCGATGCGGTGCGCGCGGCCAAGCGCCTCTCCAACCGCATGCACGACGCGACCGGCGAAGACCTGCTGCTGGCGGAGAGCCAGGAGCAGGCGCGGATCATCCGCCAGCCCAACCAGGTCGAGGCGGTGATGGCGGGCATGGCCAAGCGCACACCCAATTTCACGGATGCCAGCTGAAGCTGTCGATCTCGATGGCTGAACTCCTCCCCTTTAAAGGGGGAGGTCGGGTGGGGGCGTGACGCAGGGTGACAGGTGTCACCCATGTGTCACCCTGACAAATTCCCTATCTCTCAGAGAGTTGTTGCTAGCCGGGTGACGCTTTGCGGTTTTACGCCCCGCGAGCCTGTGCACCTGCGGGCTTGCGCCCAATGTGCGGGAGCAGGGCGGACGACGATGGGAAAGAGCCGTCACCACGCTAGCGAAAGCGCCTGAAGTAGGAAAATGCCCGCGCGGGGTGGGGCGCTTCGTCTCTTCCCTCAGGAGGGGGAAGGTGGTTGGGGGCATGCCCAGCCTGATGCCTGGAAATCCCCCCTCAACCCCTCCCCACGGGGAGGGACGCTTTTACCCGAAGATCGCCGCTGCCTGCTGGCCGATCGAGACGAGTTGCCCGTCGGCATCCCACAGCCGCAGGCGCTCGCTCGAATAGCCGTGGTCGGCGTGATCGCTGGCCGTTTCGGCGAGCCACCAGCCGTCGCGGCTCTCGGCCACCGGGTCGAGCAGGTTCAGCGCCCAGTTCATCGAACTGAGCGGGCCGGGCCGCTGCATCACCCGCATGGCGCCGGGCGGCATCGTGTCGCCGATCAGCACCAGCCGGCTGGTCGGGTCGAGGCCTTCGTCGCCTTTCAGCCGAAGCCAGCGGCGCACGACCGGGCCGCCGTCACCGCCCGGGGGCGAGGCGCGGCGCAGCTCGAAATTGTTCTGGATGAAGGCGGGGCCCTTGCCCGCCATCAGTTCCTCCGCTTCCTCCACCGGGATCGGCGCGGGCGATACCGGCTCTGCCGGGTGGACCGCGTTCGCCTCGCGCGCGGTGCCGAACAGCCAGAAGGATGTGAGCGCGGGCTTGTCCTCCACCAGCAGGTCGACGCGCACCTGCGTGACATTGCGGCCCTGCCGGATGAGGCTGGCCTGCGGCGTCACCTCGGCGCCCACCGGCGCAACGAACGCGATCTGCGCGGATCGCAGCGGTGGCAGATCGGGAAAGGTGCGGGTCGCAGCGGTGTAGGCGACCAGCGCGCTGGCCCCACCATACAGCGTGCGGCCCTGCAGCCATTCCTCGGCGGGAAGGGTGACACTCGCGCCGTCTCCGGCGATGGGTTCCAGCATGGCGGCAATCGACATGCGCGCTCCTTATATCAACACCGACGGATGTGAACCCGGGCAGGTACGGCAAAATCGCATTGAACTGCGCTGCACTAGCCGCTAGATGCCCCGCTTCGCGCCAAGCCTGCGACAGTGGGGCCCGATGGCGGAGTGGTTACGCAGAGGACTGCAAATCCTTGCACGCCGGTTCGATTCCGGCTCGGGCCTCCATTTTCCCTTACATTCGACCGGCCCGACCGGTCAGCGTGCCAGCGCCGCGGCTTCCTTCGCGCGCGCTTCGATTGCCGTGTAGTCGAGCGGGGCGCTGCCCGCGAGCCAGGTTCCCCCGACGCACAGCACCGGATCGAGGGCGAGCCAGTCGGCCGCCGTGTCCTGCTTCACGCCGCCGGTAGGGCAGAACTTCACATCGCCGAAGGGGCCTGCAAGGGCCTTCAATGCAGGGATTCCGCCGCTGGCCACCGCCGGGAAGAACTTGAAGTGGGTCAGCCCCAGGTCGAGCCCGCGCATGATGTCGCCCGCGTTGGCGATGCCCGGGAGGAACGGGACATCCTCGCGAATCGCAGCCCGACCCAGCGTCTCGGTCAGGCCCGGAGACACGATGAATTCGGAGCCCGCATCGATCGCGGCCTGCAGCTGCTCCTGATTGGTGACCGTCCCTGCGCCCACGATCGCGCCCTCGACGCCGCGCATCGCGCGGATCGCGTCGAGCGCAGCAGGGGTGCGCAGCGTGACTTCGAGCACGCGCAGGCCGCCGGCGACCAGTGCCTCGGCCAAGGGGACGGCGATCTCCACATCCTCGATCACCAGGACGGGGATCACCGGCGCGGTGCGCATCAGCTGCTCGATCGGTTTCATACGAAATGCTCCTTGGCGAAGGCCGCCGCCGCGCCGAACAGGCCGGGCTGGGGATGGGTAATGATCTTGACCGGAATGGTCGACATCAGCGTCTGGAAGCGGCCCTTGGCCTGGAACCGCTCGGCGAAGCCGGACTGGGCGAGCGTGTCGCGAATGCGGTAGCCGAGCCCGCCGGCGATGACCACGCCGCCAAAGCCCCCCTGCGCGAGCGCGATGTCGCCCGCCACGCTGCCGAGCGAGAGGCAGAACCGGTCGACCGCCGCCGCAGCGAGGCTGTCTTCGCCTGACATGCCCGCCTGCCAGATCGTCCGGTCGTCCTCCTCGAGCACGCGGCCGCGGCTCTCCATCCGGGCGAGGGTCGCGTAGATATCGACGATCGCGGGCCCGGAGACGACGCGTTCCACCGACACGCGGTTATGCCGCTTGCGCAGCCGGGCGAGGATCGCGTCCTCGATCATGTCGTGCGGGGCGAAATCGATATGGCCGCCCTCGGTCGCCTGCACGCGGTAGCCGCCCTGTCCGTCGCGATAGATCTGCGCCACGCCGAGCCCGGTTCCCGGGCCGACGATGCTGATCGTGCCTTCGTCCGCCAGCGGCTGGTCCGGCCCGGTCAGATGGAGGAAATCGCTTTCCTGCGCGCGCGCGACCGCATGGCCGACCGCGCCGAAATCGTTGACGATGGTAAAGGCGTCGACGTTCAGCTTCGACTTTACCAGCGCGGGGCGGATCAGCCAGGGATTGTTGGTGAAGCGGATCACCTCCCCGCCGACAGGCCCGGCCACCGCGATGGCGACCGCGCGGGGCAGGTCGCCGTTCTGCATCGAGCCGAAATCTTCCCATGCGGTCTGGAAGCTGGCGTGGTCCTCGGTCTTCAGCGTGACCGGCTCTCCCAGCGTGATCTTGCCCTCGGCATCGAAGCTGGCGATCACGAAGCGGGCGTGAGTGCCCCCGATATCGACCGCAACGATGCGGTCCGGCCGCTCGATCACAGGCCGGCCTCCGCCAGCATGGCGCTGCCGCCCTTTTCCGCCGGGTCGCTGTGGCGGCGCAGCATCGCGAACAGCTCGCGCCCGGTGCCCCATTCCTGCGGCGGCGGGCTGGCCTGTTCGCGTGCGTCCCATTCGGCCTTGTCGACCAGCGCTTCGAGCGTGCCGGTGGTCGCGCACACGCGGACCATGTCGCCGTCGCGCACCTTGCCCAGCGGGCCGCCGTGGAAGGCTTCCGGCGAGACGTGGATGGCGCTGGGCACCTTGCCGCTCGCACCCGACATGCGCCCGTCGGTCACCAGCGCGATCTTGTAGCCGCGATCCTGGATGACGCCGAGCGGCGAAGTCAGCTTGTGCAGTTCGGGCATGCCGTTGGCGGCGGGACCCTGGAAGCGCAGGATCACCACCACGTCGCGGTCCAGCTCGCCCGCCTTGAAGGCTTCGGCCACGCTGTGCTGGTCGGTGAAGACGCGCGCGGGCGCCTCGATCGTGTGCCGTTCGGGATCGACCGCGCTGACCTTCATCGTGGCGCGGCCCAGATTGCCCTGCAGCAGCGCGAGGCCGCCGTCCTTGCGGAAGGGATCGGAGGCGGGCTTGAGCAGAGTGTCGTCGCGGCTTTCCTGCGCGGCGGGTTTCCAGACGAGCGTGTCGCCGTCCATCACCGGCTCCTGCGCGCCTTCGGCGAGCGATGCGCCATAGACGGTCATGATGTCGCCATGCGCGAGGCCTGCATCGAGCAATTCGCGGATCACGAAGGGCATGCCGCCTGCGGCGTGGAAGTAGTTTATGTCGCCCGCGCCGTTGGGATAGACGCTGGCGATCAGCGGGACGATGTCGCTCAGTTCGTCCATGTCGTCCCAGTCGAGCACGATGCCCGCCGCGCGCGCGATCGCGGGCAGGTGGATCACGTGGTTGGTCGATCCGCCGGTGGCGAGCAGGCCGACGACCGCGTTGACGATCGCCTTTTCGTCGATGCAGCGGCCGAGCGGGCGGTAGTCATCATTGGCCGCGCCGTCCTTGGCCCAACCAATCTCGGTCATCCGGTGGACGGCGGCGCGCGTGAGTTCCTGGCGCAGCTTGTTACCCGGATTGACGAAGCTGGAGCCGGGCATGTGCAGACCCATCATCTCCATCATCATCTGGTTGGAATTGGCCGTGCCATAGAAGGTGCAGGTGCCCGCGCCGTGATAGCTGGCGCTTTCCGCATCCATCAGTTCCTTCTCGCCCACCTTGCCTTCGGCATAGAGCTGGCGGACGCGGATCTTCTCCTTGTTGGCGAGGCCCGAGGGCATCGGCCCGGCGGGGACGAGAATCGTGGGCAGGTGGCCGAAGCGCAGCGTGCCGATCAACAGGCCGGGCACGATCTTGTCGCAGATGCCCAGCAGCAGCGCCCCTTCGAACATGCCGTGGCTGAGGCCGACGGCGGTGCCCATCGCGATCACGTCGCGGCTGAACAGCGATAGCTCCATCGAATCCTGCCCCTGCGTCACCCCGTCGCACATCGCGGGCACGCCGCCTGCGACCTGCGCGGTCGAGCCGCGTTCGCGCGCAAAGATCTTTATCTGCTCGGGGTAGCGGCCGTAGGGCTGATGCGCGCTGAGCATGTCGTTATAGGCGGTGACGATGCCGATGTTCATCGCATTGCCACCGCGGATCGTCGCCTTGTCCTCCCCGCTGGCGGCAAAGCCGTGGGCGAGGTTGCCGCAGCTCAGCGTCGGGCGATGCACACCTGCGTCGCGCTGGCGATCGATCAGGTCGAGATAGCGGCGCCGGGAATCCTTCGACCGTTCGATAATCCGCTCGGTCACTTTGGCGAGCGTGGGGTGCAGCGTCATTCTGGGCTCCAGTAAATCGTCACGGGTGCGCGGCTGGCACGCAGGAGGCGGGCCACCGGCAGGTCGTTGCCGCCATGCATCGCGTCTTCGATCACCGCCTTCTTGTCTTCCCCGCGGATCACGAAGATCGTTTCACGCGGCACGGTGGTGAGCGCTTCCATATTCATCGACAGGCGCGGGAAGGGCGCTTCGGGCGGCAGGGGGTGCGGTTCCGTGCGGATCACGCAGGGGCCCGGCTGGTCGTCGATGACCATTTCGGGGAACAGCGAGGCGATGTGCCCGTCAGCCCCCATGCCCAGCCACAGCAGGTCGAGCGCCGGCACCGCCATGCCTTCGGCCAGCGGCGCGATTGTGGCGCGCGTCTGCGCGAAGGCATGTTCCAGCTTTGCCTGGTTGCTGGCAGGGTGATCCTTCGGGACCATCCGGTCGTCGCCCAGCATCAGTGTCGCTCCCTCCCAGTCGACCCCTCGCGATGCCAGCTCTTCGAAAATGGCGATCGGGGTCGATCCACCTGGTAGCGCTATCATCGGAGCATCCAAAGATGCAACCACGCGCTCGACATGATCGGCCACTGCCTTGGTCGAGCCGTCGCTGGCCCAGCGGATATCGCGCTTAGTCATGCCATTTCACCTTGCCGGTCGCCGCGAGATTGAAGCTGTCGGACGGGCCCCACGTGCCGGCGCCGTAGAGCTGGGGCGTCATGCCCTCCTTGCGCCATACCTCGCGGATCGCGTCGACCCATTTCCACTGCGCCTCCACCTCGTCGCGCCGGACGAACAGCGTGGGGTCACCGTCGATCAGGTCGAGCAGGAGCCGCTCGTAGGCGATCCGCCGCCGCGCCTTGGCAAAGGCCTGCGTCAGCGACAGGTCGAGCGGCACTTCGCGCAGAGATACCCCGTCGCGGTCCATGCTCGGCTGCTTGGCCATCACCATCAGGCGGACATATTCTTCCGGTTGCAGGCGGATCACCAGCCGGTTGGCGTCCAGCTTCCCGCCGCGTTCGGCGAAGATGTTGTGCGGCACGGACTTGAACTGGATCACGATTTCGCTGCGCCGTTCGGCCATGCGCTTGCCCGTGCGCAGGTAGAACGGGACGCCCTGCCAGCGCCAGTTGTCGACATGGGCCTTGAGCGCGACGAAGGTTTCGGTTTCGGACTCGTCGCCGAAATCGGCGGCATAGCCCTGCACCGCCTCGCCTTTTACCGCGCCGCTGGCGTACTGCCCGCGCACCATCTCGTCCGGGGAGACCGGGCGCAGCGAGCGCAGGACCTTGACCTTCTCGTCACGCACCGAGGTCGAATCGAAATCGGCCGGCGGCTCCATCGCGATCAGCGCGAGCAGCTGGAGCATGTGGTTCTGGACCATGTCGCGCAGCGCGCCGGTCTCGTCGTAGAAGGCGTGGCGGCCTTCCAGCCCGACCGTCTCGCTGATGGTGATCTGGACGTGGTCGATCCCGTTGGCATTCCACAGCGGCTCGAACATCGCGTTGGCGAAGCGCAGCGCCATCAGGTTCTGGACCGTCTCTTTGCCCAGATAGTGGTCGATGCGGAAAATCTGGCTCTCGTCGAACGCGCTCGCCACGGCGTCGTTGATGACGCGCGAACTTTCGAGATTATTGCCGAGCGGTTTTTCGAGCCCGATCCGGACATTCTCGCCCGCCAGCCCGGCAGACTGCAGCCCGCGGATCGTGGGCTCGAACAGGAAGGGCGCGGTCGACAGGAAGATCGACAGGCCGCCCGAAATATCGCCGAGCTTGGCCGCGAGATCGTCGAACCCCTCGAGGGTCGACGCGTCGAGCGGCTGATAGCGCAGGTGCTTCAGGAACGTGGCGATCTTGCCGTCGTCCTTGCGGTCTTCCGGCAGGTATTCGTCGAGCGCTTCACGCGCCAGTTCGCGAAATTCCTCGTCGCTCAGCTCGCTGCGCGCGGTGCCGAAGATGCGCAGGTCTTCCGCGATCAGGCTGTCCTCGTGCAGGGCGTAGAGCGAAGGCAGCAGCATCCGCTTGGCAAGATCGCCGGTCGCGCCGAACAGCAGCAGGGTGGAAGACGAGGTGGGCATCAGATCGCGGGCTCCTTCTTGGCATTGGCGCGGCATGCCATTTTATTTCTCGGGTTGGAACCACGGCGTACGAATAGGTCGCGTGGTGCCGATGGGCATTGCCGGACTTGAAAGACCATCATCATCGAACCCTACCGACGCGGCGCGGTTTTTCGTCCTGCGAGGGGCTGCGCCTTCCCCTGTCGCGGACGCGCGGCCCAGACCCCAGGCCAGACCCCCCGCCTATACGCCTAGGTCGGCTTCTACGGTCCGAAATCTGCGAGGCAAGTGTGGAATGAGGCGCCGTCGGGCCCCGCTGGCGCGGGCTGTAGGCGGGGGCGGGTGCGGGGGTGGGGGCCTTCCAATAGAAAACGGCCCGCCGCTATTGGGGAAGCGGCGGGCCGTCCTGGTGCGACCCCTGGTTTGGCTGCCCGGCCCTGGCGCTAAAAGCTGGCGCCGATGCTGAAGACGACCGCGCCGTCCTGGCCCGGTGCGTCGGGCAGGTCGGTGTCGATATACGACACGCCCAGCGTCAGGATGTCGTACGAGTAAGACGCGCCCAGCGACCAGTCGAGATAGCCGTCCGAACCGTAATCGAGGCTGCCTTCCGAATAGCCGAGCTGGGCCGACAGGCTGAGCGGCGTATCCGGGATGGCCGTGCCGAGGCCGCCGTAGACGTAGATATTGTCCCCGCCGAGCGAATCCTGGTCCCACGCATAGGCTGCGCCGACCGTCGCCTCTACCGGGCCCAGCGCCGCGCTGACCGACGCGTAGGGTTCGAAATAGTCGCTGTCGCCGGCGAGATCTTCGCCATTGGGATAGATGTAGTACAGCAGGCCCGCATCGAACGAGATGCCTGGCGCGACCTCGCCCGACCAGCCGCCGTAAACGTCAAGCTCGGAGTGTCCGTAGAGCGCGCTGTCCTCGATCGAGGATGCCCAGGTACCGATGTAGAAGCCGCTTTCATGGGCGATGTCGATCCCGCCCTGGATCGCGAAATCCTCGTCCGAGAAGCTCACGCCGCGGAAGCGGTAATCGCTGACCAGCGTGACATTGCCGCTGAATTCGAGCGGGCCGGTATCTGCCTCTTCTTCCTGAGCCCACGCGGGGCTCGCGATCATGGTCGCGGCCACAAGGGCCAACGGGGCAATTCTGGAAAAACGCATTTTCTTATTCTCCTTGGACAATCGCCCTCTCCCCCCTCTTCCGGCGGGGGCCGCGTCCCGGTCTCTTGTGCCGTGATCGCGAACCCCTGCCGGTCCTAAGTCGTACTCAGTAGTTGTAGGCGCGTTCGCCGTGTTCGCTGAGGTCGAGGCCGTCGCGCTCCATTTCTTCGGAGACGCGCCCGCCCGTCACCAGCTTGGCGATGAACCATGCGATTGCGGCGCCGACGCCGGCCCACACGATGGCGACACCGACACCCATGGCCTGGATGATGAACTGCGCGCCTGCGGCGTAGTCCGCATCGCCCGGTCCGCCGAGGCCCGGCATCATGGTGAAGGCGGTGCCCAGCGAGCCGACGATCCCGCCGATCCCGTGAATGCCGAAGACGTCCGCACTGTCATCGAGCCCCAGCTTGGGCTTCATCATGGTGACGAACCAGAAGCACACCAGCGCAGCGACCGCGCCGAGAAGGATCGCACCGAACGGCCCGCTGTTGCCGGCCGCCGGAGTGACCGCGACGAGGCCGGCGATAGCGCCCGAGCAGCCGCCCAGCAGCGAACCCTTGTGGCCGGTCAGCTTCTCGCCCAGCATCCAGAACAGCACGCCCGCAGCCGTCGCGACGAAGGTGTTGAGCACCGCGAGCGAGGCCACGCCGTCCGCTTCCAACTCCGATCCGCCGTTGAAGCCGAACCAGCCCACCCACAGCAGGCCGGTGCCGATCAGCGTCATGGTCAGCGAGTGGGGGGGCATCGGTTCCTTGGGATAGCCGATGCGCTTGCCCAGGATCAGGCAGCCGACCAGCGCGGAGACGCCCGCGTTGATGTGGACCACGGTGCCGCCTGCGAAATCGAGCGCGCCCCATTCGAAGATCAGGCCGCCGGTCGCCCACACCATGTGCGCGATCGGGAAATACACGATCGTCAGCCAGATGGCGGTGAACACCATCATGGTCGAGAACTTGGCCCGCTCCATCGTGCCGCCCACGACCAGCGCGGCGGTGATCGCGGCGAAGGTCATCTGGAAGGCGATGAAGATGTATTCGGGAATCTCGACGCCATCGCTGAAGGTCGCCGCGCCCGAATCGGAGGTGACGCCTTTCAGGAAGATCTTGCTGAAGTCCGAAATGACCACGTGGCTGTCGCCGCCGAAAGCCAGCGAATAGCCGTAGGTGACCCAGATGATCATCGCGAGCGCCGCGACGCCGAGCACCTGCGTGAGGACCGAGGCCATGTTCTTGGTGCGCGCAAGCCCGCCGTAGAACAGCGCGAGGCCGGGGACGATCATCAGCATGACCAGCACGGTGGCGATGATCATGAAGGCGGTGTCGCCCTTGGCGATGGTAGCGACGGCTTCCGTCGTTTCGGCCGGAGCCTGAAGCGCCAGAGCGGGAGCAGCTGCGAAGGCGGCAAGCCCCCCGGCAGCGAGGTATTTCATCTTATGTATCATGTCTGGCCCCCTCAAAGCGCGGTTTCGTCGGTCTCGCCGGTGCGGATCCGCAGTGCGGACGGAACGTCGAGCGTGAAGATCTTTCCGTCGCCGATGGCGTCGGTCTTGGCGGCAGCGGCGATCGCGTCGATCGCCTTGGGCGCGACATCATCGGCCACGACGGTCTCGATTCGCACCTTGGGCACGAAGCTCGTGTCGTATTCGGCCCCGCGATAGACCTCGGTGTGGCCCTTCTGTCGTCCGAAACCCTTGGCTTCGGAAACGGTCAGCCCGGTCACTCCCACGCTGGTGAGCGCTTCGACGACCTCGTCGAGCTTGAATGGTTTTATTATGGCGACGATCAGCTTCATGTGCCCCCCTCGGCAGCTAAATTTCAGCGACAACACCCGCCCCCTTCTAATTCTTGCTTGAAGGGTCACGGATTTGTCATTTATGATGCATCGCACAATATTGGTCAAACCGTCAATTGGCGGTCCGCTCTAAAGGGTGGCAGTCTAACAACTTGATTTGGCGCGATTTTGAGAGGGGGGTGCATTGCCCATGGATGTGAAATGTTCACCATCGGTCGCAGGTTTCGCGGACGCTGCTGCACCTGCGAAAACGGCGCTCGCCAGCGCGCCCGACCCGCTGCTCGCCTCGATGCGTCCGGCGCAACTGCGCGAGGCGATGGATATGCTGGGCTTTCACACCCAGGCCGCGCTGGCGCGCGAGATCGGCGTAGATCGCTCGACCGTCAGCCTGTGGCTCGAAGGCCGCGTCGGGGTGCCGCGCCCGGTGGCCAAGCTCGTGCGGTTGCTGATGATTCTCGACGACCGGCCGCCGTCCTGACACGGTCTCGACGTGCCGGTCGGCCCGCATTCGCAGGAGAATTGCGATCCGGGCCGCATTCCCCTTGCCCCCACGCCATCACGGCGATAAGGGCGTCGCTCCCGCGCGGAATGCCGCTTTAGCTCAGTTGGTAGAGCACATCATTCGTAATGATGGGGTCACGTGTTCGAGTCACGTAAGCGGCACCACCACTCTCAGCTTATCCGCGCGCCGGTGTAAGGCGAAAGGCCGTTCGGCTGGGTGCGCCCGTGGGACTGAAGTGGGTGGGCTTTGGGATAACGTCGAGCACGCGGACCGACTGACCTATAAAGTGACCCCTATTTCGGATTGTCTTAGCTGGGCAAAGTGTTGTTCGTCAGAAGATCGATCATCTCGTCTTTCGTGAACTGCGAGATCATAGACCCTACGTCAGCATCGCCTAGCAAGGACTTCGCCAAGCCCGACTTTCGCTCAAGCGCGCGGATAATTGCCTCGTCGATCGTGTCCACAGCGATAAGTCGCATGTAGGTCACCGGGAAATCTTGGCCAATTCGATGATTGCGATCCTGGCTCTGCGCGTAGTGGTCATACCTCCAAGAGAGCGATTCATAGATCGTGTAGTTTGCGGCCGTCAGTGTAAAGCCAGTCCCCGCTGCGGCAGGGTTTGCAATCAGCACACGAGTATCAGGGTCTTCCTGAAATCTTTTCGCTAACTCTTGTCGATCGGGCCCCGGAATAGCCCCGTACAATGCGATCGGGTTGTGGGAACTTAGGCGCTCCAGAAGTTGTTCGATAGAACGGACATAATTGCACCAGATGATGACCTTCCTTCCCGGGACTGAGAGAAGATCCGACAGAACATCTTCAATCATCGAGAACTTGGCGGGGTTATCCATGCTTTCTGTGAAAATGAGACCGGGATTGCTTGCAATCTGACTCAGCCTCGTAAGCTGCACCAATGCCGTTGAGGCGAAGGTACGATATTCCTCACCGGACATGGCCTGAAGTTCACAGACCATCTCATTTTTCATGTCATCGTAAAGCTTGCGCTGCCAAGGGGGCAAATAGACATAGACGTCAGCGAACGTCTTGTCTGGAAGGTCCAAACATTCCTCTTTGGTCCTCCGAAAGACCATGGAATCTATCTCGTCGCGAAAGCCGCTGCCCGATGGGTCCGTTTCCATCACCGCGAGGAACGCCTCAGCGGAGCCGAGCGGATTGTTGTCGGGAGATAGCACTTCAAACTGGGTGTACAGGTCGGATGCGTGGTTGGTGACGGGTGTGCCGCTCAACAGCCAGCGATACTTCGCGAAGGGAGCGATTTCCCTCGCTGATTTCGAAGTCAAAGAAGCCCAGTTCTTGGTTGCATGAGATTCGTCGAGAACCAGCACGCAACTTTGCCTTTGCAGGATCGACTTGAGGCCTACGACCTCCGCTTTCGCAGTTTCGTAGCTAAGGATCAAAATACGAGCGCGACTGTCGATCATTCTCCGGCGACGAGCTTGAGGTGTGCCTTCGATGATCTCCGAAGACATGTGTGGCGCAAATTTCTCCAGCTCCGACTCCCAGTTTCGTTTCAGGGAATTGGGACAGATGACGACCAAGCGGTTTGCTTTCCCGTCCTGTAGCAGGCGGGAAAACGCATCGATGGCTACGAGCGTTTTTCCCAAGCCTTGCTCGAATGCCAACAAGCCGTGTTGCTTGTCGGTCAGGAACCGGACGCCCGTTTCCTGATGCTCCATTAGTTCATAGTTCATCAGGCGTTCCCGTACTTCTCTGTGAGCTGGGTGAACCATTCGTAGGCTTCGGCGAAGTTCTCAACCTCCTCGGCTTCCAAGGCTTCGATGTCCGACTTGCTGGCCTCGTTGAGAGTTTCGGTCATGCGACGGAGTTCGACCCGGAAAGGCTTCACACCCTGATGGACCTGTGTTTGCATTTCCGAGATGGCTTCCTGAAGGGACGCGATGTCCTCCTCTTCGAACTCGGTGTCATCACGCTCGATCGCACGCTTCACCAGCGCGGGGATTGCTGCAACTTTCGATCTCGCGCCGCGTTCTTTCGCGTTCATCTCGCGAGCTAGGTCGTGCGCGATATGTTTCTCGCCCGACTTCAACTGGTCCCAAGCATCAGCATCCTCGTGGAATTCCTTGATGAATCGAGCGTCACGGTACTCCTTGAAGACGTCGTTCTTTACCATTTCGAAGACTTCTTCGCGAAGGGAGTCGTACTTGGCGTTGTCGTAGTCGCGAAGCTTCGGACCGATCACAGTCGCCTTGCTGATTTCCTCAAGAATGCTGAAGCGCTTCACGACGAACTTTTCGGTGGGCTCACCGTCGATGTCTTCGGCGTCGACGTAGTCGATGAAATGGCGGGCGAACTCGTACGCAGACTTAAGCCTATTAACCCAGCTCTCGGATTTCTCCATGAATCGAGCCATCTGCGCCTGGTTCATCACGGCCGGTTTGCCGGCGATGCCGACGATCGTGTCGTACATAAACTTCGCTTGGGTATAGCGTCCCCACTGCCGCACGTTCGGGCCACGCACATGGATGCGTGCGAGGAGGATGGCCAGCTCTTGGTCGCCGAACTCAGGCGGAAGAACACGGACGCGAACGTTCTTGAACTTGCCTTCGTCGACACCGCCAACTGTCTTGCTATGAAGTTCGCGCAAAATGGTAAGGCGCGTAGCGCCCTCGTAGACCAGATACTTATCGCCGACCTTCTTCACGTAGATCGGTTCCATCTGTCCCAAGTCCGAGATGGACTTTTTCAGTGTATCATAGCCCGTACTGGCTCGTAGAGCCGCCATAAGGTCATCTTCCGACGAGATCCCCTGGGTAGGAAGATCCGGCATAATGCGAGGGTTCGCGTCCCAAAGGCGCACCTCGCTATCGACATCAAGCTGGGTCTCGATGAGCTCGAACTCGTGGGTACCGATACGCTCGATGAACACCCGATTCTCGTCCTTATCGCCCATCTTCGTGTTACTTTCGGTCGACACGTTCGTGGTCACGGCATCCATTTCCAATATCCCTTTCTTGTCTGAGCAAGCTTCGGCAAGGCAAAAACATCAAAGAGGTAGGTAAGTGCAGGGTGGGGAGGTGTCAAGGATCGAGCTTTTTTGGGAAAGATGTCTGCCGTTGACCGGAGGGGATTCCCTCGGGTAATCGGAACATGTAGTGAATCTTCATGGACATCCGCCATTTCCAGCGCAGCATTGCGATCGAGGCCGAGCTGGCCTGTGTTGACCTCTTCTCGGGTGCGGGCGGCCTTGGCGTTGGTTTTCGCGATGCAGGTTGGGGTGTGTTGTCAGCCAATGATCTCGACGCGGCCGCAGGCGAGACCTTCCGATTGAATTTCCCGGAGGCGAGTTTCTTCGAAGGAAAAGTGAGCGATCTCGATGCCCGCGACATTCTTGATGATGCGGGTTTGGAACCGGGCGAGTTAGGCTGTCTCGTTGGAGGGCCTCCGTGTCAGTCCTTCAGCCATAACAACCATCAGCGCAGCGCTGAGGATGAGCGCGCCCGCCTCTTCGAGCACTATCTTGCCTTGGTAGGGGGTCTCAATCCCAAGACGCTTGTGATGGAGAATGTCCCTGGAATTCGCTCGATTGGTGGCGGAGCAATACTACGCGAGATCGAGGCGCGTTTGAGGACACTCGGCTACGATGTAGCCGTCGGGACTTTGTCAGCTGAAGAGTTTGGTACGCCGCAAGTGCGGCGCAGGGTCATTATTGTTGCCAGCCGTGTAGGCCCTGCCGCTGAGATGCTTCCCGAGCCGACCCATTGGTCTCCGAATTTTCGTATCCATGCTCGCGTGCACCAGAAGCGCCCCCTAACGGCTCGACAGCGTTTAATCAGCGTATGGCAAGCGATCGGCGATCTTCCTGCTCTCGAGAATGGAGGGGGCGAACTCGAAATGACACGGGCTGGGAGCGTCGCGTTCTCACAGTATCAGCGAGCAGCGCGTCGCGGGACGAGGAAAATTTTTAATCACGTCTGCAACCGGCTCACCAAGGTAAACATGGACCGCATTGTCCATATTCCCGAAGGTGGGAACTGGCGTTCTATTCCGTTTGATCTGCTCCCAGCCGGAATGCAGCGCGCGCATCCGCAGGATCATACAAAGCGATACGGAAGACTTGAGCGGACTGGTCTGGCTTCCACGTTGCTAACCAAATGCGATCCACATTGGGGCGCATATATCCATCCCGTTCAGGATAGAACGCTGTCTGTGCGCGAAGCTGCACGGCTGCAGGGATTTCCAGATCGCTTCCAGTTTGCTGGCGGAGCCATGATGAAGCACTTTGTGCAGGTCGGGAATGCGGTGCCGGTGCCAATGGCGAAGGCCATCGGTGTTCAAGTTGCAAAACACATTCGACGCCACAACACGATTACCTGCCAGATAACCCGGCGTGCCGCTTAGATAATGGCTTACGCCGAAACCGGGGAATAGTTTAAAGAATTTGGCGATTTCGAAGGGCCGATGGCCGGTCGCTCACCAAGCTTTGCTTAGCCAGTTAATGCGCAAACCTCGGTATCCTTTATGGAAGTCCGTCAGTCCAGCAGGTCGCCAAGCTTACACCCAAGCGCCTTCGCGATCCGCTCAATGACCGTGACCGTGGGGTTCTTCACCCTCCGCTCGATGCCGCTCACGTAGGTCCGATCCAGCCCAGCCTCTCCGGCTTGCGACCAGCCGCTCTTAACGACAGACAGGCCCGACTAGTACTCGAATTTTCGAAAGGTCACGGAACGACCCGGCGGGTTTGCCTCGACCAAGTAGCGCGCGCCCATCCAAGCCTTGGCCTGGGTGTTGCCTTCGTGGTTTCCCCACCATGCGAGGTGAAGTGAAGCTGACTTTGGCAACTTGCCGACCAACTCTTCGATTTGCCGGAGCGTCAGAGTTACCCGGTCGCGCTGACAATCCTCCAAATAGGTCCTCAAGGGCCCGTACTTGCCGCCGTGACGGGTAGGAACGGATGTTTGGCTTAGCTCGGTATCCGGTGCGACAACCCGATCAGGATTCGCCGCCTCAATAACCCCGCCTCGAACATTCCACGGGAGATTGAAGTCTCTGATCAAGCCCGCTTCAAGCCCCTCCGCGCCGCTGATCGACCAGCCGTTCCAGTCGAAATTAGGAGGTGAAGCGATCAGGACTTCGACATTGTTTCCGGCACTGGCGCTGGCCAGCAGTAGCTCATTGAGCCGCCTATTGGTCTTCTGGGAGGGGCCGGGTTTTTCATAGCCATACAGTCTTCTGGCCAAGCTCTTCCAAGCGAGTCCAACGTAAAGCACTTCAGCGTCCCTACAGAACGCGTAGACACCTGGTCGATCAGGGACGGTGGCAGAGCGCCTCAAGCAGCCCGCGTCATTTTGCCAGACGCAGGCCGAGGTGAAGCCACGCGCCAAGAGATCACCTTTCTGGAGCGCTGGTCTGCCTTCCTGCATTTAGTAGCCTCTCATCGCCTTCGCTAACCATACGATCGGCATCTGGTGCTGCAAAGCCGACGCGCAAATCTCGGTATCTTATATGGAGCGGTTAAACCCTCCACCCACCATCCAGCCCTCGGTTTTCCGGGGGCTTTTTCATTGGAGATTCCGAGATGATTATCCTCACCAGCTATGAGGCGCTGGCGCATGCGAGCCAAGCCTATCCCTTCATCCCGCCACCCATCCTCGAACGCTACGTCACCCTGATCGACCTGGCCTGGCTCTTTATCATCCAGCCGGGTGACAGCGCAGCAGACCTAGCGACAGTCCGGCAGCGACCGTTCGAGTGCTGGGAGTTCATCATCGCAGAAAGCGGCTGGTTCGAAGCAGTGTTCGTTTTGTCGGACGACGGATTTGGGCACGTGGTGCTCATTCCTGATCGATCCGAAATCGATGCCACCTTGCTGACCATCTGTCGCAATCATGCCGAAAAAGCCGAAGGCCGATAGCTCTCTGACTCAACGCCACCAGACCTAGGCTCTCCGCCAACACACACCACGCAGCCTGCTCAATCCGAGCGGGCTTTTTTTATGCCGAAAGGAAATCCCAATGTATGACCTGCCTGACATGGACGCCTTGCGCGCCATCCTCGACCAGCCGATCGATCCTACACTAAAGACCCTGCTCCGCGATCGCCTGGACGACACGCTGCATTGCGGCCTGCAAGACCTAACGCACGTGCTGGTTATCGAAGCTGTCGACACTGAAGAAGCGGTGATCGACGCAATTGGGTTCAGCCCGCTTCGATCGCGGATGGAAGACCTGCCGGATACACCGGATTGGGACTGGATCGAGCATCATTCCGGCTGGTGGGAGCTTCTCTATACGGTCGGCAATGATGGCTTCGCATTCATATTGCTGGTGGAGGATGCCGACGGCTCACCCTTCGCCGAGCTGTGCCGCGAGCATGCAACGTGAGGCTGCTTGGGTACATCCTCCTGGCCAGCTTTGGGCTCGCGCTGCTCCGGCTGGCCATTGCCCTAGGCCTCGTACTCGTCACCGCATGGCTCTTGTGGGCCTTGGTCCGTCATCCAGCCACGACGATTACGGCGCTGATCCTCTTCGCTGCAGTGTCCATTGCTCAGGCGCATCCCGCGTTGGCGCTAACGCTATTTTCGATGGGCGTGCTGACTGCCTATGTGCCGAAAGCCCGCTAGCCTCGAAGCTTGACCGGAACAGTCCACTCTTTGAGCGAGGACACGATCTGCTCGGCTATTGGTAAAAATGCGTACCCGTCGTTCGTGAGCGACGGAGGAACATCACCCGTCAAGAGGAGCCGGGACAAGGCGGCATCCAATCGCGCTAGGTTGCGGCTGGCGGTGGACTGCGAGATGTTGAGCCGTTGGGCTGCCTTGGTCACGGACTGCAGCTCGGCAACGGCGATGAACGTCTCTAGCCAGACGATCCGGATGTCCGAGATGTCCTTCATTATTGCACCTTCCCGAGGTTCTGGCCGCTGCGAATCACTTCGCAGGTTCAGCCGTCGCATCAATCCGGAAGGTCGATCGAAAGCAATGCAAAAAATGCATAACTAGGCTGAGAGAGCCTTCAGTCGATGCATTCGGAAAGTAGATTCATCAACAATTTCCGCCGGTTAGAGCTATAATGCTGCCAGCGTTGAGCCTCACAGCGCGAACCAGCTTTGTCCCAGCTGAGATCGGGATGCCGACCGTCAGACGCGCGTGTCGGAGCTCATTGAAAAGACCGTCAGCGTCGCGGTCGCGTAAATCCGATTTGAACGGGCAACGGCCAAGTGGCCTGGGCCCATGAAAATACCTCAAGCGAGGACATTCCGTCCTCTCCAAACAGGAGAGTCAACCATGCGTAAAAAATAGAGAAAAACAAAATGAACACGCAAACAACCATGAGTTCCACAGGTGCGAAAATCCTGTGGCAGCAACAGAAGCTCAAGTTCGAACTGGACCAAGCGGACCGCGACAAGCTGAAGAGCTTCGTGGTCGCGGCAATCAAATCTGGCCTCACCGATGATGCTGAGATCGTCGAATTGGCAGGCCGAATTTCCGGAGCGCACATCGAAGCGCGCGTGCAGGCCCTGATCGAGGAAGAGCAACACAAGCTCTGGTATTTCGAGAAGGACCACACGCTTCAGCTAATGGAGCGAGTGAATGGCTGATCCACATCAGACTGGGGGGCCTTCGGGCCCTCCTTTTTCGAACGGCTCGGCCATTCCGGCGGTTAAGATCAAGGCGGAGAGCTGGCCCCTACCTCCATCCGACGGCGGGAAGGGTATTCCTCCGACCTTGGAGAACTTTGAGCATCTGTTGCAGTGCTATGGGATCGAGCTTCGCTTCAACGCGATCAAGAAAAGGGTCGATATCGATCTGCCTGGTTTCAAGGTCGCCGGAGTAGCTCGTGCAGCGGCAATGCTGACCCAGATCGAAAACCCGGCGATCCGTCACCGCATGTCCCCCGCGAAGGTGCGAGATTACATCCTCGCGCTCGGCAGTGATCAACCTTACGACCCCTTTGCTGACTGGATCGACAGTAAGCCTTGGGACTCGAAGGGGCGTCTCGCTGCCATTGCGGAAACGCTCGTGCCCGAAGACGATTACCCGCACGCGATGCGCACCGCGCTTGTTATCAAGTGGCTGCGTTCAATCGTTGCGGCGACGTATGAGGGGCCGGGCTTTCGGGCAAGAGGCGTCCTGACCCTTCAAGGGGGGCAGGGCATCGGGAAGACTGCTTGGTTCGCTCGGCTGGTCGGTCCCTCTGACCTGCGCGACGATGTCGTGAAGCTGGGCCACAGTTGGGACGGCGGGCACAAAGACGCTCGCTTGACCGCTATTAGGCACAGGATTGTCGAGCTGGGTGAGATCGAAGGTTCGTTCAGGCGCGAGATCGACGCGCTTAAGGCGTTTCTCACCGATACGACGGACAAGATCCGACCGCCCTATGGTAGAGTCGAGGAGGAATATCCCCGCTCCACCATATTCGGCGCATCGGTTAACGATCCGCAATTCCTGCTCGATAACACCGGGAACAGTCGATTCTGGACCATTGCGGTCAAAGAAATCGACTACCTGCACGACATCGACATGCAGCAAGTCTTCGCGGAACTGAAGGCAACTCGCGACAAGGATGCAATCTGGCACCTGACGAGGGAAGAAGAGACTACCCTCGACGAGATCAACAGCCGACACTCAATTGTCAGCGCGATCGAGGCGAGGATCACGACGGCCTTGCACTTGGAACTGAAGGACAGGAAAAGCAATCCGAGGTTGACGGCGAATGAGGTTCTGCATGCCTTGGGCATCAAGAATCCCAGCAACCGTCAGTCGAAGGAAGCTAATGTCGCTCTTCGGAAGCTGTTGGGCGACAGCAAGCGCATTCGCGGTCAAAATCGCTGGCCTATCCCGTGGGGTCAGGCCCCCGATCCGGATGCGAGGGACTACTTCGAGCAAGAAGAGGTCTTCACCTAGTCTTTCGAATTCGCCGCCCCCTCCCCCCACCACATGCCTTTCGAGGATACCCTGAGGTCGCGCGGGGGTGGGGAGGGGGTGGCACTTTTCACCACATCACCGACGTTGCGGCTCCACGGCCAAAACCACCAGCCGCGCGTCGACCCAAAAAACCATGCAGAGGCGGCGAGAGAGCCGCGCTGGCGAGCGATCGGGCAGTCGATGGGGCCTACCCCTGCCGCCGCCCCAGCCGCGCTCCTCGTGCCTTTGCTATCACACTTTCACGAAAGGAATTTGCCATGCCTAAGGTAAGGCTGGATGCGGCCTTTTGCGCCGAAGCTCATTGCCCCTACGGCAAAACGAAGGTCGACTACTATGATTCCGTGACAACGGGCTTCCTGCTTGAATGCCGCGCCAGTGGCGGGAAAACATACGCTCTGCGTTACATCGATCCCAACGGACGGCAGCGGCAGGTCAAGATCGGTCGCTGGGAAGACATCACGTTCGCAGCCGCTCAGAAGGCTGCGAAGAAGTTGCGCGCTGAAGTGGTCATGGCGGGGAACCCAGCCGAGACTAAGGCGAAGAAGCGCAAGGTGCCGACCTATGCCGATCTCGCGCAGAAACATATTCACCACGCCCGCACCTACCTCAAACGACCGGAGAACACCGAGGCGGTGATCAACACACATCTATTGCCGCGATGGGGCGACATGCGGCTGGACGAGATCAAGTCAGCCGACATCTCGAGATGGCTCGCGGAAAAGCGGCAGGAGCTCGCACCCGCCACCGTCGAGAAGCTGCGCATGATGCTGGGCCGGTCCTTCGAACTGGCGAGGCAGTGGGAGATTCCCGGCGCTGAAACCAATCCTGTCCGCAGTGTCCCGAGGTTCAAGTTCGATAATGCTCGCGAGCGCTATCTGACGAAGGACGAGGCTCAACGCTTGCTCACGGCTTGCAAGGCTTCGAGCAATCCGCAGCTTTGGGCGATCGTCAGTTTGCTGCTGTATACGGGAGCTCGGAAGACGGAGCTGCTCACTGCCAAGTGGGAGCATGTCGACCTTGCGGCTCGCTCATGGCTTATACCTGACAGCAAGACGGGGAAGGCGAGGTGGGTGCCCCTATCGGGACCAGCCGTGGCCGTCATCGAGGGCTTGGTGAAGATACCGGGCTGCCCGTGGCTCCTGCCGAACCCGGAAACGCTCAAGCCCTACAACTCGATCAAGCGAACCTGGGCGACGGCGAGAAAGGAAGCTCGCCTTTCGGGGCTGCGCATCCATGATTTACGCCACTCAGCGGCGTCGTTCATGGCGAACGCCAAGGTTGATCTCCTGACGATCGGCAAGGTGCTCGGGCATGCCGACTACCAGTCCACCATGCGGTACTCGCACCTTGCCAATGCAACGCTGATGAATGCAGTCGAGGCCGGTGCCGCTCAGATGGCAGGCGTCGATAACTAATCCCAAAACCAACCCCTCCGCGATCGGCTTTAACCCGACGCGGAGGGGCTACCCCTTCATATTTTTTTGCCGAATGACGGCAGCTAAGGAATTCAAATGACCAGTACCGACAAGACGCAATCCGACCCCTTCGGCACGAACGAATCTACCAACGCATTCTTCCAAAGACTCCATCAACTCTGGCGCGACTGCGGTGCGAAAGCGAGCAGACATGACACGGCTCGGGTCCTAATCACCGCATGCATAGATGAAGGCGTCCTCGAAGGTCCGCGCATCATCGGTGTGTTGAGTAAGCTTGGTTTCAATCGCAAGCATGTGGGCAAAACCCTCTCTCAGCTTACGGGGCCTGACCCGGCCAAATGCGATTGGTACAAGGACGATGCCGGAAAGTATCGCAATCACCCCACTTGGTCGCCTTCAGGCGCGGCAGGAATCAAGGTCTAGCGATAACGCTTAACGCTTTGGCGCTCACTTATCGTATGCCTGCATCCACCTGGACGGGCCAGAGATTGATAATGCGGTTTATGTGAAAGCAGCCAATGGGGCCGATAGCGAACCGTTCGGTTTCAGGTAATCAGCACGCAAGGCCTTCTGCCCGACCCGGACGCCAAAGTTGATAAGCTCATCCTTCGCCGCCGGACGAAGGCTGTGCGCCATAGCTCGCCGGCAGTGATTTCAAGTGCAGGTCACGTTGCGGGAAGGGTATCGAAATGCCCTCTTCCTCGAAGCGGCGCGCGATCTCGAAATTCAGTGCCGAGGCCGTGGGCGCGCCGTCGGTGGCGTGCGGCACGAAGGCCAGAATCTTCAGGTTGATCGCGCTGTCGCCGAAGCCGTCCATCGCGACTTGCGGTTCAGGATAGTCGAGCGTTTTCTCGTCTGCGTTCGCGATCTCGAGGAGGATATTGCGCGCCTTTTCCAGGTCGGTGCCATACGCAACGCCAACGGGCACGATGATACGCGAAGGGCCGACCGAGAAGCTGCGATTCTTCACCACTTCGGTGATGAGCTGCGAATTTGGCACGATGATCTGGTGGCGGTCGAAGGTCTCGATGTGGGTCGATCGCACCGCGATCCTGCGCACGATCCCCGAATGCTCGCCCACCTCGACCCAGTCGCCCACCTTCACGGGCCGCTCGATCAACAAGAGTATGCCGCTAACGAAGTTCTCGACCACCGACTGCAGGCCGAAACCGAGGCCAACCGAAAGGGCACCCGCCACGAAGGCGAGGCTCGAGAGGTCCAGCCCGGTCGCGGCGATCGCTATGAAGGCAGCGAGCGTTATGCCGACATAGCCGAGAAACGTGATGATTGCCGCCTGCGCGCCGGTATCCATACCGAATTCAGGAATGATGGCGATCCTCGTGAACCGCTGGATCCAGCGGGTGAGGAAATACCCAAGGAAGAACACCACGAGGAAAGTGATCACATCGCCTGCCGACAGGCGCACGTCGCCGAATTCGATGCCGTTTCTCAGCATCATGACGCCATCGCCGATGGCGTTGGCATTATAGCCCCATGTGATTGCCAGGATCGGAAGAGCCAGCAGAGTGAGCACGAAGCCGACAAGCAGCGGCGCCAAGTGCAGAAGTCGGCGGTACTGGTGCAGCGGAGCCGCCGCGAGCGTCGTGACGATCAGCCCGATAAATCGGTGGACGTAAACCGCGAGGCAGACGATCGCGAGCGAGGCAAGCGTTGCGATCAGAATATAACGGGCCAGATAGGCATAGCCGACCAGCGCCGCAGCCAGGGAGGCAATGGCGAAGACTTTCATTATCCTCGCGATCGTCCCGCTGAAGTTCAGGACGGCGCTGTGGTCGGGAGCGACACTCTGCTGCTCCTTGGCGGCACGCCGCGCATCGACAAGCAGCGCCGCCATGCGCCAGGTCAGCGCGGCGCCCGCCAGCACCAGCGCGAAGGAAAGCAGTTGCGCGATGTTGATGCCGATCATCGCCTGTTCTTCCAAGCTCGCAATGAGCAGTTCGGCGGCAACCACGACCGCGAGGAGGCGCACCAAGGCAGCAGCCTTCGTCTCCTTCTCTTCGGGGAGGGCGAGCAGGCGAAGCTCGCGGATCGGGGACGCGAAAACGCTGCGGCCCAGCCAGCTTCCCAGGACGATGATTCCCAAGGCAAGACCGATCGCCAGTGCGACGAATGTGACGTGATCAGCGTCTATCACGGCGACGAGCGTCACGATGAACATCGACACGCTGATCGCGAGCCCGATGAGGAATACGAGGGCCGCGACAAGATCGAGCACAACCAGCAGCAGCAGGTGGCGAAGCACGCTCCCGCTTTGCGTCAGCCGCCGGGTGACCCTCGCCGCCAGGGCGTGCCAGATGCGATGCCCGATCCAGATCGAGATTGCGCCCAGCACCGCAATGCTGCCGAAGCCTAAAAGAAGGAACGAGAGCGGATTCTCGACGACTCCGTTCCTTGTGCGAAGAGTCTTCAGACCAGAGCGAAATTCCCGGACGGAGCGGCCCCAGATCCGCGGATCGAGCGGCGATAGCCCTCTTTCGTAGCGCTGATCGCTGACGATGCGTTCGGACCTCGCATCCAACTCGGCGACCAACAACGCGGCGCGCGCCCGGCGTTCTTGCAAGTCCAATAGGGGCTGCATCGCGCCTGCCTGCCGGTCTTCCAGCGCGCTTCGCCGGTCCGCGATCGGAGAGGGTTCGGTCTCACCATCGGCGGGCGGCGCGCCGAGCGCGTCGATCTGCGCATCGAGAAGGCGGGTCTGAAACGTGCCGCGCGCGACCAGCTCGGCCGCCCGGTCGCGGTCGGCAGCGAGCGTGCTGCGCATGTCCGCGAGCTCGCGCTGATAGACGAGTGACTGGCTCTCCTCCCGGTCGCGCAGAAGCGCCCGTGCCCGCTCCGCCCGCTGGTCGAACCCGGATAGCATGGCTTCAAAAGAACGGCCGTCGCTCGCCTGCGCAATTGCCGCCCCGGGAATGAGCAAAAGCGTGCCGACCAGCACCACCGCGATCATGAGGGCATAGTGGAAAGGTGCGGAAGCAATCCGGTTGCGAGAGTGGTCGATCATCCTAGACATAAGGCCCAGCCCGAGCGCGCTCTGACCGACCGGAACTGCAGCGACGACGCGGTTCGCTGCGAATACGCTCCTGCACACAGGTCACGATTGGCTTGACGCCCCAGCCTCACTCGTGATTGCGGCGATACTGGAGCACCGCGATCGAGGCATTCGCCTTCTCGGCAGTAGTGCAATCGGGCAACCAGGTCAGAATGCCGCCCCTATCGTTGAAATAGACCGTGCAGGTGCCCGAGACGGTCGCCTGATACTTGCCGTTGCGCAGACGCAAGACCGGAATGCCGAAGGTGTAACCCGACCGGTGCCTCTCGCTTTTCCCCTGCTCCCGCCGATAGCTTTTCATCGCATCGTCGGCCTCGCGCCGGTCGGCGCGCGAGCAATGATCATTCGTCTCATCCCGGTCGCCGTCGCGGTCGTAGTAAACGATGCATGCTCCGCCGACATTCACGTGGCTGCGCCCGTGCCGGTCCATCACGACTTCGGGCGGACCGTGATATGCGCCGCGATCATTTCCGAATCCGCCGCGCGGTGCCTCCCGACCGGGGAAGCCGTCCATCCCCTGTTCGCGACGATAGGAGGCGACGCCGGTGTCGGCACGCGCGATCTGCGCCCGGCTGCAATGGTCGTTCGCACGCTCGCGCTGGCCACGCGCGTCGTAATAGACGACGCAATTGTTCTCGGAGAATGTGGCCTCGATCTCGCCGTTGGTGCCTGCGAAGATGCGCGGCGCCTCCTGCGCGGCTGCGGGCGCAGCGGTCGCGGCGACGGCGATACATACGGCGGCAACGGCTTGCTGGCGGCACATCATTGTCTTTGCTCCCATTCAATCGTCGGCGACAAGGCCCGTCGGCCATCACTGCAAGGTGCAGATGCCGTTGGCCCTGTCGGGTCCGGTGTAGGTCAGGCTCAAAGACTCGTCGGGATTGAACGAGATCGAAATCGTCGTCCCGTCGAGGCTGGCCTCGAAGTAATTGTCGTTGAACTTTTCGAGCGTGGTCTTTTCGCCGTCGATGAAGACCGGGCCGCCTTCGTTGGCATGCACTTCGATGCCGGGGCCGCAGATTGCGTTGAACACCGGGATGCGGGGCGCAAGGCTTGCAGCCCCGGTCGTATCGATAGCCGGCGTTTCTTCCGCCACCGGCTCGCCTGAAGGCCCTTCGGCTTCGGCCGGTGTGACCGCGTCGATATCGGTGTCATCGGTGCCTTGGTCGCACGCAACCAAAGAAACGGCCGCGAGTGTCAGGACAATGATTGTGCGCATCGGGCCTTCCTCTTTTCCGCGGTCCCGTCAGAAACGCCGGGACCCGCCTTCCTCGTGTTCCTCGCAAGTGCCGCGGAAATCCTCGATTCCATCGATCCTGATATGGCCGGTCCGGCGGTCGATCCTGATCTTCGGCTTGTTCAGCCCGTTGAGACGATATCTGGCGTCGATCTCGGAATAGCCGACGTCGAGATCGTCGAGCTCCCACCAACCATCCGTGCCGCCCGAGTGGATCGGAGGGATCAGCTTGCGCGGCAACCAGATGTGTCCGTCATCGCCGTGGATGTCGATTTGCACCATGCTGTCGAACTCACGCCGCGTCATGATCGTGGCATAGTCGGTATCGAACTCGTGGTGGCGGCGGCTCCAGTGCAGCGTGGGGACGCTCTGGACACTTGGCTTGGCACCTTCGCCATAGCAAATCAGGTGCAGGTCGACGCCGCCGAAATAGCCGCGATCGCGGCCATCGCTCTGAGCAATAGTCGCGCTGAAAGGGGACAGCGCCATCAGCCCGATAATTCCCATGGTGGCGATCCTAGCTCTTCTTCGCGGCATAAGGCCTCCTTACCGACTTGCGACACTCCGCTATTATCGATGCTGCACACCTGGCAGTATAACGCCACCAGCCTCGAGCAGAATCGATCTCCATCAATGCAGATGGAGAGAATCGGTTTTCTGTTTTATAACAACGCTCAACCGGCCTTGGCAATCGGAAGAAGAGTAAATGCTTATTAAGCATTGCCGTATGCGATTTTTTCTACTGATGCGAAGGAGCATTCGCTGAATTTCGGAGGTGTTCTTCGCGCCGGTATCTGTGACGGGCGTCGCTTACGAGGATTGGATGTATGAACGGAAACGATCTGTCGCCGGATTTTCCCTACTATCAGGGGGCCCCGGTCTGGATCAGCGGAAAGGAATGGCTGGTCCCGCTGGCGGCCGTGGCGCTTGCGGCGTGTATACTGCTGGCCCGGCTGCCGGTCTTCTCACAAGGGTCATGGCAGGCGGTCCCCTCGCTGCTACTGGTAATCCTGCCGCTCGCCGGACTGGCACTCGTGGCGGGCAAACATTGGACCGCATTGTTCAGGCATGTCGCATGGAAGGACATCGGCTGGATGGTCGGCTTCGCGCTGCTCAACTACTCCATCGCCATCCCGCTTGGCCTCGCCGCGGTCAATTTTGTCGAAGCGGAGCGTAACGCGGGCATCGCAAGCTTGGCCGCGGGAGATGCAGGATTTCAAATCTTGTTCTTCGCCAGTTCGATCCCGCAGCTGGTCGGGGAAGAGCTGATTAGCATCATACCGTTCCTGGCTCTCCTGTACCTACTGACCCAAAAGCTCAGCTTCTCGCGCAGGACGGCGATCATCGCCGCCTGGCTGATCACCGCAGTCTGGTTTGCCGCGATCCATCTACCGACATACAACTGGAACATCCTGCAGTGTCTGATCGTGATCGGCAGCGCCCGGATCGTGCTGACACTGGCCTATCTCAAGACCAAGAACCTTTGGGTTTCGGCAGGGGCGCACATCATCAACGACTGGACGACCTTCGCTATCGTCCTCGTCGGCACAAGATGAGGTCGCGAAGTCCACCTTGCGCCCGCATCTTGGAACGATCAAACCCGACTTCCGAAGGGTACGCGGAACGTGTTCGAACGTTGTCTTTCCCTGAATTGCTCTCGCTCTTGGAGCGTATTCCGACAGCCGAGATTGTCGGTTTTCGGGCGATCCCTGTCGAGGCTACAATCACCGGGATGGGGGCGCAAAGCTGACGGAAGTGGGGTAGCCTGAGGTCGCTGCCGCGACGTCGAGCGGGCCAAAGAGCTTTCAGAAGGTGGTGCCCGAGAGCTTCGTTTAATCCACTTTGGGATATCGTTGGGAGCAGTAGGACTGATGTGTGAATCCGATGAGTTTGGCTCTGATAATAAATGAAAAGCGCGGGCCTTCCCCCTGATTTCGTAATGATGGGGTCACAGGTTCGAGTCCTGTAAGCGGCACCACTTCTGGTCAAAGATGGGAACCGCGCCTTCGAGGCGCGGAGAGCCTCGGGCGATCCCTCTTCCCAGCATTGCCTGCGCTTCACGATCATCCGCAGATAGGCTTTTCGTAAGGTGGAATTCTCGTCGCGCAGTTTCTCGGGAAGCTGTGTCGACATTTTTCGAGCGCCTCCGGGGTAACTTCTCGCGAGCCCCGTGCGAGCTGGCCTCCGTGCGACCGCATCCAACCGGGCAGGGCTACGCAGGCTGAGATCAAGAATGGGCAGCGGCGGATCATCCAGTACATTCTCAGCCTAATCGGCCAGGCGGTCGATAAGGCGGGTGCAAGCGCTAGCCTGGAATTCGGGTGTGCGGACGGACCGAAATGGCGGTGTCTGGTACTGACTATGCCGAATTCTCTATTAACCAGTCCGTTCGTTTTTTTCGTATGGTTCGAGTGCGGCGCTTAACGTCTTCCAAAAACTTGAAAATAAATGAGGTTTCCACTTGCGCGACGCAATAATTGTGGCAGATTTAGGTTGGGATTCGCGAGGGGGTAAGACGTGCGGTCGCTTTGTCAGGGCATGGTTGGCGTTTTGCTGGGCCGGGCACAGTTTGGCGCGCTGATCCTGCCTCTTTTGTCAAATATTCAGCGTGGACTGCGCGTGCAGTTAGGGCCGGAGGGCACGATCCCGGGTGTTTCCGCGATTGCCGCCGCGCTGTGGGCTATGGCCTTGTCCGGATGCGGTTCGGGCATCGAGACGGGGTCGAAGAGCGACACGAGCAATCCGGCAGCAGCTGAGAATAGGCCGGGGCAAGCACTGCGGACGATTTCGGGCGACCAGTCCAGGCCGGATAAAGAGGGGCGAGACATGGAAGCTTCAGATGAAAGTCCGCTGTCGAGGTTGGAGTTGCAGTCGGTTCTGCCATTCAGCAGGTTCGCTCCAGCGGACGAGCGGTCGCTATCTCCATCATTGCTTTTCAGGGGCGATGAGAAGATCGTGTACGCCACCTCTGGCGAAGCCGTCGTGTACGACATCCGGTATTTCGAAATCAACGACTCGAATATTTGCGTCTTCGGGGACAAAAACCGTCAAGAAACGGTCGAATGCGTCGAATTTTTCAAAAATCGAAACGACCTGTTTCGGCTCCGCTTCACTCAAGAAGGCGGGTCTATTTCCGGCGAAATGTATGCGCGTCATCGCCATAACTAAGGGCTGTGCAATGATCTTATCGGATGGCCTTACTGCTCCGATGTTTAGGATCGAATACAGAAAAATGGACCTGTGTCCGAATTACGCATCTGTTATTGTGAAGTCGTTGCTCAATGGTATCAAGCAAAACATCAGGGTTTTGTATTCCGCATTCGCAATTTTAGGTACAGGTTCGCTTTGTGCCTGCGGAAGCAGTGTGGATGTTTCTAACAACGGCAGTTCGTCGGATTCTCAAGTGAATATTTCATTTTTAAAGAATAACGAAAATGATAAATTGGTTAAGCTAATGTCAGGGAGGCGTTTGGAGCAAAGTCAGGCATTGTCAGGAAATCCGTTCGTAGAGTATTTTTACGAAGATTATTCTTGGAGTGGCTGGTTTGCTCAAATTGATGTCATGGAGTACGCCGGAAATTGGGAAGTCGCGCAGCATCATGACGGAAATCTCCGATTATGCGTTGATGTGGTAGCGATGAACGGGGAAAAATTTGAAAAATCTCAACGACATTGTCGAGTTTTCGGACAAGATGGGCAAGGTGATATTTATACTTCGAAGTTATTCGAAGGTGGAAATTTGAGGCCAGTAGAGGTTTCGCCAATAGAGTAACATTGTAAAGTTCATGTATCGGGGGCGAAATGTTGAGTGAAGCAGAGATCAAAGCAAAGTTGGACATCGAGGGCTTCGGGGGCGCGGTCAGCAATGATGACGTGTTTCGATCCTTTCTGCATTCTTACCTCAATTCGTCTTTGTTTCGCGGTTGGGTCGACAGATGGATCGCGTCGAACCCTGACAGTAAAATAAGAATACGCAGAACCGCCGGAGGTTCGCAGGCGATCGAACCGACTGGATCGGGCAACCTCCTGCTCAATCCCGACAATGACGTCACCTATTTGGACCAATTTGGCAAGGCGCATAAGATGCCTTGGGAGGCTATCCTTCTCCACGAACTGGGGCATGCTTTAATTCCTGGATCATACGACGATCCCCGATTTGCAGATCTTCGCGGAACCAATGTCAACAACGTGAACCCCTGGTTCGAGCAGCTCGGTATACCCAAGGAAGTCGGCTATCTCGCGCGCGGTAGCAATTTAATAGTCGGGAGAGACTATACCCAAGGGCGATATATCGAGAACGCTATTGTGGACCGTGAGGGAGGGCCGGAAGAGATTAATGGCGTTGTTCGTGAGAACGTGGATTTTCGCTCCAGAAACGTTGAGGGCCCCATACTCTACGTTGGTTCTTCGAGTGACAACGCCGTCGGTGGGACGGACGATTACGATTATATCTACGGCTTCGGAGGCGATGATACAATTCGGGGGTATGATGGCGATGACCATCTGTTCGGCGGAGCCGGAGCGGATACGATCTATGGCGGCGAGGGGAGGGACCGCATTGAGGGAGGAGATGGCCGAGACATCCTTTTTGGAGGAGACGACGTCGATGAAATAGACGGGGGAGATGGGGACGATACTATTCATGGCGGTGCTGGCGACGATGGAATTAGCGGCGGAGCCGGCGATGATAATTTGTCGGGCGATGCTGGCGTCGACAGTATAAGCGGCAACGACGGCGACGATATCATCAGGGGCGGCGACGAGAACTGGTTGCTCGGCGAGGGCGACGTCATAAATGGCGGCTCGGGCAACGACATCGTCTATGGCGAAGCTGGCAACGACATCATTTTCGGTGAAGGTGGCAACGACAAGATCGTTGGCGGCACCGGAAATGATGACATCTTCGGTGGCTCCGGCAACGATATAATCGACGCGGCGACCGATGATACGACCTTGGGGATCAGCTATACCGACCAGCTTTGGGGCGGCCGCGGTAGCGACGTTTTCCTCACCAACGATGGCGACGTCATTCACGATCCCGATCGCGGTGACCGGGTCAAGCTACTCGGCAAGCTGATCACGGGCGGAACGGAGACAAGCGAGGGATCGGGCGTCTACGAAGCCGACGATGGCACGACATACGAGCTGTCGGGCAGCACGCTGACGGTGACCTCTCCAGGCGGCCTGTTCGGCCTCGGGGCATCTTCCATAACCATTAACAACTTCTCGAACGGTCTCGCCGGTATCAGGCTCAAGAAGGAGGAAGACGAGCCGCCGACCGACGATGGCGAGAAGCAGCGCGACCCGCTGATCATCGATCTCGACGGCGACCGCAGTGTGGTGACCGCGCTCACCGCCAGCACCGCCTATTTCGATCTCGACAATGATGGCTTTGCCGAGCGGGTCGCCTGGGCCGGGGCGGCCGACGGGTTCCTGGTGCGCGATCTCGACGGTAACGGAACGATCGACAATGGCACCGAGATGTTCGGTACCGGTAATGTCGACAGCGATGGCGGGAGCCTGCGCGAGTTCGGCGAAGCGGGTTTCATCGAACTGGCCCGTCTCGATTCGAATGCCGATGGCACCATCACGGCGGCGGATGCCGATTTCGGGACGCTCAAGGTGTGGATCGACACCAATGGCGATGCCGTGACCGACGAGGGCGAACTGGTTTCGCTTGCCGACCTCGGAATCGTTTCGATCGGTCTCGTGACGGCGAAGTCTGATCACCTCACGGGACCGAACGACAACTCCTCCGTAACCCGATCCTCAAGCGTGACATTTGCCGACGGCACCATGCGCACGATCTACGATGCCTATCTGGCAATCGACCAATTCGATGCGCGCGAAATCGTCGACCCCGAACTCGATCTTGACCGGGTGCAAGACCTGCCGAACATTCTCGGGTCGGGTTCGCTGGCCGATCTCCATGTCGCGATGGCACGCGATGCTGGCCTCGAGAACCTCGTGCGCGAGCTCGCGACGCTGGATATATCGCGGGCGGGTGAGATTCACGAACGTGTACAGCGGATCGTGCTGCGCTGGACCGGAGCGGACGCCATTGATCCCGAGCAACGGGGCGATACGATCAATGCTCGCTGGCTCCATGTGATAGAGCAGATCGTCGGCAAGGAATTCAACCAGGCGGTCATCGGCTCCAATCCGCGCGCCGATGCCGCCTCGCTGCTGATCGAGGAATGGTCGGCACTGGTCGACCGGGTCGCCGCGCGGCTTCTCGGCCAGAGCGCGCTGGGCGCGCACCTGATGCCCGATACGGCTTTTGCGGCGGCAGCCGACTTCGTCGTCGGCAGCGATACGACCCTTGCAAGCCTCATCGAGGATGTCGCGTCCAGCGCACCGGCCAATGCGGACGACAGGCTGCGCTACTGGAAGGCCATGTCGGGTGTGGTTCGGCAATACGGAGCCGCGCTCGGGGCCTCGGACCGGACGATCACGGATGCACTCGATGCGGTATTTGCCCAGCAGGAGCTCGGCTTCACCGCGGAAGGATTGCGCACGGCGCTGTTCATCGGCGATTCGAGCGGGATCGGGATGGGCACCCGGGTCAGCACCATCGGGAACGAGACCTATCCCGGCGCGCGCATTCTCGTGGCCGATGGCGACAAGGTCACGCTATCGGGTGTGTCGGACAGCGATCGGATCGTAGTGCTCGACACGGTTCGCGAGCTTGATATCACCGGAGAAACCGCAGGGGGCGACACGCTGGTCCTTCGCGGCTGGTCGCGCGCGGAAACGGTGGTATCGACCGAGACCCTGGCGCTCAATACCGATCTGTCGAACGGAACAATCTATTCGAGCATCGCCGTCGAACTGCGCAATGGCGACAAATCGGTTCGCTTCGTGCTCGATGTCACGAACGGCCGTCTGAGCTCGCCGGTCGATACGGTCCATTTCGCCGATGACAGCCGTGCGAGCATTACCGATCTCGTCGGCGATACCGACGGTTTGAAGATCGGCGGGAACGGCACGTCTTTCGATTTCGGGGTCGACGGCGCGGACCAGCTGCTAGTAGGACTCAGCCGATCGGACCGCTATACCGTCAGCGCGGATAGCGGCGCGGACTGGATCGTGGAAGGACCCGACAGCGCCTCGCCGGACGACCGGATCTATGTCGACGCCGCCTTCGCCGACGCCGATCTGAGTGTCGGCGGGGCCCGCGGGAAGGACCTGGCTATCGCTCTCGAGGGCGGAGGGTCCGCCCTGATCGCCAGTCAGTTCTCCGGACAGAACGTCGGGATCGAGACGTTTATCTTCGCCGATAGCACCACTCTGACCGCAGCCGAGATACGCCAGCTGCTCACCACCGGCACTTCGGCGGGCGAGGAAATCGGTGGCACCTATCTCGACGACGTCCTCGACGGGCGCGGCGGAGGCGACACGCTCAAGGGCGGTCACGGGGACGACCGTTACGTGTTGCGGGCCGGCTACGGCCTGACGACCATCGACGACCACGAAGGGGCCATCGTGCTCGCCTTCGACGACAGCGTATCGCGCGCCAACCTCGATTTCAGCATCGGTGGTGGTGACCTCAGCATTACCGATCGCACGACGGGCGACCGCGTAGTGGTGCGCGGCACCTCATCCGTAAACCGGACATCGGTCGAAATCGGCGGCGAGACCCTCAGCCCGGCAGCCGTGCTGCTGGCGCAGGCAATGCTTGCAGGCACCTCGACCGAGGAAACCATTTACGGCACAGCCGGGCGCGACTTCATCACCGGAACCGACGCGGCCGATCTCATCCTGCCCAATGGCGGTGACGATTATGTCAATGGCGGCCTCGGCAACGACACCTACCATGTCAGCGCTGGGCGGATTGGAATTTATGACGAGGGGTTCGGTTACGACACGATAACTGTCGACTCTGCCTACACGCTCGAAGATCTGACGTTCGCCGGGAGCGACAGTTATTATTCGCCCATACGACTACGGATCGGTGACCGGGACATCCGCATCGATATCGGCAACCAATCGGACTACAGCACGGGCGCTCCGATCCCGGGCGAAGGCGATATCGAGCGCATCGAATTCGCCGACGGGCGGGGAGTCGATCTCACCTCGGGGCAGCTGCTGAACGGCGACGAAGGCGATGACATCCTCTACAGCTACGCGAGCCAGCGGCAGGTTTTCCGCCCGGGCGCGGGTAACGATCGCATTTTCAGCTTCAACGGCTGGCACCGGGTCGTCCTGACGGCGGGGTTCGGCCATGACGAATATTATGATTCCTGGATCGACAACACCGATTTCGAGTTTTCCGGGATTTCGCACAGCTCCGACGTGACCTACACCCGGTCGGGATACGACCTGGTGATCTCGATCACCGACGAGGACAGCCTCACGCTCAAGAATGTCTTCGAACCGCTGGCTGCCGACATCCGAAACAGCTTCCTTCGCTTTTCCAACAAATCGGTCTCGCTTACCGGTATCGTGTCGCAAATGGCTGTTGCAACCGACGGCGACGACCTTCTTTATGGACGTCGTGCACTCGATGGCGGCGCTGGCAATGACACGCTCATCGGGACAGGATCGCCCAACGACTACAGCTTCGGCCGCGGCTACGGGCACGATGTGATCAAGGAGCAGGACGGCCTGCTCGGCGGCAGCGGCGACAATGATACGCTGACGTTGGTGGGCCTCAACCGATCGGACGTTACCTTTTCGCGCGATGCATCCGATCCGCTCTCGCTCGTCATCACCATCAACGACACGGGCGAAACGCTCACGCTCGACGGCACGCCGTTCGACGATTACGTCCATCACTTCGAGGACTCGCTCGGCGATGGCTACGGCGAGGGCGATCGCGGCGGTGCGCACTGGATCGAACGGATCATCTTCGCCGACGGCAGCGAGATCAGCCAGCGCGACATCGAACAGATCGTGCACGATTCCGAACGTACCGATGGTGCCGACACGTTTTTCAACTTCGGTGCGCCGAACAGCGGGTTCATCAGCCCGGACGGTTCCTGGATCGATGGCGGTGCCGGCGACGACACGATCGTGAATCCGTTCAACGACCTCTATGTCGTGATGGCGGCGGGGATGGGCAGCGATACCGTCATCAACACCGGCGAGCCCGATGTTACGGTCCATATCCGGCTGGACGGCATCGCTGCAGAGGACGTCGCGGTGTTCGTCGAACGGCGCGACGGCCAGCCGGTGACCGTGATCCGAAGTCTGTCGGGTGAGGAAATCGTGATCGAAGGCGAACTCCAAGGAGACGATTACCGGATCCAGGGCCTCAAGATCAACGTCCGCGACGAGGCGGGACTGCGCTATTGGGCGGACGGGGAGGGCGCGCTGGTCGGAGCCCAAGTGGCGACCGATGGCAGCGACATGTTCAATGGCGATTTCAACCGCGGCGACATTCCGTCTGCCGCGATGTTGACCGAAAGCGCGAGAGAAGTATCCGAATTCGAAGACTTTCCGGGCGAGGGGCTCCCGGGGGCGGTCAATGATGTCTTCCAGCCCGGCAAGGGCGACGACATAGTCTTCGGTCGCGGCGGAAGCGACACGCTGATCTTCAATCTCGGTGACGGGATCGACCGGCTGGTCGGCGACTCGATCTACCAGATCGTGCTCGGCGAGGGCTTCGATCCGGCCGATCTGGTGGTGACCTTTCTCGACGACGGTTCGGACAACGTGCTGTTATCGTTCAACGACCGCAACGATGGCGTGATCGTCGGGACCGACAGCATCGGGGGCATTAGCTATTCCGACGGTGAAACGGTTTCGTTCGGATGGACCGGACCGATCGGTGTTCAGTTCCTCGATCGCGGCGAGCAGGTCTTCCTGAACCCCTCCGCAGCGACCACCTACCTTGCTCTCGAAGGCGATGTCTGGCTCGGCTTCGCTCCCGACAGCGGCAACGACGTGCTCGTCGATGCGGTATTTTCCGACGGCGTACTCGACGATACGGCAGCGGCTGCGGCTTGGCGTTCGAACAGGGTCATCCTGAGCGGCGCTTCCTCCCTCGACCAGTTCGAGTTTGTCCAGGATTCGTCCTCGCCCGCCGATCTGGTGATCCGCAATCTCGCGACCGGAGCGGCGTTGCGCGTCGTAGGACAATTCCTCGGCGGGCTCTCGGGAGGAGAGCCGGTCGATCCGTGGACCGCGGTCGAACCCGCGCCATCGGGCGCAAGCGGCTGGAGCGTGCTGGACACCAATGGCGACGGGTCTGCGGACCTTGCATTTCTCGATACCGACGGTGACGGCGAACCGAATTGGGCGGGCCCCGATGCAGACGGAGACGGTATCGCCGACTGGGAAACTCACCGGTACGCCTCGCTGGATATCGACGGGGACGGCATTGCCGAACTCTATGCAAACGACAAAAATGAAGACGGCATCTTCGATTCTTTCGAAATACCGCTGGGTGACGGAGGGTTCTTCGATGCCATCTATTTCTCCGACGAAGACGGAGACAACCAGCCGGACTACTACGGTACATATTCGGGAGACGAGTTCGCGCTGCCGCGCAATGCCGACGGCACGGTGAACTGGGCAGCGGTCGATGCCGATGGTGACGGCATTTCCGATGTCGCGGCGTTCGACTTCAACGGCGACGGAGCACCCGACTGGGACAATCCCGACATTGATGGCGACGGCGAGGCCGACTGGACGGTCGAGACCATCGACAACTATTTCGACCAGAACACCGGCTCGTCGGTCACGCGCTATGCCGATCCTGCAAGCGGCCTCACCACGTTCAGGATCGGTAGTCCCGAGCTGTCGATTCTCGCCCGCGATGTCGATGGTGACGGAGTGCCCGACGAATATGCCTTCGACGACGATCTCGACGGCCAGCCGGACGGTCCGCTGCAGCGCTTCGTGGTCGGCCAGATCGGCCTCGAAATGTCGACACCGTTCGGGTTCGTCCTCGAGTTCACCGCCTGGGAGGATATCCTTCCCTTCGTCGTCCAGCGCGACGAGAGCGTTGCAGGCGGCGAAGGCCCCCGGGTCATCGATCTCGATGCGCTGCGTCCCGGTCCGACCGAAGGGACGGACACGCTCTATGTTGGTGCCGGCCGCACGATCGATGGCCTCGGCGGCGACGACATCATCGTGTTCAGGGATGGCGATGCAACAGCCGTGTTCGGAGAAGGATCGGGCAACGATACCGTATTCGGCTCCAACTCTCCCGACACGTGGCAAGACAATGCGGTTCGTTTCAAGGGCATCGCTTCGCTCGGCGAGCTGGCCTTCTTCGCCAGCGCCGACGGAAACGATCTGCTGGTCCGCATCCGCGAAACCGGCGAGACCCTGCGGATCGCGGGGCAGTTCTTCGAGGATTACAACGGCAACGACTACCAGCCGGTCACCCGCTTCGAGCTCGCCGACGGCACCGCGTACAGCTGGGACGTCGTGCGCGGACTGGTCGGCGGGGTCGATACTTCGTCGGGCCCGGTAGTGCGTGGCGGCGACGAGGGGACCGTACTCGACGGCGGCACGGGCGACGACCTTCTGCTCGGCGGGACGGGCGACGACATCTACGATTTCGGGCGCGGCTACGACGAGGACACGATCCGCGATGCCGGCGGCAACGACCTCGTGCGCTTTGGACCGGGCATCGCGCTCGACGATATCGCGTTCGGCCGCACCGGCGCAGGCGGTTCCGACCTTCTGATCGAGATCGCAGGTCGCGACCGGCTCGCTTTCACGGTCAAGGGCCAGTTCGGCTCGCCTGCTGCGCGGGTGGAGAGTTTCGAACTGGCGGACGGCACGACGCTCGACTGGTTCGACATCCAGCGCCGCGTACTCGCATCCGGACGGACAGCGGGCGACGACGTCATTCGCGGCTTCGACAGCGCCGATGTGATTGCCGGCGGCTTGGGCAATGACATTCTCGATGGCGGGCGCGGGAACGATGCGATCGACGGTGAGGCAGGGCGCGATACGGTGGAACTGCGCGGATCGCGGGATGAATACGAAATAACTTTCGAAGGCGACCGCGTGGTCGTGAAGGACCTCGTTGGCAACCGCGACGGCACCGACCGTCTGCGCAATGTCGAAGAGCTGCATTTCCGCAGCGACGGCACGACGATTCTTCTGGCCCCCGGGAACACCGTGCCCGACGCGGGCGATGCCGCGTATACGATGGACGAGGACGGCACGCTCGTGATCGCGCGCGCCGATCTGCTGGCCCTGGCGGCCGATGCGGACGGCGATGCTCTCACGCTTGGCGCTTTCACCGATGTTGCGAACGGGCAGGTCTGGATCGGCAGCGACGGGAATGTGCGCTTCCGTCCGGCCGCCGATTTCAGCGGCGAAGCTGGCTTCACCTTCAGAGTGGCCGACGGCAATGGCGGTGTCGGTACCGGGCGCGTGTCGGTCGCGGTGGCGTCCGTCAACGACGCCCCGACCATCGCCATCGAGCAGTCGTCGATCCAGGTGTTCGAGGACACCATGATCAACTGGAATCTTCCGGTCGGCGCCGTGAGCGACGCCGACGGCGATGCGGCCGCGGTTTCGGTACGCTTGGCGGACGGGTCCCCGCTGCCCCAATGGCTGTCGTTCGACGGTGCGCGCCTATCCGGCAGGCCGCCGGCCGATTTCAACGGCACCATTGCGCTCGCTGTGTTCGCCGAAGACGGACAGACCGTCAGCACCGCGGCGCTCGAGCTGGTCGTGATCCCGGTCAACGATGCGCCCGCGGTGGTCGATGCGCCGCAGGATCTGGGCATCCGTCCGGGCCAGGCCTTTGCATTCACCCTGCCGGCCGGCATTTTTGCGGATGCCGAGAACGATCCGCTCACGGTTCAGATCGTCGCTGCCGATGGCAGCGAGCTTCCCGACTGGCTGATCATCGACGGAGTGGACCTGTCGGGTACGGCGCCCGGCGATTTTGTCGGCCCGATCGAACTGTCTGTCATCGCGAGCGATGGCCGCGCTGCCGCGTCTGCAGGATTTTCGCTGTTCCTGCAGACGAACACAGCGCCCGAAACAGGAGCGCCGCTCGCACCCGTTTCGGTCCAAGAGGATAGCGCGTTCGACTTCGCGCTTCCCACCGATGCGTTCATCGATGCGGATGGCGACGACCTCGTGCTCACCGCCACGCTCGCGGACGGAACCGTCCTGCCCGACTGGCTGGTTTTCGACGGCGAACGCTTCACCGGCACCCCGCCGCAGGATTTCAACGGTACGCTCGATCTCCGGGTGACCGCGAGCGACGGCGAACTGGCCGTATCGAGCGACCTCGCCTTCACCGTTGCGGCCGTCAACGACTCCCCGGTGGTGGCCGGCACGCTCCCCGATGCGCGGTTCGATGAAGACACCGCGGTCGACCTGTCGCTTCCCGCCGGTATCTTCGATGACGTGGATGGAGATGCGCTCACGCTTGCCGCCACGCTGGCGGGCGGCGCCGCGCTGCCCGACTGGTTGGAATTCGACGGCAACCTGTTCACCGGCACTCCGCCCGCGAACTTCTTCGGCGATCTGGCCATCGACCTAACTGCCAGTGACGGCAAAGAAACCGCCAGCACGAGCTTCGTGCTGTCGATCGGCCCGGTCAACGACGCCCCGGTCGTAACCGCTCCGCTCGCCGACCTGGCGGCGGGCGAAGACACCACGTTCGCGATTGCGGTCCCGCTGGACGGGTTCGCCGATCCGGAAGGCGATGCGCTGACCTATTCGGTCACGCGCGCAGACGGCAGCGCTCTTCCCGATTGGCTGGAATTCGTTGACGGAGAGCTGCGTGGAACGCCGCCGCTCGACTTCCACGGCGCTCTGGCACTGCAGCTGCGCGCCGACGACGGCGACCTCCGGGCCGCGAGCCCCTTCACGCTCCATATCGACCCGGTCAACGATGCCCCGACGATCGCGATGCCGCTCGAAGACCGCGAGTTCGATGGCAATGCTAGCATTTCCTTCAGCCTTCCGGGGGCGAGCTTTGCCGATGTCGACGGCGATGCGCTCGCATATTCAGCCACCCTGGCCGATGGCAGCGCGCTTCCGGCTTGGCTGTCCTTCGATCCGGTCACTCTCGCGTTCAGCGGCCGTGCTCCGGACGCCGACACGGCGGTCACAATCCGCGTGACGGCCTCGGATGGAAGCCTTGCGGTATCCGACGAGTTCGCCCTGACGGTCGACGGCCAGGAAAACGAAAGCGGCAGCCCTGAAGGGTTCAGCTTCGTCAGCCTTAACAGCTGGTACAATCCGAGCTGGGGCGGAGGCTACAACGTCACCTTCCAGTACGAGGTTCAGGCCGATGCGATAGTCGACGGCGAACTCAGGGCGTGGGACATTCTGGCAGGCTATACCGGGCCCGGGACCGTCATCGGCGGCTGGGTCGATGGTTTCCCCGGACCGGCGACCTTCAGGGTCACCGAGGACGGCGCGCTGTTCACCACCGTCGGACAGTCCTACCAGCCACAGCTAGCCGAAGGTCAGACCTTCCGGATCACGCTGCAGGTCGACGGTGGTCCTTTTGCGCAAGACGATTTCGCTTTCGAAATCCTCGACCGGGATCCTGCCTTCAATCTCGCCGACGAGGCCGATACCGCGCTCACCGTCGCTCCCACCAACGACTGGGGCAGCGGCCTTGGCCAGAACGTATCGTTCGTAAATACGAGCAATGCGCGGATCGACGGCTGGCAGCTGGTGCTCGATGTCCCCGACGGCGTGAATATGTCCATCACCGGCACCTGGAATGCCACCGCGCGGAAGCTCGCCAACGGCGACCTCTTGTTCGAGGCGGCGGCCTCAAACGACGAGATCGCCCCCGGCGGCCGGGCCGGATTCGGCTTCAATGCGAGCTATTCGGGCGTTGGGGGGCTCGCTTTCGATGCCTCCGACTTCCGGTTTGTCGACGGCGATGCGCTGCACTCCTCGCCGGGAACAGCCTTGGAGGAACCGCGAACCGGCGGGCCCCGCGAGGCCGTTGCAATTGCTTCGGAGTTAGCGTCGTTGCTCGCAGGCCAGGGCAGCCTGTCCGGAGGATACGGCCCGGCGCCGCAGGACGCCGAGCTCGGGCGCAAGCTGGCACTAATCCGTCAGGATATGGGGATGTTCGGAGCCGGCGGAGCGGTGGAAACGCGTTGTCTGCAGGGGCAGACCGTAGAAAACGTACTATTCTACGCCTGATCCGGCTGCGGCCGCGGCCTGTTCTATTGTTCGGCGGCGGGTCGTCCACGGTGACCAGCCGACTGCTGCCGAGCACTTCGGACCGGGTCTCGGCAAGTTCCGTCCAAGACTGGAAGTGCGCTGCCCGAGTAGCCGAATTGCCGGAATCGATCGATCCCGGCGCCGGGCGGGGCGTTCTACACGAGACTGGCGCTTGTCGAACCTCCTGCTTGCAAAGAGCGACGCGGTGCGCTCCCGGGTGCGCTGCACTCGGGGGCGTAATCGAGGTCGTGCGGAGCTCGCTCTCCGTCAGACGGCCTTCAGGCCCTCGTCGAGCTGGGCGATCAGATCGTCCGCATCCTCGACGCCGCACGAGTAGCGCAGCAGGGTCTCCGAAATGCCGAGCGCGGCGCGCTGCTCTGCCGTGCATTCGACATGGCTGGTGACCGAGGGCGGGCCGATCAGCGTGTTGACCGAGCCGAGGCTGGCCGCACGGTGGATATATTTCAGCTCGCCGACGAAGCGCTTGAGCGCGTCGAAATCGCCATCGACCGAGAAGCTGAGCATCCCGCCGAAGCCGGACATCTGGCGCTTCGCCACCTCGTGCTTGTCGTGGCTTTCGAGCCCGGGATAGAACACGCTCGCCACCTTCGGGTGCTGGTGGAGGAACTTCGCCACGGCGAGCCCGGTCTCGTTCTGCTTCTTCACGCGCAGGTCGAGCGTCTTCATCCCGCGCAGCAGGAGATAGGCGGAGAAGGCGGACAGGACGGCACCGCAGATCTCTCGGTGCTCGTACACTGTCTTCACCAGATCCTCGCGCCCGATCAACACGCCGCCCATCGCATCGTCGTGCCCGCCGAGATATTTGGTGGCGGAGTGCAGGACGAGGTCGGCACCGAACTCCAGAGGCCGCTGGTTGATGGGGGTGGCGAAGGTGTTGTCGACCACCACGATCGCGCCCCGCTTCTTGGCCGCGCGGATCGCCCGGTCGAGATCGATGATCTTGAGCGTCGGGTTGGTCGGGGTTTCCAGATAGACCAACTCGCAGCCCTTATCGATCGCCGCGTCGATCGCGTCGGCATCGCTGGTTTCGACCAGATCGACCTCGATATGCATGCGCGGCAGCGTGTCCATGAACAGGCGGCTGGTGCCGCCGTAGCTGTCCTTGATCGAAACCACGCGGTCGCCCGGCGACAGCAGGGAGAGCAGCGTGTTGGAAATCGCCGCCATGCCGCTGGCGAAGGCGATGGCTTTCTCGCCGCCTTCCAGGATCCGGCATTTCTCCTCGAACACGCCCACGGTCGGGTTGGTGTTGCGGCTGTAGATATAGCCTTCCGCCTGCCCCAGCGCGACCGCAGCCCATTCGTCCATGTCTTCGTAGGCGAAGGGGGCGCTCTGCACGATCGGCACCTGCGCGGCCCCGAAGGCGAGCGGCTTTTCCTCGCCGCCCCACACGGCGATGGTGGCGAGCTTCTGGTTGGCGATGGACATGCGGTCTGACCCGTTGGCGGGCGTGTAATCGGCCATTATCTCAATCCTCGTTCGCCAGCGTTTCGTCGGCGTAGATCGCCTCTTGCGCCGGGTGGTCGCTGCTGGCCGCGCCCCGGTACATTCCTTCGGTGTTCATCGCGAAGGCGACGCGCCCCATCGCGTCCATCGCGATCAGGCCGCCGTCGCCGCCCAGCGCGCCGATCGACGCGATGGTATCGTCCGCTGCCTGTGCGATGCTCTGTCCGTTCCACGCGACCCGGTCGCACACCTGGCGCCCGGCGCTGTCGCGGATGAAATATTCGCCGGTGCCGGTGCCGGAGACCGCGCACTTGCCGTTCGCGGCGTAGGTGCCTGCACCGATGATCGGTGAATCGCCGATCCGGCCCCAGCGCTTGCCCGTAAGCCCGCCGGTCGAGGTAGCGGCGGCGAGGTTTCCGTTCTTGTCGAGCGCAACCGCGCCGACCGTGCCGAAGCGATGCGTGGGGTCGAGCGCGAGGGCGGAGAGATTGTCCTTGCGCCACTCCTCGATCTGCCGCCAGCGATGCTCGGTACGGAAGTAGGACGGATCGACCTGCTCGATCCCCTGCTCGCGGGCGAACTGGTCCGCCCCGTCGCCCGACAGGAGGACGTGGCGCGAATTTTCCAGCACCGCACGCGCTAGTGTCACGGGGTGTTTGGTGGCGCTGACCGCTGCCACGGCGCCTGCGTTCAGGGTAGCGCCGTCCATGATCGCGGCGTCGAGTTGGTTGCGCCCTTCAGCATCGAACACCGCGCCTCGCCCGGCATTGAACAGCGGATCGTCCTCGAGGACGCGCAAGGTCGCTTCGACCGCATCGAGGCTGCTGCCGCCGTTCTCGAGAACCGCGGAGCCTGCCGCCAGCGCCGCCTGCAGGCTGGCGCGATAGGCCTTTTCCATCTCGGGCGTCAGGTCGCCGCGCTCGATCACCCCCGACCCGCCATGAATGGCGAGCGACCATTCGCGCCGCCGAGGCGGGGTGGGGACGTCGCGCAGCGCGCCGGCCTCGACCCGCGCGGTGCCGGCGAAGGCCGGATTGCTGACGGTCATGTGCGCAAGATCGACGCGGCTTTGCGGGCCGATGCCGGTAAGCTCTACGCCCTGCCAGTCGAGCGCGCCGTTGCTCTCGAAAGTCGGGGCACCGTGCGGCTGGATCAGCCAGGCATGCCCGTCGCTGGTGGTGTAGAGGCGCCCGGCTCCGTCGGCCTCGACGCACAGCGCGGTGTCTTCATCGATGCCGAGGCCGATGGCGTTCCGGTCCCCCGACGCACGCGCCTGCGCGACGAAGCCCACAAGGCGGCCGAGCCGTTCGCGTTCGCTGAAATGCGTGTCGGTGATGACCTCGCGCATGAAGGGCAGGGCGAGGAAATCGCCGACCAACGTCACCTTCGGCCCCTTGGGATCGGCGAGGGCTTCGGCCGAGTCCACAGCCTCGGCCGCCAGCGCACCGTATCCCGTGCCGCCGAGGATCGCGAGCCCGGCGCTGGTGCCGCCGATGGGGCGGCCTGCGGCCACATGCGCGTTGAGCGCGGCGGCCACGGGCGTGTCCTTCCAGAAGCGGACATAGTTCGACTGGTCGCCGCCCGCGATGAAAATTCCGTCGGCGTCAGACAGGATCTGCGCGACACGCGGATCGAAGGCGGCCTTGCGGTCGGAGAACACCAGCGTCCGGACCGAGGCGATCCCGCCGATATTCTCCATCAGCCACTCGCCGTCGCCGCCATCCTGCGAGGCGCGCAGGATGACGAGGTGCCCGCCGCCTGCCTTGCCGGCGAACCAGCGCCATGCGGGCTCGCTCCAGTCCGCCCCGCCGATCAGCAGCAGGCCGAGCGAGGGTGAGCGCGGCGTGGGCGCGGACAGATCACCGGTTTCATAATAGGTGTAGCCGGACCCGCTTTCAGCATGGGCGAGGCCGGGCAGCAGCACGGTCAGCGCGGCCAGGATGGCGGCAAGGAATGGCTTGCGAAACATGAACTCGACCCTCCGACGTCGATCGAATGGAAGGAAGGGGCGGTATTAGACGACGGAACTTCGACCATCCGCCGTCCTAACCCCCCACGATTCGACCGCGACCAATTTCGCAGATAGGACAAACTATATCTGTGGCATTCACGACGAATTGGAACAAAATCTGTCGCTGGAGAGAGGTGGAACGCCCGAATGAGGAAAATCGACACAGCCGACGCCCGCCTGCTGGAAGCGGTGCAGGCCGATGCGCATCTGACTGCCGAGCAGCTCGGCGCGGCCTGCGGCCTGTCGCCAACGGCGGCGCTCAAGCGGCTCAAGCGGTTGCGGGCGGACGGGATCATAGAGCGCGATGCCGCGATCGTGTCGCCCCGGTCGCTGGGCTACAACATCATGGCGCTGGTGATGGTGACGCTCGATCGCGAGGATCGCGGGGTCATCGACCGCTTCAAGCAGGATATCCGCAACACGCCGCAGGTGACCAACGGCTATTACATTACGGGCGATGCGGATTTCATCCTGACCGTCGTGGCGCGCGACATGGACGAGTACGACGAGTTCACGCGGGACTTCTTCTACGACCGGCACCCGATCAAAACGTTCAAGACCTGCGTGGTGATGAGCGTCGTAAAGACGAACGGGCCTCTGCCGGTGCACCTAGACATATAATCTGCACTTTTCCGGGGTGAGACGACAGAATTTGTCGCTCGGGCAATCGGATTTGCCCGAAGCCCAGGGGCCAGCACGATATAGTTTCCCGCGAACACTTTTCGCTTTCGCTTAATCTCGGGAGGATCTTGCGGAAGCGAAGATGGCCGCTCCGCCTGACGGTGGAGACGGGAGGGGACGCCGATTCAGGGCGAAGTCATCATGATCGCGGGCGCCCTGCGCCCGAGGGGGGACACATATATGCGCCGAATCTCAATCGCCACGGCACTGGCCGGTACGAGCCTGCTTGCCACCGCCACCGCGGCAGTCGCCCAGGATGACGCGACCGGGGCCGACACCATCGCGCAAGATGTGCAACGCGAGGAGGAGAGCACGGCCGATCCCGCCGCGCCCATCATCACCGTGGTCGGCTCGCGCATTCCGCGCATCGAGCAGGAGGGGCCGGCGCCGGTGGTGACGATCACCGCGGACGATATTCTCGAGCAAGGCTATTCCGACGTGCCAGAGATCCTCGCCTCGCTGTCCCAGAACAACGGCGATACGCAGACCGCACAGGATTACGGCGCGAACACCTTCACGCCCGGCGCGCAGCAGGTCGACCTGCGCGGGCTTGGCCCGAACCATACGCTGGTGCTGGTCAACGGGCGGCGGATCGCGAACTTCCCGATGCCCTATGGCGGTAACAGCAACGTCGCCGATATCTCGAGCATTCCGGCCGGTTTCATCGACTCGGTCGAGGTGCTGAGCGGCGCGGCCTCCGCCATCTACGGGTCCGACGCGATTTCGGGCGTGGTCAATTTCAAGCTGAGCGAGGAAGTCACCGGCACGCGGATCGATGCGCGGGCCGGGTTCACCGGGCGCGGCGGCGGCGAATCCTACAAGCTGTCCGGCTCGACCGGCTTCCAGACCGACCGCTTCTACACCCTGATCGGGGCGCAGTTCAGCCATCAGGAACAGCTGTTCGGGTTCGAGCGCGATATCCAGGACTCAGGGCTCGACAGCCCGACCTCGGATCTCGCCTATCGCAACTTCCTGCGCACCGATTCTGACGGATATTACATCGATCCGGGCCAAGCGGCGTGCGATTCGCTGTCCTTCACCAATCAAGACTCGACCTATTACGCCAGCCGCGAAGGCTACGGCTTCGAGTATCCGAGCTATGATACCACGCCGGGGTACTTCTGCGGCAGTCAGGAGGCATGGGGTTACGGCGCGATCACATCGGGCTGGGACCAGTTCAACCTCTACAGTTCGTCCGGCTACGAGGTGAGCGACCGGCTCGACATCTTCCTCGATGCGCAGTTCGGCTATGTCGAACGGCAGGTGCTGAACGGTTTCAAGACCTGGTATTATCAGGCGCCCGACGGCGATGAGTCGGGCCTGTTCTACAACCCCGACTATGTCGACGTCACCAATTCCTACTGGGACGACGGGCTCGATTACTGGCAGCGCATTTTCACGCCGGAAGAAACCGGCGGCTTCGAAAACTCGATGATCAAGGCGCGTTCGTACACCTTCAACATCACGCCGGGCATCAAGGGCACCTTCGACCCCGGTCTCGGCGAGGAGTGGAACTACGAGGTCTATTACAACCACGCCGAATACCGATCGCGCCTCTCGTGGCCGGAGATCGTGATCGATGCCGCGAACGATTTCTTCCTCGGCCAACCGGTCGACGATCCGGATAACGCCAGCGGCTATCAGCGGTTCAATGCCGATCCGACGCGCCTGTTCACCGCGCTCACACCGGCGGAATATGCCAGCATATCCGCCGATACGGTCTACGAGCCGAAGACTTGGGTGAACAATTTCCAGGCGACCGTCAGCACTGGCGAGCTGTTCCAGTTGCCTGCCGGTCCGGTCGGTTTCGCAGCGGTCGCCGAGATCGGCAATTCGGGATACGAGATCAATCCGGACCCCCGGGCGCTCGAACAATACTACGTCGGCATCCAGGATTCGGATGGCGCGGGCAAGCGCGATCACTGGGGCGCGGGCGCCGAGGTTCGCGTGCCCGTGTTCGATTTCTTCCAGCTGACCGGCGCCGGCCGCTACGATCGTTACAAATATGCGGACAACGACTTCGGCCAGTTCACCTACAATCTGGGGGCCGAACTGCGCCCCACCGATACGCTGCTGGTGCGCGGCGCGATCGGCACGGGCTTTCGCGCCCCCGATCTCCACTACGTCTATCGCGGGCAGGGCACGGTGAATTCCTCAGGCGCAGACTACTACGCCTGCCGCGTCGAGAACGACTCCCCCAGCTATACCGACTGTATAGACGACAACTGGTCGCGCTTCGTTGGGCGCCGGGGCGGCAATCCCGATCTTCTGCCGGAAACTGCGCAATCCCTGACAGCCGGGATCGTGTGGGCACCATCCTCGCGCTGGCAGTTCTCGGTCGACTATTACCGCGTCGAACTGAACGAGGAAGTGCTGAACCTCAGCACCGATCTGCTGCTGCGCGACGAGGCGGCCTGCCGGCTGGGCACCGATTTCGACGGCAACACGGTCGATGTCGGCTCGCCCACCTGCCAGGACGCGCTGGCGCGCGTGACCCGGTACGACAGCGGGCCGCTGGAGGGCGATATCCGGCTTATCGACGTGCTGCCGGTGAACACCGCGCAGCAGACCACCGACGGGATCGACTTCTCCGCCGATGGCTGGTTCTCGCTCGACGATGTGTGGGACCTCTCGCTGGGAGGGGCATTCACCTACGTGCTGAACCACACCCTCCAGCAGTATCCCGGCGATCCGGTGATCGATAAATTCGACGTCTCGCAAGGCTACGGCGTGGCGAAGGAAAAGGGCAAGGCTTGGGCGACGCTGAGTACCGACAGGTTCAAGGTGACGCTGACCGGGCTCTATACGGGCGAGCTGACCAACTGGAACTGGGACGGGCGCATTCCCGGCACGGTCTGGTACAATCTTTCGACGCAATACTGGGCGACGGACAATATCCGCCTCAATTTCTGGATCAACAACCTGCTCGACAGCGATCCGCCGAAGGACCCGACACACGCGTCCTACCCGTATTACAACAGCTCCTGGTACAACAGCGTGGGCCGCGAGTTCTATGTCTCGGCAAGCCTGCGGTTCTGATGTCGCGGGATCGGCGCATGCCGCTTAGCGCGCAGGGAATGGCCGGGGGAGACCGGCCCTGACCCGACCCGCGATTGACCTCATTACCGCTACCGCCAAGAAGGGGGGCTTCCCGTCATGAAGGAGCTCCTCTTCTTGCGATCCGCCCTGCGCTTCATCCCCGCCGCCATTGCCTGCGCCGCGCTGCTCGCCACGAGTGCCGCACAGGCGAGCTATGCCTATTATGTCGGCAAGAACCTGACCGAGGACGGCAGCGTGATGGTCGGCGGGACGGGCGAGGAGGTGTCGAGCCACTGGCTCGAGATCGTGCCCGCAAAGGATCACCCCGCCGATGCGACGATCACGGTGGGCGTCACCGCCGATGCGGTGATCCCGGGCGAGCTGATCGAAATCCCGCAGGTGGCGCACACCTTCCGCTACATGCAGATGGCCTATACCGATTTCGAAGGCTTCCCGCCGCCGCTGACCAATGGCGGCGTCAACGAACACCAGGTCGCCGTGCGCGATGTCTGGGCACCGAGCCGGCAGGAACTGGTCGACATGACCCCGCGCCCGCAGCGTGGCCTGCAATATTCGGACCTCGCCCGGATCGTGATGGAGCGCGCCCGCACCGCGCGCGAAGGGGTCGCAATCATCGGCGACCTGATCGCGCAGCACGGCTTTGCGACCTATGGCGGCAACACGCACCTGATCGCCGACCCCAACGAGGGCTGGGTCGTCTGGGAGTTCGCAGGCGGGCAGGGGCTATGGGTTGCCGAGCGGCTGGATGGCGACGATGTGCGCGTGCTCTATCCCGGCGGGATCGGCGAGATCCCGACCGATCTTTCGGACAATCCCGATTACCTCGCCTCGGCCAACTTCATTTCCTTCGCCATCGCGCAGGGCTGGTACGATCCTGCGGCGGGCGAGCCGTTCAACGTCCAGCACGTCTATGGCGACCAGGGCATCCGCGACTATCGCGATCCCGGCATCAAGCTGATGTCGCCCGCCGCGATGGAGACCGCGACGCGCGCGATGGTGCCCGTGAGCGAGGCCGACCTGATGGAGCGGGTGCGCGACCCGCGCGTGGTCGACGACGACAGCGGCTACGGCCAGATGGTCAGCCTGCGCAGCGATCTTGCGGACCCGGACCTGATCCGCGTGTGGAACGCGCCGACCGGATCGGTCGCGGCGCCGTTCAACGTCTGGTGGCTCGGCGTTGAGAATGTGCCGCTGGAATATGCCCAGCACCGCTACCTGACCAAGGATTCGGCGGCGACCTTCCTCAATCCCGATTACCAGATGCAGGAGGCGACCCGCTTTGCCGGGCGCACCTTCAAGCGGGTGCTGTACTACGCCTGCTCAGCTCCCGACGAGTTGCTGCCGCCGGTGACGAATATGCTGACGGCGTTCGAGCGTGAGACCCGCGGCGACCTGCCATGGGTCGAGCGCACGGCGCGCACGATGATCGCGAACGGAGACCGGGATGCGGCGCGCAAGCTGCTGACCCACTATGCCGGAACGCGCGCGATCGCCGCGCTCGACATGGGCGATACGATGGCCGCTGCGCTGGACGCCTATACGCGGCTGGTGCCGGGGCGGCGGGCACCGGCGGGCACGCAGATCAACACCCTCGACCCCACGGTTAACTGCCTCGCGAACGGCGATCCGGACATGCCGGGCTAGGCGAAGGTCGCCGCGCGGGCAGATGCCGCCGGTCGCACTGCGCCAGATGGGGCACGATGATCGATCGGCCGGGGCGGGATGCGCGGCAACTCCATATGGCGAAGGCCTGCCCGGAGGAGGATGGTCTCCCCGGGCAGGCCTTTGATGTCATTATCGGTCAGGGCCTGGCCCTGATCCCATTCCTGCCTCAGGCCGAAAGGCCGTTGGACCGGGGGCTGGCCGCCACCACCGGCCGGATCGCGGGCCTGCGGGGTGCGGAATCGGCAGGGCGGGTGACCGTGATGTCGGCGTTGTGCGGCTGGTTGGCCGCCGGCAGGATGCCGACCTTGGCAGGGGCGGGTTCCGGACGCTGGGCTGCCGGAAGTGCACCTCCGAGGCCAGCCTGCTCGGCGAGCATGGCGAAGCGGGGATCGGTACGAACCAGCGTCGCCATGTGCTTGCTGGCCCGGCGGACGATCTGGCGGATGCGTTCACGGGTCAGGCTGTTGTCGAGGCTCAGCGCCAGCTTGGTGTCGCCGGAGAACATGCTGCGCTCGATAATGGCGCGATCACGCTCGAGACGTTCGTGCAGCCTGGCCAGTTCCTCCGGATCGGGGCGTGCCGCATTCGCCCGGAAGCTGACCGGCAGATCGGGACGGGTTTCGCGGATATCGCGTCCCCGCGGACGGGACCGGGCGCGCTTGCGCAGCTGTTCGATACCAGCCTTGCGCTCGGCTTCGATATACGCGTCGACCAAGGCCTTGCAGGTATGCTCTGCGAGGTGCTCCGACGCGGCCTGTTCGGTCCTTTCCAGCGCCTCTTCGTCTTCGATCAGCGCTTCGAGGCTGGTTTCCTCACCGTCCAGAGTCGTGGTTCCGGCGTTGAGGGTGATGGTGACGGCATCGACCTTGCGGGCCGAGGGGCGCTGGTCGGTCATCAGGCGGAAGCGCAGGCTCTGCAGTTCGCCGCGGATCTGCCAGTTCAGGAAGGTGGTGAACTTCGCCTTCGTCGGGTCGTAGGCCTCGATCGCGCGATGAACCGCGATTGCGCAGACCTGCTCGGCATCTTCGTAATGATTGCCGAGGCCGTACTGGCGGATGAAATGGCGAATGCGCGGAGCAGCGATCTTGAGAATGCGAACAAAAGCCTTGTCGATATTCGCACGTTGGCGTGCCGTCCTTGGCGAACCGTCCGAATTGGTGTTTGCTAATACTTCCGCGACAGCGACTTCAAGTGCTTCCGTGCTTTTAGACATTTTAACGATCCCCGGTTTCACAACACATCCGTGCTGCTGGCTTGATGAGGATGTTCTAAAAAAAAGCCCGATTTCTGTCGCTTCGGGTTTTTTCCTTTAAGCAAAGCTACAGTACCGCCCCTTCCGGGATTCTACGGAAGGGGTGCGGCAAGGCGCGCGAAAATTCGCGCTGCGCCGTGCCTGCAAGGCGGTCGGGAAAGGGAACCCGTCTGGCGGGTGAAGGGCCGGTTGGTGCGGGTCAGCCACCGCTCGTCCGGGTCAGCATCGCGAATCGATCGGGCCTGATCTTGCGATCGACATAGCCGCTGAGCCACTCGCGATGCGCGACGGCCGCATCTCCGGTGCGGTTGATCTTCTCGATGGCGCGGCCCGAACCGATCTGCGCCTTGAGCAGATGCGCGGCGCGGCTCTCGCTCAGGCCTCCCTTGAGGTAACGGATCGCATCGCCCGGCCCCAGGTGATGACCGAGATAGGCGATCCGGGCCAGCGCCTGGGGATTGTCGCCGGTCGCAACGCCGGCTTTGCGAATCGTCGCGATGTTGGACCGGGCGTAATCGGCAATGCTGTTGATCGAGGCCTGGGCATCGTAGCGCATGGCGAGCAGCGATCCCCGGGCGGCGGGCACGACCCGGCCGCTCTCGGTCAGCCAGCCTTTCTGGCGGGCGACATCGTGCAGCCAGTTGCCCGGCGTCTGCGCCATGCCGATCCATGTTCCCGAAAGGAACTGTCCCAGTCCCGCTGCGCTGGAGCGCGGGTTGCGCGAGTGCAGGTTCCACGTGCCGTCCGAACGCTTGGCCGCTTCGGCATCGACGATCGCGGCCAGGGTCGCAGGCGGCAGCCCGCTGCGCTGCGCCGCCTTCTGCAGCACGTCGGCGAATTGCGCGTTGGGCCCAAGGCCCCCCAGGGTTCCGCCAGAGGGCATGTCCCGGACCTTCGAAGCAATGGCGAGTGCGGCGTCGACCTGCACCGTCGGCTTCGCCACGGTGGGTGCCGGGGGCGAGGGCGGGGCCGAGAAGGGGGACGGCACCGAGGCGGGAGCGAATCCATCGCCCGGGTGCCTCTGCGGACCGATCGCCTCCCCCGGCCCGAGCAGGGCCATCATGTCCGTCGGGAAAATCTGGCCGTGATGCGGGCAGGAGGTTTGCGAGCCCGGGCGCGAATCCTGCGCACCGCCGATCGCCGCCTGCCACAGGCGGGCGTTCATCTCGGAACGGGCCTGCGTATAGATGACCCGTGCACGCTCCTGCGGGGGAAGGGCTTCGAGACCGGTCGTCTGCATGGCGCGCTACCGGGATGCCAGCCGGAGGGCGACAGGCATGCCGCCCCCACGCGGAGCGGAGGCCCCCCGGGCCGCGCTCAGATCGTCTGCCTCGCGCTGCTCGGCGCGCGACTTCTGGCGGCGGTGATCGTCGAGAAAGGCCTCGGCCGCGTTCTCGATCACATGGCGCGCGCCATAGGCCGCGACTGCTTCCTGGCGCAGGCGCTTTATCTCTTCCGCCACCGTGATGCGCTGCGCGGCGAGGTGCGCCTGCTGCGACAGCCGGCGCCTGATGAAGGCTTCCGACGAGGCGGCCCAGCTTTCTGCGCTGGCCCTGTATTCGTGGGCCAGTTCGCGTTCGAGCGCTTCCCTGGCCCGGTCGATCTGCTGCAGGCGCGTGGTTTTCGCGTGGATTGCGATCTGCTTGCGGTCGATGTCCCGGCGCCGGGCGCGCAGGACGGTGTCGAAAGGCGTCTTCATTGCGGGGCTTCCGTCATCAGTTCGTTGAGTCGGGCAAAGGTCTGCGGGGTCGATCCGCGATCATGCTTGGTCTGCTTGAGGAGGGCTTCGATGGCCGGGGCGAGGCGGATCGCCTCGTCCACGCTTGCATCGGCACCGGCCTCGTACGCGCCGAGCCGGACCAGCTCTTCCATGTCGCCATAGGTCGACAACCTGCCGAGCGCGGCGAGGCGAAGGCGGTTCTCCTCCTCCGCGTGACACTCCGGCAGCATGCGGGAAACCGACTTGAGCACGTCGATGGCGGGAAAGCGCCCGCGCTCGGCGATCTTGCGCGACATGACGATATGCCCGTCGAGAATCCCGCGCACGGCATCGGCGATCGGCTCGTCGTGATCGTCGCCGTCGACCAGCACGCTGAACAGGCCGGTGATCGATCCCTGTCCGGGCCCGCCCGGGCCTGCCCGTTCGAGCAGGCGCGGCAGTTCGGCGAACACCGTGGGAGTATAGCCCTTGGTCGCCGGCGGCTCGCCATTGGCGAGGCCGATTTCGCGCTGCGCCATGGCAAAGCGGGTGACCGAATCCATCAGGCACATCACGTCGCGTCCCGAATCGCGGAAATGCTCTGCCACCGCCATCGTGGTCCACGCGGCCTGGCGGCGCATCAGCGCGGGGGAATCGGACGTCGCCACCACGACGACGCTGCGCGCGAGGCCTTCGGGTCCGAGATCGTCCTCGATGAATTCCTGCACCTCGCGGCCACGCTCTCCGATCAGGCCGATCACGGCCACGTCGGTCTCGACCCAGCGCGCCAGCATCGAGAGCAGGGTGGACTTGCCCACCCCCGAGCCTGCGAACAGGCCGAGCCGCTGGCCCCTGCAAAGCGGGGCGAAGAGATCGAGTGCGCGGATGCCGGTCTCCAACCGGTGGCCCACGCGGGTGCGGTGCGCCGCTGCGGGCGGATCGGCCTTGAACGGGCGGGCCAGGGGGCCGGGTTGCAGCGGTCCCTTGCCGTCGATCGGCCGGCCCAGTCCGTCGACCACGCGGCCCAGCCACTGGTCGGTCGGGCGCAAGGTGGCCTGGCGTTGCAGCAGATCGGCCCGAGAGCCGGTGGCGATGCCGTGCGGATCGTTGAACGACAGGCAGTGCGCCGTCTCCCGGTCGAGCCCGGTGACCTCCGCATCGACGCAGCCGCTATCGCACTGGATCGCGATCCGCGAGCCGATCCGGGCTGCGCCCAGCAGACCCTCGACCTCGATCAGCGCGCCGCGAACTGCCGCGACGGAGCCGAAATGCCGATCGGGTTGGATCGCGCGGATCGCCCGCGCGGCTGAGGCCAGCGTCTGCATGGCGAAAACGTCAGGCCGCGTCCGCGGGGGCGAGGCGATCGAGCGCCTCGGCTTCGTAGGCGATCAGCGACCGGCAATCGTTCAGCGCGCGGTAGAAATCGCAATAGGCGACGTTGCGGGCGAAGGACAGGCAGTGTGCCTTGGCCTCGGGCGCTTCCACGGCCTCGACGAAATCCTCGAACAGCGAAAGGATGCGGCCCTGGTACTGGGTCAGGTTCGCCGGATCGAGATAGGCGAGCATGCAGGCGAAATAGAGCCGCTTGGCCGGAGTGTCGGCCTCTTCGGGCGACATGACGTCGCGCCCGCGCAGGATCGCCGCCGCGTTCTCGACCACGATTTCGGAGCGGCCGGACGAGCGCAGCACGGCACCATTGATGACGACCTTTTCGCCGTCGCGTAATGTAATACGGAGCATTCCGTGTCCCCTTGGCTGGATGATGCCATTATAGAGGGACGCGACCGTCGACGGCGGTCCGGCGGAAAAAACTGACCCCCCTTGGGGTTTGGCCCATCGGCCATCCTACAATGCTCCTGTGATCGGGCGCCCGTGCCCGCCATCGAGGAGGTCCATTTCTGTGAGCCTATATTCCGCTCTGTACGCCGGCGTGTCCGGTCTCGGTGCTCAATCGAGCGCCATGGCGACCGTCGCCGACAATATTACCAACATCAACACCGTGGGTTACAAGGGCGTCGAGGCGGACTTCCGCTCGCTCGTCACCGACGGCAGCATGCGCAGCAACTACTCGGCGGGCGGCGTCTCCGCCGCGCCGCGGGCCATGATTTCCAAGCAGGGCCTGCTGCAGGCATCCGGCAGCCAGACCGATCTCGGCATCGATGGCGGCGGCTTCTTCGTCACGCGCCAGGGTGAAGACCCCAATAGCGGCGTCGCCTTCACCCGCGCCGGTGCGTTTCGTCCGGACGAACAGGGCTACCTGCGCAATACCGGCGGCTATTATCTGCAGGGCTGGCGGCTCGATTCCACCGGCGGCTATACCAGCACCGGCAGCCTGAACGAACTGGAGCCCGTGCGCCTGAGCGGGCTGACCGGCACTGCGGCGGCCACCACCCGCCTGCAGGTCCGCGCCAATCTTCAGTCCACGCAGGAACCCTTTGCCGGTGCCTATGCCGCAGGCGACATGGCGACCGGCGCGCTGGAACCGCATTTTTCCCGCACCTTCGAAGTGTTCGACGCCCAGGGCGGCGGCCACCAGGTGACGATGGGCTTCGTCAAGACCGGCCCCAACGCGTGGGTGGCCGAAATCTATGGCGATCCGGCCGAAGTGACCGCCGCCAACGGCCTGCTGGCCAGCGGCAATGTCGCCTTCAACCCGGATGGCAGCCTCGATCTCGCCAATTCCAGCCCGGCGCTGTTCGACAGCCTCAACGTGACCTGGACCAACCAGGCCGGCTCCTCGCCGATCGACCTGAACCTGGGGAGCCAGGACGGGCTCGACGGGCTGACCCAGTTCGGCAGTCCGTCCGCGCTCATCGCTTCCAGCTCGGACGGCGGGATGCTGAACAACCTCGTCTCGGTCGATGTCAGCAAGGAAGGCATCGTCAGCGCGATCTTCGACGATGGCACGTCCCGTGCGGTGTTCCAGCTGCCGATGGCGACCTTCGCCAATCCGGACGGCCTGACGCGCAAGTCGGGCAATGCCTACGGCGTTTCGCAGCAGTCGGGCAATGTCGTCATCGGTCGTCCGGGCGAGCTTGGCAGCGGGACCATCGCGTCCGGTACGCTGGAGGCCTCCAACGTCGACCTGGCGCAGGAGTTCACCAACATGATCCGCTTCCAGCGGGCCTACAGCGCATCGTCCAAGATCATCACCACGGTCGACGACATGCTCCAGGAAGTCAGTGCGCTGAAGCGCTGATCCACCATCTGACGGAGCGTAAAGAATGTCGCTGAGCGATATCCTGGGAACGGCGGTATCCGGCCTGTCCGCAGCCCAGGCGGGCATGCGGTCGGTATCCAACAATATCGCCAATGTCGGAACGGCGGGATACGCGCGCGAGCGCGTATCCCTGGAAACCGGCGTGACCCAGGGCCGGGTCAACGGCGTGGTCATCGGCGAGCCGACCCGCGTCGCGGACCGCTTTCTCGAACAGACGGTCTACTTGCGTTCGGGCGACATCGGCCGGGCGGAGGTGACCGCCAGCTATCTCGACCGGTTGCAGGCGTACCTGGGTGCGCCGGGTGCCGAAAGCGGCGTGCCCGCGCGGCTCGACGCGATCGCCGCCTCCGCCATCGCCCTGACGAGCGCGCAGGGCCAGACTCAGAATGCGTCCGCCTTCGTCGCCGACGTGCAGGACGCGATCGGTTCGCTGCGCCAGCTGGACGAGGACGTTCAGGTGCTGCGCGGCGATGTCGAGTCCGAGGTCGGCTATTCGGTGGAGACGATCAACGGCCTGCTCGAACGAATCCATGGGCTGAACGCTTCGGTCGCGCAGCTGAGGGGTCTCGGCCGCGCTGCCGGCGGGGCCGAGGATCAGCGCATGACCGCGATCGAGGACCTGAGCCGGATGATGAAGATCGCCGTGCGCGAACAGCCCGACGGCCGGGTCAATATCGAGGCGGCCAACGGGGCCGTCCTGCTCGACGGGCGACTGCGCCAGCTGTCCTATCCCACTGCGGGAGACGGTGTCGCGCAGCCCACCTATCCGGTGATCGACATCCGCTTCGCCAATGCCGCGGGCGAGCCGACCACCGCGACCGGTCAAAAGCTCGATTCGGCGGCGGTCGGCGGCAAGCTGGGCGGCCTGCTCGACCTGCGCGACCGCGCCCTGCCGGAATTCTCCGACCAGCTCGGCTCGCTGTTCGGCGGGCTGGCCGAAACGCTCAACGCCGTGGCCAATGCCGGCACTGCCTTTCCGCCGCCCAGCCGTCTGGACGGCAGGCCGACCGGGCTGATCGGCGGCGACCGACTGGGCTTTACCGGGCAGGCCACCTTCGCGGTGACCGACCAGTCGGGCAATCTCGTGGCGAGCACCACGGTCGATTTCGACGCGCTGGGCCCGCTGGCGACGCTCGACGATGCGTTTGCCGCAATCAATGCCGGCCTCGGCGGGGCTGCTTCGGTGAACCTGCAGGACAGCCGCCTGTCCTTCGTCGCGGCCAGCGGAGCGAACGGCGTAGCCGTGGCGCAGGGCGATCCGTCCAGCGCGCGCGCGGGCAACGGCTTCGCGCACTTCTTCGGCCTCAACGATGTCATCCGCAGCGACGCCGCACCGCTGATCGCGCCGGGCTTCGTGCCGGGCGATGCGCACGGCTTCGACGCGGGTCAGTCCGCGCAGCTGGTGCTGCGCGATGCGACGGGCCGGACGCTGGCGAGCACCACGCTTACCGGCTCGGTCGGCCCCACCTTCGGCGATCTGGTCAGCGAACTGAACCAGAGCCCGCTGGCATCCTTCGGCGATTTCGCGATGGACGATCGCGGCCGCCTGACCTTCACTCCCACGCCCGGCAACAGCGGCGCGCTGCTGTCGATCCCCGCGGACTCGACCGATCGCTTCGGCACCGGAGTATCGTTCACGGCGCTGACCGGCCTGACCGGGATCGGCAATGGTCTCGATCAGGCGGGCGTGCGGTCCGACATGCTGGCGGATGCGGGCAGATTGCCGCTTGCGCGCCTGCGGACCGATGCGGCCGTAGGCGAACCGGCGATCGGCCGGGGCGACACGCGCGGCGCAACCGCCTTCGTGGATGCGCTGACCAGCTCGGCCGATTTCGGCAAGGCCGGCCATGCCACGATCGAGCGATTCTCCAGCCTGCTGATGGGGCGGGCGGGGACGCAGGCGGCGCAGGCGCAGGACATGCTGAACTATGCCGCGGCGCGGCGCGACGACGCGGTGAACCGCCGCGACAGCTTCTCCGGCGTCAATCTCGACGAGGAACTGTCGCAGATGGTCGTCCTCCAGAACAGCTATTCCGCCGCCGCGCGCGTCATGACGACCGCCACCAAGATGTACGACACACTCCTCGACATGGTCCGCTGAAAGGGCACAAGATGAACCGCGTTGCCACCATTCCGCTGCAAAGGACGATGGCCGATGCCATCCAGCGTGCGCAGCAAAATCTCGCGACCACGCAGACGTCGCTTTCTACGGGCAAGAAGGCGCAGGATTATGCCAGCCTCGGGAACGAGGCGGTGCGCACCATGTCGGCCCGTTCGATGCTGGCGAGGCAGGACGCACAGGCGCAGGTGTCCAAGCACGTGACCACCACGCTCGCCATCTACGATGCGCATGTCACCGGGCTCGACAATGCCATGCTCGATCTGCGCACGCAGATGGTGACCGCGATCGGGATGGAAGATTCGCATGGCCTGCAGGAGAGGATTGCCGGCGCGTTCGATCATTTCCGTACCACTCTCAATGCGGGCGAGGGCGGCGTGGCCCTGTTCGCCGGTTCGCGCACCGATGTGCAGCCCTTCGTTCCGGAGACGCTGGACGACGTGATCGCCACGCCGGCGTCCGAGGCGTTCCTCAACGACGATGTGCGCGCCACCGCCCACCTCGGTGAGGGGAACAAGGTCCGCTATGGCCTGACGGCGAGCGACCTTGGCGAACAGATGTACGAAGTCTTCCGCACGCTGGCGGCCGCCGGTCCGTTCGGAACCGAGCTGACCGAACCGCAGAAGGCCGCGCTGCAGGATGCTGTCGCGCAGCTCGATGCGGGGTCCGTCAGCCTGCGCGGGGCGAATGCCGAGAATGGCCGCCGGCAGGCCCTCGTCGAGTCGATGGGCGAACGGGCCGAAACGCGATCGCTGGTGCTCAGGGATATCATCTCCGCGAACGAGGACGCCGATCTGGGCCAGGTGGCAGTCGACCTCGCGCAGCAAAGGGCGACGCTCGAAGCGAGCTACTCGGTCTTCGCGCAGCTCAGCCAGCTCAATCTCACCAAGTTCCTGTAACATGACCGAACGGGCCCGGGCGCAAGTCGCCTGCGCCCGTTCGGCATGATTCCATTCGTCACGATTTCGTGCGTCCCGACGGCGTCCGTCGGCAGCGTGTCCGTCAGGATTGCGTCCGCTCGGCCTGGTCGAGGTCGACGGCCAGCAGGTCGGCGATGTCTCCGGCCGGACTGGCAGCGGGCATGGCGGCCATGGCCTTGGCAACCGTCGCCGGATCCAGTTCATCGACAGGGCCCGTCAACAGGTCGAACGCGGCCGCCGTCCGCTCCGCCGCGAAGGCGGGGGCATAGCGTGTGCGCAGCCCTGCGAGCGACCTCTCGCGGCCGAGCATGGCGAGCGCGACCGCGCGCCGCAGGATAACCGTCTGCTCGACCTCGCTCAGCGATCCACGCCGGGCTTCGGGCAGGTCGCCGGTTCCGGTCAGCGCGTTCCAGTTGCGCCGGTCCCATTCGATCTCGTTGCGGATGGCATCGCCTTGGGGGACGCCATCGAGCACTGCGAGCGCTTCGTCCGTCCGCCCGAGCTTGTGGAGTGCAACCGCCTCTATCCGCAGGCGCGCCCAGAGCATGGGGGAGGGGTAGATATTGCCGTCGGTCGCCCGCAGCGCGCGGAGCGCTTCGTCGGGCTTGCCTGCCATGATGTACAGTTTGGCCACGCGCACCGACAACGGGCCCTGCGCCACATCGGTCGTGCGCGCGGTCAGCTGGTAGTCCAGCAGTTCGGCTGCGCGTTCGTAGAGGCCGCCCGCCAGCAGCCGGTCGGCGAGCTGGCTGACCAGATAGTCGCCTCCCGCACCGGCCGGGGAAAGGTCGCGATAGTCCCAGAAAAGCCCGGCCGCTTCGGGCAGGGGCACCTTGCTGTCGGGCGAGAGGATCGCGGAGAGCCGGGCCTGCAGCGCGTCCAGCATTGCCCCGCTGTCGCCCGCCATGGGGTGGTAGCGCAGCAGCGCGGCCCCTGCGGCCAGCGCGCTGCGATCATCGCCCGTCGCCTCGGCCAGTTCGAACCGCAGCTTTAGGGCGCGCCGTTCGATCGATCCGCCGCGCCAGGAATAGCCGATCTGTTCGAGCGCGGCAGCAGCCTTGTCGGGCTTGGCATGCTTGCGCGCGATCAGCCCTTCGAGCAGCGAGACGCGGGCATCCACGCGCTGTTCGACCGTGCCATTATCGGCCGCCCGGTCGAGCCTGAGGCGTGCCTTCTGCTCGCTGCCGAGCCGGAAGAGCGCGCGGCCGCGCAGCAGGTTGGCGGCGGGATCGGCGTCGGACAGGTGTTCCAGGAGGGCGATCGTAGTGCGCGGCTTGCCCTCCTCAAGAGCGGCCTGCGCGGCCGCGCGAAGAAAGGCGCCGCCCTGACTTTGGGTGCGCGACGCGATGGCCGAACGCGCGAAGGTCCATTGCGAGATGGCCTCGGCATTCATTTCCAGCGCCACCATCGCCCGCAGTCGCCAGGCGCAGGCTTCCGGATTCTCGGCTAGCTGTTCGACCGACAGCGCATCGATCGCATCCAGCGGGCGACCGAGGCCGACCAGCGCTGCACCGAGCGCGAGCCGGTGGGCCGCGACGAGCGAGAGATCGGGATCGTCCTGCGCCATCGCGACGAGCACGCCGTAGGCCTCAGCCGAATGCCCCCGTCCGATCAGGCTGCGCGCGTAGTTCCACCGTGCCGCCTGACGGGTGCTCCGCGTGCTCGCGGCGATCGCCTGCCAGGCATCATGTTCGGACAGGACCGGCCAGCCCGAGACGTCCTGCGCCAGCGGTTCGTTGGCGAGCGCAGCGGCGAAGCCGGGCAGGCGCGCCACGGGCGCGCGCTCGGTTTCCTGCGCGAGAGCGCCTGTCGGGGCGTCGCTGCCTATCTGTTCGGCCTCGGGCTCGGCGGGCTCATCGTGGGTGTGCGGCGGATCTTCGGCGAAAGCGGAAGCGCTCAGCACGAGGGTCAGCGGGGCGGACAGCGCGAGGAGTTTGTACATGGAGATGTCAGCCGGCCAGATGCGGCCAGGCGGCGAGGCCGGCTCCGCCGATCGCGCAGCCGCACAGGAACAGGACCGCCGAGACCAGCGACAGGCCGCCGCTGGTCTGTGCGACAGGCTCCGCGCCCTCGACCGGTTGTTCGGTCTCGGCTTGGGCGGCGATTTCGTCCTTGGTTTCGCGCGCGCGCGCCACCCAGCCAGTGCTGACGAGTTTGATGCGTGATGGCTTTTGGTCGTAACTCATGTGCGTTCCGGTCCTGGTATCGTCTATTATAGAAGAGCGGGCGGCCAATCGGTCGTTCGCCGATCCCCCTTTTTTTGAACGGAAACGGCAGCACATGATGAACGGCAAGGTCCTTCTGCTGGGTGGGGTTCTCCTCGCTGCCATTCCCCTCAGCACGGCCACCGGTGCCGGTGAGGGCGGGGCGGGCGGCGGCAGCGCCGGCGACGGTAATCTGGTTGAAATGGAAGCGATCGCGGTGCCGATCGTCGACGGGGCGAAGCTTCAGGGCGCGCTGCGTTTCCGGCTGGTTCTCGAAGCCAGCGACGCCGACGCGGCCCACAGGCTCGCCGCTGAGATGCCGAGCCTGCGCGCCGAGGCGCTTGCTGCAGGGGCGGAGTTTTCCCGGCTGCGCGCCTCGCCATTCCTCGCGGTCGACGCAGAGCGGCTGTCGGCCGACCTGACGAGCGCGCTGCATGCGCATGATGAGGGCATCGCCCGGGTGCTGCTGGTCGAAGTGGTCGCCAAGGCCGGTTGACCCGGCCTCAACGCCATTCTCACCCAACCCGATCTGACTTTCCAACCGACCCGGCGATCGCTCAGCGTGGCTGGCTCGCCGCGGCGGTTCTGGGGCGGGGGCGCGGCTGCCGTGCAGGCGGCTTCCCGGCCAGCGCCATGCTGAGGCGGGCCGCTGCGGCCGGTGTCATCGCAGCCAGGATATTCGCGGTCGACCGCTCGCGCATCTTGCGCGCTACGGCGATCTGCACCTCGATATCGAGCTGTTCGAACACGACTGCGGCCTGCTTCGGCTTCATTGACTGGTAGATGCGCGCGAGCTGATCGAGCGTTTCTGCCTGTTCGCTTTCCCGGTCGGACCTGGCGGCAGCGGCAGCAGCGGCGCGCTGGTCCCGCGCGGATCTTTCCGGCTGGTTCGCCAGATTGGCCTTGAGCCGCTGTTCGGACGCCTTGAGGGCCTTCTCGCGCAGGTCGAGTTCGCGCTCCCTCTCATTGGCGCTCTTCTTCTTCTCCCCCATTTCCGACTGGATGGCGGAGCCGAGCCGGGATGCCGGTGCCTTGGCGGCAGGCTTTTCCTGGCTCGTTTCGGATGCACTGACGCCGTGTGCGAAGGTCGAGAGCGCTGCCGCCCCGGCCATCAGCATCAGCAGCGAAGGACGCTTGAGGATCATGCCATTTCCTTTGCATCGTCAGGCGTCTTGGAGGGTTTGCGCGAAACACGCGCGGCAGGCTTGGCCGTGCTTTTCGGCGAAGGCTTCGCGGTCCCGCGCGCAGGCGCTGGAGTTGCAGTTGCGGGAGCCGTGGGCTTCTTGTCCGCCGTGGCAGCCGGTGCCTCGGCCTTTGCCTTGGGCGCCCTTGGCGTCTTTTCCGCCTTCCGGGCCGTCGTGCCGGTCCGCTTTGCGGAGCGGGCTGCGGCGGGTTTCTTCGCGGGGGCTTCAGCAGGCCGATCTTCCGTGCGCGATCCCGCAGAAGCGGCCTCGATCAGGCGCTCCGCCATGGCATTGGCGATGCCGACCATGACGTTGAGTTCTTCGCGCACTTCCTTCGCCTCGTTCAGGGTGCGGACATTGGCCGCCCCATCGGTCGAGAGCGTCTGCTTGAGCTCGGCAAGGACGCTGCGCGCGCTTGCAGTGGCGGTGTCCAGCGCCCCGACGGTGCGATCGAGCTGGCTTCCGCGAACCTGATTGAGGCTGCGCATCATCCTCACGCTCTGGACCAGAACGGCGATGCAGAAGAGAATCGTGATGATGTTGGTGAAGGCGGTGAAGCTCATCCTGGCTGCCCCTGTGCGATGATGTTGGTAATGCCGATTGCGACGTGATTGCGCTGGCTGCCGATTTGCGCCCGGGCGAGCGGCACGCCGCCGCAGGTGACCTCGAACGCGTCGTCGGGCGTGACGTCGAAGGCGATCGTCTGACCGACCTCGAGCGAATGGATGTCGGCGAGCCGCATATCCCGCTCGCCCAGCACGGTGCACAGCTCGACCTCGGTCTTGAGAATCTGCGAGCGCATGTGATCGCGCCACGTGTTGTCGCCGCCCAGCTTCTCGCCCATGAACCGCTGCGTGAGCTTGCCGCGCACCGGCTCAAGCGTGGCGAAGGGCAGGACGATCGTGAACTTGCCGCCCCGGCCATCCATATCGACCCCGAAGGTTGCCGCCGCAGCGACATTGGTGGGGCCGGCAATGGCGGCGAAGCGCGGGCTCGTCTCGATCCGCTCCAGCTCCATCGACACCGGCGCGATCGGTTCGAAGGCGGTGCTGAATTCACGCAGCACCAGCTCGATCATCTTCGAGACCAGCGTGGTCTCGATGGTGGTGAAGCCGCGCCCCTCGATCTTGCGCGGGGCAGCACCCTTGCGGCCGCCCAGCAGCGCATCGACCACTGCGTAGATCAGGTTGGCTTCGACGGTGACGAGGCCGAAGTCCTGCCATGCCGGAACCTTGAACACCGCCAGCATCGAGGGCAGCGGCACGCGGTTCATGAAGTCGCCGAAGCGCACCGAGGCGATCTCGTCGAGCGAGACCTCGATCGCGTCGGAGGTGAGGTTGCGCATGCTGGTCGCGAAGGAGCGGACCATGCGTTCGCACACCACCTCCAGCATCGGCAGCCGGGCATGGCTGACCACGCGCGATTCGATCACCGCGCGCAGGCCGCTCTTCTGCGGCAGGTCCGAACTGGAATCGCCGAACAGGGCATCGATGCTGGCCTGATCGAACGTCGCCCCCTCCGGCATATCCATCGCCGGGGGATCGGGAAGTTCGAAATCCTCGAAGTCGTCGTCGGGCATCATTGCTGTATCATGTCCTGGATGAGAACGTCGGCGACCACGCCTTTGCCTACGGTGTCTGCCGCCCGCAGAAGCAGTTCTTCCTTGATCCGGTAGACGGCCGCTGAGCCGGCGAGATCTTCCGGGCGCAGTTCGCGCAGGAAGGGCTGGTAGCTGTCGATTATCAGCGGGAGGTTGTCCTCGATCGTGCCTACGTCGTCGGGCGACCCGGGAGCCAGGAGGATGCGCAGCTTCAGGAAGCGCGCCTGCCCGTCATTGGTCCGCAGGTTCACCGTCAACGGCGCGACCTCGACGAGGGCGGACTCGCCCTCTTCGCCGTGGCCCTTGCCCTTGCCTTTGCTCTCTGCGTGGCCGGATTCCTTCTCGCCCCCGCCGCTGTCGCCCGGCATCATGGCGAAGGCGGTGCCGCCACCGATCAGCAGCACGGCACCCGCCGCCGCGATGATCTTCTTCTTGTTGGAAAAGCGCGGGGCCTTCTCGCCCTCGGCGGTCGGAGCCTCTTCGTTGCTCTCGGTTGTCACGCTTGCGTCCCCTTTCTTTACCAAAAGCCGTCGGTCGCTCCGCCAGCTGCGATTTTCTCCTATTATAGGCTCGTCACCCGGCAAGATTTGCCGAGTGCGCTTTTTTGAACGCAGTTTTTTCGGAGCGGACAGCCGATGGATATTTCCTCTTACGTTCTGCTGAGCCAAGAACAGGCCCTGCGGCGGCGTCTGGATATCGTCGCCAACAATCTGGCCAATACCTCCACCGTCGGTTTCAAGCGCGAGCAGCCGCAGTTCCGCGAATTCGTGGAGCGGGCGGACGAGGCGATGATCGACGATGCGAGGCCGACATCCTTCGTGCTGGATTTCCGCGCCGTGCACGACATGGCGCCGGGCGCTTTCCAGCCGACCGGCAATCCCCTCGACGTGATGATCGAGGGGCCGGGCTATCTGGCGGTGCAACTGCCCGACGGCGGCACCGCCTATACGCGCGCGGGCTTCGTCAACGTGCTCGAGAACGGTGAACTGGCGACTTCGGGCGGCCAGCGCCTGCTCGACGAAGGGGGGCAGCCGATCGCGGTGCCGCCCGATCAGATCGGGCAGATATCGATCGCCTCGGACGGCAGCGTGATGGGCCCCGGCGGTCCGCTCGGCCGCATCGGCGTGACCGTGTTCGACGATGAAAGCGGCCTCGCACCGCGCGGCGACGGACTTTACGCCGGTGCCCAGGGCCGGGTGCTGGGCGCCGACGAGACCAAGCTTCGCAGTGGCGGCGTGGAAGGATCCAACGTCCAGCCGATCGTGGAAACCACCGCGATGATCGACATCCTGCGCTCCTACCAGAACAGCGTGCGGATGGCCGAAAGCCTCAACGACATGCGCAAGCGTGCGCTCGACCGGCTCGGCCGCGTCGGCTGATCCAGCTCACACAGATAATATCAAGGAAGGATAGAAACTCATGCGTTCGCTTTCGATCGCCGGCACGGGGATGCTCGCGCAGCAGACCAATGTCGATGTCATCTCCAACAACATCGCCAATATGAACACCACCGGGTACAAGCGCCAGCGCGCCCAGTTCCAGGATCTGCTCTATCAGCAGGTGTCGCGCCCCGGCGCCGCATCCAACGGGCCCGAAGCCAGGGTGGCGACGGGCATCCAGATCGGTGCCGGCGTGCGCACCGGCGGCGTCTATCGCATCGCCGAACAGGGTGCGCTGGTCCAGACCGACAACCGTTACGACCTGGCGATCCAGGGTCTCGGCTATTTCCAGGTCCAGATGCCGACGGGCGAGATCGCCTATACGCGCGATGGCACCTTCCAGCTGTCCGATCAGGGCGAACTGGTGACCGCGCAGGGCCTGCGGGTCGAACCGGGCATCATCGTGCCGCAGGAAGCGGTGGACGTGGTGGTTTCGCGCACGGGCGAGGTTCAGGTCAAGCTGGCCGGGGAACCCGAACTGCAGGCGGTGGGCCAGCTCGAGCTGGCGACCTTCATCAACGAGGCCGGGCTGGAAGCCAAGGGCGACAACCTGTTCCTTGCCACCGCCTCTTCCGGCGAGCCGACCATCGCCCCTCCGGGCGACCCGGGCTTCGGCAATCTGGCCCAGGGCTTCGTCGAGGCGTCCAACGTCAATCCTGTGGCGGAAATTACCGCGCTCATCACCGCGCAGCGCGCCTACGAAATGAACAGCCGCGTGGTGAAGACCGCCGACGAGATGCTGGGCACGACCAGCCAGCTGCGCTGATGACGAGGCGCAGCCTCTCGCTCTGGCTCGCGCTGGCGGGCATTGCGCTGGTGCCCGCCGGACCGGCCTTCGCGCAGGCTGCGGGGGAGGGCGTCGTCGCCGACGTTCTCACCCGCCAGATCCAGCGCGGAGACCTGCTCTCGGAACGCGACTTCGCGGCCGAGGAAATTTCCGCCGGTCAGGCGCGCGGCGCGATGTCCGCGCAGGAGGCCGCAGGGCTCGAAGCCCGACGGACACTGCGCAGCGGAATGCCCGTGCGCGCGAGCGACCTTGCCGAGCCGCGCCTGGTGCGGCGCGGCGAACCGGTGACGATCGTCCTGTTGAGCGGCGCGCTCTCGATCACCGCCACCGGCCGCGCGCTGGCCGACGGCGCCCAGGGAGATGTGGTGCGCGTCTTCAGCGAAGCGACCAACCAGACGCTGACCGGCGTGGTCGAACCCGACGGTCGCGTGCGCGTCGCCGCCGGCTGAGACCTTCGAAAGGAAACCCCATGAAGAAGATTGCGATACTGATCGCCACCGCCACAATGCTGGCAGGGTGCGGCTCGATCGGGCGGCTGAGCGATGTGGGCAAGGCGCCTGCGATGACGCCGATGGATGAATACGTGGTGCCAGGCTACGAACCCTCGATCGCGCAGGCGGGCGTGCCGGTGCGCGGGGCGGAATATCCGCCTGCGGCCCTGCCCCCCGCCCAGCAGGCGCCCTCTGCGTCGCTGTTCCGCGCCGGGGCCGGCACCCTGTTTCAGGACCAGCGCGCCTCGCAGGTCGGCGATGTCCTGACGGTGGAGATCGACATCGCGGACCGCGCGGATCTGGCCAATTCCACGGCCCGCTCGCGCAACGGCTCCGAAAGCGTCGGCGTGGCTGCGCTGCTGGGTCTGGAAGACGTGATCCCCGGCGCTCCCGGCAGCGCGGTCGACGCGTCGTCCCGCTCCCGCTCGGGCGGAGAGGGCACGACCAGCCGCAGCGAGAACCTGCGGATGACGATGGCCGCGATCGTCACCGATGTGCTGCCCAACGGCAATCTGGTGATCCGGGGCCGGCAGGAGGTGCGGGTCAATTTCGAGCTGCGCGAGCTGCTCGTCACGGGGATCGTGCGCCCGCAGGATATCGAGCGCGGCAATACGATCCAGCATAGCCAGATCGCCGAAGCGCGCATCAGCTACGGCGGGCGCGGCCAGCTGACCGAGCTCCAGCAGGCCCGCTGGGGCCAGCAGATCTACGAAGCGCTGTTTCCCTTCTGACATAACGCCACGCCTGAGCGCGGACAGAATCGGGGTCCGGTGCAGCATTGGTTGCACCGGGCCTTGCCGTTTGCGCGGCTCGCGGCGCGTAAGTCGGCACATGCGCAAAAAAAGACGCCACATCGGTTGGGGCCGAGTCTGATTCCTTCCCAGAATGAAAGGCGCGCCGTGTTTTGCAGCGCGTCGAGGGCCGGCGTTTCCGGCCCGGACCGCAGAAGGCGGTTCGAATATCCAGAAGGAAATACTCAATGGCGTTTTCAGTAAACACCAACATCGGTGCCATGGCGGCCCTGCAGAGCCTCAACCAGACCAACAAGGGTCTGGCCACGGTTCAGAGCCGCATCAACACCGGGCTGAACGTCGCATCGACCAAGGACGATTCGGCATCGTTCACGATTGCGCAGACCCTCCGCGGCGACGTGGGTGGTCTTTCGGCGGTCAACTCCTCGCTCAACCGGGCGAAGAGCTCCGTCGACGTGGCGGTTGCGGGTACGGAGCAGATCTCCGACATCCTCAACCAGATGAAGGCCAAGGCCATTCAGGCGTCCGATGAGGGCCTGGATGCCGAAAGCCGCACCGCGATCAACGCCGACTACACGGCTCTGAAGGAACAGATCGGCACGATCATTTCTTCTTCGGAGTTCAACGGCACGAACCTGCTGAAGGATGACGCAACGGTCACCGGCAAGGTTTCCGCGCTGCAGTCGCTCGACACCACGAGCACGATCAGCGTGGCCAACCAGGCCTTCGAAACGAACGTCACCACCGCTCTTGGTACCGGCCTCGCCTCCAAGGCCGATGCCGATACTGCACTGACCGAGATCGACACCGTGACCGCCACGGTGACGTCGACGCTGAGCACTCTTGGCTCGGCTTCGCGCAAGATCGAGGGACAGCTGGAGTTCAACAGCAAGCTGTCTGACGTGATCGAAAGCGGTATCGGCAATCTCGTCGATGCCGACCTGGCCAAGGAATCGGCTAAGCTGCAGGCCCTTCAGGTCAAGCAGCAGCTCGGTGTCCAGGCTCTGTCGATCGCCAACCAGGCACCGCAGACGATCACCTCGCTGTTCCGTTAATCCGGTCGATGTAGCTATTCCTCATCGGGGGATAGCATCCTGGGGCCGGGCGCATGTCGTCCGGCCCCTTTTGTTTTCCCGCCGCGCCATGCATGAGCGCTGTCGGGGCTGCCGATCGCGGCAGCGCGCATGTCAGGACAGGTACCCTCGCCGGTGGCAACAAAATATCCCCGCATCCGCGAAATCGCCGATCCGTACGGCGAGGTGGTGAGGATCAGTGTCGAGCCGCATCCCGGCGGTGCCCTGATCCTGATCGACCGCCCGGATGACGAAGATGCGGGCAGGATCATGCTCGATGCCTATGGGGTCGACATCCTGGTAGGCTACATCATGTCGGCCCGGCTGGCCGTGCCGGGTGAGATGCTGGAAGAAGAGATCGGCGGCGCGTTTCCCACGCGCTTCCAGCTGGAGGTCGAGCCTGTCGGCATCGTCATCGACCAGATCAACGAGGAAGAGCCGCTGAGGATTCCGGCTGCGCTCTGGGATCGCGTCTACGCCGACCTTTGCATCGTGTGCGCCCACGCACGCGAGCTGGGGCGTCGGCGGCATGCCCATTTCCACTGAGCACTAGCGCAGGCGGGGCGCAATCATGCGCGCGCGCCTGCGGGCACCCGCAGGCATCTGCGGGCGCCGACGGCGCTGCATCACTGCCCGACCGGGCGGCTATGGGTATTTTTCGTGGGGGGAAAGCGGACTTCCGGGGCAGACCAGCGACGCGAGGGCTATCGCGTCACTGTTGCGGTGGAGGGGAAGAATGCCCCGGAAGTCCAACCTGGCAGTGGGAGACTGAGGAACTGCCGATCCTTCACTTATTATAGAGCGAGCCGGAGGGTTTTTGTCGCCGGCCCGCACATTTTTACTTCGCCGCAGCGACGCGGACGAGCGCGGCGGTGGGGAAGCTCTGTCCGTTGATGCCCAGCATCACCGCACCATCGCGGGTGGCGACCTCGTCGATGATCCCGGTGCTGCGAATGGCGACCGGAACCTCCTGACCGGCGGCATCCAGCGCATTGAGCGACAGGGTATAGCGGCCGGCATCGGCCGTGCCGCCGCGTGCGAGGCTGCCGTCCCAGGCGAAGCTGCCGGCGCGCGACGCGTCGAGAGTACGGGTCTCGACGACGCGGCCCCGCTCGTCGGTGATGGTGGCGGTGAGCGACTGGATCGAGCGGTCGCCCTCCCATAGCCACTGCGCCGGGCTGCCATCCGAAAGGCCCGCGCTCGGGCTGTCGAGTTCGGCCCGCTGGCCGAGGAAGTTCGCCGACTGGGCAAGGTCCTGCGTCGAAAGACTGGCAAGAATGTCCTTGAGGGTGGAGGTCTGCTGGATCGACTGTTCGACCTGCGAATACTGGACCAGCTGCTGGGTGTATTGCGCGGTGTCCATCGGATCGAGCGGGTCCTGATTCTGCATCTGCGTCGTCAGCAGCTTCAGGAACATGTCGAAATTGGCGTTCAGTTCGTTGCCCGCCTGATTAATGCCGGTATCGCCCGGCACGCTGGGCGTGAACGATGAAATTGCAGTCATGTCTGAATCCTCAAGCGAAGAAATCTAGGCTGCCGCTGCTGCGCAGCTTGTGCGGCGGCAGCGACTGGTCGTCGGTATCGAGTTCGGCCAGCGAGGCGTCCCTGTGCGCAGGCGTATCGGGGCGGGCATTGTGCCCTTGCTGTTCGCCGCGGTTGTGGCCGCGCGATTCGAACTGGAAGGACTGCGCGTCGGTTCGCACCCCGGCATCGCCCAGCGCACGAACCAGATCCCCGCTATCGCGGCGGAGCATTTCGAGCGCCGCAGCACTCTCCGCCACGACATGAGCGCGCATGGTGCCGCGATCGTCGAACTGCAGCCGGATCTGGATCTCGCCCATCTCCACCGGATCGAGCCGGATGGTCAGGCTGTCCTTCCCGTCGAGACTGTTCCGCACGATCTCCAGCCCGAGCTGTTGCCCGATCTCTCCCGGCCGTGCCGAGACTGTTCCGTGCGGCAGGCTTGCCGGACTATGGGGCGCGCCCGGACCTCTGAGAGGATCGGTGCGCGTCTGTGCGAGCAGCTCGCCTGTCGGCGATCCGCTGTCGAGCGCGGGTGCCGCGACCTCACCGCTGGGGGCTTCCACGAGCGTTCCGAAATCGGCCGTTCCGCCACTGGCGGGCGACGGTCCCGTCGAAGGTCCGGATGACGGGCGGGCAGGAGACATTTCGGGCGGGGAAGCCGGGGCGCGTTCGCTCGCCGCCATTCTGGGCTGTTCGTCCGCCCGCGAGACCGCGACTGCCTGTCCGTCGCCCCCGGCAGTTGCCGGGCGATGCGCGGCATGTTCGCGATCGGTCGGACCGGCGATGCCTGCCGCCGCCGCGACGATCGCCGCCGGAGCGGTTCCGGCCGCGGCGGGCTGCGCTGCGGGCGATGTGAACGCCGGGGTCTCGTCGTTGCGATCGAGGCCCCGCGCGTTCGCGGCAATTCCCTCGTCGGGCACCTGCAAGGTCGCTGGCTGTGGTGCTTCGAGAGCCGTTTCGGGCTGCGAGAGGCCGGCCGCCGGTTCCGCCGGTCCGGTCGCTACCGCAACCGGTGCGAGCTCACGCGCGGATGGCGCGGGGGTATCGGCCGCCGGCGGGTTTGCCTGCAAGGGGATGGTCTGCTCGCATGCAGATCCCGGCAACTCGGCAGGGGCCGCTTCGCCCTCTTCCGCCACGATCAGGCCATCCGGCAACGCCCCCTCGGGCGCGGGTGCCTGCACCACCGCCCCATCCGGGGATGTGGTCGAAGGCAGGGGGGCGTAGGCCGGCATCGGCAGCGTCATCGCCGCAAGGATGGCCTTGGGCGACTGCGACTGAGGCGGCTGGGGCTGCGTATCGGGGCCGAGCGTGGATTGCGCACTCGCGAACGCCCCGGGAGGAGTGGCCGGGGCCGGAAGCCCCTTGGGGTGCGGCAGCGTGCCCTCGAACCCGCCGTCCACGGCGGCGGCAGCCTGCATTCCTGCGGGCAGGGTCGGCTGTTTCGCACCGTTCGCGGCGTGCGCGGCCAACAGGTCGGCGAAGGAGGGGCCGCGGCCGGATAATGGGTTGGCGCCCCCAGACAAGCCAGGGGGGGAGATGTTGCCGGTTTCGAGCGATAGGAGTTGGGTCATGTAATCCTTTCGCCCGGGGGGCGCCTGACACTATTATATACTCGCCGCACCGATCACGGGCCTTCGAGCGCAGTTTGTTGTCCGATGCTGCCGACCGAGCGGATTCGCGTGCGCGGATGGATCTCGTTCTGCGAGAGGACGACGGTCGACGGGCGCACGCGCTCGATGATCGACCGCACGAAGGGCCGGATCGTCGGATTGACGAGGATGCACGGAATTTCGTTGTTCGCGGCGAGCGTGTCGTACAATTCGCGCACCTGGCTGATGAAGCGCTGCAGGTGCGACGGGGCCATTGCGAGGTGACGATCCTCGCCATCGCCGATGATGCTTTCGGCGAACTGCTGGTCCCAGTCGGGCGACAGGGTCAGGATCGGGATCGCACCGTCGCGGGTCTGCTGGGCCGAGATCTGCCGTGCCAGCCGCGAACGGACATGCTCGGTAATCTGGGTCAGGTTCTGCGTCAGCGGTGCGGTTTCCGCGATCGCCTCCAGAATGGTTGGCATGTCGCGGATGGACACGCCTTCGGCCAGCAGGTTCTGCAGTATGCGCTGGATGCCCGAAATGCTGATCTTCGCGGGCACCAGATCGGCGACCAGCTTTTCCGCCTCGGTGTGCACTTCGTTGAGCAGCTTTTGCGTCTCGGTGTAGGAGAGCAGTTCGGCGACGTTGTCCTTGACCAGTTCGGCCAGATGCGTCGTCACGATGGTGCCGCAGTCGACCACGGTGAGGTTGCGCAGGCCCGCCTCGTCCCGCAATTCGCGGTTGATCCACAGTGCGGGCAGGCCGAACACCGGCTCGCGCGCGGGATCGCCGGGCAGGCCGACATCGCCGCCGCCCGGGTTGATTACCATCAGCTTGTCGAGCCGCAGCTCGCCCGCAGCGACTTCGGTCTCGCGGATGAAGACGCGGTAGTCGTGCGCGCCCAGCGCCATGTTGTCGATGATGCGTACGGCGGGCAGGACGAAGCCGTAATCGCTCGCCATCTGGCGGCGCAGCGCGCGGACCTGATCGTCGAGCCGCGGCTCGGCGGCCGAACCCTTGATGATCGGCAGCAGGCCGTAACCCAGCTCCACCCGCACCGCATCGATCGCGATGGTATTGGCGATCGGTTCCTCGGTTTCGGCCGACGCGATTTCGGCCTGGGCCTCCTCGGCCTTTTCGCGCGCGACCTGTGCCGCGTGCTTGCGGCTGGCCCACCAGCCGTAATAGCCGCTGGCCGCGGAGACGAAAGCGAAGGGCACGAAGGGGAAGCCGGGCAGCAGTGCGAAGGCCCCCATCAGGACCGACACCATGGCGAAGGCCTTGGGATAACGGCCCAGCTGCTCGCCCAGCGCATTGCCGGTCTTGCCGGACATCCCGCCCTTGGAGACGAGCAGGCCGGCTGCGGTCGACACGATCAGCGCGGGGATCTGGCTGACGAGGCCATCGCCGACCGTCAGCAGGGTATAGGTGGTGAACGCCTCGCCAAAGGCGACGCCGTGGATCGCCACCCCGACGATCAGGCCGACCAGCACGTTGATGACGGTGATCAGCAGCCCCGCGATGGCATCGCCCTTCACGAACTTGGAGGCACCGTCCATCGCGCCGAAGAAACCGCTTTCCGCCTCCAGCTCCTTACGCCGCTCTCGCGCCTGTTCCTCGCTGATCATCCCGGCGCCCAGATCGGCGTCGATCGCCATCTGCTTGCCGGGCATCGCGTCGAGGCTGAAGCGCGCGGCGACCTCTGCAATACGGCCCGCGCCCTTGGTGATGACGACGAAGTTGATCACCACCAGGATGATGAAGATGGTCAGTCCGATCACGGTCTCGCCGCCGATCAGGAACTGCCCGAAGGCCCCGATCACGCCGCCCGCCGCTTGCGGCCCCTCGTGCCCGTGGCCCAGGATCAGCCGGGTCGAGGCGAGATTGAGCCCCAGCCGCAGCATCGTGGCGATCAGCAGGATGGTCGGGAAGGCCGACAGCTGCAGCGGCTTCTCGATGAACAGCGAAGTCATCAGGATCATCACCGACAGGGTGATCGAGATCGCGAGGCCGAAATCGAGCAGCCATGCCGGCATCGGCAGGATGAGCATCGCGATGATGCCGATGACGCCGATCGCCAGCGCGAGGTCGCGATTGGCGCCGATGCGATCGAGAAAACTGGTGAGGGTCTGGGGCATGATGCTGGGGGCCTGACGCTAGGACATCAGTGAGAGGGGGCGACCGGAATGCCCGCCTCGACGAAGCTCTTGAGCTTGTTGCGCATGGTCCGGACCGAAATGCCCAGAACCGAGGACGCCGAAGTGCGATTGCCGCCGCACCGCTCGAGCGTGTGCAGGATCAGCTCGCGCTCGACCTCGGCGACCGTGTGGCCGACGAGATGCTCCACCGGCAAGGCATCCTCATGCTCTCCGGGCAGCAGTTCGAAGCGGGTGCCATTGGTGTGGACGAGGGCATCCGGGCCGATCGTTCCGGACCGTGCGAGCAGGGTCGCGCGGTGCACGGTCTCTTCCAGCTCGCGGACATTGCCGGGCCACGAATAGGCGCCCAGCATCCGGCTGGCCTCGTCGTCGAAATCGCGGACCGGCAGTTCGTACATGTGCGAGAACCGCGTGGCGAAATGGCGGGCCAGCGCCATGATGTCCTCTGCCCGCTCGCGCAGCGGGGGCAGGCTGATCTCGGCCATGCGCAGCCTGCCGAACAGGTCCGCGCGGAATTGTCCCTTCTCGACCAGCGACCGGATGTCCTTGGCGGAGCTTGTGATCAGGCGTGAGCCGCCATGCGGACCGCTGCGGCAGCTATCGGGCGTGTAGACCACGTCGAGCAGGCGGGCCTGCAGGGCGGGGCAGAGCGCCTCGACCCCGCGCAGGAAGATCGTGCCGCCTTCCGCTTCTTCCAGCCGCCCCACGCGGCGCGCGAGAGCACCGGGGAATGCGCCCGTCTCGTGGCCGAAAAGTTCCGATTCCAGAATTTCGGGCGCAATCCCGTGGCACTCTACGGTCACGAAATGCCCCGACCTGTCCGAGTTCGCATGGATCAGACGGGCCATCACTTCCTTGCCGGTGCCCGGTTCGCCGCGAATGAGCATCGGGGCCGCGATCATCGCCATCGATTTCCCGAAATCCATGGCCTGGCGCATCGCTTCGCACGTGCCGATCATTTCCAGCGGAGGGCTGGCGACGGACATGATCGCGGCGGCGATCAGATCGCGATTGGGCGGCAGCGGTAGATAGTCGCGCGCACCGCCGCGCACCGCGGCCACCGCGCGTTCGGCGCTCGCATCGATCCCGCAGGCGATCGTGGGGATCGCCATGCGTTCGGACCGCAGGCTCGCGATGAAGCCCGGCACGTCCAGCGACACGTCGATCATGACGAGGTCGCCGCCCGCACGGCGCAGGAGCGCGAGCGCAGACGTCTCGTCGTCCGCCATGGTCACCAGAGCGCCCGTCTCGCGCGCCATCTGTGCCGCCTGGCGGAAGGTGGAGTGCTGCGCGCCGACCAGCGTCATGCGCACCGGGGTGGAGAGCTGGTCGGGCATCAATCGTCCTCGTGCACGATCTCGGTCAGCGTCACGCCGAGCGCCCTGTCGATCAGGACGACCTCCCCGCGGGCGATCAGGCGATTGCTGACGAAGATATCGACCGGCTCGCCGACCTTGCGATCGAGCTCGACCACGCGGCCGGGTGCGATCTGCATCAGTTCGGACACCGTCATCCGGGCCCGGCCAAGCACCGCCTGCATCTTGACCGGCACTTCGTGCACGGCCTCGAGGCCAAGGTGGCTGTCTTCGCCGCCGAAACCGGTCGCCTCTTCGATCGGCCCCGAGGGAACCGGATCGCCGAGCGAAGGCAGGTCGATGAAGGGCGCTGCGTCATCCTGCAGCTGGGCTGCGGGGGTTTCATTTTCCACTTCGGACATCACGATTTTCCTTTAGGCGCTGAGCCACTGGCGAATGACGGCGGCGGATTCGGCGGGGCTTTTGTTGACCGCATCGCCGATCCTCCTGAGGGCGGAAGCCTTGATGCTGCCTTCGACCTGGGCGAGTGCGATCTCGTCTTCCAGCCCGGGGCCGCTGAGAGCAGGAGGCGCATCGTTTTCGAGCGTCGGGGGATCGGTTTCCTCGCCATCCCGGGGTTGCGGAGTGATGTCGATCACTTCCGCATCGGGGGCCGGCAGCTGCCCGGCGATCGCTTCCGTCTTGGGCTTTAGCATGCGCAGGACGAACAGGCCCACCGCCGCGATGACCAGCAGCTTGCCCAGGTCGAACAGCTGGTTGACGGGCAGGTTGGAGAACAGGCCATCATCGGCGTTCGCAATCTCGTCGGGCTGGGCGAAGGCCATGCTTTCGACGATCACGTTGTCGCCACGCTCGATATCGTAGCCGACAGCATTCTCGACCAGGCGGGTCAGGCGTTGCACCTGCTGCGGGGGCAGGCCCTGCTGGCCGCCGTCGACCATCACCGCCACGGTCAGGCGCGAAATCTTGCCGGGCGAGCGGTTGGTCAGGGTGCGGCGGCTGCTGTTCTGGAAGGTAATATCCTCGGAGGTCTCGTTGCGGGCGCTTTCGCGGGAATCGCCGCCCACGCCACCGATATCCGCCCCTTCGGGAAGCTGCGCGCCCACGGTCACGCCATCGTCGGCGCCTGCGTTCTCGCGGCTCTGATCGCCCGATTCAACCGAGATCTGGCGGGCTATCACCTGCGTGTCGGGATCGAAGATTTCGGCTTCTTCGCGGGTCTGATCGCGGTCGATCTCCGCCGAGACTTCGGCGCGCACCTTGCCAACCCCGACGATCGGTTCGAGCAAGGCTTCGACCTGGCTGCGGATACGCGCTTCGGTGGCAATCTGGCGTTCGTCGGCCTGGCTCGCGCCGATTTCGCCGGCTTCGCCGGCACGGGCCAGCAGCGCGCCGGTCTGGTCGACGATCGAGATCGCTTCGGGCGAGAGTTCGGGCACGGCGGACGCCACGAGGTGACGAATGGCTTCGACGTTTCCGGACGACAGCCTGCCGCGCGTCTGGACGGTGACCGAAGCGGTCGCCTTGCGAGCTTCGGGCGCGAACAGCGCGCGCTCGGGCATCACGATATGGACCCGCGCATTGCTGATGGACTGCAGGGTCGAGATCGAACGGGCCAGTTCGCCTTCGATCGCGCGGGTCTCGTTCAGCTTCTCTCGCGAGGAGGACACGCCGAAAGCCTGCTGCGTATCGAGCACCTCGTAGCCGATCGCACCCCCCAGCTGCTCGCCCGCCATGCTCATGCGCAGTTCGGCGAGGCGATCTTCGGGGGCCATCACGGCGGTGCCGTCGCCCGAAAGCGAGTAGGGCACGTTCTGCGCGCGCAGCTTTTCGGTGATGGCTTCGGCCGAGGCCGGATCGAGATCGGTGAAGAGATAGCCCATCCTGTCGGATGAGCCGCTGCTCAGCGCGACAGCGGCCAGCGTGGCCAGCAGTGCCAGCGCGACGCCAGCCATCAGGATGAGGCGGCGCGGCCCGAGCTGTCCGGCGAAGTTGCGAAGTGCTTCCAAGGTTGCCCCGTCGAATTCCGCCGGCATAACGACCGGCTTACGGGACCATTATAGGACGGGAGCGGGGCGGCATTTTCTGCCGGTGGGAAATTATTGCCGGGTAGGCAAAAAAGCGTGGCGAGCGCTCAGTCGGCCACGCTCGGCAGCAGCGGCGCAAGCTCGTCCAGCACCGCCCGGCGGCGGCGTTGCGCATCGACGATCACCCCGCCGCGATCCCAGCTGAGCACCCCGTCGCCGGGGGAGAGAGTCTCGTCGGGGGAGACGATCAGGGCCAGCCGCCGGCGATCCTGGCTCTGCCGCTGTGCGATCCGTGCCTCGATGTCCTCGACGAGGTCGGGGTGAACCCTCACGTCGATCTCCTGCCCGCGCTTGACCTGCGCCAGGGCCCGGCCGATCGCCTCGTCGACCGCGCCACCGGGTTCGTGCCCGGTGGCGTGCCCGGCGATGGCCTCTGCCGCGGCGAGGGCCATCTCGCACGCCTCGGCGACGACCTGCGCGCGCATTGCGCGGTCCTGCTCGGCCGATTCCTCCAGCGATGCCTGCAAGGCGTCGAGGGCGGAAAGGATCGCCGCCTCGCGGTCCGCCTGCATGTGGTTGCGGCCCGCCTCGAAGGCTTCGGCGCGGGTCCGCGCCAGCTCTTGCGTATGGTCCTGTTCGAGCCGTTCGATCTGCTGGCGCAGGTCTTCCACTTCTTGCGCCAGCAGCGCGGGATCGGTCTTGCGCCGATACTTGCGGGGCGTCTCGCGCGGGGGCAGCGTGAAGGTGCGGTCGAAGGCGAAGCGCTGGATCTGGAGGTCTTCCTGCATGGCCCGTCCGATCAGTAGATCATCGATTCATCGGACTTGGGATCGACCAGCACGATCTCGCCCCGGTCGGCAAGGTTCTTTGCCAGCCGGACAAGAGCGGTCTGTGCCTCTTCGCATTCGCGCGCCCGCACGGGGCCCATGGCCGTCATGTCCTCGCGCAGCATCTTGGCTGCGCGTTCGGTCATCGCGCCAAGGAACAGCTGGCGCATTTCTTCCGGTGCGCCCTTCAGCGCCAGCGCCATCTCGCGCTTGTCGGCATTCTTGACGACCATGGCGACCGAGGCGGGCAGCATGTTGGCCAGATCTTCGAAGGTGAACATCAGCGCGCGGATGCGTTCGGCCGATTCAGGATTGCATGCCTCCAGCGCGCCGAGCATTTCTTCTTCGGTCGACCGGTCGAGCGCGTTGAACACCTCGGCCATCACTTCGTGCGGGTCGCGTTTCTGGGAGCGCGCGAGATTGGTCATGAACTCGCTCTTCAGCGTCTGTTCGATCTCGGCGACGATCTCTTTCTGCACCGGCTCCATCCGCAGCATGCGCTGGATGACGTCGGTGGCGAAATCGCTGGGCAGTTCGGAAATGACGCGTGCCGCGTGCTCGGGCCGCATCTTGGTGAGGATGACGGACACGGTCTGCGGATATTCGTTGCGCAGATAGGCGGCGAGCACCGTTTCGTTCACATTGGAAAGCTTGTCCCACATCGTCCGGCCCGAAGGGCCCCGGATATCTTCCATGATCTCCCGGACCTTGTCCGCGTCAAGGATGCCGCTGAGCAGGCGCTCGGTCGTTTCGAACGAGCCATGCAGCGATGCCATGCTGGACACCTCGCTGGTGAACTGCACCAGCAGGTGCTCCACCGCGACCGCGGGCAGGCGGCCGAGCTGTGCGATCCCGGCCGACAGTTCCTTGATCTCGTCGTTGTTGAGCTGCTCCCAGATCGGGGCACCATATTCCTGCCCGAGCGCGAGCATCAGCGCAGCCGCGCGCTGCGGCCCCGAAAATTTCTTGAGCTCGGCCGGCTCTACGAGATTGGCCATCATGGTAATGTCACGCTCCCCAGGGAAAGAATTCCGCGCATCCATCCCGCATGATGGCGGCGCTCGTCCTATTATAGACGCAAGAGAAGCGGATTGGACGAAAGCAGCGCGAAGGTGACACTGAACCTCAACAGCAGCCTTGCCGGGCTCAGCCTGCTCAGCGGAACGAACAGTTTCGCGACCTACTCGCTTGGCGCTGCGTCGTTCGAGACCCTGGCCGTGCGCCGGGCGAAGGCCGCCTTCACCACGCCGGCAACCACACCTCCGTGGAAGCAGGCGGAGGGCAGCGGATCGCTTTCCTCGCAGGTGTCCGCCATCCAGCGCATGTCGTCGATCCTGGCGTCCGGGCCTGTCAGCGGCCGCAAGCTGCCCGATGACGTGGCCACCGCGTTCACCGCCTATCGCGCGCTCGACCGGCTGCGGATCCTCGCCGATGCCGCCGTCGCCGGGCCGACCGATGCGGTGCGCGAACGGTTGCAGAGCACCTTTGCCAGCGGCCTTCGCGAACTGGAGGGCTTCGTCGCCTCCGCGCCGGGCGACAAGCTGTCGCTGGCGTTCGACAAATCCAGCACCAGCGCGCGTTCGGTGGCCATCGACAAGGAAGGCACGGTTGGCACCATTATGGGCCGCGGCGTGGCCGAGGCGCGCGACGCACCGCTGACCGGGCTTTCGGGGACCGAGCAGTTTGCCGTCACAATCCGCCGAGGCGCTGTGAGCGACGTCATCAATGTCGATCTCGCCGGTGGCCCGCAGCCGCCCACGCTCGATTCGATCTCGACCTCGATCAATGATGCGATCGTCGCCGGGTCCTCTTGGGGTGTGCGCTTCGTGCCCGACAAGAGCACCGGCAGCTGGGGCTTCAAGATCGAGAACCCGGGACTGGAAGAGGTCTCGATCGACCAGATCGCCGCGCCCGACGCGCTGATGGTCGTGACCGGGATGACCGATTCCGAAGCGCCCACCTCGGCGCAGGTCATGCGGATCACCGATCCCGCCGGCACCGCCGTTCGTTCGACCCTGACGCAGATCGCCGGGCTCGACCGGCTGGAAACCGAACGCGCGACACTGGCTGCGTCCGGCCAGAAGACCATCGAAGGGGTGGAGCCACCCTCCACCGATCGCTTCGCCGCCACCTCGGCGCAGGCGATCGTCACCGCGCCCGATGGATCGAGCTACGTCGTCGGGACGACGGCGGGCGATCTCGATGCCAACCGCGTGAGCGGTTCGCAGGACCTGTTCCTGACCAAGCTGGACAGCGAAGGCCAGGTCGTCTGGCAGCGCCAGCTTGGCGCGAGTGAATCGGCGAGCGGTGCGGCCGTCAGCCTCGGCCCGAACGGGCAGATCGTGGTCGCGGGCACCGTGACCGGCAATTTCGACGGGGTCGATTCCGATGGCGACATGCTCGTCGCCCGCTTCGATGCCGACGGCGCAGAACTGTCTTCCACCCTCGTCCGCGCAGTCGGAAGTGACGCGGCGACGTCCGTCGCGGTGGCCGACGACGGCACGATCTTCGTCGGCGGCCGCAGTGCCACTGGCGGCGGCAATGCCTTCATCGCGCGCATCGACGCGCAGGGCCAGCTGCGCGAACGGCGCCGGTTCGACAGCGGTGGCAGCGACACGCTGACCGCGCTGGCGATCGGCAGCTCGGGCGAGCTGCTGGCGCTGACGAAGGAAGGCGGCAGCGCCACGCTGCGCCGGATCGACAGCACCTCGCTCGCCACCGATCTGGGATCGATCGCCCTAGGCACCGCCGACGCCAGCGTGATCGCGGTGGCGGCGGACGGGACCATCGGGGTCGGCGGCTCGACCTCGGGCGCGGTGACCGGCGACCAGACCAATGCGCTGGCGGGCGGCCGCGACGGGTTCGTCGCGCAGATCAGCGCCGATCTGTCGACCACCCGCGTGACCTATCTGGGCACGGCGAGCAGCGACCGGATCGACAGCCTCACCTTCATGAACGGCAACCTGTATGCCGGCGGACGGACCACGGGCGATCTCGGCGGGACGCGGCAGGGCACGAGCGACGGCTTCGTCGCCCGGCTCGACGCGGGCACGGGCGCGATTGCCAATATCCAGCAGTTCGGCCTGAGCACCCGGAGTGCCGAGCCGGTCCGCATCGCGGCCGCGGCCAATGGTTCGACCGTGCTGGGCGCTCTGGGCCTCAAGCGGGGTCGGCTCGACGATCAGGACTCCACGCTCCTGACCGCGCAGACGAGCCTGCGCGCAGGCGACCAGTTTTCGATCAAGCTCAATGATGGCGTCGCGCGGCAGATCACCATCGCCGCCGACGAAACGCTGGCATCGCTATCGCAGAAGGTCAGCCGGATCACCGGCACCAAGGCGACGATCACCACACCATCGGGAGAGGACGGGCGCACGCTCAGCATCTCCGCCAAGCCGGGCAACGAGATCGAGCTGATCGCCGGGGGCGAAGGCCGCGATGCGCTGGCCAAGCTGGGCCTGCCCGCCGCAAGACTGGTCGCGCCCCCCGCCTACGACAAGGACGCGCCCAAAGTGGTCCCGGGCGGAAGCTACGGCCTCGGCCTTACCAACGCGCTCGACATTTCGACTCGCGAAGGCGCCGCGTTTGCGCTGGGCCGGATCAAGAGCGCCATCTCGATGACGCAGACGGCCTATCGCTCGCTCTACTGGGACGATGGCAAGGCCTCGATCGTGAATGGCGGGGCCGGTGCAACCGGCGGCGCTTCGCCGCGCCAGCTGGCCCAGATCGCCCGCTATCAGGATGCGCTTACCCGCATCAGCAGCCTCACCGTCGGATACAATTCCGGCGGTTTTTTCTGAAATCCAACCAGGGAGCCTGGCATGACTGAGACAAACCCAGCCCTGATGCGCGGCATCGGCGCTGCCATGCGGCATCTTTCCGACCGGCAGCAGGTCCTCGCGCAGAACATCGCCAATGGCGACACGCCGGGCTACAAGGCGCGCGAAGTCGAGGGACCAAGCTTTGCGGGCATGGTCGAAGCCGGTGGCGCGGCACGCGTTGCGCGGCCCACCGTCCAGATCAGTTCCGAAATGCGCGCGCTCGGTGCCAGTCCGCAAAGGGCCGGCAATATCGTGCTGGACGAGGATGTCGTCGAGACGAAGCCCGACGGCAATAATGTCACGCTGGAAGAGCAGGTGCTGAAGCTGGGTGCTGTGCAATCCGAGTTTGCCGCGCTGACCAACCTCTATCGCAAGCAGATGCAACTGCTGAAGACCGCAACCGGGCGCGGCGGCAACGGATAGGCTCCCGCAAAACGGGCAAAAAAAGGGGCCGGTCGCGCGATGCGACCGGCCCCTTTTTTGTCGTGAAAGGTCAAAGGTCAGAGGCGGGTGTTGACCGAGATCGGGCTGCTGCCGGTGCGCCGCATCATCGAGCCGGTATCGAGATAGCTGCAGCCCGCATTGCCGGTGAGGCGCTTTGCCTCCGCCGCGATCGCATCGATGATGTCGTTCGACATCGCCAGATGGCGATCGACCATCGTGGCATTGGACACGGCGGCATCGCGCAGGGTGGCCATCGCCTCGGTCAGGGCGGCATCCTGTTCCGCGTTGAGATCGCTCACCCAGCCGGGCACTTCGCGGTTCAGGCGGACGATCTCTGCCTCGAGCTGGGCCACCAGGCGCCGCTTGGCCGCGACCATCTCTTCGTGCTCGTCCATCCGGCCGCGTTCGCCGAGAGAGCCGGTTTCCTCACTCATCAGCGAGGCGAGCGACTGCGCGATATCAAGCATATTATCGATCATTGCGATCCTTCCTGCATCTTGATCATCTGTTCCATGACGGCCGGGGCCAGCCCCACGCCGCCGCGGCGGGCGATTTCCCCGCCAAGCTTTTCCGCCAGCAACCCGCGAAAGATCTGTTCCGCATGGCCGCCGGAAAACTCGTCGCCCAGCTCGACGCTTTCGAGCATGAGCTTGGACATCTCGCCGAGGAAAACCGCCTCGAATTCCTTCGCCGTCTCGGCGATCTGCGCGCGTGATGCGCCCGCAGGGGCTGAAGGCGTCGCCTTTGCAGGGGTGGGCGGCAGGGCTGCGGATGAGTCGAGCGGACCGGTCATTGGATCGTGATCTCCGCCTGAAGCGCGCCGGCACTCTTGAGCGCCTGCAGGATCGTGATGAGGTCGCGTGGCGACACGCCCAGCCGGTTGAGGCCGTCCACCAGCGATTGCAGCGACGTGCCCTGGTCGAGCATGGCGAGCGAGGCGCCACTGCCATCGTCGACTTCGATCCGGGTGCGCGGAACGACGGTGGTCTCCCCACCAGAGAACGGGGCCGGCTGCGATACGATCGGGCTCTCCGAGATGCTGATCGTCAATCCGCCCTGGGCGATCGCGACCGGGCTGACCTTGACGTCCGATGTCATCACCACCGTCCCCGCCGCCTCATTGACCACGATCCGCGCGGGCTGGTCGACGAAGACCGGCAGGTTCTCGATTTCCGGCAGGAGATCGAGCAGCGAGCCGGTAAAACCGGTGCCCGCCCGCAGTTCGACCGTGGCCGGGTCGAGCATCTGCGCCGCGCCGGGGAAGCGCTGGTTGATCGCCTGCACGATGCGCTTTGCAGTGGTGAAATCGGGGTTCTTGAGCGCCAGCTTGAGGGTTTCGGCAGCGCCCAGCACATACTGCACCTCGCGCTCCACGATGGCGCCATTGGCGATCCGCGCAGAGGTCGAAACCCCGCGGCTGATGCTGGCGCCCGCGCCCTGTGCCTTGAATCCGGACACGGCGAGCGGCCCCTGGGCGACCGCATAGATCTCGCCGTTCAGGGCGCGCAGCGGGGAAATCAGCAGCGTGCCCCCCTGCAGGCTGGTCGCATCGCCCATCGCGGCGACCTGCACATCGATCCGCGACCCCGCACGCGCGAAGGGCGGCAGGGTTGCGGTGACCGAGACCGCGGCGACATTCTTGGTCCGCAACTGCGCGTCGCGCACGCTGACGCCCATGCGTTCGAGCATGGCCTGCAGCGATTCCTCGGTGAAGGGCACGTTGCGGGTCCGGTCGCCCGTGCCGGCGAGGCCGACGACGAGGCCGTATCCCACCAGCTGGTTCGTCCGCACGTTCTCGACGTCGACGATGTCCTTGATGCGGGAGCCGGCCTGGGCCTGGAGGGGGCCTGCAAAAAGCAGGGCGAAGACGGTGACGAGCATTGTCACGGCGCGCATATTCTCGATCCTGATTACCGGAATGCCTTTCAATTCTTATAGAATAGTCAGGAGGGAGAATTGCTCTCCCGTAGGAGTTTATCGTGCAGATCGGCGCGCTGTTGCCAGTCCAGGCCTTGCTTTCCACGATCACGGGGAAGTCCGCGTCGTTCGGCGGCGGGGAAGAGAAGGCCGTCGCCACCGGGAATGCTCCGCCGCCCGCGATCCAGCCGGTCCAGCCCATCGGTTCGGTCCAGATGCTGGTCACGCTGGCCGCCTATGATCCGGATCGCGAACGGAGACGACTAATGGCCGAACAGGGATCGAACGCGCTCGACGAGCTCGAGGCGCTGCAGGTGGAACTGTCGGCCGGCGGGGCGACGCCCGAACGGCTCGAGCAGCTGGCCGAATGGGTCGCACAGGTCGAAGCGCCCGCCGATCCGGTGCTCGCCGAAATCCTCGCCGAAATCGAACTGCGGGTTCGGGTGGAGCTGGCGAAGTTCGATATCGAGGTCTAGCCGCCGCCCGGATCGTTCCGGGCGAGCGCCGTCCTTTACCCGTCAGCCCCGACGGGCCAGCTTCATCACGTAGGATATGATTTCCGCCACGGCGAGATAATGCTCGGCCGGGATCGGCTGGTCGAGCTTGGCGCTGGCATGCAGCGCACGCGCCAGCGGTGGTTTCTCGATGATCGGGATATCATGGCTCTTGGCGATCTCGCGGATCTTGAGCGCCACGGCATCGACGCCCTTGGCCACCACCACCGGCGCCGCCATCGCGCCGTGATCATATTGCAGCGCGACGGCATAGTGCGTCGGGTTGACGATGACGACGCTTGCCTCGGGCACCTTCGCCATCATCCGCCGCTTGGCGCGTTCCATCCCGATCGCGCGCACGCGCGCCTTGATCTGCGGATCGCCTTCGGCGTCCTTGTGCTCGTCCTTGATCTCCTGCAGCGACATGCGCATCTTCTTCAGGAAGGCGCGGCGCTGGTAGACGAAATCGAACAGCGCCAGCGCGGCGACCAGCATCGTTGCCGCCTTGACCATCCGGAAGACCAGCTCCGCCGTCGCCTTGCCGACCGCGTGCGAAGGCACACCGACCAGCGTTTCGATCCCGCGCGCGTGCGGCCACACCACGATCAGCGCAACGCCCGTGACCAGGCCGAACTTCGCCAGCGTCTTGGCGAACTCGACCAGCCCCTGCTTGCCGAACATGCGCTTCACGCCGGACAGCGGCGAGAGCTTGTTCCATTTAAGCTTCAGGCGCGACAGTGCGAGCGATGGCCGACCCTGCAGGAACAGCGTGAGCAGCGCGAAGAACAGCAGCATCGCCATGATCGGGGCGAGGGCCAGCGCGGTCTGGCCCATCACGACGCTGGCAAAGCTCAGCCCGCTCCCGGCGAGGTCGAGGTCGTCGGCACCGCCCCACAGGCTGACGAAGATCGTCAGCATCCGCGAGACCGTCCACGCGCCCATGCCACCCATCACGATCACCGCCGCCAGGAACATGCTGGCGTGGCGCATCTCCGGCGCGCTCGCGACCTCGCCTTTCTTGCGCGCGTCGTCGAGCTTCTTGTCGGTTGGGTCGTGCGTCTTCTCGCCGGAATCGGACTGCGACATCGATCAGACCCAGCCCTGCTGGATCCAGTCGGCCATGGCCGAGGAAAAGGCGATCAGCACCGCGCCGAGGGTGGCGGCAAACAGGGCAAGGCCCAGCAGGATGTTGAGCGGCTGGGCGATGAAGAAGACCTGGATGGTCGGCGCGAGCCGGGCCGAGAGACCCAGCGCAACGTTGAACACGATCCCGTAGACCACCAGTGGCGCGGCGAGCGAGAAACCCAGTTCCATCGACCTGGTCGTGGTGGCGATCGCCAGCTGCGCGAAGTCCGCCGCAGGGGGCAGGACGCCGACCGGGAAGACCAGATAGCTGTTCACCATCGCCGCGATCCACAGGTGGTGGATGCCTAGGGAAAAGCACACCACCGCTGCCGCCACGCTGACCAGCTTGGCCATCACCGGCAATTGCCCGCCCAGCCCGGCATCGGGCATCACCGCCGAGGTCAGCCCGGTCTGCAGGCTGATGATCGAGCCCGCGATGGTAATGGCGAGGAACATGATCCTGACGATCGTGCCCAGCGCCAGCCCCACCAGGAGCTCGACGGAGATCATCGCCGCGAGGCCGGTCGACCCGCCGGGGGCGGGCACCTGCGGACCGAGCATCCCGAACAGCGCGAGCGAGATGCCCAGTGCGATCAGCAGGCGGATGCGAACGGGAACCGCGTCTTCGGAGAAGACCGGCAGCACCATCAGCACGCCGCCCAGACGGGCGAACACGATGAAAAAGCCTTCAACCTGCGCGGGCAGCTGATCCATCGTCTCAGCCAGCCACGATACGGTCGGACAGCTGCGCCATGAAATTGCCCATCGCATCGCCGATCATCGGCAGGCACAGCAGCAGGACGAAGCCCATCACGAACAGCTTGGGCACGAAGGTGAGCGTCATTTCCTGGATCTGCGTCAAGGCCTGGAACAGGCCGATCGCGACGCCGATCACCAGCGAGGTGAGCAGCATCGGCCCGCAGATCGTGAGAATCAGGATCAGCGCGGCATGGGCGATCTGGATGGCATCGGTGGCGTTCATGGCGCTGGTGTCCCCCTGCGCGTCGCTAGATCTGCATCCGCATGATTTCGCCATAGGCGCCGACCACGCGATCGCGCACGGCTACCACCGTGTCGAGCGCGGTCTCGGCGGCGCCGATGGCCGTCACGACGTCGATCAGGTCGCCCTTGCCGGCCACCTGCCGGATGCTGGCCTGTTCGGCGGTGTGCAGCTTGTTCGACGTATCGGTGACCATGCCCGATATCAGATCGCCGAAGCTGCCTTCCTCGCCGCCCTGGGCGGGCGGGCGAGACAGGCCGCCGGTCTTCGAAGCGGGGATCCCGCCAAGGCCGGTGCCATACGCGGTCGCTGCGTCGTATGCGCTGATAGACATTCGGATGATCCTTACTTGAGCAGGTCGATGGTGCGCATCGTCAGGCTGCGCGCCGCTTCGATGGCGTTGAGATTGGCTTCGTACGAACGCTGGGCAGACTTCATGTCCGCGCTTTCGACGAGCGAATTGACATTGGGCATCTTCACGTAGCCATCGGCGTCCGCAGCGGGGTTGCCGGGCTGATGAACCCGCGTGAAGTCGGACCGGTCGGTGGCGATCCCCGTGACCTCGACCGAGGTGGAGCCGTCTTCCCGGTTCACCGCCGCCCTGAAGGTCGGCACCTTGCGCCGGTAGGGATCGCCGCCGGGGGTCTCGGACACGGAACTGGCGTTCGCCAGGTTCTCTGCGATCACGCGCATGCGAAGCGTCTGTGCGCGAAGCCCCGATGCGGAAATTCCGATCGAACTATCAAGTGGCATGGTGGTCCTCATTCTGCTGCGCCCGATTGGCGCCGTCAGAATACTGATAGGAAAATATTGCCTACCCCGGGCCGGGGGGTGGGACTTTTCTTCCTAGAATGCGGGCAAGGAGATTGTTGCCATGTCCGTACTCAACGACGTTCCGGTCGAATGCACCATTGCGCTCGGCTCGACGACACTGCCGATAAAGCAGATTCTCAAGCTCTCGCGCGGCGCCACGATCCCGCTCGACTGCGACGAGGACGATCCCACGCTGCTGTTCATCAACGGCCAGATGATCGCCAAGGGCCAGATTCTTGTCGAAGGCGACAAGATGCTGCTCGAGATCACCGGCCTCGTGAAGCGGGAGCGCTGAGATGGACGTCATGTATCTCGTTCGTGCGCTCGGCGCGCTGGGGCTGCTGCTGGGCATGCTGACCGCAGCGCTGTGGGCGGTGCGCCGCTACGATCTGCGTCTTCCCGGCGCGCTCGTGCGCAATTCCGGGCGGCGTCTTGAAGTGGTCGAGCGGCTGGGGATCGACAAGCGCCGATCGGCCATCCTGATCCGGCGCGACGACCGCGAGCATCTCGTGATCATCTCGCCCGAAGGCCAGATCGTGGTCGAAAGCCGGCCACACAGCTTCCCGGACCTCGACGCGCAGCCCGTGCCGAACGCGACGCGCGCGCTGCCGCAGTCCTTCACCGCGCTGCTCGATGCGGACCTGACGTCGTTCATCCGCCCCGGCACGAAGGGCGCGATCCCTTCGAAGCGAAAGCACTGAGATGATCGCGCGTCCTCTTGTGCGCGTCGCAGCCGGCGCGGCCTTGCTGCTCGCCCACGGGCAGGCGGCGGCGCAGAGCGCCACCATCGACCTGGGCAGCGGAGGCTCGGTCTCGGGCAGCGTGATCCAGCTGGTGCTGATGCTGACGGTGCTGAGCCTTGCGCCCGGCATCCTGATGACAGTCACGTCGTTCACGCGGATCGTCGTTGCCCTGTCGCTGCTGCGCACGGGTATCGGTGCGCCCGGCGTGCCGCCCAATCCGGTGATCATCAGCCTCGCCCTGTTCCTGTCCTTCTTCGTCATGGCGCCGACCTTCGAGACGGCGTGGGAGAACGGCGTGACGCCGTACACCCAGGGCGAAATCGGCGAGGAAGAAGCGTTCGAGCGGACCGCCGCGCCGTTCCGCAAGTTCATGCTGAGCCAGGTGAACGAGAGCGATCTGGCGCTGTTCGTCGAACTCTCCGGCAAGCCCGCCCCGAGTCGCGACGAGCTGGCATTGTCGACCCTAGTGCCGGCCTTCATGATTTCCGAACTGCGGCGCGGATTCGAGATCGGCTTCCTGCTGCTGCTGCCGTTCCTCATCATCGACCTCGCGGTGTCCGCAGTGCTGATGGCGATGGGCATGATGATGCTGCCGCCACCCACGATCTCGCTACCGATGAAGATCGTGTTCTTCGTTCTCGTCGATGGCTGGGCGCTGGTTGCCGGATCGCTGGTCAAAAGTTTCGGGGGCGGCTGAAGAGCATTCTGGCGGGCATCGCGGGGGCTGCGTCCGGCGCATCGTCGGGCCTGGAGCGCGCGCCGGTGAAGCGCAGTTCCGGGCTTTCCAGCCAGCGCGCGAAGGTGGCAAACTGGGGCCGGGTGAGGAACACCAGCCCGGCCCGGTTGCCGGTCACCCAGCGCGTGCAGCAACCCAGCGGTCCCAGGCCCGGAATGGTGATGCGCCCTTCGACCTGGCGCGGAAAGCTCGCGCCGCCTTCGACCCGGCAGCCGCCCAGCGAGATATTGTCGAGCCGCAGCTGGATGGTGCGGCCGTCAATATCCAGCCGTGCGGTCGCCGACGTCTCGAAGCGCGGGCTGCGGGAAGCCACCCGTGCTCCCGACGGTCCGCTCGGCGGTCCGAACAGCGCGTGATGATCGATGGTCTGGTCGAACGCGACGCCCGAGGCCAGCTGGCTGGTCCAGGCGATCCGCCCCGCGATGGAGGCGCCGGTGCGGGCCTCGATCGTCACCGCGTCGCCCTTGCAGAGCGGGGATGCGGTATCGATCCGCATGCCGCCCGAAGACACGTTGCGGATGCGGCAGATCGTGTCGGTGCCCTGGCGCTGCAGGCGGCCGAGCATCAGCATGGTGACGGTGCGCTCCGCGCGAGCGATCGCCGGTCGCCCGCTCGTGCTTTGTGCAGCGGCGGGAGAGGATCCGTGCTGTACGGTCTGCGACGGTTTGTCGCTCGCCCCGAAGTTCATGTCAGGCGGGCCTCGCGCCGGAGATGGCCACCGCGCTCACCGTGCCCTTTTCGAACGCAATGTCGGCGGCTTCCTGGACGATCTGCCGGAACACCTCGAGCGTGGGGAGGGTGCCGTCGGGGCCGCTCGCCATCGGCGTGCGATAAGTGCGCATGTTGATCTCGTGCAGCAGCAGCGGGATGTGGGCCGATACTTCGTCCGCCTTGTCCTCGGGCACCTGCAGGGCGAGCTGGAAGGAGACATAGCCCGCAAGCCGCTGCCCGTCGGGCAGGACCAGCGGTGCAATCACGTCTTCGACCTTTACCAGCGTGGTCGGCCCCGCCTCGGAACCGCCAGCACCGCCACCCTCGGCCGAGCCGAGCACCATGGCCGTCGCATAGGCTGCGCCGCTGCCAATTCCCACGCCGCCTGCCAGCAGGGCAATCGGCATGATGATCTTCTTGATACCGGGCATTGGTGCCCCCCTGCTAGAACTGGAAACTGGTGTCGGGCGGCAGGGCTGAACCTTCCGCCTTGATGAGGATCGTTATCCGGCGATTTTCGGCGCGCAGGGGCTGGTCGGGATACACGGGACGGGTGCTCGCCATGGCGGCGACCTGGGTGAAGTGGTCCGAGGAGAGCCCGGCGGCCTGCATGATCCTGCGCGCGGCCTGGGCCCGCTCGCCCGAAAGCCTCCAGTTCGCCTCGCTCAGCCCGCCGTCCGCATCGCTATGCCCTTCCAGCGAAAGGCTCACTCCGGTGCCGGAAACCTTGCGCGCAATTCGCGACAGCAGGTTGGCAGCATAGGCGTTCGGCTCGCCCGAGGCGTCCTTGAACATGGGCCGCTTGGCCGTGTCCATCAGGCTGATGGTCAGGGTATCGGCATCCTGCTCCATCTTCACATTGTTCGCATCATCGCTGGCCGCGGCGCTGTCGATCACCAGCCGCAGCTCCTGTGCGAGCACGCGCAGCGATGCATCGGGCACGTTCGCGCTGCCCCCGCGGGACGCGCCGACGGTGGCCGCCTCCATGCCCGGCGTGCCGGACGGACTGTTCTCGCTCGATTGCGCCGCGCGGCTGTTGCCCGCGCCCGACAGGCCCGTGGCACCGGTCGAGTTGCTGCCCGGCCCGATCGAACCGGGCTCTTCGGGCGTGAAGTACTCGGCGAGGCCCTTGAGCATTTCCTTGTCCGGATTGGCCGTCAGCCACAGCAACATGAAGAACGCCATCATCGCGGTCACGAAGTCGGCATAGGCGACCTTCCAGGCGCCGCCGTGATGGCCGCCCCCCGTAACCTTCTTCACCCGCCGGATGACGATGGGGCGATCTGCTGCGTTGACGGCCATGGTCAGCTAGGCCCGGTCGCTGCGCGCAGGCGATCCTGCAGCGCTTCGAGGCACACGGCATCGATCGCCTGGTGCGAGTGCACGCCGGAGGCCAGCTGATCGAGCACGCGGGCGCTCTCGCCGGCGCGCTGGATGACGAGATCGAACGCCTGCAAGCGGTGGATGTGCCGGAGGGCGATTTCTTCGTCGTCGACGAGGACCCGGGCGAGCTCTTCGACCAGCAGGCTTACCTGGCGGATCTCTTCGGCAATGGCCCGGCAGAGTTCGGCGGTCTGAGTTTCGAGAATGTCCATGGTTTATCCGTAGGAAAAGAGGAGGACTTTCGGGGGCCGAAGGTCAGAACAACTCGACATCATTGGTCGCGATACGCTGCGGCCGCTGTTCGAGCGGGACGTCCTTGACCATGAGCGAACGCACCTTGCCTGCGACCGGCAGGAATTCGACCTTGCGCGCGCTGGTGCCACCCAGGTCGCAATGCCTGATCTCAAGACCTTCGGTCTCCATGAAGCGGCGGGCGAAGGCGGCGTTGCTGCTGCCGATCGCCCCCAGCCCGGCGATGATGTTCGCACCGCCGTACAGATGGCCGCACAACCGTTCGCGCACGGCACCGGCGCGCATCATCGCGTTGATGAGCAGTTCCATCGCGTGCACGCCGTAGCGCTGCATTTCCTCGGGCTGCAGATTGTGCCCGGCGCTCGGTTCGCCCAGCAGGAAGTGGTTCATGCCGCCGATGCGGGCCACGGGGTCGTGCAGGCATACCGCCACGCACGATCCCAGCACCGTCGTCAGCATGGTGTCGGGCTCGCTAAGCACGCGATGTTCGCCCTGGATGATGGAAATGCGGCGCATGGCGTCAGGTGAGAGCCCCGAAGACGCGCTCGATTTTCTCTTTGAGAGCCGCGGGCGTGAAGGGCTTCACGACGTAGTTGTTAACGCCCATCTCGGCGGCCTTCTGGACGATCTCCTTCTCTGCCGATGCGGTCAGCATGATGAAAACGGTCTTCCCGATCACCGCATCCTTGCGCACTTCCTGCAGGAACTGGAGCCCGTCCATATCGGGCATGTTGTAATCCGAGATGATGAGGTGGACGCGGTTGGCGCGCACGTCTTCGAGCGCTTCGGCGGCACCCGCCTTGTCGCGCACATCGCGAAAGCCCAGATCCTGGAGCGTGCGGCGGATCATCGCGCGCATGCTCGTCTGGTCGTCGACCACCATAACCTTGATTGCGGACGCTGCCGGCATAACGGATCCCCTTACTATTTGCGGCAGGCGCCGATGATGGCCTGCGGCATCGCAGACAGACTCAATTCTCTTTCCACCGCACCGAGCTGGGCGGCGGCACGTGGCATCCCGTAGACGACGCAGGATTGCTCATCCTGGCCGAAGGTACGGGCACCCGCATCGCGCAGGGCCAGAAGCCCTGCTGCGCCATCGTCGCCCATTCCCGTCAGGATCACGCCCACGGCCTTCGGGCCAAGCGGCGTCACCGACTGGAAGAGCTTGTCGACGGACGGGCGGTGGCCGGACACGCGATCTCCTTCGATCAGGCGAACGGTCTTGCCGGAGAGGACCATGTGACGATCGCCTCCTGGAGCAATATAGACGGTTCCACGCTTGATCGGGGCACGATCGAACGCTTCCATAACTTTCATCGCACAGCTTTGATCGAGCCGCCCGGCGAGGCTGGCGGTAAAGGCCGGCGGCATGTGCTGAACCACCAGCACCGCAGGCGCGTCGGCCGGCAGGTTGGGCAGGATCGCGAACAGCGCATCGACACCGCCGGTGGACGATCCGACGACGATAATGCGATCCTCGGCAAACACGCCTCCGCCGGTGGCGGCGGGCGCTGCGGTCGCGGCATTGCGCGACAGGCGCACCTGGGAGCGCGCGGCGGCCTTGACCTTTTCGCACAGCTCCGCGGAAGCACGCGCCATGTCCCCTTCGGGACCGTTCGGCTTGGCGACGAAGTCGACCGCCCCGAGGCGCAGCGCCTCGATCGTGACCTCGGCCGCGCGGGTCGTGAGCGAGGAGCACATGACCACGGGCGTGGGCCGCAGGCGCATGATCTTCTCGAGGAAGGAGAGCCCGTCCATGCCGGGCATCTCGACGTCGAGCGTGACCACATCCGGGTCGAGCTCGCGCATCATCTGGCGCGCGGTATGCGGTTCGGGTGCAGCGCCGACCACCTCGATGCCGGGATCGGCGTTGAGCGCGGCGGTCAGCATCGAGCGCATCGTGGCGCTATCGTCCACCACCAGTGTTCGGACCGGGGAGGTCATCAGTGGGACCCTTCCTTGCGATAGATCGTCTGCCCGCACGGGACGAGACCCTCGGCACCGGGCCCGATCAGGCGTTCCGAGTGGCCGATGTACAGGTACCCGCCGGGGCGCAGGAGCCGCGAGAACCGGGAAATCAGTTCCGAGGTCGCGGCATCGTCGAAATAGATCATGACGTTGCGGCAGAAGATGACGTCGTATTGCTGGCGCATCGGCCACTCGCCGAACAGGTTCAGTTCGCGCGCGGTGACGAAGCGGCGTGCGTCGTCGACGACCGCGAAGTCGGCGCCTTCTTCACGCAGCCACTGGCGCCGGTAGGCGTCCGGAATCGGCTTCACGGTCGCTTCGGAATAGACCGCCTTCTGCGCTGCCGCCACGACGCGCGCCGACAGATCGGTGGCGAGCACCTTGACGTCGCCGTCCACCGCCCAGCGCGCTTCGGACCGCGAGGTGCCGAGCATGCACATGATCAGCGAATAGACTTCCTCGCCACTCGAACACCCGGCCGACCACAGCCGGACCGAATGCCCGGCGCGGACGCGTTCCTGCAGCTCGCCCAGCACGCTCTCCCGGAAATGGTCGAAGTGATGGCTCTCGCGGAAGAAGTGCGTGTGGTTCGTGGTCAGCGCCTCGACCATCGCCGCGCGTTCCACGGCGTCGGCCTCGACCAGGGTGAGGTAATCGCGGAACGAGCTCAGGCCGTGCTCGCGCAGGCGGCGGCTCAGGCGCGAGAAGACGAGGGTCGCCTTCGTGGGCTGAAGCGCGATGCGCGCCTCGCGGTCTACGATGGCGGCGACCTTCGCGAAATCGCGCTGATCCAGCCGCACTTCTTCGGGCATAAGCGCCGATGGATTGCCAGCAGGGGAGGCCGCGAGCGTCATCAGGCGACCAGGTCCATGTGACGGGTGGGGCTGAGCTTTTCGAGATCGAGGAGAGAGACCATGATCTGGTCCTTCTGGTCGGAGCTTTCCTTGCTGCGCTGGCCGATTTCCACGAGACCGCGGATCACGCTGGTTTCGGTCACTTCGACTTCGGGAGCCGGCTGGATCGCGCTGTCCGCGACGGACACGATGTCCGCCACTTCATCGACCAGGAAGCCGGCATGCTTGCCTTCGATGTTGACCACCAGGATGCACGAGCGGGCGTGCAGCACGCTAGGCTCCCAGCCGAGGCGCTCGGCGAGGCCGACGACCGGCACGACATGGCCGCGCAGGTTGGTGACACCCTTGATGTACGGCGGCACGCTGGGCAGCGGGGTGGGATCTTCCCACTCGCGGATCTCGATCAGCGCCGACATGTCGATGCCGAAGGTCTGCTTGCCGAGCAGGAAGGTGACGATCTTGCGCTCGGTATCGTCGACATGCTCCGTCTCGGTCGCCGCTGCGGCCGTGGCGGCCATCGTGCTGAGCTCGGCGGTTTCATTCACATTCATGCTGCCATTCCTTTCAGGACAAATTTGCTGGGGGAGTTCGCCGAGGCCACGAGGGCTTCGATATCGAGGATCAGCGCGATCGAGCCGTCACCCAGGATGGTCGCACCACCCAGCCCGCGGATCGGGTAGAGGTTCTGGTCGAGGCTCTTGATCACCACCTCGCGGCGGTCCTCGATGGTATCGACCATCAGGCCGACATTGCCTGCGTCGGTCTCGACGATGATGACCACGCTATCCTCGTCCTCCCGATCGGCGGGAGGCAGCTGGAAGAGCTCGGACAGGCGCTTTACGGGCACGTAGGTGCCGCGCATGTCGATCACTTCCGAACTGTTGGCGACCGGTCGCATCTGCCCGGGCTCGGGCTGCACGGTCTCGACCACGTTGGACAGCGGCAGCACGTAGCGCTGGCCGCACAGGCGCACGACCATGCCATCCAGGATCGCCAGCGTCAGCGGCAGGATCATGGTGAAGGTCGTGCCCTTGCCGGGCGTCGAACTGATCTCGATCCGGCCGCCGAGCGCTTCGACATTGCTGCGCACGACATCCATGCCCACGCCGCGCCCGGAAATGGACGAGATCGTTTCGGCGGTGGAGAAGCCGGGGGCGCAGATCAGGTTGTCGATCTCTTCGTCGCTCAAGGTAGCGTCGGCGGCGACGATGCCCTTCTCGACCGCCTTGGCGAGCACGCGTTCGCGATCGATTCCGCGTCCGTCGTCTGCGACGCGCAGGAAGATCCGCGCGCCCCTCTGTTCGGCAGAGAGTTGCAGGTTGCCCTGCGCAGGCTTGCCTTTCGCCACACGCTCTTCGGCGTTCTCGATACCGTGATCGACGGCGTTGCGGATCATGTGGGTGAGCGGCTCGCCGATCTTCTCGATCACGCTCTTGTCGACTTCGGTTGCCTCGCCAGAGACTTCGAGCACCACGTCCTTGTTGGTGGCCGAGCACAATTCGCGAAGCATACGGGGCACGCGGGAGAAGGCCTGGCGAATGGGCTGTGCCCGCAGCGCCATGACATTGTCCTGGATCTCGCGCGTCAGGCGGGCAAGTTCGGGCAGCTCGACCCGCTGCTGGTCCGCCGAAGACAGGCGGTCCGCCAGGATCGAGTTACGGATCACGAGCTCGCCCACGAGGTTGAGCAGCATGTCCAGCTTCGAGACGTCGACGCGAATGTTCTGCGGCGGCTCGATCGCCTTTGCCTCCGCAGGCGGGGCGGGCGGTGCGGACGGTGTGGCTTTCGCCGGGGGGCCAGGCGGGGTGTTCTCGACCGGTGGGTCGCTGGGGGCAGCATCGCTCGCGGCAGGCTTTTCGGCCGCTTCGGGCTGAGGCGCATGCTCCGGCTGCTGCTCGGGCTCGCTCTCCTGCGCGGACGGCGCGACGCCTTCGACGATATCGATCCCCGAGTCAGGCGCGACGAAATCGAACGCTTCCTCGATGTCGGAGCGCGTCGCGGTGGCGGGCACGCTGACGAACCAGGTGAAGTAGGCGGCTTCGGGATCGAGCTCGCGCAGCGGCGGCAGCGGCGCGGTTTCCACGCCGACGACTTCGCCGCCCATCCGCTCGAGTTCGCGCAGGACCAGCAGGGGCTCGCTGCCATTGGCCATCGCATCGCGCGAAGGTGCGAAGCGGATCGACCAGCCAGCATCGGCTGCGCTGTCTTGCGCGTCGCCATCGCCCAGATCCATGAGGGCATCGGGCTCCTGGTCGAGATCTTCGATATCCACGACCACGGGCATGAAGCCGAACTCGTCCGCTTCGCCTTCGGCCGCAGGGGCGCTCGCTTCGGGCGCGGCGGCTGCATCTTCGGCAGGCGCGTCGCCCGACCCTTCGGCCAGCAGCGCTTCGAGCGTGGCCAGCATCGCGGCATCGTCGGGCACGGCGACGAAGCCCTGCGCCGCCTGCACGTGATCCGAAAGCACGTCGAAGGCCAGCAGCATGTTCTTGCAGATGTGGGCGTTGGGTTCGATCCGGCCCGCGCGCACTTCGTCGAGCAGATTCTCGAAGATGTGCGAGAAGCTCTGCAGCGCCTCGTGCCCGAAGGCACCCGCGCCACCCTTGATCGAATGGACCGCGCGGAACACGCCCGCGATCACGTCGGCCGAGGTGTCGCCGTCGGCCATCGTGCTGAGGCCGGCTTCGGCGACCGCAAGGCCTTCGTTGCATTCTTCGAAGAAGATTGCCTGGATGTCGTCGAGATCGTCGCTCATGGGCACACCTTGCGGATTGCCGCCCCCAGTTTGTCAGGATCGAAAGGCTTGGTGATCCAGCCGGTCGCGCCCGCGCTGCGAGCCCGCGCCTTCTTCTCGTCGGAGAACTCGGTCGACAGGACGAGGATCGGGGTGCCACGGAATTCCGGCATGCCGCGAACCGCTTCGATCAGCTCGAAGCCGTCCATCTTCGGCATGTTGATGTCGGTGATCAGCAGATCGGGGCTCAGCTCGCACATGCGCGAAAGCCCGTGCTCGCCGTCGTCCGCGGTTTCGATGGCGAAACCCTGCTTGGTCAGCGATGCCTTCAGGAGCATTCGCATGCTCGCAGAATCATCGACAGTCAGAATGCGCTTCGTCACGCGGCAACTCCTTCAGGATCCAGGCCGATCTGTTCGGTCAGTCGGCAGCGTTCGACGCGGTCGCAAAAAGCCGCGCTCGGATTGACAAAAGACAGCGGACGTCCGGCTTCGCGGGCTTCCGCCTGTGCGGCGACCAGCAGCTGCAGGACGGCCTGCCCGGCGTTGTCCACCTCGCTGGCGTCGATCTGCGACGTGGCCGCGCAGTCGAGTAGAAGGACCAGCTGGATCCGCAGCTCCTCCGCGGACGCGGTGGTGCCGTTGACAGGGAGCTTGAGCGGCCCCTGCACCTTGTCCTTACCGTCGGTTTCAGGGCCGGCGGTTTCCGGTGTGTTCGTTTCAGGCTGGTTGGGCGTTGAGTTCACTGCTCGCCTCCTCAAGTGCGGTCTCGAGCTGATGGAAGGAGGGCGCGTAACTTGACGGGGTCATGCGCCGGGCGATTTCGATGGCAACCTGCGTGGGCAGGCCCTGGGCGTGGCCGATAATGGCGGTCTTCGCGATGGTGAACGGCTTGGCATCGGACTCGATCGTTTCGAGAAGCTTGGCTGCCAGCGGTCCGACGAAGCAGTAGGAGAGCAGGACGCCAAGGAAGGTCCCCACCAGGGCCCCGCCGATCATGCCGCCGAGTATCTCGGTCGGCTGGTCGATCGAACCCATGGTCTTGATCACGCCCAGCACGGCGGCGACGATGCCGATCGCGGGCAGGCCGTCGGCCATGACCTGGAGCGCGTGCTGCGGCTCCATCTCCTCGTGGTGATGACGTTCGATGTCGTTCTCCATCGCCTCTGTCATCTGGTGCGGGTCTTCGAAATCGACCGTCATCATCCGCAGGTAGTCGCAGATGAACTCCACCAGGTGATGATCCGCGAGGATGCGCGGATATCGACTGAAGAGATGGCTCTCTTCCGGATTGTCGAGATGCGGCTCGATCGCGGTCGCGCCGCCCTTGCGGAACGTGTTGAGCAAGGTGAAGAGCATGGTCAGGAGATCGCGGTAATCGCTCTCCCGCCACTTGGGCCCCTTGAAGGCGCGCACGAGGCCCTTGCCCGCCTTCTTCACAACGGACATCGAATTGCCGACGAGGAAGGCTCCGATCGCGGCGCCGCCAATGGCCATCATCTCATGCGGCAAGGCATGAGAAATGATGTCCATCTTGCCGCCGGCCAGAATAAAACTGCCGAACACGCACGCGAGGATCAAGATAAGGCCGATGCCATTGAGCATGGGTTCGCAACTGCTTTCATCAACGGTTGGGTCTGAGTTGAATTATAGTGTGGTGGCGCCGCGTGCGGGCACCGTCGCGGCTGTTTATTCAGCCGCCGTGCCGGGGGGGCCCCCCCGGGCGCCCCCACCCGTCCCAAAAATTAAACAAAAACAACATATAAAAAACCCGAAAAA